>JASCPH010000029.1 GCA_029959545.1 Microbacteriaceae bacterium PS02066 | reverse complement strand
TCAGCAGGGCTGACCCACAGGATGCGGGTCGCACACCTCGTGCGACCCGCATCCGTGTTCCGCGGGCACGAGATGCCCGCGGTGCCGTGAGCAGGCAGCGCGCGGCAGGAACGGGAAAGGAAGAATCATGGCAGTTCTCGGTATCGGACAGGTGCGCATCCACTCGGGCGGCGCGAGTCGCGATGAGGCCATGCGCGAAGCGGCCGACATCCTCGAGTCCGCGGGAGCGGTCACGGGCAGGTACTTCGACGCCATGCAGCAGCGCGAGCAGGCCGTCTCGACCTACATGGGCAACGAGCTCGCGATCCCGCACGGCACCAATGAGACCAAGGACGAGATCCTCACCTCCGGTCTCTCCGTCGTCCGCTACGACGGCGGCGTCGACTGGGACGGCAACCCCGTGTCGTTCGTGATCGGCATCGCCGGCAAGGGCGACGAGCACCTCGACATCCTGTCGCAGATCGCGCTGCTCTTCTCCGACGAGGACGACGTCGCGCGCCTCAAGGCCGCCTCGACGCCCGAGGAGCTCTACGAGTTGCTCGCGTCGGTGAACGCATGAAGGCCGTTCACTTCGGCGCCGGCAACATCGGCCGCGGCTTCGTCGGTCTCCTCCTGCACGAGGGCGGCTACGAGGTCGTGTTCTCCGACGTGTCGGCCGGGCTCGTCGACGCGATCAACGCCGTGGACAGCTACACGGTCCACGAGGTCGGGGACGGAGGCACGGATGTCGTGGTCACCGGCTTCCGGGCGCTCAACAGCGCGGAAGACCCTCAGGCCGTCGTCGACGAGATCGCGTCCGCAGACGTCGTCACGACCGCGGTGGGCCCCACGATCCTGAAGTTCGTGGCCCCTCTGATCCGCGCCGGCCTCGCCCAGCGCGACGAGACCCTCGCGCCGCTGCAGGTGATGGCCTGCGAGAACGCGATCGGAGCCACCGACCAACTGCGCGCGCACATCGAGGAGCAGGCCGGCGATGACTGGGCTGCGCTGTCCGCGCGTGCCGTGTTCGCGAACACCGCCGTCGACCGCATCGTGCCGGGCCAGCCGGCGGATGCCGGTGTCGACGTGGTCGTCGAGCCGTTCTACGAATGGGCCATCGAGCAGGCGCCCTTCGCGGGGGAGCCGCCCCGCATCCCGGGCGCGCATTTCGTGGACGACCTGGCGCCCTACATCGAGCGCAAGCTCTTCACGGTGAACACCGGCCACGCCGCGACGGCTTACTACGGCGCCCGCGCCGGCATCGAGCGGATCTCGGATGCGCTCGCCTCCCCCGAGATCGCCGCGGCCGTCTCCGCCACGCTCGCCGAGACGTCCGCCGTGCTCATCGCGAAGCACGAGTTCGCCCCCGACGAGCTCGCCCGCTACCGGGAGACGATCCTCTCCCGCTTCCGCAACCCAGCCCTGCCCGACACGGTATGGCGCGTGGGCCGTCAGCCGCTGCGCAAGCTCTCGCGCCACGAGCGCTTCGTCGGCCCCGCCGCGGAGGCGGCGGAACGTGGGCTGTCCACCGAGGCTCTCGTGGCCACGATGGGCGCCGCGCTCTCCTTCTCGTCCCCCGAGGATCCGGAGGCCGTCGAGCTGCAGCGTCTGCTCAGCACGAAGAGCGCCGCCGCGTTCACGACCGAGGTCACAGGACTGGAGCCGCAGCATCCCCTGTTCACGGCCGTGCGCGACGTCGTCGCAGCCCATCAATCGGCCTGAGCATCCGATCTCGCGAGCCCCGCTTCCGTCGGCCATGACGGAAGCGGGGCTCGCTGCGTTCCCGCGGTCGGTGGCCTTTAGCCTGGACCGGTGACCAATCCCGCACCCCCTCGTCCTCGCCGCCGCATCGGTCGCGTCCTGGCCTGGTCGTTGGGCAGTCTGGGCGCCCTCCTGGCGGTCGCGGTGCTGGGCGTGCTCGTCTGGGGGCAGGTGGGCGTCATGGCCGCAGAGCCCGGGCCTCTCGACGCGGTCCGTGGCGACACGGCGATCGCGGTCGACGAACAGACCGGCGCGATCGTGCTCTCCCCCGCATCCGGTTCATCCGAGGTGGGGCTCGTGTTGATCCCCGGCGCCAAGGTCGAGCCGATCGCGTACGCAGCCCGGCTCGCCGGTCTGGTCGACGATGGCATCACCGTCGTGATCACCCGCCCCTGGTACAACCTCGCGTTCCTGGACCCGCGGCCGCTCGACGCGTTCACCTCGCTCGCGCCCGGTGTCGGCACGTGGATGGCGGGCGGCCACTCGCTCGGCGGCGTGCGCGCCTGCCAGCTCGCGACGGTTGCGGACGCGCTCGTGCTCTTCGCCTCGTACTGCGCGACAGACATCTCCGCCACGGGGCTTCCCGTGCTCAGCATCGGCGGAAGCGAGGACGGCCTGTCGACCCCGGCGAAGATCGAGGATGCTGCACACCTCCTTCCGTCCGACGCCGAGTTCGTCGAGATCGACGGGGCCTCGCACGCATCCTTCGGGGCCTACGGCCCGCAGGCGGGAGACGGCACGCCATCGATCGACGAGGCGGAGATGACCGAGCGCGTGACGGAGCTCGTCACCGACTTCGCCGCCTCCCTCCCCCGCTGACCGCCGATCGCGGTCAGGCACGGCGTCGGGCGCTGCATCCCGCATCCGGTGTCTCACTTCACCAGTCCCCCACCGTGTCTCACTCCTTCACGCTCCAGGCCCCGCGTGCGTGCACACCTGAGACACGCATTGGGCCCCGGCGCCTGCGTGTCTCACTCCTTCACGCTCCACGCCGCGAAGGTGTGCACACCTGAGACACGCAGCGCACCCGAACCCCTGCGTGTCTCACCGGTTCACGTGGCACACCCCAGAACCGTGCACGGTTGAGACACGCAGCGCACCCGAACCCCACCGTGTCTCACTCCTTCACGCTCCGTGCCGCGCGGGGGTGCACACCTGGGACACGCACCGAGCGCGCCGGGGTCAGAGAGCTGACCGCCGACCATGGTCCTTCCAGCCGCGCGCGGTGAGCGCTGCACGCACCTTGGCGACAGCGATTCCCGGATCGGGCGAGAGGTGGTGATCGAGGATGCGGACGAGGTGCCAACCGGCATCCCGAATGGCATCCCAGCGATCGGCATCGCGGCGGAACTGCGTGACGCTGAAGGCATGCTGGCGCCCGTCGTACTCCACCGCCACGCGGTATGCGGGAAACGACTCATCCAGACGCGCGATGGTGCGTCCCTGCGCGTCTCGAAGCGGCACGTTGAGCTCGGGTTCGGGTAGTCCCGCGCGCACCAGCACCAGACGCAGCAGCGTCTCGCGCGCCGACTCGGAGCCCTCCCGGATGAGCGACAGCGGCTCACCGAGGACGTCCCCTCGCATCCGCAGCGCTTCGGTCGTCAGCGCGTGGATGGTGGTGAGCGGACGGTCGCGGCGCAGGAGGTGGTCGCCGGCGACGACGAGGTCGTCCGTCATCCATCCCCGGGATGCCTGCACCCACGCTCTCTCGGGCGCCTCCACAGGGAGCTCGCCGAGCAGGTGAACGTCGGGATCGCGCTGCTGCAGTCGGTGTCCGCAGACCCCGCGCGTGCGTGGCGGAGAGGACGGCCGATGCACCGAGACGTGAACAGCCAGCGCATCTTGCGGCGGCACCGCGGCCCCGTACAGCGCCAACGCGGTGGAATGGCTGAAGAACTGCCCCTCGCGCAATCGGGGCAGGTACCAGTGGCACAGGCGCATCAGCTCGTCCAGCTCGCGATGCGGGTCCGGCGGCTCCGCCCGTATCCCGTGGAACGGGGCGATGAAGCGTTTCCCGCGGAGAACACCGCGCCCGATCCCCGCCTCACGTGCGGATCGATACGAGAAGGCGGATGCCGGGAACGCCGCGTCGGTCATCCCACAGATGCCATCACGGCAAGGCGCCGCGTCTCTGCTCGCACACTCGCATCGTCGGCGACCCGCCGGTCAGAAGGCGTTGGGGAGGGGGCATCGTGCCGCCCGCCACACGCCGTGTCTCAGTCGTTCACGATCGAGAGGCGCTGAAGGTGAATCAGTGAGACACACATCCCGGCCACCCGCATCCGCGTCTCACACGTTCACGCCCGACGCCCCAAAGCGGTGAACAATCCAGACATGGAGCGAGAGCGCCGACAGGTACCCGCATCCACGTCTCAGTCGTGCACGCCCTGCGCGCCGAAAACGTGAACAAGTGAGACACGGAGAGCTGGAGCCACCGGGCACCCGCGTCCGTGTCTCACCGGTTCACGCTCCACGTCTCGAAACGGTGAACAACCGAGACACAGAGTGGAAGAGCGCCGAGCCCAGGGCGCCGGTGCGGCATTCGGCGCTGCGAGGCTCAGCGATCGAAGCCCTCGCTGATGAGGTCGATCAACTCCTCGCGCTCCTCGACCGGCAGGAAGACCCCCGCGGCGGCGTTGATCTGGAAGGTCTCGAGGTCGTCGAGACCGTAGTCGAAGGCCTCCGCGAGCAGGGCCAGCTCGCGCGTGAGCGAGGTACGGCTCTGCGTGCGGTTGTCGACGTTCACCGTGACGGCGAAGCCGAGCTGATACAGCAGATCGAAGGGGTGATCCGCCATCTCGTTGCCCCATGCGGCGATCGCGCCGGTCTGCAGGTTCGAGCTCGGCGAGAGCTCCAGCGGGATCTCGCGGTCGCGCACCCAGCGCGCCAGATCGCCGAAGACGACCTCGACGACATCGCCCTCGCGCGAGACGACCTCGAGGTCCTGCGCGATGCGCACACCGTGTCCGAGACGCAGCGCGCGGCCGTCCAACAGGGCCGACCGGATCGACTCGAGCCCCGCCCCCTCGCCGGCGTGCACGGTGACCGGGAAGAACTGCGAAGCCAGATAGTCGAACGCGGCACGGTGACGCGACGGCAGGAAGCCGTCCTCGGGACCCGCGATATCGAAGCCGACCGCCCCGCGATCACGGAAGGCGACGGCGAGCTTCGCGATCTCCAGCGAACGGTCGGTGTGGCGCATCGCGGTGATGAGCTGGCCGACGCGGATGTCGTGTCCGGCATCCGCCGCCGCATCCTCGCCTTCCTCGATCCCCTCCTGCACGGCGTCGACGACGTCCTCGAGCGAGAGCCCCCCGGACAGGTGCTGCTCGGGCGCCCAGCGCACCTCGCCGTAGATCACCCCGTCGGCGGCGAGGTCCTCGACGAACTCCCGCGCGATCCGCGTCAGGTTCTCCCGCGTCTGCATGACCGACGTCGTCAGGTCGAAGGTCTTCAGGTACTCGACGAGAGAACCGGAGTCGCTCGATTCGGCGAACCAGTCCGCCAGGTCGTCGCCGTCGCTCTCGGGCACGGGAAGGCCCGCGGCGTCTGCGAGCTCGACGATCGTGTCGGGGCGCACGGCACCGTCCAGGTGGTCGTGCAGGGAGATCTTCGGCAGGCTCCGCAGCGACACTCCGTCGAGGGTGGCGTCGCCGTGCTGGTCGATGGGCATAGGTGGTGCTCCTCGCGGATCGCGGTGGACTCAGGCGGTGATGCGTTCGGCGACGCGGGCGGATGCGGTCGGTGCCGCGTCTCCGATCTCCCAGGCCCCCTCGAGCGCCTCCAGGGCGCGCGGGAAGCGGGCAGCATCCTCCGCCGACAGGGTGAACAGCGGGTGACCGGCCTCGACGCGTTCCCCGAGCTGCGCGTGCAGATCGATGCCGGCCGCGTGCACGACTGCGTCTTGTGGACGCGCGCGCCCCGCCCCCAACCGCCACGCGGCGATGCCGAAGGGCAGCGCCTCCAGGCGCGTGACGACGCCGGAGCTGGGTGCGAGCACCGTGTGCGTCTCACGCGCCACCGGCAGCGCCGCATCCGGGTCGCCGTCCTGCGCGATGATCATGCGACGCCAGACGTCCATGGCCCGGCCGTCCTTCAGCGCCGCCTCGACGTCCGCGTCGGGCTGACCGGCCAGCGTCAGCATCTCGCGGGCGAGGGCGACCGTCAGTTCGACGACGTCGGCAGGGCCCCCGCCGGCGAGCACTTCCACCGACTCGCGCACCTCGTTCGCGTTGCCGATCGCCCGACCCAGCGGGCTGTTCATGTCGGTGAGCAGGGCCGTCGTCGCGACGCCGGAGTCGTTGCCGAGTGCGACCATCGTGCGCGCGAGCTCGCGAGCCCTGTCGATGTCCTGCATGAAGGCGCCCGAACCGAACTTCACGTCGAGGACGAGGGATGCGGTGCCCTCCGCGATCTTCTTCGACATGATGCTCGACGCGATCAGCGGGATGGCCTCGACGGTGCCCGTGACATCACGCAGCGCGTACAGGCGCTTGTCGGCGGGTGCGAGCCCCGAGCCCGCGGCGCAGATCACCGCGCCGACGTCGTCCAGCTGCGCGAACATCTCGTCGTTGGACAGGGCTGCGCGCCACCCCGGGATCGACTCGAGCTTGTCGAGCGTGCCACCCGTGTGCCCGAGGCCGCGTCCCGAGAGCTGCGGCACCGCGACACCGAATGCCGCCACCAGCGGCGCCAGCGGAAGGGTGATCTTGTCTCCCACGCCGCCGGTGGAGTGCTTGTCGACCGTGGTCTTGGACAGCGCCGTGAAGCTCATCCGCTCGCCGGAGGCGATCATCGCGTCGGTCATCACGCGGATCTCGTCACGACTCATGCCGTTGAGCAGCACCGCCATGGCGAACGCCGCCATCTGCGCATCCGTCACGTACTCGCGCGTGTACGCATCGATCATCCACCGAAGCGCGGGCTCATCGACGGGACGACCGTCGCGCTTGGCGCGGATCACGTCGACGGCGTCGAACGGCTCGACCGCGCTCATCGGCGGTACTCCTCGAGATCACGGGGACCAAACGCGTCGGGGAGCACCTCGTCGATCGTGCGGATGCCCGACACGGTCTCCAGCAGCATCCCGGGCAGCGCGAACTCGTTCAGCAGCTGGCGGCATCGCCCGCACGGCATGATCGTCTGTCCGTCGCCGTTCACGCACACGAAGGCCACCAGCTGGCCGCCGCCGGTCATGTTCAGCTCCGAGACCAGGCCGCATTCCGCGCACAGCCCGACGCCGTAGGACGCGTTCTCGACGTTGCACCCCGAGACGATCCGCCCGTCGGTGACGAGGGCGGCGGCTCCTACCTTGTATCGGGAGTAGGGCGCGTAGGCGCGCTGCATGGCCTCGGTCGCGGCGGTGCGCAGCTCGTCCCAGTCGATGTCGGTCACGGTGTCCTCTCGAAGAAGCGGATGCGGGCGTCAGCCCTTGATGTACGGTTTTCCCGCGGCGGCGGGGCCCCGGATCTGCCCGGCGAACCCGGCGACGGCGAGAATCGTCACGACGTAGGGCAGCATGAGCATGAACTCGCTGGGGATCGGTGTCTTGAGCACCGTCAGCAGGTTCTGCAGGTTCGTCGCGAACCCGAACAGCAGCGCCGCGAGCGTGGCGCGGATCGGATCCCACCGGCCGAAGATGACGGCGGCGAGGGCGATGAAGCCGAGGCCCGCGGTCATGTCCTTGCCGAACTGCGGCACGGAGACGAGCGTGAAGTAGGCGCCGCCGATGCCGGCGATGGCTCCCGCGAGAGAGACGTTCCAGAACCGCGAGGCGTTGACCTTGATGCCCACCGTGTCGGCCGCCTGCGGATGCTCGCCGACGGCCCGCAGACGCAGGCCCCACCGAGTGCGGTACAGGCCCCAGGCGACGAGGGCGACCGTGATGAACATCAGGTACACGATGAACGTCTGGTTGAACAGGACCGGCCCGATCACGGGGATCTCGCTCAGCCCCGGGATCTGCAGGCGGGTGAAGCGCTCGGGGCGGTTCAGCTGGTTCTCATTCGGTGCCAGCAGGGCGCCGTAGAGGAATCCCGTCAGACCCGTGACGAGCACGTTGAGCACGACACCGACGATCACCTGGTCCACGAGGTACTTGATCGCGAACGCGGCCAGCACGAACGAGACGAGGACGCCGCCGATCATCGCTCCGATGAGCCCGATGAACGGGTTGCCCGTGATGCTCGACAGGAGCGCCGCGGAGAAGGCCCCGAGCAGCAGCTGCCCCTCGATGGCGACGTTGACGACGCCGACACGCTCGCCGATCACGCCGCCGAGGGCGCCGAAGACCAGCGGAACCGACAGCGACACGGCACCGAAGAGGAGGCTGGGAACGGGGACGAGTCCGTCGGCGCCGGCCCACACGAGGAACGCGAAGACGCCGAGGATGCTGAAGGCGATCGTGAGCCAGAGCGGCTGACGTCGATACGACCACGCGAGCCAGAAGGCGACGAGCGTCAGAACCACCAGCACTGCCCAGACCAGCCAGGAGGTGACGGCTGTGGGGACGCCCACGTCAGCCAGGGCCAGCGCCTGCGACGGATCACCGAGGCGGAACGAAGACGTGCCGTCGCGCGGCGAGAGGCCGAACAGCGCGGCCAGCAGAGCGACGACCGCGGCCAGCACGATAGGGCCCTTGAAATGACGCTGCTCGACGACGGCGAGATGGATGGTGCCGTCGCTCTGCTCTAGCTGCGCGGCGGCGTTGTCGTGGATCGGAGCGCTCACGCGGCCACCGCCTTCTTCGCTGCCTTGGCTCGCGCCTTGGCCGCCTTCTCGGCATCGGACTTGGGCAGGAAGAACACCGCGCGCAGCAGGGGCGGTGCTGCGATGAAGAGCACGATGAGCGACTGCACGACGAGCACGATGTCGACCGGGATCCCCTGCGCCTGCATCGAGAAGGATCCCGCCTTCAGCGCCCCGAACAGGATGCCGGCGGCGAACGTCCCCCACGCGCGGCTGCGTCCGAGCAGCGCCACCGTGATGGCGTCGAAGCCGATGCCGGCATCGATCGTGGCGCCGAATCCGGTCGTCACGGTTCCCTGGATCTGGTTCATCGCCGCGAGACCGGCGAGACCACCCGCGAAGAGCATCGCGTAGATGTAGAGGCGATCGACGCTCATGCCCGCCGCACGCGCGGCGTGCGGGTTCTCCCCCACCGCGCGCAGACGCAGCCCGAGGCTGGAGCGCTCGATGAGCCACCACACGAAGACGGTCGCCGCGATCACGACGACGAAGCCCCAGTTGAGCTGCGGGAACTGCGGCCCCAGCAGATCGGGGAACTGCGCCGACTCGGGCGTCGGCTTCGTGATGGGTTGGTTGGTCCCCTCCATCTGCAGCAGACCGGGCGTGCGCAGCATCCACAGCAGCAGGTAGTACGCGACGTAGTTGAGCATGATCGTCAGGATCACCTCGTGCGCACCCGTGCGCGCCTTCAGCAGACCCACCAGGCCGCCCCACAACGCGCCGCCGACGATGCCGGCGATCAGCGTGATCGGCAAATGCAGCCACAGCGGCAGGTCGAGGTTGAAGGCGAACAGTCCCGCGAACAGGGCCGCGATGAGCATCTGACCGCGAGCACCGATGTTGAAGAGTCCGGCACGGAAGGCGAGGGCGACGCCGAGACCGGCGGCGATGAGCGGAGTCGCGAATCCGAGGGCGTTCGTCAGCGGTCGGATCTGCGCCGCGAAGTCGGCGCCGCGGGAGTTGAAGATCGCCCCGCGGAACAGCGCCTCGTACCCGTTGTAGACGGCCTGCCAGACGGCCACGAACGTGTCGCCGGGACGCGCGAAGAAGTAGCCGGATGCGGCCTGCACGTTCTCGTTGGTCACGGCGATGAGGATGCCGCCGACGATCATCGCGAGCACGATCGCGAGCAACGTCGTCACGGCACTGCCGCGCATCAGCTCGCGCAGGAAGATGCCGGACCGCGTCGGCGCGATCTCCTCACCGGTCAGCGGACCTGTCGCGCGTGGCAGCTCGGCATCGCCGTCGCTCTTGCGCGCGCTTCCGTCGCTCGTGGGCGTCGAACCGCTCATGCGGCCACCTCCGGGTCGGTTGCGCCGGCCATCATGAGGCCGAGGGTGTCACGGGACGTGTCGCCGGGCACGATGCCGACGATGGTGCCGCGATACATGACGGCGATGCGGTCGGCGAGGGCGCTGACCTCGTCGAGCTCGGTGGAGACGACGACGATCGGGATACCTGCATCCCGCGTCTCGATGATGCGCTTGTGGATGAACTCGATGGAGCCGACGTCGACGCCGCGGGTGGGCTGCGCGACGACCAGCAGGCGCAGGTCGCGGCTCATCTCGCGCGCGATGACCACCTTCTGCTGGTTTCCTCCCGACAGCGTGCCCGCGGGGGTCTCCGGCCCGCGGGTGCGGATGTCGTACTCCTGGATGCGGTCGCGTGCGAACGCGTCGAGGGCGCGGCGGCGCAGGGTGCCGCCGCGGGCGAAGGCGGGGTCGGACGAACGGTCGAGCACGAGGTTCTCGGCGACCGAGAAGCCGCCGACCAGGCCGTCCTCCTTGCGATCCTCTGGGACGAACCCGACGCCTTCGTCGAGAATGGCTCGCACGCTCTTGCCGACGAGTTCGGTGCCGTCGAGGCTGATCGAGCCCTCGACACGCGCAGCGAGTCCGACGATCGCCTCGACGAGCTCGGTCTGGCCGTTGCCCTGGACCCCCGCGACCGCGAGCACCTCTCCCGGTCGCACGTCGAAGTCGACGCCGTCGACCACGATCGCACCGGTGGCGGTGAGAACGCGCAGTCCGCTGACCTTCAGGCCACCCTCACCGAGCGTGGGCGGCTCCTTCTGAACGGTGAGCTCGACGGCACGACCGACCATCAGGGAGGCGAGTTCGGTGTTGGTGGCGGTCGGCGACGCCTCGCCGACGACCTTGCCGAGCCGGATGACGGTGATGCGGTCCGCGACCTCGCGGACCTCACGCAGTTTGTGAGTGATGAACACGATGGAGGTGCCCTCGTCGCGCAGCTGACGCATGATCGCCATGAGCTCGTCGGTCTCCTGCGGCGTCAGAACCGCCGTGGGCTCGTCGAAGACGAGGACCCTCGCGTCGCGCGAGAGCGCTTTGATGATCTCGACACGCTGCTGCACGCCGACCGGGAGGTCGCCTACGAGAGCGTCGGGGTCGATCTCGAATCCGAACCGCTGCGCCACCTCGCGCACGTGCGTACGGGCGGCGTTCAGGTCGAGACGTCCGAGCGCCTTGGTGCTCTCGTGCCCGAGCATGACGTTCTCGGCGACGGTGAAGACGGGGATGAGCATGAAGTGCTGATGGACCATGCCGATACCGGCGGCCATGGCATCGCCGGGGCCGCGAAAGTTCTGGACGACGTCGTCCAGGAGGATCTCGCCTTCGTCGGCGCGATACAGGCCGTACAACACGTTCATGAGGGTCGACTTGCCTGCGCCGTTCTCCCCCAACAACGCATGGATCTCCCCGGGCCGGACCACCAGATCGATGTGGTCGTTGGCGACGAGGCTGCCGAATCTCTTGGTGATCCCGCGGAGCTCGAGCTTCATAGATGCACCCTACCTGGGGAGAAAATGCCTGTCGAAAGGCGTCGGAACGGGACTCGGGGCGAGCGGCTGGAAAGCCACTCGCCCCGAGGTGGTGCGGTTCAGATCAAGAACCGGCGGGAGAGTTCTTCGAGGTGACCGTAATGGTCCCCGCGACGATGTCGTCCTGGAGCTTGGTCAGCTCGTCGGTCAGGCCCTCCGGCAGCTGCGACTCGAAGTCGTGGAAGCTCGAGAGCTTGACGCCCTCGTTCTTCAGCGTGCCGACGTAGGGGGTCGGGTCGAACTCGCCCTTGGAGGCGGCAATGGTCGCGTCGTAGACGGCGACGTCGATCGCCTTCATGATCGAGACCAGCGTGATGTCGGCGACGCTGTCGTCGGCGACGGCGAGGTCGCTGTCGACACCGAGCATGAGCGTGTTCTTTCCGCTGTCGGCGATGGCCGCCGCGGCGCTCTTGTAGACCGGTCCACCCACGGGCAGGATCACGTCGACGCCCTGGTCGAGCACACCCTGAGCCGTCTGCTTCGCGGTGTCGTTGGCGTCGAAGCCACCGGTGAACGAGCCCTCCTGCGTGTCGACGTTCCAGCCGAAGAGCTGGACGTTCGCGCCCTTGTCCTCGTTGTACTTCTCGACGCCCATGGCGTAACCGTCCATGAAGACGGCGACCGAGGGGATCTGCATGCCACCGAAGGTGCCGACCTTGTTGACGCCGTCCTTGGCGGACCAGGCAGCGGCGGCGTAACCGCCGAGGTACGCGGCCTCGGCCGTGTTGAAGACGAGCGGCTTGATGTTGGGCGCGTCGGTGTTGCCGTCGTAGTCGGTGTCGGCGTAGTCGTCGATGATCGCGAAGTCGAGATCCGGGTTCGCGTTGGCGGCCTCGACGGTCGCGGCGGCGAGCTTGAAGCCGACGGCGATCACGAGGGTGCAACCCTCGGAGATGGCGGTCTGCATGTTCGGCGCGTAGTCGTTGTCATTGGTCGACTCGAACTCGAGCGGGGTGACGCCGAGCTCCTTGGCCGCCTTGTCCATGCCGTTCTTGGCCGACTCGTTGAACGACTTGTCGTCCCAGCCGCCCGCGTCGGAGACCAGGCACGGCTTGAAGCCGTCGACGACGTCGGATGCGGAGCCGCTCGTCGTTTCGGTCGTGGGGGCGGAACCACAGCCGGCCAGCAGCACCGCGGTGGCCGCGATCGCCAGGCCGCTGAGCAGCGCCTTGGTCGTCGTCTTCTTCACGAGTCCTCCATCAAGAGACGTGGGAATGCCCCGGCAGTTCCGGGGACGGATGCGGCAACGTTACCCAATGTGACGCGCGCACAACGGGCCGAGCGGCAGGCCGCAACGCAATGGTTACAAACGGCCCGTGACACGCGTCTCGTCCGCCTGCGGCGCGGCGCGGCATCCGGTGTCAGAGCACGTCGCCGCGGCCGTTGAGTTTCAGCGCGTCGACGACCTGCTTGACCCGCTGCGCGTGCTCGGTCGTGGTGACCAGGAGAGCATCGGGGGTGTCGACCACGACGATGTCCTGCACGCCGATGAGGCTGATCACGCGCTGCGTCTGCGTCACCACGATGCCGCTGGAGGCGTCGGAGAGGATCCGCGCGTGCTCGCCGAGCACGGCGAGATCGTTCTTCCGGCCGTTCGAGACGAGCTTGGTGAGGCTCGCGAAGTCGCCCACGTCGTCCCAGTCGAAGTGGCCGGGGATGACGGCCAGCTTGCCCTTGGCTGCCGCGGGCTCTGCGACCGTGTAGTCGATCGCGATCTTCTTCAGGGCGGGCCAGATCCGATCGACCGCCGGGCCGCGACGATCGCGGTCGTCCCAGGCATCCGCCAGTTCGACCAGACCCGCGTGCAGCTCGGGCTCGTTCGCCTCGATCTCTGCCAGCAGCACATCCGCGCGCGAGATGAACATGCCGGCGTTCCACGAGTAGGCGCGATCGGTGAAGTACTCGCGCGCCGTGGTGAGATCGGGCTTCTCGACGAAGCGTTCGACGAGCGCCGCCTCAGGAGCGCCGTCGATGATCAGCTCGTCGGCCTTCTTGATGTACCCGAAGCCGGTGGACGGCTCCGAGGGCTGGATGCCGATCGTGCAGATGTACCCGGCACGCGCCACCGCGACCGCCTGACGCACGGCGAAGTCGAAGACCCGCGAGCCCTGGATCACGTGGTCTGCGGCGAAGGAGCCGATCACGACGTCGGGCTCGCGCCGCACCAGGATGGCCGCGGCCAGACCGATCGCCGCGGTGGAATCGCGTGGCTCGGATTCAAGGAACACGTTCTTGTCGGGGATGCCGGGCAGTTGCTTCTCGACGGCGGCGCGGTGCGCACGCCCGGTGACGACCGCGATCCGGTCGTGGCCGGCCAGCGGCTCCAGGCGGTCCCAGGTGTCGCGCAGCAGCGTCTGACCAGAGCCGGTCAGATCGTGCAAGAACTTCGGAGCGTCGGCCCGCGAGAGCGGCCAGAGCCTGCTGCCGATGCCGCCGGCCGGAATGACGGCGTAGAAACCCTCGATCTCATTCCCCATACCCGACACCCTATCCGTGGCATATGTCACGCGAATGTCGGCGGCCGAACGCTCGAGCCACCGGCGCCGCCGGTCGATTTATCTCGACGTCGAGATTGTTAGGTTCGCCTAAAGGGCGCCGTCGTGCTGCGGCGAATACACTGTCGGCAGCGCCCGCGTGACGCAGGGGACCAGCAAAAACCCCGAAGGGCAACGCCTGCCCCACCGTGTTCGATCAGGGAGGACGACCGTGGCTGCACCGGCACGCGTCACACCATCGCTCGCTCAGACGACGTCCAAGACGCCGCGCGGAACGCTGTACCGCGGCAACGAGGGCATGTGGTCGTGGGTGCTGCACCGCATCACGGGTGTGTCGATCTTCTTCTTCCTCCTCGTGCACGTGCTCGACACCGCCCTCATCCGCGTCTCCCCCGAGGCGTACGACGCGGTCATCGGCACCTACAAGAACCCGGTGATGGGCATCGGCGAGGTCGTGCTCGTCGCCGCGATCGCGTACCACGCCTACAACGGCCTGCGCATCATCGTCGTCGACTTCTGGTCGAAGGGCGCGCGCTACCAGCGCCAGCTCTGGTGGATCGTGCTGGGCCTCTGGGCCGTCACGATGCTGGGCTTCGCCCCCCGCCACCTCATGAACGTCTTCGCCGCGACGGGAGGCGGTCACTGATGAGCGCGACGATCGCCGATCCCCGCAGCCCGTTCTCCGCCCCCCGGCGCAAGGGCCCCAACCTCGAGAAGTGGGGCTGGGTCTACATGCGCGCCTCCGGCCTCGTGCTCGTGGTGCTGATCTTCGGACACCTCTTCGTCAACCTTCTGACGGGCGACGGCATCCGCCAGATCGACTTCGCGTTCGTCGCCGGCAAGCTCTCCTCGCCGTTCTGGCAGTGGTGGGATGTCGCGATGCTCTGGCTCGCCCTCATCCACGGCGGCAACGGCATGCGCACGATCGTCAACGACTACGTCACGCACGCCACCACGCGGCGCGTTCTCGTCTGGGCGATCTGGATCGTGTCGGCCTTCCTGATCCTGCTCGGCACGCTCGTCGTCTTCACCTTCGACCCCTGCCTCGGCGTGACCAGCGACAGCGTGATGTGGGAGGTGTGCCAGTAGGCACGCCACGTCCCACGGATCAGAACAGACAAGAGGAATCCCACCTGTGAGCACTCACTCCACCGCGGACACCGTCGTCAAGGACGGTGTCTACTACCACCAGTTCGACATCGTGATCGTCGGCGCCGGCGGCGCCGGGATGCGGGCGGCGATCGAGGCCGGCCCCGGCGCCAAGACCGCCGTCATCTCCAAGCTCTACCCCACCCGCTCGCACACGGGTGCGGCGCAGGGCGGTATGGCCGCGGCCCTCGCCAACGTCGAAGAGGACTCCTGGGAGTGGCACACCTTCGACACGATCAAGGGCGGCGACTACCTCGTCGACCAGGATGCGGCGGAGATCCTCGCCAAGGAGGCCATCGACGCGGTCATCGACCTCGAGAACATGGGCCTGCCGTTCAACCGCACCCCCGACGGCAAGATCGACCAGCGCCGTTTCGGCGGCCACACCGCCGACCACGGCAAGAGCCCGGTGCGTCGCGCCTGCTACGCCGCCGACCGTACCGGCCACATGATCCTGCAGACGCTGTTCCAGAACTGCGTGAAGCTCGGCATCAACTTCTTCAACGAGTTCTACGTGCTCGATCTGATCACGGTCGACGACGACGGCGCCACGAAGGTCGCCGGCGTCGTCGCGTACGAGCTGGCCACCGGCGATCTGCACGTGTTCCAGTCGAAGGCCGTCGTGTTCGCCACGGGCGGCTTCGGCAAGATCTTCAAGACCACCTCCAACGCCCACACCCTCACCGGTGACGGCGTCGGCATCGTCTGGCGCAAGGGACTCCCGCTGGAGGACATGGAGTTCTTCCAGTTCCACCCGACCGGCCTTGCCGGCCTTGGCATCCTGCTCACCGAAGGAGCGCGCGGAGAAGGCGCCATCCTGCGCAACGCCTCGGGCGAGCGTTTCATGGAGCGCTACGCGCCGACCATCAAGGACCTCGCGCCGCGCGACATCGTCAGCCGCTGCATGGTGCAGGAGGTCGAGGAGGGTCGCGGCGCCGGTCCACACAAGGACTACGTGCTCCTGGACTGCACGCACCTGGGGGCGGAGGTTCTCGAGACCAAGCTGCCCGACATCACCGAGTTCGCCCGTACCTATCTCGGCGTCGACCCGGTCGTCGAGCCCGTGCCGGTGATGCCGACGGCGCACTACGCCATGGGCGGCATCCCGACCAACATCGAGGCCGAGGTCCTGAGCGACAACGACACCGTCGTTCCCGGTCTCTACGCCGCGGGCGAGTGCGCGTGCGTCTCGGTGCACGGCTCCAACCGCCTCGGCACCAACTCCCTGCTCGACATCAACGTGTTCGGAAAGCGCGCCGGACGCAACGCGGTGAAGTACGTCCAGAGCGGCGCCGAGTTCGTCCCGCTTCCCGAGGACCCGGCCCGCGAGGTGCGCGAGATGATCGAGGGTCTGCGCAACAACCCCGGCACCGAGCGCATCGCCGTGCTGCGCAAGACGCTCCAGGACGAGATGGACCGCAAGGCCCAGGTGTTCCGCACCGACCAGTCCCTCGGTGAGGTCATGCTCGTCATCGCCGAACTGCGTGAGCGCTACAAGAACATCCACGTCGATGACAAGGGCAAGCGGTACAACACCGATCTGCTCGAGGCGGTCGAGCTCGGCTTCCTCCTCGACATCGCCGAGGTCGTTGCCGTCGCCGCGCGCAACCGCAAGGAGAGCCGCGGGGGCCACATGCGCGACGACTACCCGACGCGTGACGACGAGAACTACATGAAGCACACGATGTCCTACCTGTCGGGCGATGCGCACTCCTCGCACCCGGAGGACCACATCCGCCTCGATTGGAAGCCGGTCGTCTTCACCAAGAACGAGGCCGGGGAACTGCGCTACCCGCCGCTGGAGAGGAAGTACTGAGCATGGCCGCCACCGCCATCGCCGAGACCACCACCGAGGCCCCCGAGGTGCAGGAGACCAACGACTCCGGCATCCAGGCGTTCCTGGTCACCTTCATCGTGCGCCGGTTCAACCCGGAGCTGGACGAGGAGCCGCGCTGGGTCGACTACGACGTCGAGGTCTACTCCACCGACCGCGTGCTCGACGCCCTGCACAAGATCAAGTGGGAGGTCGACGGTTCGCTCGCCTTCCGCCGTTCGTGCGCCCACGGCATCTGCGGCTCGGACGCCATGCGCATCAACGGTCGCAACCGCCTCGCCTGCAAGACGCTGATCAAGGACCTCGACATCTCGAAGCCCATCTACGTCGAGGCGATCAAGGGCCTGCCGCTGGAGAAGGACCTCATCGTCGACATGGAGCCCTTCTTCGCGTCCTACCGCGAGGTGCAGCCGTTCCTGATCGCGAACTCCACGCCCGAGAAGGGCAAGGAGCGGGTGCAGTCGATCGTCGACCGCGAGCGCTTCGACGACACCACGAAGTGCATCCTCTGTGCCGCGTGCACCTCGTCGTGCCCCGTGTTCTGGACCGACGGCCAGTACTTCGGCCCCGCCGCCATCGTCAACGCACACCGCTTCATCTTCGACTCGCGCGACGACGCCGGCGATGTGCGTCTGGACATCCTCAACGACAAGGAAGGCGTGTGGCGCTGCCGCACCACCTTCAACTGCACCGAGGCCTGCCCGCGCGGCATCCAGGTGACCAAGGCGATCGCCGAGGTGAAGCAGGCGGTCCTTCGCGGCTGAGCGGATGCGAAGCCTCGCCGCCCGATCTCGCTAGGGTGAGGGCGTGAGGCGAGCTGCGGAGGAACACGCCGACGTGCGATTCGTGCTGCCCCAAGACGAGAGCTCCTTGCGCGAGCGGTGGGATTCGGCGCAGGCGAACCTGCGCGAACGTCTGGATGAGCCGATCGAGAAGGCGACGGAACTCACCCGCCGCACCCTCGCCTGGTTCCCCATCCGGGTCTGGCGGCACTTCCTCCAGCACAACGGCTTCCTGTTGGCCGCCGGCGTCAGCTACCAGTCCCTGTTCGCGATCTTCGCCGGCATCTACCTCGCGGCCGCGGCGGTCGGGGTCTGGCTCGGGGGCGACGACGCGGCCGTGCACCAGCTGATCGACATCGTCAACAGCTACATCCCCGCCCTCATCAGCGAGAGCGGACTGGTCAAGCCGAGCCAGGTCGAGGCGGTCGCCTCGCAGAGCAGCGGAGGCCTGCTGCCGGTGACCGGAGCGATCGCGCTCGTGGTAGTCATCTGGACGGCCATCGGGTTCATCACCTACACCCGTCGCGCGGTGCGCGACACATTCGGCCTGCCCTTCGACTCCCGCAGCTACCTCATGCTGAAGGCCCGGGACCTCCTGGCCGCCGCACTGTTCGGCATCGCGCTGCTCGCAGGCTGGATGCTCGTGCAGATCACCACCTGGGCGCTGGATCTGCTGGCCGGCATCCTGCAGTGGCAGCCGGACTCGACGTGGTCGACCATCCTCGCGCGCGCGCTCAGCCTGGTGGTCGCGTTCCTGGTCAACGCTGTCGCGCTCGCCCTGCTCTTCCGTTTCCTGACCGGCGCGTCGCTGCGTTGGCGCCGCATCTGGCCGGGGTCTATCCTCGGCGGCGCTGCTCTCGCCCTGCTGCAGGTGGGCGCCGGTCTCCTGCTGCGATACACGCCGAGCAACCCGCTCATCGCGACCTTCGCCATCTTCATCGGGTTCCTGCTGTGGTTCCGGATCACCGGCATCGTGATCCTCGTGGCCGCGGCGTGGATCGCGGTGTCCACATCGGATCGCGACCTGCCGCTGGTCGAGCTGAGCGATGCCGAGCGCGAAGCACTGGAACTGCACGCGCTGTCGGTCGCCGCCCAGGTGCGCCTGCGCGAGGCGCGCGAGCGCGCCCGCCACGCATCGTGGTGGCAGCGTCCCGCCGCCCGGCGGCGCGTCGAGCGAGCGATCGAGGAACGGGATGCGGCCGCCGCCGCCGTCGCGGCGTTGACCACTCGGCCCAGGTTCCGGCACTTCCTCGACTGAGCATCCATGTCGGTGGCCCCGGATACGCTGAAAGGCGTGTCACGAACCCTCCGCATCGCCTCAGTCAACGTCAACGGAATCCGCGCCGCGGTGAGAAACGGCATGGCGGGCTGGCTCGACAGTGCCGATGTCGACATCCTGACGCTGCAAGAGGTGCGCGCCGAGATCGCTCATCTGGAGAGCGCGCTGCCGGGTTGGGAGCTCGTTCACGACGAGTCGCTCACCAAGGGGCGCTCCGGAGTGGCGGTGGCCAGCCGCATCCCGATCACCGCATCCCGCATCGAACTCGGCGACGAGAGCGTCGACTCGCGCGGCCGGTGGATCGAGGCCGACGTCGAGGTCGACGGCGAGCAGCTCACCGTGGTCAGCGCCTACGTGCACTCCGGCGAAGACGGCACTCCCCGGCAGGACGCGAAGTACGGATTCCTCGATGCGATGAGCGTGCGCCTCGTCGAGCTGGCGCAGAACGACGCGCTGGCGCTCGTCACCGGTGACCTCAACGTCGGGCATCGTCCGTTCGACATCAAGAACTGGCGCGGCAACCAGAAGAAGGCGGGCTTCCTCCCCCGCGAGCGCTCGTACTTCGACCGTTTCTTCGGCGATGCCGGGTCCCTGGTGACCGGCGTCGACGGTGTCGAGGGTGTCGGGCTCGGCTGGGTCGATGTGGGGCGCCGCTTCGCCGGCGAGGTGGACGGCCCGTACACGTGGTGGTCCAACCGCGGCCAGGCCTTCGACAACGACACCGGCTGGCGCATCGACTACCACATGGCCACGCCCACCCTCGCGACACGAGTGGCCGATTACCGGGTGGCGCGGGCGGCGTCCTACGCCGAGCGGTGGAGCGATCACGCCCCCGTGGTGGCCGACTACCGGCTGGGCGCCTGAGGCGACGGCGCACCGCATCCGGGTCCGTAGAATCGACGGGTGAGCAAAGCGCGCCTGTACTCCGGAATGCAGCCCTCGGCCGATTCCCTCCAGATCGGCAACTACATCGGGGCACTGCTGCAGTGGCGCGACCTGCAGGAGTCGTACGACGCGTTCTTCTCCGTCGTCGATCTGCACGCGCTGACGCAGCCGAACGACCCGGCCGAGCTCCGCGCGAAGACCCGGCGCACGGCCGCCCAGTACATTGCAGCCGGAATCGAGCCCTCGAAGTCGGCGCTGTACGTGCAGTCGCACGTTCCTGCGCACGCCGAGCTCGCCTGGGTCTTGTCGACGATCACCGGCTTCGGCGAGGCCGGCCGCATGACGCAGTTCAAGGACAAGTCGCAGCGCTACGGCAGCGACGCGACCAACGTGGGCCTGTTCACCTACCCGGTGCTCATGGCGGCCGACATCCTGCTGTACCAGACCAACGTCGTGCCTGTCGGCGACGACCAGAAGCAGCACGTCGAGCTGACCCGCGACCTGGCCGAGCGTTTCAACGCGCGCTACGGCAAGACCTTCACCGTGCCGACCCCCGTCATCCAGCAGGACACGGCCCGCATCTACGACCTGCAGAACCCGACGTCGAAGATGTCGAAGTCCGCGGAGTCCGACGCGGGTGTGCTGTGGCTGCTGGACGACCCGGCGGTCAGCGCGAAGAAGATCATGCGCGCAGTGACCGACTCCGAGGGCGTGGTGCGCTACGACCGCGAGACCAAGCCCGGCGTCTCGAACCTGCTCGTGATCTTCGCCGCCCTCACGGGTCGCCAGATCCCCGCCATCGAGGACGAGTTCGCGGGCCGCGGCTACGGCGACTTCAAGAAGGCGCTGGCCGAGGTCGTCGTGTCGGAGTTCGGCCCGGTGCGCGAGCGCGCCTTGGCCATGCTCGACGACCCCGCCGAACTCGACCGCGCCCTGGCCGTCAACGCGCAGAAGGCCTCTGCCGTCGCGGAGCAGACCCTCGGCGACGTTTACGACCGCATCGGCCTGCTCCGCCGCAGCTGACGCCACCGTCGCCGGCGGCCCGGCGGGGCCGGCGGCCCGAACTCCTGCAAACCCGCCTCCTGAGCTCCCCACCAAAGCCAGACGTGACGGATTGTAGGAGTTCGGTCCGCGCTCCGTAGACCGGCGCGGGCGTCGGCATGCTCACGGCGTGGGCGGGGTCGCCTCGACGGCACCCGGCACGAACTCCTGCGGATGCGCACCGCTCCGGCCGCCACGCGTCCCCGTAGCCCGAAGTTGCAGGAGTTCGAGCTCCCCCCGGTCGGTGCCCGCGCGTAGCGGGTATCGGAAGCGCGCCGACCCGCGCTCGAGCCTCCAGCTCGGTCAGCCGCGCGCGGCAGCGCTCAGTCGCTCGAGGCGCGGGAGCTTCCGCGAGGTTTGCGTGCGAGAACCGCACCGAGCGCGGCACGCACCGCATCCGGTCGGTGGAAGACATCCTCCGCAAGGATGCGGAGAGTGACGTATCCCAACTCGGCTGCGGCGAGGTCGCGACGTCGGTCTCGGATCTGCTGTGCCACGTCGCCGTGGAACGCGCGGCTGTCGCACTCGACGATGAGCCATCCGTCGACGAGCAGATCCACCCTCCCCACGCCCCGAAGCCTGATCTGCAGCGAGGGACGGTAGCCCATGCTCCGCAGCATCAACCGCACGAGCGTCTCCGAGCCCGCTTCGGCTCGCGCATCGATGAGCTTTCGCAGCGGCCTGTAGCGCTGGGGAAGTCGGTCGAAGACGCGATCGAGATCGTCGCCATCAATCAGGCCCAGGTGCAGGGCGCTGTCGAGGCTCGCGACGGCGACCCTCGGCGGCTGACAGCGGCATGCCTGGGCGAGTGCCTCCACGAGATCAGCCTGGAGGTCGGCGCGGGCGCACGCGGACTCGCGCCAATGCGCTCGTATTCTCCGGTGACGCTGCGGCAGGCGCGAGTCCGTGCGGTCGAACTGCAGGTGGACCTCGTCCGTGGACAGGACGAAGACGCCGAATGCGCCGAGCAGCGAGACACAGTCGAGACGACCGCCCCACCTGGCAGCGACGAGGTGAGACTCGTGAACACCTCCCCAGACGTATCGCCCTCGTCGCACCCGGATGAGGTCGCCGCGGTCGAGCGCGTGCCGAATCGTGGCGCGGGTGTAGCCGCGGAGGCGAAGCTCAGCAGTGCGCAGGTAGGAGGGGGAAGCCAGCAGCATCCCGACAGCCTCACGGCCATCACGGACCGACCTGCGACGGGACCATCCGACACGAGCAACTCGCCGCGCGATCAGGCCGGTGGAGAACACCCCCGGAGCGGGATGGTCGCGATCGCGACGAGTGAACGGGCCGAACTCCTGCAGACACGGTGCCCCGTGGCGGCGGAGAGCACCCCACGCCGGATGTGCAGGAGTTCGGTACGGGCGGACGGGCAGGAGGTGGCGGTGGCGCCGGTCCCGTCGAGGAGAACCACACGGCCCGAACTCCTGCAAAACCGCCTCCCCGGTAGCCGGAGAAGCACCCGGCGCCGGATGTGCAGGAGTTCGGGTCGGGACAGGAGCCCGTGCCACGAGCCGACTCCGGTCAGAGCCAGCCGCGCGGCAGGATCAGCCGCCGACGAGCGCGTCGACGGCGAAGCGGATGTGGCGCTCGGCGAGGTCGGCGGCGGCGGCGCCGTCGTGTCGTTCGATGGCGTCGAGCAGCTCGACGTGCTGCGTGTGCAGCACCGCAGCCAACTGCTCCCAGTCCGCGTAGTCGCGGAGGGCCTCGAGGATGCGGCCGCTCAGCGACTCCCGGATCGCGACCGTCATCGATGCGACGAGCCGGTTGCCGCCGGCCTGCGCGATCGCGACGTGGAACGCCGTGTCGGTGTCGTTGTACTCCGCAGGAACGAGCCCGGCGACGACGCCCGCGTCGAGCGCCGTGCGGATCGCCGCGATGGCGTCGGCATCGGCGTTGCGCGCGGCGAGTTCGGCGCTCGAGCGTTCGAGTACGATGCGCGCCTCGATGACATCGGGGTAGGGGTAGTTCGCGAGAGCGGCGTGCAGCCGCAGGAAGCGGGTGAGCGCCGCATCCGGCAGCGCGGCGACGAAGGTGCCCGCATCTGCGCCCGCTCCGACCTGGGCGCGCAGCACGCCCTGCCCTTCGAGAACACGCACGGCCTCGCGGACGCCCGCGCGGCTCACGCCCAGGCGCGCGGCGAGCTCGCGCTCCGAGGGAAGCGGATCACCCACCTGCAGCGACCCCGCCATGATCTGGTCCTCAATCGCCTGGATGACGAGTTCGTGCGCGCGACTGCGCTGCACGGGTGCCCATTCCGGGGTGCGCTGATCTGTCACCGGGGTATCCTCTCGCCTTCGAGCCGAACGCAACCGGCGGGTTGACGTCGCCGAGGCCGAGGTCTACTGTATCGCAGAGGTCAGACCAATAAATACGCTCCGCTGCGCCGCGTGTTCCCACCTCGAAGGACGACAATGAGTCCCATCAGCCGACAACTCCCCCAACCGCGCGAACTGCTCGAACTCATGCAGTTCAAGACCCCGGATCTGAACGCGAAGCGTCGGCGCCTTTCCGCAGCGCTCACGATCGACGATCTCCGGCGGATCGCGAAGCGCCGAACTCCGAAGGCCGCCTTCGACTACACCGATGGCGCTGCGGATGGGGAGATCTCGCTGCAGCGGGCCCGCCAGGCGTTCCGCGACATCGAGTTCCATCCCGCGATCCTGCGCGACGTCTCGCACGTCGACACCAGCACGACGATCTTCGGCGGGCCTTCCGCCCTCCCCTTCGGCATCGCACCGACCGGCTTCACCCGTCTGATGCAGACGGAGGGCGAGTACGCGGGCGCCGCCGCCGCCGGGGCGGCCGGCATCCCCTTCACCCTCTCGACCCTCGGGACGACATCGATCGAGAACGTGAAGGCGACCAATCCGCACGGTCGCAACTGGTTCCAGCTGTACGTCATGCGCGATCGCGACATCTCCTACGGCCTCGTCGAACGTGCCGCCAAGGCGGGCTTCGACACCCTGTTCTTCACCGTCGACACCCCCGTCGCGGGTGCGCGTTTGCGCGACAAACGGAACGGGTTCTCCATCCCGCCCCAGCTCAGCATCGGGACGATCGTCAACGCAATCCCCCGCCCGTGGTGGTGGTTCGACTTCCTGACCACGCCGAAGCTCGAGTTCGCGTCGCTAACCACAACCGGCGGCACCGTCGGCGAACTGCTCAACAACGCGATGGACCCCTCCATATCGTTCGAAGACCTCGACATCATCCGTTCGCTGTGGCCCGGAAAGATCGTGATCAAGGGCGTGCAGAACGTTCCGGATGCGCGCAAGCTCGTCGATCTCGGCGTCGACGGACTCGTCCTGTCGAACCACGGCGGCCGCCAGCTCGACCGGGCACCCATCCCCTTCCATCTGCTGCCGGAGGTGGTGCGCGAGGTCGGACGCGACACCGAGATCGCGATCGACACCGGCATCATGGACGGCGCCGACATCGTCGCCTCGATCGCGATGGGCGCGAAGTTCACCCTGATCGGCCGCGCCTACCTGTACGGGCTGATGGCCGGCGGGCGGGCTGGTGTCGACCGGGCGATCGCCATCCTGGCCGAGCAGGTCGAGCGCACGATGAAGCTGCTCCAGGTGAGCGAGCTCGCCGAGCTGACCCCGGCTCACGTGACCCAGCTGCAGCGCCTGACGCCGCGGTCCACGGGCGACGTCCGGGTCTGACGCGCAGGGTAGCGTGACGGGATGCTGCCCGTCGCCCTTCACACCGCAAGGCTCGAACTGTCGGCGCCGACCGCATCCGACGCCGATGCCATATACGAGGCTTGTCAGGACCCGGCGATCCCGTTCTTCACGACCGTCCCCTCGCCGTACCCGCGTGAGTTCGCCGATCAGTTCGTGGCGCAGGCCATCGAGCGCTGGGAGGAGCTCTCGCACGCCACGTGGGCGATCCGCCTCGACGGCGCGCTCGTGGGAATGGTCGGCCTGCACGATCTGCAGGACACAGAATCGGCGGAGCTCGGCTTCTGGGTGACGGCCGCGGCACGCGGTCAGGGCATCGTGCGAGAGGCATCCGACGCGGTCATCGACTGGGGTTTCTCGACCGACGCACTCGAGCTCGTGCGCGTGGAGTGGCGCGCGGCCGTGGGGAACACGGCGTCCGCTCGAGCGGCGCAGGCGCTGGGCTTCCGGTTCGAGGGAACTCTGCGCCAGGCCCTGCGCAACGGCCACGGCCAGCGCAGCGACGGATGGATCGCGAGCCTTCTGGCGACGGATGATCGCACGCGGCAGGAGTGGCCGATAGCCCTCTGACGGCGTCGGCGGTGCATGGCAGGATGGCGCCATGCCCGAGATGCCGGAGGTCCAGGGACTCGTCGACTTCCTCGGCGCGCGCCTGAACGGCCTCGAGATCACCCAGGCACGGATCACCGCGATCTCCGCACTGAAGACCTACGACCCGCCCATCGAGGTTCTCATCGGGGCTCACGTCGAGACCGTCGCCCGCCGCGGCAAGTTCGTGGACATCGCGACGGATGCGGGCGCGCACCTCGTCTTCCACTTGGCGAAGGCGGGCTGGTTGCGCTGGCACGACACCCTGCCCGCGACGGTGATCAAACCGGGCCGCTCCCCCATCGCGCTGCGCGTCGGGTTCGCCGACGGCTCGGGGTTCGATCTCACCGAGGCGGGCACGAAGAAGTCGCTCGCGGTGTCTGTCGTGCGTGAGCCGGCAGATGTTCCCGGCATCGCCAGACTCGGCCCCGACCCTCTCGATCCCGCCTTCACGCGCGATGTGCTGGCGAAGCTCCTGGCCGGCCGCCGCACGCAGATCAAGGGGGTTCTGCGAGATCAGTCGATCGTCGCCGGAATCGGCAACGCCTACTCCGACGAGATCCTCCACGTCGCGCGGCTCTCGCCGTACGCGCTGGCAGCCACCCTCGACGACGTCGAGATCGACACGCTGTACGCCGCCACGATCGACACCCTGCGCGACGCGGTGGAGGCCGCATCCGGCAAGCCTCCTGCGGAGCTGAAGGACGCCAAGCGGCGCGGGATGCGGGTGCACGGCCGCCAAGGCCAGGCGTGCCCGGTGTGCGGCGACGTCGTGCGGTCGGTGTTCTTCGCCGACAACTCGCTCGAGTACTGCGCCACGTGCCAGACCGGCGGCAAGGTGCTGGCGGACCGACGCCTGTCGCGCCTGCTGAAGTGAGATACGTGTCGGTGCATGTCCGGGAATGAAACGGACGATCCGGCGTTGACTACACTCAGTGCAGAACGTGCTCCGGGGTCGGTGAGAATCCGAACCGGCGGTGACAGTCCGCGAGCGTGATCCTTCGTGAGGAGGGGATCGCCGATCCGGTGGAATTCCGGGACCGACGGTGATGCGACACAGGTCGCGAGTCCGGATGGGAGGCGCACGAGCGCTCAGCGACGTGTCCGCGAGCGCCGCGACGGCTACCCGGAGCCCGCCGATCAGGAGGCCCGAGAATGCCGGTGAGCGAGACCGAGGAACGCGCGATGGCGCGAGCGCTGGAGCTTGCCCGGCGAGGCCCCATCGGGGTGAACCCGCAGGTGGGCGCCGTGCTCCTCGCCCCCGACGGCGACGTGATCGCCGAGGGCTGGCACCACGGCGCCGGAACGGCCCACGCCGAGGTCGACGCGCTCTCGCAGGCCGATCCGGATGCGGTGCGCGGCGCGACGGCCGTGGTCACCCTCGAGCCGTGCAACCACACCGGCCGCACCGGTCCGTGCGCTCTCGCGCTCATCGAAGCGGGTGTCGCCCGGGTCGTCTACGCGATGAGCGATCCCACCCCGACCGCATCCGGAGGTGCCGAGCGGCTGCGTGCGGCGGGCGTCGAGATCGAGTCCGGCGTCCTTGCCGACCAGGCACAGGAACTGCTCGCCTCGTGGACCGAGGCTCAGCGGCTCGGGCGCCCGCACGTGACCCTGAAGTGGGCGCAGAGCCTCGACGGGCGCGCGGCGGCGGCCGACGGCTCCAGCCAGTGGATCACCGGCTCCGAGGCCCGCGAGGATGTGCACCGCCGGCGCGCGAGCGCCGACGCGATCGTCGCGGGCACCGGCACCGTCCTCGCGGACGATCCGGCTCTGACCGCTCGCACGCCGGACGGCGAGCTGCGGCCGGCGCAGCCGCGACCCGTCGTGATCGGCGAACGCGACATCCCCACCGACGCCGCCGTGCGCCGCCACCCGAAGGAGCCGTGGCACCTGCGCACGCGCGATCTGCATGAGGCCCTGGCCACCCTGTACGAGCGCGGCATCCAGCGGGTGTTCGTCGAGGGCGGCCCTCACCTGCAGAGCGCTCTGTTGCGCGAAGGTCTCGTGGACGAACTGCTGACCTACGTCGCGCCTGTGCTGCTCGGCGGCGACCGCGTCGCCCTCGACGACCTCGGCGTCGGCGACATCTCCCAGGCGCGCCGCCTCCAGCTGATCGAGACCCGCCGACTCGGCGACGATCTGCTGCTCATCTCGCGGCCCGCCGCATCCGCCGAAAAGTCCCCCTCCGTCACTGAAGGAGCCCACTGATGTTCACCGGGATCGTCGAAGAGATCGGCACCGTTACGCACACGGAACCCTCGGGCGACGGCGTGCGCCTGACGGTGACCGCGCCGCGCGCGGTGTCGGATGCGGCGCACGGCGACTCGATCTCCGTCTCGGGCGTGTGCCTCACGGTCGTCGATCAGGGCGAGGACTGGTTCACCGCCGATGTCATGCGCCAGACACTGGATGTCACCGCGATCGGCAGTGTCGCCGCGGGCACGCCGGTCAACATCGAGCGTGCGACCGCCGCCGGCGGACGACTCGGCGGCCACATCGTGCAGGGCCACGTCGACGGCACGGGCCGCGTGCTCGAGGTCCGCCCCGGCACCCAGTGGCGCGTCATCCGCATCTCGCTGCCTGCGGAGCTCGCTCCGCTCGTGGTCGACAAGGGCTCGATCGCCCTCGACGGCGTCTCGCTGACGGTGAGCGCTGCGAGCGATCCGTCGGCGGACGAGGCGTGGTTCGAGGTGTCGCTCATTCCCGAGACGCTCGCGGCCACGACGCTCGGCGAGCGCGTTCCCGGCGACATCGTCAATCTGGAGACCGACATCCTGGCGCGTCACGTGCAGCGGCTACTGGCCTTCGCCCCCGCAACGGAAGGTGGCTCGCGATGAGTCTGAGTTCCATCCCCGAGGCCCTCGAGGCCCTCGCCGCCGGTCGCCCGGTGATCGTCGCCGACGACGAGAACCGCGAGAACGAGGGCGACGTGATCCTCTCGGCGCAGCTCGCGACCCCCGAGTGGATCGCGTGGACGGTGCGCTGGTCGAGCGGCTTCATCTGCGCGCCCATGCCCGCGGAGTGGGCGGACCGCCTGGATCTTCCTCCCATGGTCGAGGTGAACCAGGATGCGCGCGGCACCGCGTACACGGTGAGCGTCGACGCCGCATCCGGCGTGACGACCGGTATCAGCGCCGCCGACCGGGCGCACACCCTGAACGTGCTGGCGGATCCCGCATCCGCCCCCTCGTCGGTGAACCGCCCTGGCCACATCCTGCCGCTGCGCGCGGTGGACGGCGGCGTGCGCGAGCGCGGCGGCCACACGGAGGCTGCTGTCGACCTCATGCGCCTGGCAGGGCTCGAGCCCGTCGGCGCGATCGCCGAGATCGTCGATGAGGACGGCAGCATGATGCGACTTCCCGGGCTCATGGCACTCGGCGAGCGCGACGGCATCCCCGTGATCACGATCGAGCAGCTCGTCGGCTACCTGGACGAGGTGGATCCCCGCGAGGAGCCTTCGGCCGCGTCCGCGCACCGTCGACGGGTGAGCCTGCGCGCCGAGGCAACCGTCCCCACCTCGCACGGCGAGTTCCGCTTCCTCGCCTACAAGGACCGCGTGACGGGCACCGACCACCTGGCCGTCGTCAAGGGCGAGCTGGACGACGCGCCGCTCGTGCGCGTGCATTCGGAGTGCCTGACCGGCGAGGCGTTCGGTTCGTTGAAGTGCGAGTGCGGACCGCAACTGGATGCGGCGCTCGACCGCATCGAGAAGGACGGCGGCGTCGTCGTCTACATGCGCGGGCACGAGGGTCGCGGTATCGGCCTCATCAACAAGCTGCGCGCGTACAACCTGCAGGAGCGGGGCCTGGACACGGTCGACGCGAACCTGGCGCTGGGTCTTCCCGCCGACGCGCGCGACTACGCCGCCGCCGCCGGAATCCTCGCCGACCTCGGCGTCGAACGGGTGCGCCTGCTGACCAACAACACCGACAAGGTCACGCAGCTGCGCGCCCTTGGCCTCGACGTCGTCGAGCAGGTCCCGCTGCTCGTGGGGGTCGGCCCCAACAACCACCAGTACCTCGCCACCAAGCGCGACCGGATGGGACACATCATCGCGGACGAGGACCTCACCGAAGCGCTCGCGCAGATGAAGGAGAACCGATGAGCGGCCACGGCGCCCCCCAGCAGACCGAGATCGACGCCCGCGGCCTTCGGGCCGTCATTGTCGCCGGCACCTGGCACGAGACGATCAGCGACGGACTCATCGCCGGCGCGGAGCGGGTGCTCACCGCATCCGGCGCCGAATACTCGCTCGTGCGCGTGGCCGGCTCCTTCGAGCTGCCCGTCGTCGCCAAGGCGGCGCTGGAGTCCGGCGCCGACGCGGTCATCGCCCTCGGTGTGATCATCCGGGGCGGCACACCCCACTTCGAGTTCGTCTCCTCGGCCGCCACCGACGGCCTGACCCGCGTCGCCCTCGACACCGGCAAGCCCGTCGGCTTCGGGGTGCTCACGCTCGATGACGAGAAGCAGGGACTCGACCGCGCCGGGCTTGCCGGCTCGAAGGAGGACAAGGGCGCGGAGGCGGCGGATGCGGCACTGCGCACCGCGCTCACGCTTCGCGCACTGCGCGGCTGAGCGGTTCAGGAGGACCAACCTTCAGTAATACATAAGGTATGGTGGCGGGCATGGAGATCCTGCGTCACATCGTCGTCCTCGTGCACCTCGTCGGCTTCGCCATCCTCTTCGGAGCGTGGGTCGTGGAAGCCGCCAGCCGCCGCATCCGCGTGACTCGCCTGATGAGCCTCGGCATGACCATCGCCGCGGTCGCCGGCCTCGCCCTCGCCGCACCGTGGGGCACCGATCACGACATGAACTACATGAAGATCGGCGTGAAGCTCGTCGTGCTGCTGATCATCGCCGCGCTTCTGGGCATCGGTTCGGCGCGTCAGCGTCGCACCGGCTCGCTGCCCGCGGCGCTCTTCTGGCCAATCGGCATCCTCACCCTGGCCAACGCCGCCATCGCCGTCATCTGGCGCTGAGCGGTTCGCGTCCCGGCCCACCACGGCGCCGGGACGCGAACCTGGGCGTAAACTGTGTCTTCGTGCGCCGGCCACACCGCCGACGCCCCGGTGACCCTGCGATGTCACGCCCGGTGCACCACCCCCGCCCGAGCACTCGCCGCCGGCGCGTTCCCACGAGGACGCCTCTCGCTCTTCCGACAGGTCTGTCCTCCCCCATGTCTTCTGCCACCGCAACGGCTCCCGCGAACTCCCGCGCCCGCGTCATCACCGCGAGCCTCGTGGGAACCACCATCGAGTTCTACGACTTCTACGCCTACGCCACCGCCGCCGTCCTCGTCTTCCCGATCCTCTTCTTCCCGACCGGAGACGACACCACCTCGCTGCTCGCCTCGTTCGGCGTCTTCGGCGCCGCGATGATCGCGCGCCCCATCGGAGCGTTCGTGTTCGGCCACTTCGGCGACCGCTTCGGCCGCAAGGCGACCCTCGTCGCATCCCTGCTCACGATGGGGGTGGCAACCTTCCTCATCGGATGCCTGCCGACCTACCAGGTGGTCGGCTGGTGGGCGGCGTTGCTGCTGCTCGTGCTGCGCTTGGCGCAGGGCTTCGCACTCGGCGGCGAGTGGTCGGGCGCGGCGCTGGTCGCGACCGAGAACGCACCGAAGGGTAAGCGGGCCTGGTACGGCACCTTCCCGCAGCTCGGCGCTCCGATCGGCTTCATCATCGCCAACACGATCTTCCTCGCGATCAACTTCGCCCTCCCGCATCCCGACGGCACCGCGCAGCGCTCCGAAGCCTTCCTGGCCTGGGGGTGGCGTGTGCCGTTCCTCTTCTCGGCCGTCATGGTGATCATCGGCCTCTGGGTACGCCTGCGCCTGGTCGAGTCCGACACGTTCCAGAAGGCGGAGAAGAAGGGCGCACTGCGCAAGTTCCCGCTGGGCGAGGTCATCCGGGGCCACTGGCGTCCGCTGATCCTCGGCACGTTCATCATGCTGGCGACCTACGTGCTGTTCTATCTGATGACGAACTTCACGCTCACCTACGGCACCAAGCCGACCCTCGAGGGCGCGGAGGCGGCCGCCCAGGCATCCGGCACGGCCTTCGACGCCGGCGCCTACATCGCGGGACAGGGCTTCGGGTACATCGATTTCGTGATCATGCAGATCATCGGCGTCGTGTTCTTCGGCGTCTTCACACTCCTGTCGGGACCGGTTGCCGACGCCATCGGACGCCGCAAGCTTCTCATCTGGATCACCGCGGCGATCATCGTCTTCGGGCTCACGTTCAACCTGTTCCTGCTGCCGATGGCCGACCCCAAGTTCACGGGCGCACTCACGCAAGCCTTCCTCGTGTTCGGGTTCATGCTCATGGGCGCGACCTTCGGGCCGATGGGGGCGTTGCTGCCGGAGCTGTTCCCGACCAACGTGCGCTACACCGGCTCGGCGATCTCGTACAACGTCGCCTCGATCCTCGGAGCTGCCGTCGCGCCCTCGATCGCGCTCGGGCTGTGGGCCGCCGCCGGCGGGCAGCCCTGGCTCGTGGGCCTGTACCTGTCGGGGTCGGGCGTGCTGACACTGATCGCACTGATCCTGTCGAAGGAGACGCGCGACATCGACTACGACGAGAACCTCGGGCTCGGCGAGACCGCGTCGCTGTAGCCGCCGCATCCGGGTCCCTCTTCCCTCCGCTTTCCTTTTCCCGCGAGACTGCACTTTCGTCACGAGATCACGGTGTTTACCCGTGATCTCGTTCAAGAGATGGGCCCACGCGCCCCGAGGCTCCGCATCCGCGCAGCGGGTGTGGAGAGGGCGCGGGGACAGTCTCGCGGTGCTGGGGGGCGGCGCGTGCGGGAGAGGGACGGATGCGGTGTGTGTGCCGCGGCCGCGAGCGGGATGCGCGAGCGGAGGTACGGTCGAGGGAGGAAGTCCCGCCGATCGAGGTCGCCCATGTCCAGCCCCGCTCCCGCCCGCCGCAGTCCATTCGCGCGCCCCAAGAAGGATGACGGGCCGCGCGCCAGCCTGCGCCAGCTGCTGCCCTTCCTCTTCGAGCACAAGCGGGTGCTCGTGGTGGTCACCGTGCTCAGCATCGTGGCCGCGGTCACGACGCTCGCGCAGCCGCTGCTGGTGGGCGAACTGATCGCCCGCGTGCAGGCGAATGAGGCCCTCGGACTGCTCGTGTGGGGTCTGGTCGCGCTGGTCGTCGGCTCGTCGCTGGTCTCCGGCTATCAGCACTACCTGCTGCAGCGCACGGGCACCGCCGTCGTCTTCTCGAGCCGTCGCCGACTGATCGCCCGCATCCTGCATCTGCCGATCCGCGAGTTCGATGCCCGCCGCACCGGCGACCTCGTCTCGCGAGTGGGAACCGACACGACGCTGCTCTACGCGGTGCTCACGCAGGGGCTCGCCGACTCGGTGGGCAACGTGCTGATCTTCGTCGGCGCGGTCATCGCGATGCTGCTGATCGATCCGCTGTTGCTCCTGCTGATCCTCGTCGTCATCGGCGCCTCGATCGCCGTGGTGGGCGTGCTCAGCGGACGCATCCGCCGCGCGACGCGCGAACAGCAGGAGACGGTGGGCGAGCTCGCTTCGGGCGTGGAGCGCGCGGTGAGCTCGATCCGCACCGTGCGCGCCGCGGGCGCCGGCGACCGCGAGCAGGCGAGCCTGGAAGGCGTGGCCCAGCGCGCGTACGGCAGCGGCGTGCGCGTCGCGAAGGCTTCCGCTCTCGTGGTGCCCGTCGCCGGGGTCGCGCTGCAGCTGTCGCTCCTGGTCGTCCTCGGCGTCGGGGGCTTTCGCGTCGCCTCGGGCGCGATCACGATCGCCAGCCTCGTCACCTTCGTGATGTTCCTCTTCTTCCTCGTGCAGCCGCTCGGCTCGTTCTTCGGCGCGATCACCTCGGTGAGTCAGGCGCTGGGTGCGCTCGGCCGCATCCAGGAGGTCCTGGACCTTCCGACCGAGACGCAGGACGACGCCGAGATCGCAGCCCACGCCGTCCCCGCGACGGATGCAGACGCCGCCGACATCGCGGTGGAGTTCCGCGACGTGCACTTCCGGTACCCTGCGGCCGTCGCCGCCGCGCGCGCCAAGACCGAAGCGGAGGCGCGCGCGCTTCTCGAGGTGGCGCGCGTGGACACCTCGGCCCTCGAGGCCGTGGCGGACGAAGAGGGCGACGTGCTGCGCGGCGTCTCGCTGCGCGTGCCGCGGGGATCCCGCGTCGCACTGGTGGGCCCGTCGGGCGCGGGCAAGAGCACGACTCTCGCCCTCATCGAGCGCTTCTACGACCCGACGGCGGGCGCCATCCTGCTCGGCGGCCGCGACATCCGCACCCTCGATCGAGAGGAACTGCGCGCTCAGCTGGGGTACGTGGAGCAGGACGCTCCGACGCTCGCGGGCACCCTCGGCGACAACCTGCGTCTGGCCTCACCCGACGCGAGCGACGAGGCGTGCGAGGCGGTCCTTCGCGCCGTGAACCTCGGCGAGGTGCTCGACCGCTCCCCCGAAGGCCTCGCCGCGCCCGTCGGCGAGGGCGGCGTGATGCTCTCCGGCGGTGAGCGTCAGCGCTTGGCGATCGCTCGCGCACTGCTGGCGGCTCCCCCCATCCTGCTCCTGGACGAGTCCACCTCGTCGCTGGACGGACTCAACGAGCAGCGGATGCGGGAGGCGATCGACGCCGTCGCGGAGGGGCGCACCCTCATCGTGATCGCCCACCGACTGTCGACCGTCGTCGACAGCGACCTCATCGTCGTGATGGACCACGGCCAGGTCGTCGGCGCGGGTACGCATTCCGAGCTCGTCGCCGAGGTGCCCCTGTACCGCGACCTCGCCAAGCACCAGCTCCTCGTCTGACGCCGACGGGAGGGCCCGTCAGGCGCGTGCGAGGCGGTAGCGCAAAGAGTCCAGTTCGGCGCGCAGAGCCGACGGGATGCGGTCGCCGAACGTGTCGAAGAACTCCTCCGTCAGCTCCGCCTCCGCCAGCCACGACTGCGGGTCGACCGCGAACAGCTCCGCCAGATCCGCGTCCGTGACATCGGTGCCCGCGAGGTTGAGGTCCTCGGGGCGGGGCAGTCGTCCGATCGGGCTGGGCTCGGCGGGCACCTCGGACCCGAGGCGGCGCACGATCCACTCCAGCACACGCACGTTGTCGCCGAAGCCGGGCCAGAGGAACCGGCCGTCGGCGCCGCGGCGGAACCAGTTCACCTGGAACACCCGCGGAGCGCGGTCGAAGCGGAGCGAGCCGCCCACCTTGATCCAGTGCGCGAAGTAGTCCGCCATGTTGTAGCCACAGAAGGGCAGCATCGCGAAGGGGTCGCGGCGCAGCTCTCCCACGGTCCCCTCCGCGGCGGCCGTGCGCTCGGACGAGATCGTCGCTCCGAGAAACACGCCGTGCGTCCAGTCCGTGGCCTCGACGACGAGGGGCACGTTGGTGGCGCGACGCCCGCCGAACAGGATCGCGTCCAGCGGCACGCCCTCCGGCGTCTCCCAGTCCTCGGCGACCTGGGGGCACTGCGCGGCGGCGACCGTGAAGCGCGAGTTGGGGTGCGCGGCGGGTCGTCCGGACTCCGGCGTCCAGGGGTTGCCCTCCCAGTCGATCAGCTCCGCCGGAGCCTCGTCGGTCAGGCCCTCCCACCACACGTCGCCGTCGGGGCGCAGCGCCACGTTCGTGAAGATCGTGTTGCCCCACAACGTCTCGACCGCCGTGGCATTGGTCGAGATGCCCGTGCCCGGCGCCACACCGAAGAAGCCGGCCTCCGGGTTGATCGCCCACAGGCGTCCGTCCTCGCCCGGCCGCAGCCACGCGATGTCGTCGCCGAGCGTCTCGACGCGCCAGCCCGGGATGGTGGGGCGCAGCATCGCGAGGTTCGTCTTGCCGCACGCCGACGGGAACGCCGCGGCGACGTGGTAACGCTTGCCCTCGGGGCTGATGACTCGGATGAGCAGCATGTGCTCGGCGAGCCAGCCCTCGTTGCGCCCGATCACCGAGGCGATGCGCAGCGCGAAGCACTTCTTCGCGAGGATCGCGTTGCCGCCGTAGCCGGAGCCGTACGAGTAGACCTCGAGCGTGTCCGGGAAGTGGACGATGTACTTATCGTCGTTGCACGGCCACGCGACGTCGGCCTCGCCGGGCGCCAACGGAGCGCCCACCGAGTGCACGGTGCGCACCCAGTCGGCGCCGTCCGCGATCTGCTGCAGCACAGCCGTGCCGACCCGGGTCATGATGTTGATCGACGCGACCGCGTAGGGCGAATCGGTCACCTGCACGCCGATGTGCGAGAGCGGACCACCGACCGTGCCCATCGAGAAGGGGACGACGTACATCGTCCGCCCGCGCATGGAGCCGGCGAACAGTGCATCGAGCTTGCCGCGCATCGCGGTGGGGTCCGCCCAGTTGTTGGTGGGACCCGCATCCTCCTCCTTCTCGGAGGCGATGAAGGTGCGCCCCTCCGTGCGCGCGACGTCGCTCGGGTGTGAGCGCGCGAGGTACGACCCCGGACGCCACTCGGGGTTGAGCTTGATGAGAGAACCCGCATCCACCATCGAACGCAGCAGCATGTCGTTCTCGGCCTGCGATCCGTCGACCCAGTGGATGCGGTCGGGCTGAGTGAGGGCGGCGATCTCGTCGACCCACCGGGTCAGCGCGGCCATGCCGGGCCCGGATGCGGCCGGACCACCGTGGGTCGTCGCCGTGCGGGCGGCGGTGGGGCGCGCGGGGGCGCTCGAGGTGTAGCTCTCAGCAAGGGCCATGATCACTCCAGTCGGCGTCGGCGGCGTTCAGAACGCGGGTTCCCTGCAAGAATGACGCCCCACCCTCCCCCTTTTCAGAAAGAAGTGGTCGAAAGAGTGTCGGTTCTTTCGCTATTCTCAAAACATGCCCGCGACGACCATCGAACTGGCGACCCTCGGTCACCGCATCCGTCATTTCCGCACGGCGGCGGGGCTCACCCTCGACGAGCTCGGGGCTGCCGTCGGTGTCGCCGGCAGTCACCTGAGCCTCATCGAGAACGGCAAGCGCGAGCCGAAGCTGTCGCTGCTGCAGGAGATCGCGGCGGCCACCGGCACCCAGCTGGCGGAGCTGCTGTCGACCGAGCCCCCGAACCGTCGCGCGGCGCTGGAGATCGAACTCGAGCGCGCGCAGACCTCGCACGCGTTCCGACAGCTGGGTGTGCCGCCGATCCGGGTCACGAAAGCGCTCAGCGACGAGACGATCGAGACCGTGCTGGGACTGCACCGCGAGTTGCAGCGCCGCGAACGCGAGGCCATCGCGACGCCGGAAGAGGCCCGCCGCGCCAACACGGACATGCGGTTGCGGATGCGGGAGATGAACAACCATCTCCCCGACATCGAGAAGCTCGCCGAGAAGCAGCTCAAGTCGGCCGGTCACACCTCCGGCGCCCTCACGCACCGCACGGTGAGCATCATGGCCGAGCAGCTGGGCTTCGAGCTCATCTACGCGGGCGACCTGCCCGCATCCACCCGGTCGATCACCGACCTCGAGAACGGGCGGATCTACCTGCCGCCGGCCTCCATTCCGGGCGGCCACGGCCTGCGGTCGATGGCGCTGCAGGCGATGGCGCACCGGCTCCTGGGACACCAGCCACCCAAGGACTACGCCGAGTTCCTGCAGCAGCGGCTGGAGATCAACTACTACGCCGCGGCCTGTCTCATGCCGCCGGCGCCGGCGGTCGCGTTCCTGCAGCAGGCGAAGAAGGACCGAAACCTCGCCGTGGAGGACTTCCGCGATGCGTTCGGTGTCACGCACGAGGCGGCCGGGATGCGGATGACGAACCTGCTGACCGAGCACATCGGCATCCGTCTGCACTTCCTGCGGGTCGCCGGCGACGGCGCGATCTCACGTGTCTACGAGAACGACGACCTGCCGCTGCCGATGGATGTGACGGGCGCGGTGGAGGGGCAGATCGTGTGCCGCAAGTTCGCCGCCCGCGCCGCCTTCGCGGAGCAGAACCGCACGACGGAGCACTACCAGTACACCGACACCCCGTCGGGCACGTTCTGGTGCTCGACGCAGACCGGCACGACCCACGACGGCGAGTTCTCGATCACGGTGGGCGTGCCGTTCGACGACGCGAAGTGGTTCCGTGGCCGCGAGACGGCGAAGCGGGCGACGTCGCAGTGCCCCGACGAGGCGTGCTGCCGCCGCCCGTCGAGCGAGGCGGCCGAACGATGGGAGGGGCGCGCGTGGCCGAGTGCCCGCGTGCACATGCAGATGTTCACGCCGCTGCCGCGCGGCGCCTTCCCCGGCGTCGACGACAACGACGTGTACGACTTCCTCGATCGGCACGCCTGACCCTCCGCGCGAGCGAGTATCCGTTCGCCGAGCGCGCATCCGATGGAGTGCTCACTCGGCGAACGGGTGCTCACTCGGCGGGAGACGGAGTGCCGACGGCCCAGAGCGCCTGGGGAAGCCGGTCGTGCAGCACCCACTGGCCCACCCAGCGGTTCTTGTACAGCACCGGGTTGTGGCTGGACACGGTGCGGGCGTTGCGCCAGTGCCGGTCGAGGTGCGCCCCGCGCGCGGTGGCCGACGCGCCCAGTGCGTCGAACAGCCGCGAGGTGAGTTGCTGCACCGCACCGGTCGCGAAGGACTGCGCCTGCGCGGCCCGGATCTCCGCGAGACCCGCCAACCGGCGCGCGCGGTCGACGGCCACCTGATCATCAGGCCGATCGCGCGCCTCCAGCGCGGCCCCGTAGGCGTCCTCGATCGCCTCGGCGACGGCTGCGACACTCGCGTCGACGGCGAAGGCGGATGCGGCGACCGACCGCTCCTCCCGCATCCCTCGTCTGCGGCGAGCCGTGCACACGTCAGGCGGCACTCGGCACGGATCGCCGCTGCTTCGCGGAGGGTTGTCGGATGCTGCCATCGTTCGACGACGCCGTCTTCACCCGCCGGGATGCGCTGGCACGCGGAGCCTCGGACACGACGCTCCGCGTGGACCGCGAGCGCGGCAACCTCGACCAGGTGCGGCCGGGCGTCTATGCCGCTGCCTCGACGTGGGAGCGCCTCACATCCGAGGAGCGCGCGCGTTGGGTGGCCGCTGCTGCGCACGAGGCCGGCAGAGGTGCACCGATCGTGTTCTCGCACCTGAGCGCCGCCGCGCTCTGGGCGCTGCCGCTCTTCCGCGTTCGAGCCACGCGTGCACACGTCACGGTCGACGGCCCGGCGAGGTCCACCCCACAGGTCTTCCGTCACCGGCTGCCGCTCCCGTCGGAGGATGTGGAGTGGCTCGAGCCCGGTCGAGTCGGCGTGACGACCCTGGCTCGGACGGTCGCCGATGTCATCGCCTCGGTGCCGCTGGAAACCGCGGTGTCCCTCGCGGATGCCGCCTTGCGCAAGTCTGCCGCGGAAGGGACGAGCGGGATCGATCTCGACCGTGCCGAGGACCTCCGCGCTGCGGTCGCGGATCACCTTCGTCGTAGGACCGGGCGACGGGGCATCCGTGCGGCCCGCTTCGTCACGGAGTTCGCGGATGCACGCGCGCAGCTGCCCGGCGAGAGCGTGAGTCGTCTTCTGCTGCGACAGCTCGGCTTCGCCGATCTGGAGCTGCAGGTCCCGGTTATGGGCCCACACGGCGCCGACTACCTCGTCGACTTCGACCTCGGTTCGGTCTGGGGCGAGTTCGACGGTGCCGTCAAGTACACCGATCCGCGTTTCTTGAACGGCTGCACGCCGGCTCGCGTGCTCGCCGACGAGAAGGAGCGGGAGGACTGGATCCGCGGCGTGACCGGCAAGCGGATCGTGCGCTGGCAGATGGCCCAGCTCGCCACGGCGTCGGCCTTCCGCCTCCACCTCGCGGCCTGCGGCGTGTACCCGGTGCGCCCGGCCTCGTGATGACAGCGCCGAGCGAGCATCCGTTCATCGAACGAGCACTCGATCGAGTGCTCGTTCGGCAATCGGATGCTAGCTCGGCGTCAGC
>JASCPH010000028.1 GCA_029959545.1 Microbacteriaceae bacterium PS02066 | reverse complement strand
CGCTCGTTGCGGGGGGGGGGGGCGCCCGCCACGGGGGCGGGGGGGGCGCCCCCCGGCGCCACGGTGAGGGGATCAGCCGTTGGCGAGCTCGTACTCGGTCGCCCAGCCGTCGACGAACGCGGTCACGACCCCGTCCCAGTCGCCCGTCTCCTGCGCGTACTGCAGCAGGGCCTGGCCGACGCCGTTCTTCCACTCCTCGGAGGGCATGACGGTGAAGTTCCAGGTGACGGCGGTCTTGCCGGCCGCGGTGTACGCAGCATCCGCCTGGATGAAGGGGTTAGAGGGCAGGTAGTCGGCGAATGTATCGAACGGTGTGACGAAGCCCATCGTGTTCGCGAGCGACTCACGACCGGTGTCGGAGGTGATGACCCACTCGAGGAAGTCCTTCGTCGCCTGCTGGTCGGCTTCGGATGCCTCGCTGTTGATGACCCAGTAGTTCTCCGAGCCGGTCGTCAGACCCTGGTTCTCTTCACCGTCGGCGCCGATGTAGATCGGGAGCATGCCGAGGTCCTCGTCGGCGACGGCCTGGCCCTTGATGTCGTTGTACGCCCACGTGCCGTTCTGGTAGAACACGGCCTTGCCCAGTGCGAACTCGGCGTTCGCGTCCTCACCGGTCTTGCTGGAGAGGAGCGTGCGCTCGGTCGTCGAGTTGTCGATGTACAGGTCGAAGATCCGCTGGTAGCCGTCGAGGTACTCATCGGTGATCGTGGCGGGCTGGCCCTTAACGTTGTCGGCCTTGAACTGGTAATAGAGCGGGATGTTCGCGAGGTGCGTCTTGAAGCGCCAGTCGGACGAAGAGTCGAAGCCGGCCGACGTGAAGGCGCCTTCGATCCCGAGCGCGTCCTTGTTCGCCTGGATACCCTCGACGACCGCCTTCAGCGTGTCGAAGTTGTCGATCTCGTCGATGTTCGTGATCGCCGCACCCGGCAGCGCGATGTAGTCGTTGACGAGCTTCTTGTTGTAGATGATGCCGTAGGTCTCCTGCACGTACGGGATCGCGACAGGAGCGCCATCGTCGTTCGTCAGCGCCACCGACTGGTCATTGAGGTGCTCGTAGATCGCAGTGTCTGTGAGGTCGGACGCGTAGTCCTTCCAGCTGGCCAGGCCGACCGGACCGTTCACCTGGAACAACGTCGGCGCGTCGCTCTTGGCCATCTCGGACTTCAGCGTCGTCTCGTACGTGCCCGACGCTGCGGTCTGCACGTCGACCTGGACGCCGGTCTCCTTCGTGTACTCGGCTGCGAGGGCGCCCCAGTCCTCCGCCTGCTCGGGCTTGAAGTTGAGGTAGTACACCTTGCCGTCGGCCGAGCTGTCGCCGTCGCTGCCTGCGCTGCAACCGGCCAAGGCGCCGGCCAGTGCGGTCACCGCCAGACCTGCGGCGAGCAGCTTCCCCGTTCTGCGCGTGATCATTATCGTGGGCCTTTCCTTCGTTGGATTGATGCCGTGGACGCGGCGTCGCATCGCTGCTCCACCGCGGGGGCCGAATTTCGGAAACGATTTCGCTAGCGAGCAACACAGTACGCGCGGCCGCCGCGGCGCGCAAGCGCGCCCGCAAGACCCGATGGTCACGATCCGATCTCGGTCGGAACGGAGCCCTCAGTCCGCGCTCTCCGGCTCGGGCGCCGGCAGCAACGGAGCCAGCGCACGTTCGATGAGCGGCACCGATGCCCAGACAGCGAGGGGGTAGCCGAGGAGCAGCAGGAGTACGACGGCCTGCGGCACGAGGACCCACGTCGCGATCGTCACCGCGAGCACGACCGCCTGGATCACGAGCACTCCCCCGGCCCACGGCAGCCGCGCGATCGCGAGCGCCGCCGCATTGCGCAGTGTGCGACCGATAGTGTTTTCGAACCGCGCCTGCAATGCCCACACGAACGGGAAGATCAAAAGATAAACAGCACTGATCAGGGTTTTCATCACCGCGAGCTCGGGGATCGGCAGAAGGATCCAGCTCGCCAGAAGCGCCGCTCCGATCGATCCGACGACCACCCAGAGCGCAGTGGACTGAGCGAGATTCGCGCGGAACGACCGCCAGAACGTCCTGGCCGCTCCGTCGTCGAGGTCTGCCTGCAGGCGCCGCGCGGCATCGTATGCAGCAGTGAGCCCCGCGCCTAGCGTGACGATCGGGAGGGCTGTGAGCATCAGCAGCACGTTGACGACGATGATGTCGCCGATCGTCGATGCCGCACGCCACAGCGGTGCGGCGCGATCGAAGAGCCGGCCGAACACGACACCCTCCTCACCCCGCGATCCCGGTCGAGACCCCGTGATCCCGGTCGAGATCGACACCAGCCTATCGCGAGCCGTGCGCTTGGCGACGAAGAGGAGTAGCCTCGCTGACCGGATACGTTTCCGGCGTGAACGGCTGCACCCAGACATGCCTGCCGGAGCAGAAGGGTGAGTTCATGGGCGAGCGGATGTTCGACGTCGAGCCGTACGCGATCACGACGACGCGGCTGGACGATGCGGCGATGCGCGTCATCGAATCGATGACGTCGATCGGCAACGGGCACATGGGTATGCGCGGCAACTTCGAAGAGGGCTACGGCGGCGACACGCACCCCGGGACCTACATCGCGGGGATCTGGTTTCCCGACAAGACACGGGTCGGCTGGTGGAAGAACGGCTACCCCGAGTACTTCGGCAAGGTCATCAATGCGGTCGGCATCATCGCCGTCGGCATTACGGTCGACGGCGAGCGCGTCGACCTGCACGACGGAGATCACCACGATGCGTCGATTCGGCTCGATCTGCGCAACGGTCTGCTGACACGCTCCTTCGACTACCGCGTGGGCACCTCCGTCGTGCGACTGCACTTCGAGCGGTTCCTCTCACTCGTCACCCCCGAGCTGTGTCTGCAGCGCATCCGTATCACCGCGCGCGAGGGCACCCCCAAGGTCACCCTCACTCCACGACTGGACGGGAACGTCCACAATCTCGACTCCAACTACGGCGAGAGCTTCTGGGAGGAGGTCGTGCGCATTCCGGCCGGCGATCCGCAGCTGTCGATGCGCACCGTGCCCAACTCGTTCGGCACTCCCCAGTACACGGTCACCGCCGCGATGCGAAACGCAGCAGTGGGCCTCGAGCACGCGGGCATCATCGATCGGCACCTCGAGGTCGGTGAGCGCTACACCGGCACCCTCGCCGTCGGCACCACGGTGGAGCTCGTCAAGACGAGCGCCGTCGTCACAACCCGCGACGTCGACGAGAACGCGCACCGCGACACCGTCACGAGCCTTCTGGAGGCCGCCGCGGCATCCACTTTCGACCAGCACCTGGCTGCGCACACGGCGGCGTGGGAACAGCGCTGGGCCCGTGCCGAGGTCCGCATCGAGGGCGACGACGAGGCGCAGCAGGGGATCCAGTTCAATCTCTTCCAGCTTTTCTCGACCTACTACGGCGAGGATTCCCGCCTCAACATCGGACCGAAGGGTTTCACCGGCGAGAAGTACGGCGGGGCGACGTACTGGGACACCGAGGCGTACCTGCTGCCGCTGTACCTCGCCGTGTCGGAGCCCGCAGTGTCGCGCGCCCTGCTCACGTATCGTCACGTTCAGCTCCCCGAGGCGCAGCACAACGCGCGGCAGCAGGGGCTGGCGGGCGCTCTGTTCCCGATGGTGACCTTCAACGGCGTCGAATGCCACAACGAGTGGGAGATCACGTTCGAGGAGATCCACCGCAACGGCGCGATCGCCTTCGCGATCCGCAACTACACGGAGTACACGGGCGACAGGACATATCTCGAGGGGCCGGGGGTAGAAGTGCTCGTGGAGATCAGCCGCTTCTGGGCCGACCGCGTGCACTTCGCGCAGACGCGCGGGCAGTACATGCTGCACGGCGTCACCGGTCCCAACGAGTACGAGAACAACGTCAACAACAACTGGTACACCAACTACCTTGCCGCCTGGGTGCTGCGCTACACCGCGCAGACCCTCGGCGAGCTGCCCGCCGAACGGGCCTCGGCCCTCGGAGTGGCATCCGCCGAGCAGCAGCGGTGGCAGACGATCGCCGAGCGCATGTATCTGCCGGTTGACGCCGAGCTCGGCATCAACGTCCAGCACGACACGTTCCTGGACAAGGACCTGCGCAGTGTCGAGACGATCCCCGTCACCGAGCGTCCCATCAACCAGAACTGGTCCTGGGACCGGATTCTGCGCTCGTGCTTCATCAAGCAAGCGGATGTCCTGCAGGGCATGTATCTGTTCGAGGACGATTTCACACCCGACGCTCTGCGACGCAACTTCGACTTCTACGAGCCGATGACCGTTCATGAGTCGTCGCTGTCGGCGTCGATCCACTCGATCGTCGCATCGTCGATCGGTCGCCCGGACAAGGCGATGGAGCTGTACCGTCGCACGGCGCGTCTCGACCTCGACAACTACAACAACGACACCGAGGATGGCCTGCACATCACGTCGATGAGCGGCGCGTGGCTGTCGATCGTGCAGGGCTTCGCCGGCATGCGCGTGCGCGCCGGGGTGCTCTCCTTCCGCCCGTTCTGCCCCGAGGACTGGGACGGTTTCTCGTTCACGATCGGGTTCCGGGGCCGGGTGCTGGGTGTGCGTGTGACGGCGACGACTCTTACGCTCACACTGCGGTCAGGCGATCCGCTCGATGTCGAGGTCGCGGGTCGGCCGCACCAGGTTCGCGGCGAAGTTGAGATCGCGCTCGAAGGGGCGTGAGCAACGGAGCGGTGACAACGGGAATGCTGAGCCTTTGGTTGACTCGGTTCCCGCGATCCGGTTGCTGAACACACCCTTGACCGCGCAGAGGTACACCGTGCCCCCACCGACTTGGATTCCGTCATTCGTCGCAAAAAGCGAGGGCGCTCACCGCAAGCGCGAGGGTAGTGGTGCCGGTGATGGTTTTCGGGCGACGCGAAGTGCGGGTGTCAGAAGCGTCTCATCAAGGGGACGGTGCACGAGAAGGCCGAGGTCACCCCGCACACGTATCTACGTGCCCTCGCACAGGCACTCGTGGATGACGGCAAGGCGGAACTCAACATCTCGCTGCTCGGCCACTCGACGGCCGTCACGCTGATCCGCTCTTACGCCGACCGCCCGGCGCCCGTGGTGGACCCCTCGGCGCTCCTGGACGAGGTCGTTATGGACTACCGCGGCCCTCAGGCCGAGGCCGAGTGGGAGGCCCTGTAGGACGACTTCAACGCTGTTGGGCCGGGGCCGAAACGTGAAAGTACGGAATAGGCACGGAATCGGCCCGACAACCAGAACCGCCTCTCACCAAGTAATCCCTGGTGAGAGGCGGTTCTTCCGTGCACCCCCAGGGACTTGAACCCTGAACCCACTGATTAAGAGTCAGTTGCTCTGCCGATTGAGCTAGAGGTGCGTGATTCGGAGCGAGAAACTCACTTTCCGAACCGAGGGACAACGCTATCACCCGACGAGGCGGAGCGCCAATCGAGGCGGGACAGGCCCGGTAGGCTGGCGATCATGTCCCCCACTTCGTCCTCCGGCGCGCTCGCGGGCAGCTTCTCCGACGACCTCGCGCTCGCCCTCAGAATGGCGGATGCGGCGGATGCCGTCGCGATGTCGCGCTTCGACGCCGCTGACCTCAGCGTCGAGGTCAAGCCCGACGCGTCCTACGTGACTGAGGCCGACCTCGCGACCGAGAAGGCGATTCGCGCCATCCTCTCCAGCGAACGTCCGGATGACGCGGTGCTGGGCGAGGAGTTCGGATCGGTCGGCGACAGCGCACGCCAGTGGATCATCGACCCGATCGACGGCACCCACAACTACCTGAAGGGCATCCCGATCTGGGCGACGCTCATCGCTCTCGCCGTCGACGGCGTACCCCGCGTGGGCGTGGTCAGCCAGCCCTCGATCGGCCGCCGGTGGTGGGCCGCCGAGGGTGAGGGTGCGTGGACGAACGGCGCCGCCCAGCCGCGCCGACTCGCCGTGTCCGACGTGAACAGCCTCGACCGCGCCAGCGTCAGCTTCCAGAGCATTGCGCAGTGGGATGATGCGGGTCACCTCGACGGTCTGATCCGGCTCTCGCGCGCCGTCTGGCGCGACCGCGGATACGGTGACGCCTGGCCCTATATGCTCCTCGCCGAAGGCCGGCTCGAGATGGTGGCCGAGTTCGATGTCAAGGAGTACGACATCGCCGCCCTCGGACCGATCATCACCGAAGCGGGTGGGCGCATGACGGCTTTCGACGGCACCGACTCACTCTCGACCCGGTCTGTTCTCGCCACCAACGGCACGCTCCACCAGTCCTTCCTCGACTTCTTCTCCCCCGCTACCGACTCGGAGGCCTCGGCATGACCCGCCGCATCCGCACCTCACTCGGCTCCGCGCTCCTCGTCGTCGGCGCGCTGTCGCTGGCCGCATGCTCAAGCCCGGCTGCTCCCGAACCCGTTGCATCCACTCCCGCGCCTGAGACCGACGCCGCCACGCCCACGCCCGTCGCCACCAGCGAGCCCACACCCGGAACGATCGACAAGCCGACGTGCGAGTCGCTCCTGCCCGACGATGTGATCGCGGACTTCGCGAAGGCGAACTGGACCGCGAAAGAAGATGTGTTCCGCGTCGGCAGCCTCACCTTCCCCGATGGCATCCAGTGCGTGTGGGGCGACTACTCGGTCGCGAGCGATCACGTGCAGGTGTTCGGCTGGGCGCCGGCGAGCGACACCGAAGCCCAGGCGGCTCGGAGTGAACTGCTGGCGAGTGGCTGGAAGAGCATCGGTGACGAGTACATCACTGAGAACCCGTCGAACGTCCTCAACCCCGACGCGGACGGTTACGGCATGACGTACCAGTTCGGCGACGGCTGGATCACGCTCGCCGACACCAAACAGGGGCTGTTGCTCATCGAACGTCCCGCCTCCTGACGCGCGTTCGAGAAGTCCCCCGCCAGACGGAGGCGCTCAGGCGGGACCATACCTAGCGTGGAAGGGATCCCCACGAAAGGACCCCGCCATGACCCGCCGGCTGAGCCCCCTCTCGTCCCTCGCCCTCGCCGCCGCCGCGGCGCTCGCCCTGACGGCGTGCGCACCGGCCGCGCAGACCCCTGACTCCGAGACGACGCCCCCGTCACCGTCCGTCGAGATCGCCGACACTCCCGTCGGCGCGAAGACCGCATGGATCATCGACGTCCTCGGCGCAGAGGAGGACACCACCGCAGCCGAGTGGGAGACCCACCTCGACACGACCTTCACCACCCAGGTGTCCGCGGCCGAGGTCGCGGACCTGCTCAACACGCAGATCCGGCCCGCCGCGCCGTTCACCGTCACCGCGTACCAGGGAGACGAACGCTCGGCGGTGACGACACTCAAGGGCACGATCGGCGAACCGTTCGACATGACCGTCGCCATCAACGGCGACGACAAGATCGTCACCTTCCTCCTCGGGCCTGCGTCCGAGCCATGAAGAGCATCCTCCTCGCTCGACGAGGTCGCTGATCGCCTCGATCAACTGCCCGGAGAGCTCGGGGTCCTCATCAGCCGCGGCGACGACGAGCTCATCGAACGCCGGGCGGACGACGCTGCCCCACTCGGCTCGGTGTTCAAGCTCTTCGTGCTTCTCGCCACCGCCGAGGCCGTCCGTTCGTCGGCGCTCATGTGGGACGAGACCATCGTGCTCACCGACGCGGACCGGAGCCTGCCCTCCGGGCGCCTCCAGGATCAGCCCACCGGCACCGAGGTCTCCGTGCGCGATGCGGCGCAGGAGATGATCGCGATCAGCGACAACACCGCGACCGATCTGCTCATCCGGCGACTCGGGCGGGAGCGTGTCGAGACGGCCTTCGCGAGCGTCGGTGGCGAGGGCAATGCACCCTGGCTGACGACGAAGGACTTCTTCACTCTCGGCTGGGGCGACTCGGCACTGTCCGCTCAGTGGCATGACGCCGATGAGGTGGAGCGTCGACGCCTTCTGGACGGCATCGACGCCGCGCCGTTGTCGGTGGATGCGGCAAGTGTCACTCACCCGGTCTGGGTCAACGGCGTCGACTGGTTCGCCACCCCCGCGACCGTGGCGGCGGTGCATCGGGCGCTGCTCGACACGGGCGACGAGACCGTGCGCGCCATCCTTTCGAAGAACCCGGGAATCGGCGCAGATCTCGACCGGACGCTTCTGCCGTACCTGGGCTTCAAGGGTGGCTCCGCGCCGGGCGTGCTCGCCGCATCCTGGTCGGGAGAGACGGCAGAGGGCGAACGGGTCACCGTCGTCATCCAGCTGCGAGGCGACGACCCTGCGGTGATCACCGCGGCCCAACGCGAGGTGTTCGGTCTGGGCGCGGATGCGTTGCGTCTTGCGGCGCAGGATCCTGGTCAGCGATAGGGATTCGCGGTGTCTTCGCTGTGTGCAGCATGACCGGCCGCGAACCCCTCGTCCCAGGCGTCACCCCGCCCCTCCCTCTCGCGCGACAGCGCGTCGACCTCGAGGATCCGATGCGCGAGGCGTACCCAGTGGCCCCAGTTCGCTTCGGGGGCGCCCTCCTCTGTCCCCGTGAGCCGCCAACGCTCCGGAGCCTCGGCGGGCTCCAGCGTCAGCGCTCCGGTACCGAGAGGGCGGCGGCGCGGATCGGGCATGGCGGCTCCTTCGAGTCTGCGACCTCGACATGCTCTCACGGCACCCAGGCCCGGATCCCTACGAGGGGGTGTGTCCCGTCATCAGCTCTTGCACGTCGAGTCCGTCGGGGCTGTTGGCCGCATCCATCAGGGCTTCGATCAGCTCCCGCCTGATCTGCACGGAATCCCTCCGCGAGTATGTGAACGACATCGGCACCGCGGGAGACATCCACAGGCTCCGCCGCCCGCCCGTGCCATCGGCGGTGGGCACGGTCAGCATGAAGGCCTCTCCGCGACGAAGCTTGTTCATCGTCACGACGCGCAGATGCGCGATCAGATCGTCCTCGACGACGAAGTACTCCTCGCGCCCGTAACAGAGTCTTCCCATACTGCTTCCGTGCTCCTGCCCGTAGCCGCTCGGTCGCGGCCCTGTGTCGATGATCGGTCGCCCGCGCACACCGATGCCGGTCGTCCTCCACGATACGCATGCAAGGCTCCGCAGACGAACGACCGGCACGGTCGTCGACGATCAGAGGTGTTTGCCGCCCGTGACAGGAAGGACGGCCGCGCTGACGTACCGCGCCGCATCCGACGCCAGGTACACATAGGCTCCGGCGAGTTCTGCCGGCTGCCCGGCGCGACCCAACGGTGTGTCCGTGCCGAAGGTCTCGATGCGCTCCTCTTCCCAGCCGGTGCCGGGGATCAGCGGCGTCCAGACCGGTCCAGGCGCGACGGCGTTGACCCGGATGCCGCGCGGCCCGAGCTCCTGGGCCAGCGCCTTCACGAAGGCGACCTGCGCCGCCTTCGTCATGGCGTAGTCGATGAGCGACGGCGACGGCGAGAATGCCTGCACCGAACTCGTGACGATGATCGAAGACCCCTCCGGCAGATGGGGCACCGCGGCACGCGCACCGGCGATCAGGCCGAGGAGGTTGGTGTCGAAGACTCGTCTCACGTCGTCGAGCGGGATGGTGTCGATGCTCTCGCGATCGCGCTGGTAGCCGGCGTTAAGCACCAGCAGGTCGAGACCGCCCAACTGCTCACGCGCCTGCTCCACCATCCGCGTGGCGGCGTCGGTGTCGCGGATGTCGGCGGCGAGAGCGACGCCGCGTCGTCCGGCCTCCTCGATCCAACGCACCGTCTCAGCGGCGTCGTCGGCTTCCTCCGGCAGATGACCGATCGCGACGTCAGCACCCTCACGAGCGAAGGCGATCGCCACCGCACGGCCGATGCCGGAGTCACCACCTGTGATGAGCGCGCGACGTCCGCTCAGTCGACCGGTTCCGCGGTAGCTCTGCTCGCCGTGGTCCGGTTCCGGATCCATCGCGGCGGTCTTACCCGGCTGCGACTGCTCCTGTCCGGGGAATCCCTCGGCTCCTTCACCTTCGCGCGGGTCGGCGGTCGTGTTCATGAGCGTCCTCTCGTCGTAGTCGGGTACCTGCGGGCCATGCTGTGCGACGCGCGCCACGGCACCGAGGGCCTTGACATCGGGCGGGGTGATCATCGAGGGTCAGGCGAGAACGAACGGCGAAGCCCCGAGCCGCAGCGACCGCGGTTCGGGGCTTCGCGAGGTGTCGGATCAGGCGACCGAAGCGAGCTTGCGCTCGGTGGTGTTCTTCTGGATTCCGAAGTCATCCTTCGTCAGATCGACGTGCATGCCCGCGCTCGAGGCGGCCTGGTCCGCGAGCGTCCGGAGCATCGACGGGTCGAGCTGCTCGGGCTCGACGGAGTCGAAAACGAATCGCATCGGGATCGAGGGCTGCACCCAGAGCGTGGAGCGCCCCACGGGCTCACCGGGCGCATGCACCCAGGAGAGCGTGAACGATTCGTTGCGGCGCAGCTTGGTGGCGGCCACGACCTTGATGTGGCTCAACAGGCGGTCGGGGATGTCGACGGCCTCCGTGTCAGCCCCGTAGTACAGCTTTCCCATGGTATCCCTTCCCCTCGGTCGGTATGTCAGACGAGCGCGAGCGCGCCCAGCGCAACAGATGCGGACGCGGCGACCACGCACGACGCGATGAACGCGACCTGCGATGCCGAACGCAACCCCCCGCGCTGAAGCGGCACGAATGTCGAGCGCCGGCGCGAGGCTTCGGAAGCCCACGCGGATGATGCAATAGCCATGTCTCCCCCAAGCCGAAATCTGCGACGATCCGGACTTTCGTCCGTTCCCCGGCGTCCATGTGTCTCTGGGGAAGAAGCTATCAAGTAGTTCGCAATTTTAGCTAGCGAGATGAGATATTCCTCATATTAGCGATAGAACTGAAGAGTCAGAGGAGGCTTTAGGGGCCTTGGATATGCTGTCGAACGGCACTACCCGAACCACGGAGGACTATGCGGATGTCCAGCGAAGCCGCGCTGACCTCGAGACTCTCGCGAGCTCTGACTGCGTACTCGGCCGCCCGGAACGACGCGCTCGTCGCGGCGCGCAAAGAGCTGCGTATCAGTGAGGTCGACGCGCGCGCCCTCCTCTTCGTCGCCGACAACCCCGGCGTCCGCCCCACGGCCCTTCGCGATCATCTGGGTATCACCTCGGCCGGCGTGACGTCGCTCGTCGACCGCCTCGTCGAGCGAGGGCTCGTGCGGCGGGACTCGGATGCGGAAGACCGCCGAGGCAACCACATCACGGCGATCGTCGACCTCGCAGAGAAGCCGTGGTCCGCATTGACGGCGTTCGACCGTCGGTTCGAGAGCGTGGTGGATGCTCAGCTCGGTGCGCGCTCCGACGAACTCGCAGCCCTGCTGACCCGTCTCACCGAAGAGAGCGTCGCGCAGAGCGCGTGAGTCACACGGCGAGGTTCGCCATATACGCCTTCGACTTTGTTTGAAGGAAGGTGCACAGGGCCGAGACCATGGCGAGTTCCATGGAGAGACGGAAAGCACCGGCCGCATCCAGCTGAAGGTCCGTGTCGCGCGCTTCGAAGGTGACGACCCACGTCGTGGAGCCCGCCTCGGCCGGTTGGATGTAGGTGACCGTCTGCGCATTCATCAGACGAACACCGACGAGGCCGGTGTCGCTGCCGAACTCGCTGTCCTGCGGAATGACCTTGACCGTGCCGGCAATCGGATATCCGAGTTCGCGGAACTCGACGAGCCAAGACTCGAGCATCTCAAGGCTTCGAAACGGCATGGCCTTCCTCCCGCGCATCTTCATGCACCTTGTGCGTCATCGGGCAGGGCCCAGTGCCCATGCTCTCACGAAATCTCGGGCGCGCAGCGCAAACGGAAGGACCCCCGCAGTGCGTCCTGCGGGGGTCCTTCTGAGACGACGAGTCGTCAGAGTGCGCGGATGTTCGCGGCCTGCATGCCCTTGGGGCCCTGCTCGGCGTCGAACTCGACCTTCTGGTCTTCGCGGAGCTCCTTGAAGCCGTTGCCAGCGATCGCGCTGAAGTGTGCGAAGAGATCGGCGGAGCCGTCATCGGGAGCGATGAAGCCGTAGCCCTTCTCGGAGTTGAACCATTTCACGGTGCCAGTGGCCATCGTGTCTTTCCTTCTGTTGTTTTGGCCGCCGGGGCGACCGGGTGTGCCGTTCCTATGTCTACGGAACGGACGATGTGGGACGCGGAACTTGTCCGCGTGTTCGCGAGCGTATGCGGAAAACGTCCGTGCCGCTACCACGGCGACGAAAGCATCCTCCTGCTCGGCGAAGAGGCCGACGCACTCGCCGAGCGCGCTGTGGGCGATATGGACGTCGTCGACCGACTCCACGAAGCCGGCGTACTCGCCGGCGATGGTCGCCACGAAGATACCGTGGTCGGCCTGACGCCACACGGGCGCCGACGCGGTCTCAGGACCGGTGGGGATGGGGATAAACACAAAGACTTTCAGGACTCGCGGATGCTACACGCGAGAAGGATCAGAGGCACCTGAGGTGCGGTTGCTTCGGTGGAGAAGAACATCGCTCTTCCATGAGCCGATTTCTGTTACTCACCTGCTGCCCCGGTTGCGGGGTTGTCTCCATCCTAACATCCGCCTCGGTTGTGCGCATCGGCAGGCGATGCACCTGCTACATACAGCTGGCGGCATGTGGGCGCGGTTAGCGTGGGCAACAGGCTTCGGCATTCGTCGGAGCCTCGCACCGACGGCCGAGGACGGCCGCCACACAGGACGGGCATCTCTCATCTCCGCCACGCTTGCATCCCCCCACGCAACACTCGGACCGATCCGCCAGACCTACGCTCGAAAAGAAGACTTCCCCCCGATCACCCGCGCGTACAGCCAGGTCTCGGAGGTGGTGCGCGAGACGGGACTCCTGCGACGCGCACCGTGGTTCTATGCCCTCGTCGGTGCCGCCCTCGCCCTCGCGTTCGGCGGTGCCGTCACCGGATTCATCCTTCTCGGCGACAGCTGGTTCCAGCTGCTCATCGCAGCGGCACTCGGGGTGATCTTCACCCAGGTGGCTTTTCTCGGCCACGAAGCAGCGCACCGTCAGATCCTCGCGACCGGTCCCGCCAACGACAGGCTCGCCCGTGTCCTCATCGGGCTCGTCGGCACCAGCTATTCGTGGTGGGACTCCAAACACAGCCGTCACCACGCGAACCCGAACCGCGTCGGCAAGGACCCCGACATCGAAGTCGACACGATCTCGTTCCTCGACGAGGATGCGGCCTCGGCCCGCGGTCTCCGACGACTCATCACGCGCAAGCAGGGATGGTTCTTCTTCCCGCTTCTGACGCTCGAGGGACTGAACCTGCACTTCCTGAGCGTGAAGCACCTGCTCTCACGTGGCCCCATCGCAGGGCGCGGCACCGAACTCGCTCTGATCGGCGCGCGCTTCGCCGTCATCTTCGCGGCCGTGTTCCTGATGCTCCCCCTGGGTATGGCGTTCGCGTTCCTCGGCGTCATGTTCGCCGTCTTCGGCGTGTACATGGGCGCCTCCTTCGCTCCGAACCACAAGGGCATGCCCGTGATCGCTCCGGACGCGAAGCTCGACTTCTTCTCGAAGCAGGTACGCACCTCGCGCAACATCCGCGGCGGATGGTGGGCGACCGCGCTCATGGGCGGGCTCAACTACCAGGTCGAGCACCATCTCTTCCCGAGCATGGCGCGCCCGTACCTGGCGAAGACGCGCGAGATCGTACGGGACTTCTGCAGCGCGAACGACGTGCCGTACACGGAGACCTCGCTCGTGCGTTCGTACGCGATCGTCATCGAGTACCTCAACCGTGTCGGCCTCGCGGGCAGTGATCCTTTCGACTGCCCTGTGACGGCGCAGTACCGGCGGGTCTGACCCCCGCCGACCGCGAGCACCGCCCCGTCAGAGACGATCCGGAAGAGCGTCAGCGAGAGCATGCATCGTCGCGCTGGGGTTTTCCCCCACCGGGATGAAGACGACCGTGGTCGCGCCGGCGTCGTGCCGCCGCTGGATGCCGACGCGCACCTCGTCGACCGTGCCCGACAGCGTGAGCTCCCTCACCCATTCCGACAGCAACGTCTGGGTGAAGGTGTCGACAGGCAGCTCCGCGGCGCGCTGCAAGAGTTCGTCCGCGTACGGCAGAGGGAGAAGGTGGGGTCGCCAGTCGCTCTCGGCCAAGACCGCCAGAGCCGGCCGGACGATCGCCTGTGCCGCATCCGTCGAATCCGCCACGACCGCCAGGTCGTAGGTGATGACGCGGGTTTCGACGTCGCCGATCTGTTCCAGAGCATGAGCGATGTACTCCGGTGCGGCCGGTTCCGCGAGCACCACCCCATCCGCGATCTCACCGACCGCCGCGAGAGACTTCGGCCCGCGGACCCCGAGCACGATGGGCGGAACGACATCGGGAACCTCGTTCAGCTGCACGCCCTCGACGTTCACGTACACGCCACGGTCCGGCCCCGGCGCCCCTGACAGCAGAGCACGGAGTGCCAGCACGTACTCGCGCAGGAACGTCAGCGGCTTCTGCGGCCATGATCCGACCGACGTCAGCCAGCCCGGCATCCCGTGACCGATGCCGACGACGACGCGCCCCGGGTACAGCTGGGCCAGGGTGGCGATCTCCATGGCCGCGAAGGCGACGTTGCGCACGGCGGCGGGCAGGATCCCCACGCCGACCGTCACGTGGGAGGTCACTGCGAGCACCGATGCCGCCTGCGCGATCCCGCCGCGGTAGCCGAGGTCCTCGACGACCCAGATCTCGTCGAAGCCTGCCTCCTCGGCGCTCCGAGCGAAGTCCAGGACCTCCGAGACGGGCAGGTCGCGAGGCAGCATGATTCCGACGTTCTTCGTCGCTGACGGCATGAATCTCTCCAGTCAAACCGCCATCACCCCAGCGGCGCGGTCTCCTCCACCCTAAGACACCCGTCAGCCGAGCATTCCGAGCTCCTGGAGGCTTCGAGCGGTCTCCACGATCGTGTCTCGGACCGGTCGTGGACGCAGGCCGAGTTCTGCTTTGGCGCGGTCGTTGTGAATCACCAGCGGCGGCAGCTCGTCTCCGGCTGCTTCGCGCGTCGGAACGAGCGCGGCGGCGCGTCCGAGGCTGTCGCGAAGAGTATCGGCGACCTCGAGGAATGTCGTCGTCGGCCCGTCGGCAAGCACCAGGTAACGCTTGCCCGCGGCGCTCGGTTCGGCCATGGCCGCGCGATGCGCATCGGCAACGTCGCGGACGTCGGCGATGCCGAAGCGCTGGCGAGGCGCGAATGCCATGTGTCCGCCGAGCATGGCGGTGAACACCTGCAGGGAGGACCGCGCCTTCGCCGTCAGTGTCGGACCGGCGATCCAGGTCGGATTGAGCACCACGAGCTCGGTCTCGCCGCCCTCTCGTTCGATGAAATCCCAGGCCGCGCGCTCCGCGACCACTTTCGAGAGTGGGTACGCGGGCAGCCCGGGGGTGCGGGGATCCGTCCAGTCTTGCTCGGTGAAGTCACGGACAGGCTTGGGCGAGTAGCCGACGGCAGCGAACGACGACGTCAGCACGACCCGATGCACACCTTCGTCGCGCGCGGCCCGGAGTACGCGAAGCGCCCCATCCCGCGCGGGTCGCACGACCTCGTCGACATCATCCGTCTGGATCATGGGCGACGCGAGGTGAGAGACGCCGTCGACGCCCGAGACGGCGTCCGACCAGCCCGCATCGTCGGTCAGATGCCACAGTCAGTTCGAGCCCGGCGTCGTCGGCGCCGCCGCGGCGTACGGCCGCTCGCAGGTCGGTCTCTGCATCAAGTGAGCGCACCGTCGTGCGCACACTGACACCCGAGGCCAGCAGGTCGGATATCAGCCGGGTGCCCAGATAGCCGGAGCCGCCGGTCACCAGCACGGTGCTCATCGCAGCGACGGCGCCGCGCGCACGGATGTTCTGGTAGGCGCGCATGTCTTCCGTCATAGATTCGCTGAGCGCCGTCAGCGACCGGAGTATGGAGCCTGCGACGAGCGGAAAATAGTGCAAGGCAGCTGCCTCGAACCGGCCCCCGCGTTCGTGGCTACGGTCGGTGACCGCGGGGCTCGCGCGCTGGGGAAACCTGGGCCAGGAGGCGCGGCGGCGCTCTGATCTACACCCGATGTGAATTAGTAACACAAGAGAAACATCGGCACTGTGATTTCGTAACAAGCGCCCGTCATTCTCGAACCACCGTCGAAGAGTTCGACGCAGAACGAGGACCGGCAGATGCGAGAGAGCGTGCAGCGCAACGCGTGGCGCCTGGCGCTGCCGGCGATCGCGGTGGTGTTCGCGTTGGCGATCGGTGGACTGTTGATCTCGTCTCTCGGCGTCTCGCCGTGGGAGGCCGCCGGCACCGTCATCCAGGCCGGGTTCAGCTGCGATCCGGGATACTGCAACCTCGGTGGCACTCTGAGCCTCGCCGGTCCGATCATCTTCTGCGCGCTGGGCGCCGTCGTGAGCCTGCGTAGCGGCCTGTTCAGCATCGGACAGGAAGGCCAGTACGCGCTCGGCGGCCTCGCTGCCGCCGTCGTCGGTTTCGCGATCCCTGCGCCCGCCGGCATCCACCCCGTCCTGTGCCTCGCCGCCGCGGCGATCGTCGGCGCCTTGTGGGGCGTGATCCCCGCCATTCTCAAGGTCTACCTCGGCGTCAACGAGCTCATCATCACGATCGTTCTCAACGCGATGGCGGGGCTCCTGCTCGACTTCCTCGTGAACTATCCGCTTCGCGCCGAGGCGTCGACGGTCGGCTACACCCCGTCGATCCTGCCGACCGCGCGCCTGGCCTTGTTCGACACCTCCACGAAGGTCGGCGTCGGCTTCGTGCTCGCGATCATCGCGTGCGTCGCGGTGTGGTTCTACATGAGCCGCACGACGCGCGGCTACGAGCAGCGGATGAGCGGCGAGGCGACCCTGTTCGCGAGATACGCGGGCATGTCGGCGTCGTCGAGCGTGTTGCGCGCGGGTCTCCTCGGCGGCGCGCTCGCCGGCATCGGCGGCGGCATCCAGGTGCTCGGGGCGAACTACCGCGTCGTCGAGGGGTTCAGCGACGGCACGGGCCTCACGGGTCTGACCGCCGCGATCCTCGGTGGCACGACGGCGATCGGCGCCGGCATCGTCGGCATCCTCTACGCGGGGGTCACGGTCGGGGCCGTCAACGGCCTGCAGATCATGCTCGGAGTCCCACGCGAGATCGGCTCGACGGTGCTCGCCCTGATGATCGTGCTCGTCGCGGTGCAGGCGCCGCTGCTCACCCGCATCGAGAGGGCACGTGAGCGACGTCGAGCGAATCGTGTGATGGATGCCGCGGAGCGGCCCCGCCGAATCGGAGCCCACGCCTCATGATCTTCTTCGCCGACTTCCTCAACTCCGGTATCCGACTGACGACCCCGATCCTGTTCGCCGCGATTGCCTCGATGCTCTCGGCGCGCGCGGGGGTGCTGAACCTCGCGATCGAGTCGAAGGTGCTCATGGGCGCGTTCGTGGGCATCCTCGTGGCCGCCACGACAGGCAACACCGTCGTCGGCGTCCTCGCGGCCGCCGCGGCGGGAGCTGTCATCGGCGCGATCATGGCGATGGCGCACCTGTTCGGCGTCGACCTGGTCGTGCTCGCAATCGGTCTGAACATCCTGGTGCTGCAGTCCACGGTGTTCTTCATGCGGTCGTTCCTCGGCGGCGTCGGCACCTACAAGCCTGACGTCGACACGGTGCCTGCGATCGTGATCCCGCTGCTCAGCGACCTGCCGTTCGTCGGCAACCTGTTCTCGCGGCTCAACTGGTTGGTCTACCTCGCGTACATCCTCGTGGCGCTCATCGCGATCTGGTTCCGTACGCGGCCCGGGCGGCACCTGCTCGCCGTCGGCGAGGCACCCGGCGCCGCCGCGAGCGCGGGGCTCAAGGTCGGACGCACGCAGGTGCTCACTCTCATCGCGGCCGGCGCGATCGCCGGGCTCGGCGGCGCCTACCTGTCGATCGGTGACCTCGGTCTGTTCACCCGCAACATGAGCGCCGAGCGCGGCTGGATCGGCATCACGGCGGCCCTGCTCGCCCTCAACAAGCCGGCCTTCCTGATTCCTGCGGCAGGCATCTTCGGATTGGCCAGCGCTGCCAGCATCCGCCTGCAGCAATTCGACGTACCCGCCAACCTCACGCAGTTCATTCCCCAGGGCGCGGCGTTTGTCGCACTGGTCCTGGTTGGACTGCGCGCCAAGTCCCGCGGGCAGGTGACGCGCCTGTGGGTACGCAGTTCGCGCCTGTCCCTCCGCCGAAAGACGCCCCACCCTGCTCCAACTTCCACATCCGCTCAAGGAGAGAACCGATGACCCGAACCCGAATGGCGGCCGCAGCTGCCCTCGCTCTCACTGGTGTGCTGGCCCTCGCCGGCTGCGCCGGCGAGTCCACGGCCGCGACGAGCACCGATGACGCGACCTTCACCTACGCCCTCGTGACTCCCGGCGCAGCCGGCGACGGCGGCTACATCGACTCGTCGATCGCGGGCGCCAAGCTCGCCGAGCAGGAGCTCGGCGTCACGGGCCGCGTCGTCGAGGCTGAATCGGTCTCGCAGCAGGAGGCCGTTCTGCGCTCGACGGTCGCGACGCACCCCGACATCATCCTCGCGCCGGGCCTCGACCCCGACTCGCTGCTTGCTGTCGCGAACGAGAACCCCGACCAGTTGTTCGGGGTGCCGAGCGACATCTACGTCGACGAGCTGCCGGACAACGTGCAGGCCTACTCGATCAACGTCAACGACTCGAGCTTCCTCGGCGGCTACGTCGCGGGCTCGCTCACGACGACCAAGAAGGTCGGCGCCGTGCTCGGCGGCGACAACCCCGGCATCAACCAGTTCTTCTACGGATACAAGCAGGGCGTCCTGGCCGCGTGCCCTGACTGCGTCGTCACGCCGAGCTACCTCAACAACGAGTACTCCGACCCGTCCGTCGGGCAGGAGGCCGCTCTCGCGCTCTATCAGGCCGGCAACGACATCGTCTACGCCGTGGCGGGTCTGTCCGGTCAGGGTGTTTTCACCGCCGCGACCGACCAAGGAGCGTACGCGATCGGCGTCGACTCGAACCAGGACGGCGATGCCCCCGGCACCGTCATCACGTCGGTCATGAAGCGCGTCGACATGACGACGTTCAACCTCATCAAGGCGGCCATGGACGGGAACTTCCAGTCGGGCTTCGTCGCGGCCGGCATGTCCGACGGCGTCAGCGGGCTCTCGTGGGATGACGGCTCGACCGTCTTCGCCGACAACGGTCCCGCCGACATGGTCGCGCAGCTGCCCGAGATCCAGACCCAGGTCGGCGGACTCAAGGAGCAGATCCTCGCGGGCGACCTCACGGTCTGCGACGCGTTGAACGACCCGACCAGTGCCGACTGCGTGGCCCTCGGCCTCGGCAGCTGACCTCAGCACCACAAGGACATCACCATGGACCAGACCTCGACGCGCGTTCCGCGGCTGGAGACGCGGGGGCTCCGCAAGTACTTCGCCTCCTCCGGCGTGCTCGCTGTCGCCGACGTGTCGTTCGAGGTCTGGCCCGGTGAGGTCGTCGCCATCATCGGCGAGAACGGCACGGGCAAGAGCACACTCATGAACCTGCTGTTCGGAGTGCATAATCCGGATGCCGGAGAGATCCTCATCGAGGGTGAGTCGCGGACGATCAGCGATCCGCAGGATGCCATCGCGGCGGGCCTCGGCATGGTGCATCAGCATTTCGAGCTCGTGCCGAGCTTCACTGTCGCCCAGAACGTGCTCCTCGGCCGCGAACCCGCGCGGCTCGGGCTTTATGACGACAAGCACGCCCGCGCCCGCGTCGCACGGCTCGCGGACGAGAGCGGCCTGCGGATCGACCCTGCGCGGCGCGTGGACACCCTGTCGATCGGTGCGCAGCAGCGAGTCGAGATCCTCAAGGCGCTCGCCGCCGATGCACAGACCCTGATCTTCGACGAGCCGACCGCCGTTCTCACGCCCGGCGAGGCGGAGGAGTTGACAGCCCTCATCCGTCGGCTTGCCGCCGGCGGTCGATCGGTGCTGTTCATCTCGCACAAGCTCCCGGAGGTGCAGGCGGTCGCCGACCGTATCGTCGTCATGCGACGCGGTCGCGTCGTCGCGACGCTCCGGCGCGGCGAGGTCGACGACGCCGAACTTGCCCGCCTCATGGTGGGGCGCGACGTCGCCCAGCAGACCGAGCCACCCGTCCTACCGCTGCGCGACACCGTGCTCGGCGTGAGCGGGCTGCGCCACGCGGCGACCCCCGAGGGCGCCGAAGGCGTGCAGTTCGAGATCCGCGGTGGCGAGATCCTCGGCATCGCGGGCGTCAGCGGCAACGGCCAGGATGAACTCATCGAGGCGATCGCGGGGCTCCTGCCCCTGGATGCCGGTACCGTCGAGGTCCGCGGCGTGCCCGTCGCTGGGCGCAAACCTGCCCGCATTCGCGAGGCGGGGCTCGCCCACATCGCCGCCGACCGCATGACCGTAGGCCTCAACCTCACCGCGACCCTCGAAGAGAATGCCGTGGCGACGGCATTTCGCTCGCGCCGGTTCAGCAGGCTCGGCGTCATCGCGCGCAAGGCCCGCCGGGCGTTCGCGCAGCAGGTCATCGCCGACTACGAAGTGCGCGGTGCTGCCCCCGCGCGGGCCGTCGGCTCGCTCTCCGGCGGCAACCTGCAGAAGATTGTCATCGGTCGCGAGCTTGCCGGCGAACCCGCTGTCGTTCTCGCGAACCAGCCGACGCGCGGCCTCGACGTCGGCTCGATCGAGTTCGTCCACCGCTCGCTGCTTGCGGCGTGTGCGGAGGGCTCCGGTGTGCTGCTGGTGTCAACGGAACTCGACGAGGTTCTCGCCCTCTCGCATCGCATCGCGGTGATGTACCGGGGTGAGCTGATCGGCCCGTTCGAACGGGCGGATGTGGACCGCGAACGGATCGGTCGCATCATGGCCGGCGGAAAGGATGCCGCATGACCACCCCCGAGAGCCCCCGACTGATCGTCGCCGACATCGTGTGGACCGGAACGGGCGACGTGTTCGAGCCCGGCGTGATCGAGCTCGACGCGGGTCGCATTGTCGCCGTCTCGGCGCTGACCGGGCCCCGCCCGGTCGGTCCCGATGTCGTCGACCTGGGGCCGAGCCTTGTCATGCCGGGCCTTGTCAACACCCACGCGCACACCCCGATGTCGCTCATGCGCGGCGTCGCCGAGGGGCACTCGCTGCTGACGATGGAGGGCTTCCTCGCGGTGCTGCGCACACGCGAGGCGCACCTGACGCCCGAGCTCGTCCCGGCATCCGTCGCGGTCAGCTGCGCCGACTTCATCCGGCACGGCATCACGGCCTTCGCCGATCAGTACTTCTACGCCGACCGCATCGCGCCCGTCGTCATTGAATCGGGGCTGCGCGCGGCACTTGCTTGGGGCATCGTCGAGCTCGGGGACGACGCCGCGCGGGCACGCGAGCTCGCCGCGGCGACGGCGTTCGCCGAGTCGATGCAGGGCGCGTCCGACATCGTGCAGGGATGGCTCGGCCCGCACGCCTACTTCGTCGACAACACGCCCGAGGCCATGGCGGCCGAGCTGGAGGCCGCCACGCGCCTCGGCGCCGGCCTGCACGTGCATTTCTCCACGTCGTCAGAAGAAGACGACTGGTGCCGCGAGCACACCGGCACGAGCGGCCTCGAGCAGCTCGTCGCGATGGGCATGCTCGAGGTGCCGACGATCCTCGCGCACTGCAACACGGTGCCCGTCGACGAGCTGCCGCTGTTGGCAGGCACGCGCGCGTCGATCGCGGTCATCCCGTCCGTCGCGATGCAGTCCGGCGTGCCCGCCGCACCCGTCCGTGCCGCGCTCGACGCGGGTGTCAACGTCTCGCTCGGTTCCGACAACGTGTGCAACAACACGGGCGTCGACCTCTTCGAGGAGATGCGCACGCTCGGCAAGCTCGCCGCGTTCACGTCTCACGTGCCGAACGAGCTCACCCCGGCCGAGATTCTCGGCATCGCGACCGTCAACGGTCATCGTGCCCTCGGAGGTACGGAGGGCGACGGGACGCTCCGTGCTGGCGCCGTCGCCGACCTCATCGCGATTCCGATCCGCGACGTGGGCCGTGGCCCGACCGGTGCGCAGTCGCTCGAGGCAGCGCTCGTTTACGGCACGAGTGGGGCATCCGTCGCTTCGTCTCTCGTGGGAGGAGCCTGGGTCATGCGCGACCGGCGCGTCCTGACGCTCGACGTCGACGCGGCGATCGCGCAGCAGCAGCGTGATTACGACATCCTGATATCGCGGATGTCGAGGACGACGGAGGAACAGCATGGACGTGGTTGAGCGTCGCGCCATCATCGAGGAGCGCGTGACAGGGCATGGCGAGGTGCAGTTCGCCGAGCTCGCGCGTGAATTCGGTGTCAGCGAGATGACAATCCGCCGTGACATCGAAGTGTTGCAGAACGCGGGTATCGTCCGGCGAGTCTCCGGCGGCGCGATCGCCTTGCCGGGCACGGCCTTCGAACCGTCTTACGGGTCACGCGCAGGGCACGCTGCCGGTTCGAAGATGCATATCGCCGTCGCCATCGCCGAACAGCTCTCGCCGGGGGAGACCGTCATCCTCGACAGCGGCTCGACCGTCGCATCGGTCGCCGGCGCGATCTGTGGGCGCGGACTCGGGCTCACGGTCATCACGCCGTCGTTGACCGTTGCGACGACCCTTGCCGATGAACCCGACACGACCGTGATCCTCGCCGGGGGCATCGTGCGACCGGGCGAGCTCAGTCTCATCGGGCCCGACGCCGAACGGCTGATCGCCGGGTACAACTGCGATGTCTACGTCGCGGGTGTTGCAGGCGTCGACGCGGAACGTGGACTCACCGAGTACCACCCGCAGGAAGCGGCGGTCAAACGGGCCGCCGTATCCGCCGCCCGCCGCCTGATCGTCGGCGCTGACCAGGCCAAACTCGGCCGCGTGCACCTCGTCAACATCGCACCCCTTGCAGCGGTCGACTTGCTCGTGACCGACGCGCCCGCCGATCACGCCACGGTTCTGGACGTGCAGGCTGCGGGAGCCGAAGTCGTCCTCGTCTCCTCGGCATCGGCCGCACTCTGAGCCTCGCCCCGCCGCGCTGCGCGGTCCCCCTCTTTCCCTATCGACACTCCTGGAGCATCATGACCTCTCTCTTCCGCGCCCTCTTTCCGAGCACGGCCCGCCCGCTCGTCGCGATGGCTCACGTCCCGGCGCTTCCGGGAACGCCCCTCTACGACGCTGTCGGCGGTGTCGAAGCGCTCGTCGAGCATGTGCGGCGCGACGTCGACGTGCTGGTCGACGCGGGCTTCGACGCCGTGATGTTCTGCAACGAGAACGACCGCCCGTACGAGCTGCACGCCGGCCCCGAGGCATCCGCCGTCATGGCGCGCGTCGTGACCGAGTGTCGCCCCGAAGCGATCCCGTTCGGCGTCGACTTCCTGTGGGATCCGCGCATCGCCTTGGCCACGGCGGTCGCAACGGGCGCCTCGTTCCTCCGCGAAGTGGTCAGCGGTGTCTGGGAGTCCGACATGGGCCTATGGAACACGGATGCCGCGGCGACCCTGCGCGAGCGGCGCCGGCTGGATGCGGGGGGCATTGCGATTCTGATGAACATCTCGCCTGAGTTCGCCTCTCCGATCGGAACACGGTCGTTCGCACAGATCGCGAAGTCGACGGTCGTCTCATCGCTTGCCGACGGCATCCTCGTCTCTGGACCGATGGCCGGAGCGGGCCCCGACACAGCTGTGCTGCGCGAAGTCCGCGAGGCCGTCGATGCCGTCGACCCCGCGGTGCCCGTCATTCTCAATACCGGAGCACGGGCCGATACGATTGCCGAGATGCTCACGATCGCCGACGGCTGTATCGTCGGATCGTCGCTGAAAGTCGACGGGCACACCTGGAACCGCGTGGACCCCGATCGGGCTCGGCGATTCGTCGACGCCGCCCGACGCTGACGGTGCGAGCGCAGCATGACGAACGGACTACTCGTCGGAATCGACGTCGGCACAACCGGCGTGAAGATCCTGGTCGTCGATCCTGCTGTGGGCCAGATCGCACAGGTGACCCGGGCGAACCGGCTCGAGTCCCCTTACGCAGGATGGGCTGAGGCCGACCCCGCACAGTGGCTCGCGAACGTCGAGGCGGGGCTGCGAGAACTTTCACCGTCGCTCGTAGGCCGTCCGATCGCGGCGATCGCGGCCACCGGGATGGTGCCGGCGATCGTCGCTATCGATGCCGCGGGATCGCCCGTGCGCGCCGCGATCCTCCAGAACGACGCGCGCGCGACTGCGGAAGTCGAGGCGCTCGCCGAGGCGCTGGCGAGCACGGATGCTCATGCGATGACAGGTTCGCTGCCGTCTCAGCAATCCGTCGCCCCGAAAGCGATGTGGCTGGAAAGGCGTGAGCCGGATGCTTGGGCGCAGGCGCGACTCGTCGTAGGGTCATACGACTGGATCCTGATGGCGCTCGGCGCTGAGCCCCACGTCGAGGCCAACTGGGCACTCGAATCGGGTCTATTCACACTCTCTGGCGACGTGTTCGCACCGGCCGTTGAGGTCGTCCCGGGCCTCAGCGACCGCCTGGCGCCAGTGCGCCGGTCAGGGGAAGTGGTCGGTCAGTTGCGCGGAGATCTTGCCCAGCGTGTCGGGTTGCCGGCCGACATCCCGCTCGTCGTCGGAGGAGCCGATCACGTGCTGTCTGCCTACACAGCGGGGCTACGCGAGCCGGGCGATTGGCTGGTCAAGCTTGGTGGAGCGGGCGACATCCTGGCGGTGAGCCGGGAGGCGGTCACGGATGCGCGGTTCTTCCTCGACGAGCATCCCGTCGAAGGGCTGTGGCTGCCTAACGGGTGCATGGCGACGAGTGGGAGTCTCGTCCGGTGGGTGCAGCAATTGTTGCGAATCGGTGACCTCGCCGCGATGGACGACGAGGCAGCCGTCCGCCCCCCGGCCGATATCCTCTGCCTGCCGTACTTCCTGGGGGAGAAGACTCCCCGCAATGACCCGGACCTGCGCGGCGTCGTCGCCGGGCTGCACCTTGGTCACAGCGCTGCCGACGTCTACCGATCGGCGCTGGAAGGAATCGCGTTCGGATTCCGGCACAATGCCGACGTTCTGCGCTCGCGCGGCATCGTGCTCGATCACGCGACTGTCACCAACGGCGGCGCGACGTCGCGCCTGTGGAAGCTGATCCACGCGAGCGTGCTCGGAGTGCCGCTGCGCACGATCCGCAATCACCCGGGGGCCTCGCTCGGCGCCGCGTTCGTAGCCGGGATCGGTGTTGGTACGTTCGCGGAATGGGACGAGCCGCTGACGCTCGTGCTCGACGGCGACACAATCGACCCCGATCCGGTATGGGCCGACCGGTATGACGAAGCCTACGGATTGTGGCGCGAGCTTGGTGATGTGACCGCCGGGACAATGCGCGCGCTCGCGCGCGGCTGAGGCTGTCGTCTCTCTCCCAGGGGCCGGGGCCCAAGGAGGGGCGTGAGGAACGCACGCCCCACATCGACGTCGTGCTCTGTGTAGCGGCGGTGGCCGCTGCTGTCGTCGTGCGCGATCGGACCGATCAACCCGACCTCCTCGTAGTACCGGAAAGTGGGTCCGCTCAGTCCGGTACGACGCGACGCTTCTTGCATCGTCATTGTGCTCATGAAGGCGTGGGACCACACCTCAAGCGCTTGAGGTCAAGGCGTCGCCCCGCATCGGCACTGCGATGGACGAGGAAAACGAAGAGAGGCCGCCCCGAAGGACGGCCTCTCGCGCTCGCATGAGCGACAACGGTTGGTGGAGATGGGGGGAATCGAACCCCCGTCCATCGCTGTGATACGGCGGCTTCTCCGGGCGCAGTCTGTGGAGACGTTCTGCTCGGCTCCGACTTTTAGCACAGACACATAAGTCGACGAGCCCAGTCTGGGAAGAGTCCCACGCACCGTCCAGACGCCGGTACGTAGCAAGATCCCTAGATGACGCCAGGGTCCGTGGCGGGATCACACACGGTCTGACGGACTATCGGGCTCGCTTAGGCAGCGAGGGCGAAGTCAGTGCGCTTGGATTCGGCACTTATTGGTTTACAGGGAGCGTTTACGAGATAACCCTGCATCCTCGGCCCGCTTCCCGGCGATTCGCAGGCGATGTCGAAACCGATCATCCCCGTGAATCCTTCGGTGGAAGGAACCATTGTCGCTCTGTGGAGTTGTCACCTCACGGGCGGAACCCGCGAGCATCACAGACTACAACGGATGCGGTGCTGCCGCCATTCCCTCGGGCCCTCGGCCGCACTGCCGTGGATAGCATCGAAGGATGACCGCTCCCCGCCGCCCTCCCCGTCCGCAGGTGACGCTCGAGGTCATCCGCACCGTGCTGCTGACTCCGGGGATGGTGCGTGTGACCCTCGGCGGAGGTGGATTCGACGCGTTCATCGACCGCGACGAGACCGACAAGTATGTGAAGCTCCACATCCCGCCGACAGGCAGCGACCTGGTGCCGCCGTTCGACATGGCGGAGTTGCGTGAGCGCATCCCCTTCGAACAGTTGCCGAGCGTCCGCACCTACACGGTGCGCAGCGTGGACCACGTGGCGCGCACACTCGACATCGATGTGGTCACCCACGGCGACACAGGCGTCGCGGGGCGATGGGCGGCCGCGGCACGACCCGGCGACCTCCTCACCTTCGCGGGACCCGGCGGCGGATTCCGCCCCGACCCCGCGGCCGACCACGTGTTCCTCGTCGGCGACGAGTCGGCTCTGCCCGCGATCGCCGCCGCGGTGGAAGTCCTGCCGGAAGGGGCGCACGCGACGGCCATCGTCGAGACGCGGTCGGCGGCCCACCGCGTCCCGCTGCCCGCGACCGTGGACGTGATCTGGGTCGACGAAGATCACGACTCCCCCGGTTCGCTTCTGGTCGACGCCGTGGCAGGCGCTTCGTGGCCAGCCGGGCGTGTGCACGTCTTCGCGCATGGAGAACGAGAGGCGATGAAGCGGCTGCGAGCCGTCTTCGCGGAGCGGGGCGTCGCGCGCCAGGACCTCTCCCTGTCCGCCTACTGGGCGTACGGACGCAGCGAAGACACCTTCCAAGCCGAGAAGCGACTTCCCGTCGGCCAGATCTTTCCCGACTGAACCTCCGTAGGCTGTCCGGCATGAGCGAGGACGTCACGATCACGGTCCGCGGATCCCATGAGGACCGCATCCCCGCGGAAGAAGGCGTCGCACGGGTCGGCGTGCGTGTCGAGCATGCAGACCGTGGCGAGGCGATGGCCCGGCTCGCCGCATCCGGTCAGCGGCTGCGCGACCAGCTCGACGCACAAGCGGGCTCGGGCGGCCTCGTGTCCTGGACCAGCTCCCGCGCTCACGTCTTCACGGATCGCCCGTGGGGACCCGACGGCAGCCGTCTCGACCCCGTCCACCACGCCTCATTAGAGTTCCGGGCCGTGTTCGACGACGCCGACACGCTGTCCGCGTGGATCGATACCGCCACCGCAGATCCTGCCGTCCAGTTGGACGGCATCGATTGGCGGCTGCGCGAGGACACCGATCGTGAAGCGCGTGATCGGGTCGAGCGTGCCGCGGTGGAGGATGCGGTCGCCCGTGCGCGCTCGTACGCCGCATCCCTCGGCCTGCACCACGTGTCCGCGATCGAGGTCGCGGACGCGGGGCTCCTTTCATCCGACTCGGCGACGGCGGGACCGATGATGATGAAGTCCGCGGCTGCGGACGGCGCCGTCGTGGTGCGCCCCGACGAAGTCGTCGTCTCGGTCGGAGTGGAGGCCCGGTTCAGCGCTCGCTGAGAGGCTCTTCCGAGAGCGGGAGTCGCAGGGCGGCGAGGGTTCCGCCTCCCTCCCCCTCCGACAGCACGATCGCGCCGCCCATCGCGCCCGCCAGCGCCTGAGCCACCGATAGACCGATCCCCGAGCCCGGAACGCCGTCGCTCACGGCTTGCGGGCTGCGATAGAACCGTTCGAAGACGCGGGCTCTGTCCTGTTCGCTGATGCCGGGCCCGTGGTCTTCGATCTCGAGAAGCGCGGCGCGGCCGATGGGCCCCGCCGTCACACGGATCGTCCCCTGCTCGGGCGAGAACTTGATCGCGTTGGTCAACAGGTTCGTGACGATCTGTCCGACCTCGGCCTCGTTGGCTCGCACCGGCAGCGGCCCCTGGACGTCGCTGTCGACGCGAAGGCAGCGTTCATCGATGCGGTAGCGCAGATCTTCGAGGGAGCTCGTGACGATCCGCGCCAGATCCACGATGCGCGTGCCGTGCACCCCGACCGAGGGCTGCGTGATGGTCGCGGCCCGCAAAGAGTTGGACACCAGTGTCGCCAGCCGATCGGCGTTGCGGCTGATGACCTCGACGTATGCCTTCTGATCCGGGTCCGTGACGCTGTCCTCGAGCTCTTCCGCATACCCCACGATCGCTGTGATGGGTGTGCGCAGCTCGTGGGAGACGCTGGCGACGAACGCGTCCTGCTTGTGGTTGAGCTCGCGCAGCGCCTCGCTGACATGCCGCTCACGGTCCAGCTGACTCGCCATCGCCAGCTCGACAGCGCCCACCGGGCGAAGGTCCTCGATCGTGACGAGCAGGATGCGGCCGAGCTCGGGTCGCACGATCGGGTCGACCCAGAAGCGTGCCGGCACGGCATCCTCGCCAAGCTCCTCGCTCTCGTGTGCGCGTTCCTGGCCGCCGGCCTCGGCCAGGATGCGCCGAAGCGGGGTGTCGTCGAGCACCCGCCACGCGCCGTCCGCATGCACGAGCTGCTCGTTGAACAGCTCCGCCGCCACATCGTTCGCCTCCAGGACGCGGAGCGTGCGCGACTCCCGCATCTGCGGGACGAGGAAGCCCGTGCGGGAACGGGCGAACGCATCGCGCAGCAGCCGGAGCAGAGCATCCTGACGGTCTTCGAGTTCTCTCCGTTCCGCGCGCTGCGTCGCGATCACCAGGCACGTGATGGCGATGGCGACCGCGTAGACCTGCAGCAGAGTACTGGTGGACAGCAGACCCTCCGTATTGGCGAAGGGGCCGAATCCGGCGAGCGTCAGGCCGGTCGCCAGCGACACCGCCACCAGCACCTGTCCGATCGCCACGAACATGGTCTGCGATAACGCGGCCCACGCCAGCAGCGGCACCGGCAGAAACGACAGGGGTGCCGCGGCGAAAGGGCCGAACGCGACGGCGACGAGAAAGGCGATGGCCGCGGTGAGCGTGACGGCGCGCCACCAAGGCCCGACACGCTGGCTCGAACGGTCGATGAGAACGAGGGGCACGATGAGCAGGAGCGCGGAGAGGTGGGAGGCACCGGTGCCGACGAACCGTGCGATGAAGTCGCCGCCGGCCGCTGCCGCCGCGCCCGCGACGATCAGTGCCAGCGCGCCGGCGGCCGCGATCGTCGTCAGGATGAACCGGCCAACATCCCGCGTGGTCGATAACCGCGGCGGCGCACCCTTCGGCGTGAGCCCTGCCACCATGACGGCGATCTCGGCGGCGGTTCCCACCAAACTCGCCATGACCACGAGGGGCGGACGGCCCGCGAGAGCGGATGCGGTCGCCGTCAGCAGCGAGGCGACGAGGATGACCAGGGGCGCGTAGCGCGGTGCGGCGCTCAGCGGTGCGGCGCTCAGCGCTGCGGCGGCACCCGCTCCGGCGGCCAGCCACGACCAGGCACTGGGCTGCTCCCCCGCCTGGCCGAGCGCGAACGCCGATGCGAGAACGAACCCAGCAGCAGAAGCGCCGCGACCACGGCGCTGCGACGCCACGGAGGCAGCGTCGTGATCTGGAAGAGGAGGTTCGGACGGGTCATCGGGCGACGCCGCCTAACTGCGTGCGGTGCGGACCCACCGTGCGGTCACTCACCGACGCGGTTGCGCAGGCGCATCGCGCGCTCAGCCTCGCGGGTGTCCTGTCGCTCTCGCAGGGTCTGACGCTTGTCGTACTCCCGCTTGCCCTTCGCGACGCCGAGCTCGATCTTCGCGCGGCCGTCGGAGAAGTACAGACGCAGGGGCACGAGCGTGTAGCCGCCGGCGGAGACGGCATGCGACAGCTTCACGATCTCCTCCTTGTGCAGCAGGAGTTTGCGCGTGCGCTTGGCCGCGTGATTGGTCCAATGCCCCTGCGAGTACTCGGGGATGTGGACGGCATCGAGGAAGGCCTCGCCGCCCTGGATGTAGGCGTAACCGTCGGTCAGGTTGGCGCGCCCCTGGCGCAGCGACTTCACTTCCGTGCCGGTCAGTACGAGGCCGGCCTCGTACGTCTTCTCGACGGTGTAGTCGTGACGCGCCCGGCGGTTGGTCGCGACGACCTTCTCTCCGCGTTCCCTGGGCATGCTCTCTCCTTCGTGCGACCGCGCGGCGGGCGGCAGCCCGTCAGTCTAGCAAGCCCAGCGCCGCTCGTATCAGGCGCGCAGCCACCGACGGATCGCGAACCCGGCTGACAGCGCGGCGAGCAGGACACCGATGACGACGATGACCGGGATCACGAGCGCGAGGTCGGAGTAGCCCACCCACGTCGTGACGAAGCCGATGCGCTCGCGTAGATACCCGTTGATGCCGAACTCGACGGTCGCCCACACCCCGACGCTCGCCAGCGCCGAACCGATCAGCGCGGCGAACACGCCCTCCAGGATGAAGGGTGTCTGGATGAACCGGTTCGAAGCGCCCACGAGACGCATGATTCCGAGTTCCTTCCGCCGGGCGAACGCGGACAGCCGGATGGTGGTCGCGATCAGCAGCACGGCGGCGACGAGCATGAGACCGGCGATCCCGACCGCGATGTACGTCGCGATCGTGAGGGCGGAGAACAGCGGCTCGAGGTACTGCATCTGGTCCTTGACCTCTTCGACGCCCTTGCTTCCGCCGAACGCCTCCGCGATCACATCCGATTGCGACTGGTCGACGAGGTTGATCGAGAACGTCGCGTTGAACTGGTCGGGGGTGACGATGTTCTCGTACTCCGACCCCAGCTGCTGGATGGCTTTCTCGTAGACGTGCTCGTTGGTCTCGAACGTGTAGTCCTTGATCAGCGGCGACAGAGCAGGGCCCTCCAGCTCGGCCTTGATCTGATCGATCTGGTCTTGTGTCGCGACGCCGTCGGAGCAGGTGCTGGCGGTCGACACGCTGGCACACATGTAGACCGCGACCTGGGCGCGATCCACCCAGAAGTCCTTCATCTTGCCGATCTGCATCTGCATGAGAACGGCCGCACCCACGAAGGTGAGCGACACGAAGGTCACCAGCACGACGGAGATCACCATCGATGCGTTCCGGCGGAGGCCGCTGAGGGCCTCCCCCATGATCAGTCCGAATCTCATCGTGTGGGTCCTACCTCGTCGTCGGACGCGCCGAGGCCCAGACGGTCGGCGAGTCCCAGTTCTGCGGGCAGGTCGGCGCCGGCGCGCTTCGCGCGCTCCTCCTCGGCCAGACGTGCCGCCAGTGCTTCCGCGGCCTTCGCCTCGGCCACCGCCGTAGCATGCGCCGGCTCGGTACGGGCCGCCTGCTCGGTGGCGGCGACGGCCGCATCCAGCGTCAAGGGAGCGATCTGACCTGTCTCGGCGATCTCGCGATGCACGTCGAGGACGGCCGTGAGAGCGGCGACGGCCGCCGCGCCCTTCTCGACCTCCGGCGCGAGACGCGGGATGGCGGACGTGTCGCCGTAGCCGCCGTGTCGCTCATCGCGCACGATCTCGCCGCCGCGCAGCTCGATGACGCGGCGCTGCATCTGGTCGACGAATCCCGCTTCGTGCGTCGCCATGACGACCGTGGTGCCGCCGGCATTGATGCGCGCGAGCAGCTGCATGATGTCGACGGATGTGGCCGGGTCCAGGTTTCCGGTGGGCTCGTCGGCCAGGAGGATCTGCGGACGGTTGACCAGTGCGCGGGCGATCGCGACGCGCTGCTGCTCGCCACCGGACAGCTCGTGCGGCAGTCGCTTCTCCTTGCCGTCGAGACCGACGAGCGCGAGCGCCTCGGGGACGGCCTGCTGGATGAATCCGCGGGACGACCCGATCACCTGCAGCGTGAACGCGACGTTCTGGAAGACCGTCTTGGTCGGCAGGAGCCGGAAGTCCTGGAAGACGGCGCCGATCTGACGGCGGAAGTACGGGACCTTGCGGTTGGGCACCGAACGCAGGTCGCGACCGAGCACGACCACACGCCCCTCGCTGGGCGAGTCCTCGCGCAGGATGAGGCGCAGACAGGACGACTTGCCGGAGCCGGATGCCCCCACAAGAAAGACGAACTCGCCGCGTTGCACCTCGAAGTCCACGCTTTGCAGCGCAGGTCGGGAGGTGCCGCGATACCGCTTGGTGACGTTCTCGAACCGGATCATGGCTGTGACAGCCTAAGCGCGCTCGCTACGGATGCCGGGCGCGACACCCGGCGCGCCGGATCAGTCCTCGTCTTTGCGCTTGCGCCAGCGGATGCCGGCCGCGATGAAGCCGTCGAGGTCGCCGTCGAACACCGTGGCGGGGTTGCCCACCTCGTGTCCGGTGCGCAGGTCCTTCACGAGCTGCTGCCCGTAGAGGAAGTAGGAGCGCATCTGGTCGCCCCAGCTCGCGGTGATGGTGCCGGCGAGTTCCTTCTTCTTCGCGGCCTCCTCTTCGCGCTGCAGCAGCATGAGGCGCGTCTGCAGCACGCGCATGGCGGCGGCGCGGTTCTGGATCTGGGACTTCTCGTTCTGCATCGAGACCACGATGCCGGTGGGAATGTGCGTGATGCGCACCGCGGAGTCGGTCGTGTTGACCGACTGACCGCCGGGGCCGGACGAGCGGAAGACGTCCACGCGGATGTCGTTCTCGGGAACCTCGACCTCCTGCGCCTCCTCCATGACCGGGATGACCTCGACGGCGGCGAAGCTCGTCTGCCGCTTGTCGGCCGAGCCGAACGGGCTGATGCGGGCGAGGCGGTGCGTGCCCGCCTCGACCGAGAGCGTTCCGTAGGCGTAAGGGGCATCGACCTCGAACGTCGCGGACTTGATGCCCGCACCCTCGGCGTAGGAGGTGTCCATGACCTTCACGGGGTACTTGTGACGCTCGGCCCAGCGCAGGTACATGCGCATGAGCATCTCGGCGAAGTCGGTGGCGTCGTCGCCGCCCGCACCGGAACGGATCGTGACGACGGCCGACCGCGAGTCGTACTCGCCGTCGAGGAGGGTCTGCACCTCGAGCTGGCCGACGACGTCCTCGAGCTCGGCGATCTCGCGCCGCGCCTCTTCGGCGGAGTCCTCGTCGTCCATCTCGTTGGCGAGCTCGACGAGCACATCGAGGTCGTCGAGACGCTGCTCGACCTCGGTGACGCGCTTGAGCTCGGCCTGGCGGTGGCTGAGGGCACTGGTGACCTTCTGCGCCTTCTCGACGTCGTCCCAGAGGTCGGGGGCGCCGGCCTCCTCGGAGAGCCGATCGATCTCGGCCCGGAGGGCGTCGACGTCGACGACGGCTTTGATGTCGCTGAAGGTGGAGCGGAGGGCCTGGATGTCGGCAGACGGATCGAATTCGAGCATGGCACTCCAGAGTATCGTGGATGCACGTGTCCGACCGCGTCAGCTCTGTGCTCTGGCGGTTCGCGCCGATGATCTACGGCCCCACGATCCTCTTCGCCCTCGGCGAGGGGGCCGTGATCCCCCTCATCCCGATCCTCGCGGCGGAGCGTGGAGCGGATGTGGCGGAGGCCGCGTTCATCGCCTCCTTCCTCGTCGTGGGTCAGCTCTGCGGCAACATCCCCGCCGGATGGTCTGTGGCGCGGCTGGGCGAGCGCCTCACGATGGCGATCGGCGGCGTGCTCGCGATCGCCGGTTCCGTGACCATGTTGCTCTCTCCCAATGCGGCCGTCCTCGCCGTCGCGGTGTTCGTGATCGGGTTCTGCGCGGCGGCGTTCGGTCTCGCCCGGCATTCGTTCATGACGACGCGGGTTCCGCTCGCGTTCCGGGCCCGCGCCCTGTCGCTGCTCGGCGGCTCGTTCCGTTTCGGCACGTTCGTCGGTCCCTTCATCGCGGCGGGCCTCTTGGTCGCGGTCGGCGACGAGTTGTCGGCGGTCTGGTTCTTCATCGTCTGCCTCGTGGCCACGGTGCTGCTGGTGCTTCTGGGGCCCGACCCCGAGAAGACCGCCGAGGGGCCCGACCGGACGTCCGCATCCGCATCCGCATCCGCACCCGAGGAGGACAGCGGAGAGCCGGTCACGGGCTCGATCCCGGTCGACGAGCGGGCGGGCGTGTTCCGCACGATGTGGCAGCACCGGCGGGTGCTCTCGCGTCTCGGAGTCGCCGCGGCATCCCTGTCGGCCGTCCGATCGGCGCGCCAGGTCGTGCTGCCGCTGTGGGGTCTCTCCCTGGGCCTCGATGCCCCCACCATCGCCCTCGTCGTCGGCGTCTCGGGGGCGATCGACTTCGCGCTCTTCTACGCGAGCGGACAGGTCATGGATCGCTTCGGCAGGCTGTGGGCTGCCCTTCCGGCCATGATCCTCATGGGCACCGGCTTCCTGGCCCTGTCGCTCACGCACGATCTCACCTCGGCGAACATGTGGTTCGCCATGTTCGCCGCGGTGCTCGGCGTCGGAAACGGTCTCTCCAGCGGCATCCTGCTCACCCTCGGCGCGGACGTCGCGCCGAAGAGCGAGCCCGCCGCGTTCCTCGGATCGTGGCGCACCCTGACGGATGCCGGCGGCGCCCTCGCTCCGCTTCTGCTCACCGCCCTCACGGCTGTCGCGTCGCTGTCGGTGGCGACCGGCGCGATGGGGGTGGTGGGATTGCTGGGCGCGGCGGCCTTCATCAGGTGGGTGCCGCGCTTCGTTCCGCGACGACGCGAGGAGAGCTGATGGCACCGCAGAACTGGGCGGGCAATCTGACGTACACCGGCGAGCTCGTGTCGCCGACCACCCGCGAAGAGGCCGCGCGCGTCGTGCGGGATGCGGATGCGGTGCGCGCACTCGGCACCCGCCACTCGTTCTCGGCGATCGCCGACACCCCCGGCATCCTGCTGTCCACCGCGGCGCTGCCGGCAACGGTCGAGATCGATCCGGCTGCCCGCATCGCGCGGGTCTCCGGCGGTCTGCGCTACGGCGACGTCGCCGAGCGTCTGCAGGCCGAGGGCTGGGCGCTCGCAAACCTCGCGTCCCTGCCGCACATCTCGGTCGCCGGCGCCATCGCGACCGGAACGCACGGGTCCGGCGACCGCAATCGGTCGCTCGCGGGCTCGGTCGCGGGCGTCGAGCTGCTGATGGCCGACGGCACGATCCAATGGTTCCGCCGCGGGGATCCGGACTTCGTCGGTGTCGTGGTGTCGCTGGGAGCGCTCGGCGTGGTGCTGGACGTCGAGCTCGACATCGAGCCGACCTACGACATCGCGCAGACCGTCTACGAGCGCGTGCCCTGGGATGCTGCCCTGGAGGACCTCTCGGCGGTGACCTCGCTCGGTCACAGCGTGAGCCTGTTCAGCACCTGGGCAGACCCCGATGTCGCCGATCAGCTGTGGCTCAAGGCGCGCGTCGACGAGACTCCCGCACCCGCGAACATGCTCGGCTCCCTGCCCGCATCCGAGCCCCGTCATCCGCTGCCGGGTGTCTCCGCCGAGAACTGCACCGTGCAGGGAGGGGTCGCGGGTCCGTGGCTCGAGCGCCTGCCCCACTTCCGTCTCGGCTTCACCCCGTCGCAGGGCGACGAGCTGCAGAGCGAGTACTTCGTCGACCGCCGCGACGCCCCCGCGGCCATCAGGACGCTGCGCGAGCTGTCGCCGCGGTTCGCCCCGCTGCTGCTCGTGAACGAAGTGCGCACCATCGCGGCCGACGAGCTGTGGCTGAGCGGCGCCTACGGTCGCGAATCGGTCGGGCTGCACTTCACCTGGCGTCGGGATGAGGAGGGGGTGCGCGCCGTGCTCCCGCACATCGAAGACGCTCTGGCCCCGTACGCCGCCCGGCCGCACTGGGGCAAGGTGTTCACGATGGCGTCCGCCGACATCCGCGCGCGCTACCCGCGCTTCGACGACGCGGTCGCGCTGCGCGAGCGGCTGGATCCGACCGGAACCTTCCGGAACACCTTCCTGGCCACGCTCGGACTCTGATCCCGTTTATGCACGGCTGACCGAGCGCGGCACGCCGCCGCATCCGGAGGACGATCGACGCAGGAGGCGGACGCGCCCACCAGTCGCGCCCGATCGGACATGCTGACTATCGAACGCGCGCTCATCGACGTGCAGGCACCGGCCGCGCAGCACAAAGTGCACGGCCTGCGGCATCCCGGGCGCTTTCTCGCGTCGGGAATGATGGCGGGCGCGTACATCGGCATCGGCGTGGTGCTGATGGTCAGCGCGGCGGGGCCGCTGAACGCCGCCGGAAGCGGATGGGGCAAGTTCGTCAGCGGGGTCGTGTTCGGTGTGGCGTTGACACTCGTCGTGTTCGCGGGCGGGGAGCTCGTGACGTCATCGATGATGACGCTCGCGCAGGGCACGTACCTGCGTGCCATAAAGCCGGGCCCGGCGGTCGGAGCGCTGTTCGCCACGTTCGGCGCCAACCTCGCGGGCTCGATCGTGTTCGGCGTCCTCGTCGCGACGTCGGGGGTGCTCCACAGCAACGCGGCGGCGGGCACGATGCTCGCCGACATGCTCGCCGCGAAGGCGCACGAGGGGCCGGTCGAGCTCTTCGTCCGTGGCGCACTGTGCAATCTGCTGGTCTGCCTCGCGATCTGGATGTGCGCGCGACTCAGCTCCGACGGTGCGAAGCTCGCCGTGATCTTCTGCGCGATCCTCGCCTTCATCACGTCCGGCTTCGAGCACGTCGTCGCGAACATGACCACGTACACGATCGGCCTTGCCACTGGCGTTCCTGATGCCACCTGGGGGCACTTCGGCACGAATCTGCTGTGGGTCGGACTCGGCAACCTCTTCGGCGGCGCCGTGCTCGTGGGTCTCGTGTACTGGTTCATCGGCGGATCCCCCCGGCTCACCGAGGCCGCCGTCGCTCAGGAGCCCGCCCTCACCGAGCACTGAGCGCGCGGCCGGGTCACACGGGCTCGGAGTGGGTGTGGATGCGGTCGCCGTCGCCGTGGAAGATGCTGATGAGTTGGACGGGCTTGCCGCCCGCGGCCGACATCGCGTGGGGCGTGCGCGTATCGAACTCGGCCGCCTCCCCGCGCACGAGCACGAGGTCCTGCTCCCCCAGACGCAGTCGCAGCCGCCCGGAGAGCACGTAGAACCAGGCGAACCCGTCGTGCACCCGCTGCTCGGGCTCAGGGCCGGGGAGGTACGTGATCCTGTACGCGTTCGTCGGCGAGCCCTCCGGCGCGAGCGGAAGGACGAGGTGACCCTCGCGATGGATGAGGGTGCGCCGCACCCGCGGGTCCTGATCGCGCGGCTGCAACAGATCGTCGATGCGGATGCCGAGCTCGCGCACCAGCGGCAGCAGCAGCTCGAGACTCGCCTGACGCTTGCCCGACTCCAGCCGCGACAGGGTGCTCGAGGAGAGGCCCGCGCGCGCGGCGAGGTCATCGAGCGTCCACCCCTTCGCGCGCCGCACGGTACGCAGCCGCATCCCGAGGTCGTCGAGCTCCGCGCGGATGGAAGGGTTTGCCGTTTCCGCAAGATCGCTTGCCATAGTTGCAGACTAGCCGTGTGATGGCGTCATGCAGAACTCCACGGACGTCCTCGTCGTCGGCGCCGGCCCCGCCGGTCTGTCCGCAGCCCTCATGCTCGTGCGCGCGCGTCGCGCTGTCACGGTCGTCGACGCCGGCTCCGGCCGCAACCGCTTCGCCGAGCACATGCACGGCGTGCTCGGACACGAGGGGCTGGCCCCTGGCGAGCTGCGCTCCCGCGGCCGTGCCGAGGTGGAGGCGTACGGCGGCCGTTTCGTGGAGGGCACGGTCTCGCACGTCGAGGCGGATGACGAGAGCATCACGGTAACCGTCGACGACGGCTCCGTCGTGCGCGCCCGCGCGCTCATCGTGGCCACGGGACTGGGCGACGAGCTTCCCGACATCCCCGGTCTCGCCGAGCGGTGGGGGCGGACGGTGCTCCACTGCCCCTACTGCCACGGCTGGGAGGTGCGCGGGCAGACGATCGGCGTGCTGACGACGTCGCCGCTCGGTGCGCACCAGGCGCAGCTGCTGACGCAGTGGAGCGACGACGTGGTGGTCTTCACCGCGGGCCTCGGCGATCTCGATCCAGAGCTCCGCCACCGCCTGCTCGCCCGCGGTGTGCGACTGGTGAGCTCGCCGGTCGTCGAGGTGCGTGGCGACGGCGACCGGATCGACGCGGTGCGCACCGCCGACGGGCGCGAGGTCGCCGTGTCGGCGATCTTCACCGCGGGTCGCCCTGTGCCGCACGACGGTTTCCTCGACGGTCTCGACCTCGTGCGCACCGAAGGCCCCATGGGCGCGATGATCCAGGTCGACCGGCTCGGGCGCACGAGCCACCCGCGCATCTGGGCCGCCGGCAACGTCGTCGACCCGAGCGCCAACGTGCCGCTGTCGATGGGGACCGCATCCTTCATCGGGGCGGGCGTGAACGCCGCGCTCGTCGAGGAGGATCTCGACCGCGTGGTCGCGCCGGCCGCCTACTGGGAGGGCCGGTACGCCGGAGGCGAGCGGATGTGGTCGGGCCGCGTCAATCACACAGTCGCCGAGGTGGCTGCGTCTCTGCCTGCGGGCACGGCGCTCGATCTGGGCTGCGGCGAGGGCGGCGACGCCCTGTGGCTCGCGGAGCAGGGCTGGGATGTCACCGGGGTGGACATCAGCGCCACGGCCATCACTCGGGCCACCGCGGCGGCGGCAAGCGCCGACCTCGGCGAGCGGGCGCGCTTCGTGCGGGCGGAGCTTCCGGACGGGATGCCGGAGGGCTCCTTCGATCTCGTGAGCGCATCGTTCCTGCACTCCCCCGTGACGCTGGATCGCATCGCCATCCTGCGCGCCGCCACATCCCGCGTCGCCGTGGGCGGGCACCTGCTCGTGGTGTCGCACGCATCCGTTCCGCCGTGGTCGCACGCCGACGCCCAGCACGCCGACTTTCCCGACGTCCACGAAGAGCTGGCCGCGCTCGCGCTGGATCCGTCCGCCTGGGAGACCGTCGCCGCGGAGACCCGCCCGCGCGCCGTGACCGCCCCCGACGGCACCGAGTCCACGATCGACGACGGCGTGCTCCTCCTCCGCCGGCGGTGAGCGGGGCCGCCCCGTTCCGCGCGAGCCCGCGCGGGGGCTCACCCCTTCCCCTCCCCGCATCCCCTCCCCGCGAGACTGCATCTTTCGCACGAGATCACGGGTACACACAGTGATCTCGTGGCGGAGATGCAGTCT
>JASCPH010000027.1 GCA_029959545.1 Microbacteriaceae bacterium PS02066 | reverse complement strand
ATCTTTTTTCGTCCCCCCCCCCCAAACCCGGGGGGGGGGCGCCCGGGCGCCCCCCCCCCCCGGCCCCGTCGCCGTACCGACCGGGCCCACCGCGGCATCACCGCCGCGGTGTTCCTGAGCCCGACCGTGCTGATCATCGGCCTGTTCACCATCGTGCCGATGATCATGACCATCGTCATCAGCTTCCACCGCTGGTCGATGTTCACCCCGATCACGGACATGGAGTTCGTCGGGATCGACAACTACGCGCGCCTGCTGAGCGACAGCGCGCGGGTGCAGGCGCTCGGCAACACCGCCGTGTACGTGCTGCTGAGCGTGCTCATCACGGTGCCGGTGGCGTTCCTGATCGCCATGCTGCTCTACTTCCCGCGTTTGCGCGGGCGGAACGTCGTGCGGGTCATCCTCTTCGCGACGTACGTCATCCCGACGATCGCGATCGTCATCATCTGGAGCAACATCTACGCGCCCGGGTACGGCCCGCTCAGCGCGATGGCCCAGGCCATCGGCCTGACCCCGCCCGGCTGGCTCAGCGACCCCTCATGGGCGCTGGTGTCGCTCGTCATCTTCAACGTCTGGCAGATGCTCGGCTACTACGTCATCCTGCTCGTCGCCGGACTCACCCAGATCCCCGAGGAGCTGTACGAGGCCGCCAAGGTCGATGGGGCGGGGATCGTCCGCCAGACCTGGTCGATCACGCTCCCCATGCTGAGCGGGTCGCTCGTATTCGTCGTGCTCATGACGATCATCAACAGCATTCAGGTCTTCGACCCCATCTACCTCCTCACACAGGGCGGCCCCGCCGGCTCCACCAACGTCGTGTCGTTCGAGATCCAGCGCTCCGCGTTCCAGTACGGGCAGGCGGGCGACGCCAGCGCGCTCGCGGTGTCGCTGTTCATGCTGATCGTGCTGGTCGGCGTCGTCCTGAACGCGATCTCGAAAGCGAGGAAGCGATGAGCACTCCCACGAGCGCCCCGCCCACGACCCGCACCGTCACCACCGACGGGCGGCGCCGCGCCGACATGCGCGGCCGCGGCCGGGTGACCCCGCGCCGCCGGCTCAGCCCGCGCACCTGGATGCAGCGCGCGCTGCTGTACCTGCTGCTGATCCTCGTCGCCGCAGTGCCGCTGTTCCCGCTGTACTGGCTTGTCATCTCGGCGTTCAAGACGCCGGCCGAGTTCATCAGCATCCCGCCCACGTGGTTCCCGACCTCGCCGACGATGGACCAGGTCGAGGCGGCGCTGACCGAGGTGCCGTTCGCGCAGTCGATGCTCAACAGCGTGATCATCGCCGGGGGCGCGACCGTCTCGGTGCTGATCACCAGCATCCTCGCCGGCTACGTCTTCGCGAAGTACCAGTTCAAGGGCAAGGACCTGATGTTCTGGGGCATCGTCGCCACGATGTTCCTGCCCCCGATCGTCACGCTCGTGCCGCTGTACTACCTGATCAACTCGATGGGTCTCGCCGACTCCTACATCGGCGTGCTGCTCCCGTGGCTGGCGAACGCCTTCGGCATCTTCCTCATGCGGCAGTTCATCATGGACGTGCCGGACGAGCTCATCGAGGCGGCGCGAATGGACGGCGCCAGCGAGTTCCGCATCGTCTGGCAGTTCGTCGTGCCTCTCATCAAGCCGGCCGTGGTGACCCTCGCGGTCTTCATGTTCGTGTTCTCGTGGAACAACTTCCTGTGGCCGCTGACGATCCTGCGTACCGAGGCGATGTACCCGGTCGTGCTGACCCTCAACCGCCTGATGTCGTACACGATGAGCTTCGATTACCAGAACGTCGTCATCGCGGGCGCGCTCATCGCGTCGCTGCCGACCCTCATCGTCTTCCTCATCTCGCAGCGCGTGTTCGTGCAGGGCATCGCCTCCAGCGGGGTGAAGGGCTGATGGCCGAGGTGCTGATCGTCGCCGACCGCGACGCGGCGGGCGAGCTCGCCGCTCGCGTGGTCTGGCAGTACGTCGACGCCGCCGACGCGCCCGTGCTGGGCGTCGCGACCGGTTCGACGCCGGAGCCGCTCTACCGCGAGCTCGCCCGCACCCGCGGCGACCGCGACCTGTCGGGGCTCACCGCGTTCGCTCTGGACGAGTACGTCGGTCTGCCCGAGGGACATCCGGAGTCGTACCGTGCGGTACTGCGTCGCGAGGTGGTCGAACCGCTCGGACTCGACCCGTCGCAGGTACACGTGCCGCCGGTGGATCCCGAGGGGCTGGCGGATGCGGGGGAGCGCTACGAAGCGGCCATCGCCGCCGCCGGCGGTGTGGGGCTGCAGATCCTCGGCATCGGCACCGACGGGCATGTCGGGTTTAACGAGCCCGGGTCATCGCTCGCCTCCCGCACGCGCATGAAGACGCTCACCGAGCAGACCCGCCGCGACAACGCGCGGTTCTTTGCCTCGGTCGACGAGGTGCCGCGGCACTGCGTCACGCAGGGCATCGGCACGATCCGTGAGGCACGGCAACTGCTCCTCCTCGCGTTCGGTGAGGGCAAGGCCCCGGCGCTGGCGGCGGCGCTGGAGGGGCCGGTGAGCGCGAGCGTCCCCGGTTCCGCGCTGCAGCTGCATCCGCACGTCACGGTGATCGCCGACGAGGCGGCGGCGTCTGAGTTGCGGTTCGCCGAGTACTACCGCACGGCCGCCGCGCACAAGCCGGCCTGGCAGCGGTGGTGAGCATGGTCCCGGCAGGGGTGGCGGCCGCGCTGGCCGACGGGGCCCGGCTGAAGACCCGACTCATCGACCGCACGGCGTACGCGAGCGACGCGTCGCACTTCCTCCTCACACCGCAGGCGGTGGCGGTGGCGGCGGATGCGGCTGAGGTCGGGTGCCTCCTGCGCGCGGCCGCGATCGAGCGGATGCCGGTGACCTTCCGGTCCGGCGGCACGAGCCTGTCGGGGCAGGGCAGCGGTGACGGGCTGATGATCGACGTCCGGCAGCGGTTCCGCCGGATCGACGTGCTCGACGATGGCGCACGCGTCCGGGTCGGTTCCGGCGCGACCGTGCGCCAGGTGAACGCGCACCTCTCACCGTACGGCCACCGACTGGGCCCCGACCCGGCGAGCGAGGCGGCGTGCACCATCGGTGGCGTCGTCGCGAACAACTCGAGCGGTATGGCCTGCGGTACCGAGCAGAACACGTACCGGACGCTGGAATCGGCGGTGCTTGTGCTGCCCTCCGGCACGCGGATCGACACCGCGGCGCCGGATGCCGAACGGCATCTCGCCACGGCGGAACCCGAACTCGTGGCGGGCCTGGAACGCCTTCGTCGCCGGGTGGCCGAGAACCCCGCGTCGGTGGCGACCATCCGGAAGCACTTCTCGCTGAAGAACACGATGGGCTACAGCGTCAACGCGTTCCTCGACTTCACCTCGCCGGTGGACCTGCTCCTGCATCTCGTGATCGGCTCGGAGGGGACGCTCGCGTTCGTCGCGGAGGCGACGTTCCGCACCGTCCCGGTCGCGTCGGAGGTGGTGACGGCACTCGCCGTGTTCCCCTCGCTCCAGGCGGCGACGTCGGCGTTGCCCGCGCTCACCGAGACGGGCGCCGCGACCCTCGAGCTCATGGACGCCACCTCGTTGCGGGTCGGGCAGCGGTTGCCGGGGGCGCCCGCCGAGATCCTCGGGTTCGAAGTCGACCGGCAGGCGGCGCTCCTCGTGGAGTATCACGCCCGCGAGGCCGAGGAGCTGCGGGGCCTTGCCGCCGCCGGCGCGGCGGTGCTGGGCGACCTCGATCTGCAGGCGCCCGCCGTGCTCAGTGCCGACGCCGCGGCGCGGAAGGCGGCGTGGTCGTTCCGCAAGGGGCTGTACGCCTCCGTCGCCGGTGCGCGCCCGTCGGGCACGACCGCGCTGCTGGAGGACGTGGCCGTCCCGATGCCCTCGCTCGCGGACGCGTGCGGCGGGCTGCAGGAGCTCTTCGATCGGTACGGGTACGCGGACAGCGTCATCTTCGGACATGCCAAGGACGGCAACATCCACTTCATGCTCACCGACCGGTTCGAGGGCGATGCCGCGCTCGGCCGCTACCTCGGGTTCACCGATGAGATGGTCGACCTGGTGCTGGCCGCCGGGGGCAACCTCAAGGCGGAGCACGGCACCGGGCGCGCGATGGCACCGTACGTGCGCAAGCAGTACGGCGGCGAGCTGTACGAGGTGATGCGGGAGCTGAAGCAGCTGTTCGACCCGGCCGGCATCCTGAACCCCGGCGTGATCATCGACGACGACCCCGACGCGCACGTGCGGAAGATCAAGCTCGCGCCCTCCGTGGAGGAGGAAGTCGACCGCTGCGTCGAGTGCGGGTACTGCGAGCCGGTCTGCCCCAGCCGTGACCTCACGCTCACCCCGCGGCAACGCATCGTGGTGCGGCGGGAGATCGCGCGGGCGGATGCGCGTGGCGACCGCGATGCGATGAAGGAGCTGGAACGCGACTACGACTACGCCGGCGTGCAGACGTGCGCGGTCGACGGCATGTGCCAGACGGCGTGCCCGGTGCTCATCAACACCGGCGCGCTGGTGAAGCGGCTCCGCCGTGAGGATGCGAATCCGGTGTTGGCGACCGGCTGGAAGGCCGCGGCGAAGGGATGGGGCACGGCGACCCGTGTCGGGTCGGTCGCGCTGACCGCTGCCGCTGCGCTGCCCACGCCGCTCGTCTCGGCGGTCACCGATGTGGCTCGGAAGGCCGTGTCGGAGGACGTCGTGCCTCGGTACCAGGCGGAGCTTCCCGCCGGTGGTGCAGCGCGTCGTGGGCTGCCAGATGTGGTCGGTGCCGGTGAAGCCGAGCCGATCGCGGTGTACGTGCCCGCGTGCGTGAACAGCATGTTCGGGCCTGCCGGCGACGGCATCGGTGTGGGAGCGGCATTCCGTCGGCTCATCGACCGTGCCGGGGTGCGTGTGGTCGTGCCCGAGGGCGTGGAGTCCCTTTGCTGCGGCACCCCGTGGTCGTCGAAGGGCTACGCCGGCGGCTACGACGTGATGCGTCGCCGGGTGCTGGAGCGGGTGCGTGCGGCATCCGACGGTGGCCGGTTGCCGGTGATCAGCGACGCCGCGAGCTGCAGTGAGGGCTTCGATCGGATGCTGCGTGCCGAAGGCTTCGTCGTGGAGGATGCGGTGGCGTTCACCCGCCGCGAGCTGCTCGACCGGTTGCAGGTGACCGAGCAGGTGGCGTCGCTCGTGCTGCATCCGACGTGCTCGTCGCGGCAGATGGGGTTGGACGCCGACCTCGTCACCGTGGCGGAGGCGGCGGCGGCGCGGGTGGAGGTGCCCACCGACTGGGGATGCTGTGGCTACGCGGGTGACCGGGGCATGCTGCATCCGGAGCTCACCGATGCGGCGACCGCGCCGGAACGGGCGGAGGTCGCCGGGATGGACGTGGCCGAGCACGCCTCGTGCAACCGGACCTGCGAGCTGGGCATGACCCGCGCCACGGGTGCCGAGTACCGGCACGTCTTGGAGACGCTCGAGCGGGCCACTCGGCCCGCTGCCGGCGGCTGAGGCGGGCGCGTGCCGCGGTGACCCGTCCGCATCCGTACGCTGGTCGGATGAGCGAGGTGACCCCCGGTGTCTACGAGCACTTCAAGGGTGCGCGGTACGAGGTGATCGGCGTCGGCCGGCACAGCGAGACCGAGGAGTGGTTCGTGTTCTACCGGCAGCTGTACGGCGACGGCGGATGCTGGGTGCGGCCGCTCGCGATGTTCACAGCGCAGGTCGAACGAGACGGCGTCCGAGTGCCCCGATTCCGGCGCGTCGAGGAGCCAGCGTAGCGTCGCCTGGGATGTCGTCGGGCGCGTCCTCGGTGAGGCGCCGGAGCGACGCCGTCGCGAGCGGGGACTGGCGCTCGATGCCGCGGGTCAGGCGCTGGAGGGTGGCGCCCGCCTGATCGCGCACGCCCGCTCGCACCTCGGCCGTGAGCTGACCGGAGCGGGCGATCTCGTCGAACAGGGCCAGGCGGAGCGGGATGCGGGTGCGCGCCGTCCGCAGGACGCCCAGGAGTCAGTGGACGTCACCGGTGATCGCGCCGGAGACGGCGTCGAGTGTGGGCGCGACTCCCGGGGCGAACCACAGCTCGGTGAGGGTGCGCTCGTGACCGGTGAGGGGTTCGTCGAGGCTGACGGTCATGGCGTGGCCGCGGCGGAAGTTCGGCGGGCACGACAGCGTGTCGCCGGCGCGTTCGAGGGCGCGGGAGATGCGGCCCCAGCGGATCGAGGGGTCAGGGGCTCCGACGGTGAACCTCTACGCGTGGGCGCCCGGCGCGGGCGTGGTCGGCGAGCCGTTCGGTTTCGACGGACAGACGCAGCTCGTCGTGCCCGAGCGGCGCTGGGTCACGACCGAGCACATGACGGGGACCGACTTCCCCTCGACCACGAACGACCTGTCGCTCTACGAGGAAGACGGCGCGACGCTGCTCACGCTGCTCGTCGAGTATCCGGATGCGGCCACGCGCGACATGGTGCTCGCGACCGGAATGACCGACGGCATGGAGGCGAGCTACGCGCGCCTCGAGCGCGAGGTGCTCGGCGGCTGAGGCGGTGGACGACGAACCGGGCTGCGCGGCATCCGCCGCCGTCCCGGTTCGGTGTTTCGGGCCGGGAGGGACCGCCGGAGCCGCACGAGAAGGCTGTCGGCAACGCGCGAGAAAGCCCTCGGCGATCCGCGAGGAGGCCGTTGCTGACCGCATCCGGAATGCGCCCGCATCCGGCGGTGTTAGGATTGAATGTCGCCTTCGGGCGGCTGCGTCGTCGATACGCGTGCTCCGCCTCCGGGCGCTGGGCCCTCTTCTCGAGCGGCGAACCGATGCGCGAATCCGCGCCGTCGCCCCGTCTTGCGATCACGATCGATCGCCTCATCCGAAAGCACTTCTTCATGCCTTCTTTCCTTGATCTCGGCGTGCCCGCGCCGCTGGCCGCCGTCCTCGCCTCCTCGGGCAAGACCGAGCCGTTCCCCATCCAGCAGGACACCCTGCCCGACGCGCTCGCCGGCCGCGACGTGCTCGGACGCGGCCGCACCGGCAGCGGCAAGACCATCGCGTTCTCGCTGCCGATGGTGGCGCGGCTCACGGGCGTCTCCCGCACTCCCGGTCGCCCGACCGGCCTCGTGCTCGCCCCCACGCGTGAGCTCGCGACGCAGATCGCCGCGACCCTCGCACCCCTCGCCGCGGCCGTGGGTCTGAACGTCACCACGATCTTCGGCGGCGTCAGCCAGAAGCCGCAGGAGCAAGCGCTGCGCGCCGGCGTCGACATCGTCGTGGCCTGCCCCGGTCGCCTCGAAGACCTCATGAAGCAGGGCGTCATCCGGCTCGACCGGGTGCAGGTCGCCGTGCTCGACGAGGCCGACCACATGGCCGACCTCGGCTTCCTGCCGGGCGTCACCCGCATCCTCGGCGCGACGCCGACCGGCGGCCAGCGGCTGCTGTTCAGCGCGACGCTCGACCGTGGCGTCGACACGCTGGTGCGCAAGTTCCTCCAGAACGAGGTGCGCCACGAGGTCGACGAGTCCAGCGTTCCCGCCGCCGCGATGACCCACCGCGTCTTCCACGTCTCCGACGACGACAAGAACGACCTGGTGCAGCGCCTCGCGTCCGGCAACGGCCGCCGCATCCTCTTCACGCGCACCAAGCACCAGGCCAAGAAGCTCGCCAAGAAGCTGACCTCGGCCGGCATCCCGTCGGTCGATCTGCACGGCAACCTCTCCCAGAACGCGCGTGAGCGCAACCTCGCGGCCTTCGGCGCGGACCCGGATGCGGGTGGCGTGCGCGTGCTCGTGGCCACCGACGTCGCCGCCCGCGGTGTGCACGTCGACAACGTCGAGCTCGTCGTGCACGTCGACCCGCCCGCCGAGCACAAGGCGTACCTCCACCGCTCCGGTCGCACCGCTCGCGCCGGCGCCGAGGGCACGGTCGTCACCGTCGTGCTCGACTCGCAGCGTCGCGACCTCGCCGATCTGCTGCGCAAGGCCGCGATCTCCGCTCCGCTCGAGCGCGTGGATGCGTCGCACGCCGCCGTCTCCGAACTGGTCGGTGCGCCGGCGCCGCTCGTGAAGCCCTCGCCCGTCACCGCTCCCGTGCAGGGCGGCCGCTCCGGCGGTTCGCGTTCGGGTGGCGCGGCTGCTCGGTCGGGTGGCGCGGGGCGTTCCGCGTCGGGTCGTTCCGCAGCTGCTCCGGCTCGTTCGGGCGCCGCATCCGGTCGGTCGGCCGGCGCAGGCCGTTCGGGCGCTGCGGCTGGTCGCTCCGCGGGTACTGCTGCCGGTGCGGGTCGTTCCGGTGGTCGTGCGGATGCTCCCGTCCGGGGTGCCGCTCCCGCTGAGGCGCGTCACAGCGCCGCAGCCGAGCGCACGCCGAACCGTCGCGCCGGACGCCCCCAGGGTCACACGGCCGAGAATGTGGCGCCGCGCGGCGGACGCACGATCGGCGACTCCGTGAGCGAGCAGCAGCGCGCGTGGGTGGAGTCGCTCGCGCGGGGCGGCGATGCCGCATCCGGTCGTTCGGGCTCGGGCCGCGCGGGTGCTGGTGCTGGTGCTGGTGCGGGTTCGGCTGATGCACCGCGTCGCCGCCGTCGCGGTGGCCGCGGTCGCTCCGGAGGCTCCGCCGCCTGACCCCGGGGCACTCCTGAGGGCTCGCCCGACGGCGCCCGGCACCTCATCGGGTTCGCCGGGGCAGTCTGTCCGTGACCGCGCCACTTCTCCGCATCCGCCACAGTCATTGACTGTCGCTGTTGCGCAGACGTGGCGCGGTTGCGCATATGCGTCGCAGTTCGGGCGTAGAGGTGTGGCGGTTGCGCACATGCGTCGCAACTCGGGCACCGGGAGGGCAGCACCGCCCATCCGCGGCCGGCGGCGAGCAGGACCGCGTGCGGCGGCGGAGAGTCAGGCGCGGGCGAGGGCGTCCTCGAGGGCGACCCAGGCGAGCATCGCGCACTTCACGCGCGCGGTGAACTTCGACACCCCGGACAGCGCCGCGGCATCGCCGAACGACTCCTCGTCGAGCGGAACGGTTCCGCGGGAGCGCAGCGCCTCACGGAAGCGCTCGATGCGTTCGCGGGCCGCATCCGCCGGCAGCGAGCCCTTCTCGTCGATGATGTCGTCGACGAGAGACGCCAGCATGGATGCAGAGGCCTGCGAGATCGAGCATCCCGCTCCGGTGAAGGTCACATCGCGCACGGTGCCGTCGTCGTGCAGGCGCACCCGCAGTTCGATCTCGTCACCGCAGATCGGGTTGCGCTGGTGAGAGGTCGCCGTGCGCCCCTCGGCGTCAGCCATGGGCGTACCGTGTGGATGCTTGGAGTGGTCGAGGATGAGCTCTTGATACAGCCCGTCGAGCCCGCTCATGCGTCCGCTCCGAAGTATGCGCGCACGTCGCCGACGGCGCCCAGCAGCGCGTCGACGTCCTCCTCGGTCGTGAACACCGACGCGGACGCCCGCACGGATGCGGTGAGCCCGAACCGCGCGTGCAGCGGCTTGGCGCAGTGGTGCCCGACGCGCACCGCGATGCCGCGTGCGTCGAGGAACTGGCCGACGTCGTGCGCGTGGACACCGTCGACGTCGAACGCCGCGATCCCGACCCGGTCGGCGTGGGCGGTGTCGCCGAGCAGCCGGATGCCGGGGATGTCCCTGAGGCCCGCGATCATGCGCCGCCCGATGACGCGCTCGTGCTCGTGCACGGCGTCCATCCCGAGGGCGTCGAGGTAGTCGACGGCGGCCGCGAGAGCGACGGTCTGCGACACGGGCTGGGTGCCGGCCTCGAACTTCTGAGGCGGTGGCAGGAACTCGGCCGCATCCTTGGTCACGGTCGTGACCATCGACCCGCCGGTGAGGAACGGCGGCAGCGCCTCGAGCACCTCGCGGCGGCCGTAGAGCGCGCCGATGCCGTACGGGCCGAGCATCTTGTGTCCGGAGAACGCGGCGAGATCGACGCCCAGCGCCGGCAGATCGAGCGGCAGATGCGGCGCGGACTGGCAGGCGTCCAGGACGGTGAGCGCGCCGACCTCGCGGGCGAGCGAGACCAGCTCGGCGACCGGGTTCACGATGCCCAGCACGTTCGAGACGTGCGTGAAGGCGACGATGCGCGTGCGATCGCCGATGAGTGCGGCTGCCGCATCCAGGTCGAGGGTGCCGTCGTCGTGGACGGGAATGTGGCGCAGCGCGGCGCCGGTGCGTGCGGCGAGCTCCTGCCACGGGATGAGGTTCGCGTGATGCTCGATCTCCGTCACCACGATCTCGTCGCCGGGATGCAGGGCCAGGGCGGCGGATGCGGCCGACCCGCGCCCCGCGGTCGCGTTGCCGATCGAGTAGGCGACGAGGTTCAGGGCGAGGGTCGCCCCGCTGGTCCACACCAGCGTCTCCTCGTCGGCGCCGACGAAGCCTGCGACCCGGGCCCGCGCGTCTTCGTACAGCTCGGTCGCCTCAGCGGCGAGGGTGTGCGCACCCCGGTGCACGGCGGAGTTCGCGCGCAGGAGGAAGTCGACCTCCGCATCGATCACGGCGCGGGGCTTCTGGCTGGTCGCGCCGGAGTCGAGGTACACCAGCGGCGCGTCACCGATCTTCTGCTCGAGGATCGGGAAGTCGGCGCGCAGGGCGGCGGCGTCGAGGGGGGAGGAGCTCACCCCTCCAGGCTAGTTGCGCCGCGGGCACCCGGCTCCGTGGGCGGCCACCCGTGGGCGGATGCCCGTGCCCCTGGCATCCGTCTCCCGGGTCGGAGGAACACGCCGATGTCGGAGGATGCGGCGTGGATCCTCCGACATTCGGGCGTTCCTCCGACCGGAGCGATACGGACGCGCGACGGGACCGGAGCGATCCGGAGTGATGCGGACGCGCGACGGACCGATGCGGATGCGGCTCGGCGGTGCCGACGCCCGCTCCGGGTCAGTTCCGGCTCTGGCCTTCGCCGTGGCGTGCCACGCTGACGTTGCGGGTGGTGGGGCGTCCGGCGCGCTCCTCGCCCGGGAGCGGGCGGGAGCGGCGGCCGTAGATGACCTCGGACGAGTCCAGCAGCCACGGCACGAGGGTGATCGTGACGCCGTGCACGAGCATGAGCTGCTGCGCGATGCGTCGGGCGCGACGGTTGTGCAGGAAGCTCTCCCACCAGTGTCCGACGATGTACTGCGGCAGGTAGACCGTGACCACGGCGGACCCGTGCTTCTCCCGGTACTTCTCGATGAAGGCGATCACCGGTTGGGCATAGGTGCGGTAGGGAGACTCGACGATCACGAGCGGCACGGGCGGACGATGCTCCTCCCACTCCTTCTGCACCGCATCCGCCGACTCCTTCGTGACGGCGACGTGCAGGGCGATCGTCTTGTCGTGACGCGCGGCGAGAGCGTAGTCGATGGCCTTCGCGACCGGCTTCTGGAGGCGCCCCACCAGCACGATGGCGATGTCGCCGGCGGCGCCGAAGTGGGTGTCGTCGTCGTAGGTGATCTCGTGCTCGACGTCGCGGTAGTACCGGTGCACGCCGATCATCAGGATCGACAGCACCGGGATCGCGAGGAACACCAGCCAGGCGCCATGCGTGAACTTGGTGATCGTGACGATGATGAACACCGCAGCCGTCAGGCCCGCACCGAGCGAATTGATGACCAGGCCCGAGATGATCTCGCGCCGCTCGAAGCGCTCCGACTTCTGGTTGCGCGCGTCGGCAGGCAACTGGTTGAGTGCGCGGAGCTCACGCCGCCAGTGGCGCACCATGCCGATCTGTCCGAGTGAGAACGACACGAACACGCCGATGATGTAGAGCTGGATGAGGGTCGTCAGGTTGGCCTGCGAGGCGATGAGCACCACGATGGCCGCAAGCCCCAGCAGGATCATGCCGTTGGAGAACACGAGGCGGTCGCCGCGCGTGTTCATGGCCTTCGGGGCGTATCCGTCGCGCGCGAGCACGGCGCCCAGCAGCGGGAAGCCGTTGAACGCGGTGTTGGCCGCGAGCAGCAGGACGCAGGCAGTGGCCGCCTGGATGATGAAGAAGGGCACCGAGTTCATCCCGAAGGTGGCGGCGGCGACCTGCGCCATGAGGCTCGGCTGCGGCTGCGTGCAGTCGAACCCGATGAGGTGGCACGGATTCTCCGCGTAGTGCACGCCCGAGACAAGCGCGAGGATCGTCAGACCGGAGAAGAGCAGGATGGCGACGGCACCCATCGCCACGAGGGTGCGCTGTGCGTTCTTCACCTTGGGGCGACGGAACGCGGGCACGCCGTTGGAGACGGCCTCGACGCCGGTGAGGGCGGAACAGCCGCTGGAGAACGCGCGCAGGATCAGCAGGATGACGGCCGCCTGCGTGAGGCTCTCGGCCTGCACGGAGAACGCGCTGCTCGAGGCGACCGGCGGGTCGCCGAGGATCCAGCGGATGATGCCGGTGACGATCATGAGCGCCACGGATCCGATGAAGATGTACGTGGGCAGCGCGAAGGCGCGCGAGGCTTCGCGCACGCCGCGGAGGTTGACGATCACGATCAGGATGACGAAGCCGACCGCCAACTCGATGCGCCAGGGGTTCAGCCCCGGCAGCGCGGAGATGATGTTGTCGACGCCCGACGCGACCGACACGGCGACGGTCAGGATGTAGTCGACCAGCAGAGCCGAGGCGACGATGACGCCGGGGATCTCGCCCAGGTTCGTTCGCGCCACCTCGTAGTCGCCGCCGCCCGACGGGTACGCCTTGATGAGCTGACGGTACGAGAGCACCACCACGATGAGCAGCACGACGACCGCGGCCGCGATCCACGGGCTGAAGGCCAGGAACGAGAGCCCGCCGATCATCAGGATCATGAGCAGTTCCTGCGGCGCGTAGGCCACGGAGCTCAGCGCGTCGGACGCGAAGATCGGCAGCGCCATGCGCTTGCGCAGGAGGTGATCGTCCGCATCCGTGGATGCGAGAGGGTCCCCGATCAGCAGGCGTTTCGCGATCGGAGTCTCGGGCGCCGGCTCGGCGCTGTCATTTGCCACGACGCGCGACACTACGCCGATCGCTCAGGCCGCGCAACGCGAGCGGGGGGTGTTTGCCATGCCGTCACCGTTCCGTGATGATCGACGGTTCGTGCGTCGACCTACGATGTAGCGCATGCATGTGCCCGATCGCCGCCTTGCTCTCGCCTATCGCCTCGTCGCGGCGGTGCTCATGGCGTGGGGAATCGGGAGGGTCACCGGCATCCTGGACGGGCGCCCCAGCCCGGCCGAGTTCTTGTACTACACGGTGCTCAGCAACCTGCTCTGCCTCGTCTGGATGGTGGTGCTCGCCGTTCGGACGATCGCCGACCTTCGCTCGGACGGGCCGCGAGGGGCGTCGACGCCCTCCCCGCGGTTCTCGCTCGCCGTGGCCTTCGCGATCACGGTGACGATGCTGATCTACCTGATCGTGCTCGTGCCCGAGACCTACACGCAGGGCAACGGTTATCAGCCGTTCACGTTGACCGACAACCTGATCCACATCATCACGCCCTCGCTCGCGATCGCGGACTGGTTGCTGTTCGTGCCCAAGGGGCGCAGCCGCTGGTTCGATCCGCCGCTGTGGACGCTCATCCCGTACGCGTACCTCGCGTTGGCGTTCGTCTACGGGGCGGCCGGCGGTCGGTTCGCCGGCGGGGGTCAGTACCCCTACCCGTTCATGAACGTCGACCGTAACGGGCTCGGCGGGGTCGTGCTCTGGATCGTAGGTCTCACTCTTGCGCTCGAGGTCGTCGCCTACGTCTACATCCTCATCGACAAGGGACTGGGCGTGTGGGACCGGCGGATGCGGCGGGCGGCCTCCATCCGTGCGACGGCGGATGCGGACGCCGGGCGCTGATCAGCGCAATGCGGCGAGGATGATCGATGCACCGCCCGCCACGCCGCCACCGGCCAGGACCAGGGTCCACACCACCCAGGTGCGTCGGAAGTTGACGGCGAGTTGGTTGGAGCGAACCGGGCGCGATCTCGGTGAGCGGGGAGCGAGTCGCTGGTTCACGAGAATGAGAGGCGGCGCCGCCGCATCCAACTGCAGAGCGACGTAGCCCCAGCTCTGGGTGAACTGGTTGCCCACCACGAGCGTGTCGCTCGCGCATCCGGGTCAGTCGAGCCACTCGCGCGCGGCGATGACGAGGTTCTCGACGCCGCGTTCGATCGTCGGATGCAGCACGGGAGCGAAGAAGGGCGAGTGGTTGGTCGGCACGTCGCGGTCGATCGTCCCCTCGGCGCTCGCGCGGGCGAACAACTCCGGATCGACGCCGCCCCAGAACCAGAACACGAGCGGCACGCCGGCCTCGCGCGCGAACCACGAGACGTCCTCGCTGCCCGTGAACATGCCGGGGTCCACGACCGCCGCGTCGCCGTAGGCGCGGCGGAAGGCCGCCGCCAGCCGCGCGGTCGCGTCGGCATCGTTGATCGTCGGCGGCAGCGTGTGGTCGTTGACGATCGTGGGCGCCACCTCCGCACCGGACGCATCGGCTTCGGCGCGGACGACCCGTTCGACCCGTTCGAGCACGCGTTCGCGCATCCCGTCGTCCGCGTAACGGAGGCTGAGCTGCAGCGTCGCCTCGGCGGGGATGATGTTGTGCTTGAGGCCGGCGTGGACCGATCCCACCGTGACCACGGCGACCTCGCGGGGGTCGACCTCGCGCGACGCGACGGTCTGCAGGCGCATGATCGTCGCTGCGGCCATGACGATCGGGTCGATCGTGGCGTGCGGGCGCGAACCGTGCCCACCGCGTCCGTGCAGGGTGACGGTCAGCCCGTCCGACGCCGCCATCTGGGTTCCGGGCCGCACACCGATCGTCCCCGCCGGGAGCGGCGTCACGTGCTGACCGAGCACGATGTCGGGGCGAGGGAAGCGATCCAGCACGCCGTCGGCGATCATCGCCTTCGAACCAGCGCCGAACTCCTCGGCCGGCTGGAAGACGGCGACGATCGTTCCCGACCAGTCGGATGCGGTCGCCACGAGCCGTTCGAGCGCGCCGAGGAGGGCGGTGACGTGCATGTCGTGGCCGCACGCGTGCATCACCGGCACGTCGGCGCCCTGCGGGTCGATGCCGCGCGCCGTGCTCGCGTACGCGAGTCCGGTGCGCTCCGCGACGGGCAGGCCGTCCATGTCGGCGCGCAGCCAGACGACGGGGCCGTCTCCGTTGACGAGTGTGGCCACGACGCCGGTGCGTCCGATGCCCTCGGTGAACGCGATTCCCAGCGTCTCCAGCGTGCGGGCGATCACGCCCGCGGTGCGCGTTTCCTGGAACGACAGTTCGGGGTGGCGGTGCAGGTCGGTGTACAGCGCTTCGAGGTCGAGAGCCATGTCCCGACCCTACTCGCGGGCGCTGAGCGGGGAAGTGTCCGCAGATCGGGGAGCCGGGGTACCCGCAGACGTGAGTGTGCCGAATTCCCCGCAGGCGTGAGCGCGCCGAGGACTCCCGCACACGCGAGCACGCCGGCCGCCCAGGAGGGCGTGCCGGCGTGCTTCGGAGTCGACGATCAGGCGTCGGCGAGCCAGACCGCCGTGTCGGCGGGAAGCAGTCGTCCCTCGAGCGGCTCGCTCGAGACGAGGATGTCGCCGGCGGGCAGCTCGATCGCGTCGGTGCCGAGGTTGGCGATCACTGTGAGGTCGCCGCTGCGGAAGGCGAGCACAGTCTCCGGGTAGCCGTCGAGCCAGGTGAAGGGGGCCGCGCCGAGGCCGTGCGCCTTGCGCACCTGAAGCAGGTGCGTGTAAAGGGCCAGCGTCGAGTCGGGATCGCGCTGCTCCACGTCGCGCGCGTGCTGCGCCCACTCCGCGGGCTGCGGCAGCCACGATGCGCCCGTGCCGTTGAACCCGTAGGCGGGGGATGCGGCCTCCCACGGGATCGGCACGCGGCAGCCGTCGCGGCCGTACTTCTCGTGGTTGGTGCGGAACCAGGTCGGGTCCTGGCGCGCGTCGTCGGGGATGTCGATGACCTCGGGGAGCCCGAGCTCCTCGCCCTGGTAGATGTAGGCGGAGCCTGGCAGGGCGAGCATCACCGTGGTGGCCGCGCGGGCGCGGCGCAGGCCGAGCTCGGGAATCGGCTGGGCCGCCGACAGCGGCCCGATGCCCTCGCCCTGCGGGACCTCCGCCGACAGCGCGAGGCGCGAGGCGTGACGGATCACATCGTGGTTCGAGAGCACCCAGGTGGCGGGGGCGCCGACCGCGGGGAAGGCGCGCAGCGAGTCACTGATGACCGTGCGGAGGGCGTCCGCATCCCAGGGGGTCGTCAGGTACGGAAAGTTGAACGCCTGGTGCATCTCGTCGGGGCGCACCCACAGCGCGGTCTTGTCGGGCGTCGGCAGCCACGCCTCGGCGCACAGTGCGCGGTCGCCGTCGTACTCGGCGAGCACCTTGTGCCAGTCGCGGTAGATCTCGTGGACGCCGGGCTGGCCCCAGTACGGGACGTCCTCGTCGTCGCCGCCCATGGAGTCGCCGTCGGCGGGAGGGGTGTAGTCGGGCAGGCCGTCCTTCTTGATCAAGCCGTGCGCGACGTCCACCCGGAATCCGTCGACGCCGCGGTCGAGCCAGAACCGCAGCACGCCGCGGAAGTACTCCTGCACCTCGGGGTTGGTCCAGTCGAAGTCGGGCTGGCTCACATCGAAGATGTGCAGGTACCACTGGCCGGGCGTGCCGTCGGCCTCGACGACGCGCTCCCACATCCCGCCGCCGAACACCGACTCCCAGTTGTTGGGCGGCAGTTCGCCGTTCTCGCCCTTGCCGTCGCGGAAGATGTACCGCGCGCGCTCGGGGCTGCCGGGAGCGGCGGCGAGGGCCTGCTGGAACCAGACGTGCTGGTCAGAGGAGTGGTTGGGCACGAGGTCGACGATCACGCGGATGCCGAGGCCGTGCGCCTTGGCCAGCATGGCGTCGAAGTCGTCGAGCGTGCCGAACAGCGGGTCGACGTCGCAGTAGTCGGCGACGTCGTAGCCGGCATCCTTCTGCGGCGAGACCATGAAGGGGCTCAGCCAGATCGCGTCGATGCCCAGCTCGGCGAGCGAGTCGAGGCGCGCCGTGATGCCGGGGAGGTCGCCGATGCCGTCGCCGTTGGCGTCTGCGAACGAGCGCGGATAGATCTGGTAGATCACGGCGGTGCGCCACCACTCGGATCCGGGCGCGGTGATCAAGGTCGAGGCATCGTGCGTCGAGGTCATGCATCCGATGGTAGCGGGTGGGATCGTATCGATTCGAAGCCCGGTTTTCCGTGGGGTGCGCCTGCGGCGTTCCGGCGCGCGAGCGCGCATCCGTTGCGCGAGTGAGCGCGCGATCGGGTGCTCACTCGCGCAACGGATACGCACGCGGCGGGGGGATGCGGGCGACTACCATCGATGGGTGACCCCCTCCGATCCCGCCGCGCTGGCGCGCGCCGAAGCACTCATCGCCGTCATCCCCGATTACCCCGAGCCCGGCGTGCTGTTCCGCGACATCGCTCCGCTGCTCGCCGACGGTGAGGGCCTTCGCATCGTGATCGACGCGATGCTCGAGCCGTTCGCCGGAACCTACGACGTGGTCGCCGGTATCGAAGCGCGTGGCTTCCTGCTCGCCGGTGCCGCCGCGATCGCCGCGGGGGTCGGTCTGGTTCCGATCCGCAAGGCGGGCAAGCTGCCGCGGCCGGCCGCATCCGTCGACTACACGCTCGAGTACGGCACGGCGACGATCGAGATGCACGACGACATCGCGCCGGGCACGCGGGTGCTGCTGCTGGACGACGTGCTCGCCACGGGCGGCACGATCGCCGCCGCGCGCGAGCTGGTCGAGCGCATCGGCTGCTCGGTCGCCGGGGTCGCGGTGCTGATGGAGCTCGACGCGCTGGGCGGTCGCGACGTCGCGGGCCACGACGACCTGCACTCGGTCTTCCACGCCTGAGTCCGCGTCACGCGGCGAGTGATCAGAACGCGGCGCGTGGTCAAAGCGCCACGCGTGATCACGCCGCGCAGATGATGCGGAACAGGAGATAGCCGCCGAGGATGACGGCGCTGCCCGCGAGCGGAGCCCACGACCGTGCCCGTTGCCGGATGTAGCCCGTCACGATCCCGGCGAACGTGATCACCCATCCGACGACCAAGGCTCCCGTGAGCACCCAGCGCGCGGTCTGCGCCGCCGGGAAGCACTCCGCGCAGGCGATGTGGGAGAACGCATCCCAGAACGCGAACAGCAGGACGAGGCCGGTGACGACGAGCTGCAGGAGCGCGAGGCCGATGCTGGGTGCGACGACGCGGATGTCGCGCGTCTGCTCCATCGGCGTCATGGTCCCGAGTATGGGCCCTTGCGGCCGACGCGCGCAGCAGCCGGTTGCTCGCTCGACGGTGGACCTCGGGGGAATCTCTTCACCGACGCACGCGTGCGCCGTACGCTCGGGGTATGGCCTCCGCTTCGACCGACGTGCCTGTGTGGCTCCGTGTCGTGGTCTGGTCACTCGCTCTCGGACTCGCCGTGGTCGGCGCCGCGCTCGCTCTGGCCGCTGCGGGTTGGTGGCCGCTCGTCGCTTTCCTCGGGCTTGCCATCCCGCTTCTCCCGATGTCTGCGACCCGCTCTCGACGTTGATCTCCGCGACCGGCTCTCGAGGCCGCCCTCTGAGACGCGCTACGGATCCTGAGCTCTGTGGGCCCGCTCTCGCCGCCTGGCTCCTGGCCGCCGATCTCTGCGATCCGCTCGCGACACGTCTCCTCGACGCCGCGTCCGCCGAAGGGTCGTGCGCGCGCGGTCGAGCATCAGCCGAACCTCGGGTCAGAACGGCGGGGACGCCCCGGAGGGTGGACCATCGGGCTCGCGCGGACCGAACTCGGGGATGAAGTGCACGCTGGGCGAGGGCGGTTCGTCGATGTAGGTGTATCCGAGGGGCGAGGTCCACGCGAGCACGCCCGCGTGAATCTGTTTCACCCGCCAGCCGGTGAACTGCTTCATGGAGTGGTGGCGTTGGCAGAGTCCCTCGAGGTTCTCCAGCGTCGTGCGCCCGCCGAGGGCGTGGTCGTGCGTGTGATCGTGCTCGTGGCGGATGGCCGGCACCCGGCATCCGGGAAACCGACAGTGCGCGTCGCGGGCGCGCAGTCGACGTCGGAGGTCGGGGGTGGGCTGGTAGCGGTCGGTGGCGAGCACCTGGCCGGAGACCGGGTGGGTCAGGAGGCGATCCCATCCCGGTGCGATTCCCGCCAAGCGCCGAGCCGTCTCGGCATCGATCGGGGCGCGTCCGGCGAGGTCGGCCGGGTGCTCGGATGCGTGAAGCAGGGTGAGGGCGGGCACGACGACCTGCACGTGGGCGCGGATCGCACCGAGGGAGCCGGGCTGGTCGCCGCTCGCGGTGGGGTCGGCCGTCGGGGCCGCGCTCAGGAGGAGGTCGGCGAGCACATCCGCACGCACCTGATCCATCGTCCGCGTGTCGGACGCCACGATCTCGTCTGTCGATTCACCGCCCGTGCGGAGCCGCTGCGCGGCGGCACCCCGGGCATCGTGGATGACGGCGGCCATGCGAGTGAGGCGATCGTGGATGGCGTCGCCCAGCAGCAGAGGAATCGTGGCGGTCAGCTCGCACATTCCGTCGTCGAGCGGCTGCACGGTGACGGCACGTCGCTCGGCCGCGGCGCGGTGGCGCTCGGTGAGGGTTCGAGGATGCAGCCGCTCCGCGAGCATCTGCACGCTGGTGCGTACGCGGCCCGCGGTGTCTTCCTCGCATCGCACGAGCGCGTACTGCTCGAACTCCGCGCGCGTGTGCGCGGGAAGATTTCCGCCGCTCTCGCTGATCACGCGGACGTGCGCCTGCGTGATGTGACCCGCCTCCCACGCGTCGACGGTTGCCGGATAGCTGGTCACGAGCTCCGCGGCCTCGACCATCCGGCGCTGCATCGTGCGGTCGGAGATCCGCAGCGGAACCGCCAGCTCGCTCGCGATCGCGCGGTGAGCCATATCCGCGCCGCGCGCCGAGCGACTCTGCCCGTCGCTCATCCGGCAGGCGAGCTCCTCCGCGCGGGCGAGAGCTCGCACCAGACGCGCTTGGGCCGCGGCCAGCTCGGCATGCGCCATATCCACCTGGTGTGCGATGGATGCCAGCGCCGCCGCATCCGCGTCGGACAGACCGACGACACTCGCAACCTTCGAAGACATGTTCTAAGAATAGGAAGGGCCTCAGACATCGCGGCCGGCGTCCGGCTCGGCGTTTCGTCTCGCTTCGCTCGCTCAATGATCGAGGGCACGGCGTCGCCAGCGCTCACCCCCGCGCGTGCACACGCGAGGGCCGGAGAATTGAGAATCGATCTCGGATCGTTGACTCCGGAGCGGGCGTAGCCTGACGATGCGCACGGTTACATACGTGCGCATTCCGAACCCCCGGTGAGCGATTCTTCCCGGACTCGGCCACGCGGGCGACGCTCGAGACATGGACATCACCGGAAACACCGTCTTCATCCCGGTGCGGCCAGCGGCATCGGCCTGGCGCTCGCGCTCCGCCTGCAGACGGCCGGCAACACGGCCGTCACCGGCGGCGTTAGCGTGTTCGCGCTCGCGGCTGCCGGCATGTTCGTCATCGGATGCCTCGGCTGGGTGTTCGCCCTGGCGGCAGGCGTGTTCTTCCTTGCCGTTCCGGCACTGCTCGCGTGGCTGGTTCTCGGCGCCCTGGGCGCTCCGGTGTGGCTCGTGATTACGGCGATCTCGTTGGCGCTGGCGAGCTTCGTCGTGCCCTTCATCCTCGACCTGCGCTCTGGCGAGCGCGCGGGTCAGCTCCCGCGGTAGGTGGAGTACGCGAACGGGCTCAGCAGCAGGGGCACGTGGTAGTGCGGCCGGTCGGCGACCGTGAAGGTGACTGTCGCGAGCGGGTAGAAGGTCTCGACGCAGCGATCGGCGAAGTACGCCCCGGTCGCGAAGGTCAGCGCGTACATGCCGGGATCGAGCAGGTCGGGGCCGATCGCGAGCCGGCCGTCCGCATCCGTGAATCCCTCGGCGACGCTCTCGATGCCCCCGCCCTCGAGATGCCGGTGCAGCGTGACCGCGACATTCGGCGCCGGCGTCCCTGCGGTGGCGTCCAGGATGTGGGTGGTCAGGTGGCTCATTCCGCCTCCTCCGGTTCGACCTGGTCGGCGACGATCGTCGAGTCCAGGCGCAGCAGCGCGATCTCGGCAAGCTGCGCGGTCGCCTCGCGGGCCTCGGTGTCGTCGTCGTTGCCGAGTCTGCGGTGCAGCTCGGCGAGCATCTCCTGGGGGCTGCGACCCGCGGCGCGGATAAGGAAGACGCGGCCGAAACGCTCCTCGTAGGTCCGGTTGCCCGCGGAGATCGCGGCCGCAACCTCGTCCGCCGCGCTCGCCATCGCGGACTGCTCCCTCCGGGAGGCGTCTGCCTCAGCACCCGTTCCCGACGGCTTCTCGCCGATCCGCGGATGGTGGGCGAGCGCCGCATCCAGGTCAGCGCGCGACCAGACCGCTGCGAGGTCGCCCGCGTAGGAGCGCAGGGCGTCGATCGAGGCGTAGGGGCGCGCCGCGACGATCGCGTCGACCCAGCCGGGCACCGCCGCCCACACCGACACGACCAGGGATGCCTCCGCGGCGTCGAGGGCGTTGAATTCGTCCAGCTGCATGCGCGCCACCCTACCGACCTTGCGTTGCGCGCAGGCACAGGCAATGTTGGTAACAGTTACATTTGCGAAATGTGGAGCACTTAGCGTTGTCGGCATGACGACCCCCGCATCCGCCGTCATCGCGGCGCGACGTGTGTTCCTCGACGGGGCCTTCCGTCCCGCGACCGTGACCGTGGCCGACGGGCGCATCAGCGGGATCGGAGATTTCGATCCGGATGCGGAACGCGTTCTGCCGGAGGATCTCGTGCTGCTGCCGGGACTGGTCGACTCGCACGTGCACCTGAACGACCCGGGCCGGGCGAGCTGGGAGGGTTTCGACACGGGGACGGCGGCGGCCGCCGCGGGCGGCGTCACGACCGTGCTCGACATGCCGCTCAACAGCATCCCCGTGACCACCTCGCCCGATGCGCTCGCCGCGAAGCGCGCCGCAGCGAGCGGGCGCTTGGCCGTCGATGTGGGTTACTGGGGCGGCGCCGTGCCCGAGAACATCGGGCACCTGCGGGAGCTCGCCGAGGCCGGCGTCGTCGGCTTCAAGTGTTTCCTCTCGCCCTCGGGCATCGACGAGTTCGGACACCTCGGCGCCGAGCAGCTCGACGAGGTGCTCACCGAGCTCGCCGCCTTCGACGGGCTGCTCATCGTCCACGCCGAGCATCCCGCCCACCTGCACGCCGACGGCGCGCTCGGTGTGCACTACGCGGACTTCCTCGCCTCCCGCCCGCCCGCCAGCGAGCGGGCGGCGATCCAGCTCGTGATCGAGACCGCCCGGCGCACGGGTGCGCGTGTGCACATCGTGCACGTCTCCGACGGCACGGCGCTCGACGACGTGAGAGCGGCCAAGGCCGAGGGTGTACGGATCACGATCGAGACGTGCCCGCACTATCTGACCCTGGATGCGGCGGCCGTCCCCGACGGCGCCGCATCCTTCAAGTGCTGCCCGCCGATCCGCGACCTCGCCAACCAGGATCTGCTGTGGCAGGGCGTCCTCGACGGCACGATCGACGCGATCGTCAGCGACCACTCGCCCGCGACCCCGGAGCTCAAGGGAGAGCCGGACTTCGGCCTCGCGTGGGGTGGGATCTCGGGCCTGCAGACGGGGCTGTCGAGCGTGCACACGAGAGCGCGCGAGCGCGGCATCCCGCTCGAGGCGTTCCTGCCGCTCATGACGACGGGGCCGGCGCGGATCGGCGGACTCGGCTCCCGCGGCACGATCGCGGTCGGCGAACCCGCCCATCTGACCGTCTTCGCGCCCGACGAGACGTTCACCGTGGATGCGGCGGCCCTCGAGTACCGCAATCCGCTGTCGCCGTGGGACGGCGCGCGGCTCACCGGGGTGGTCGCCGAGACCTGGCTGCACGGGGAGCCGGTGTACCGTCGCGGCGAGGGTCTGCTCGCGCGCACCGGGCGCGAGCTGATCGCGGCAATCGACGAGGAGCGCCAATGAGCACACCCATCCTGCAGCCGGGCGTCGGCGACGTCACGGGCGAGCACTACCTTCCCGCCGCCATCGAGAACGTCTTCTGGGGTCGGTTGCCCTGCGCCACCGACGCGCCGGTGCTCCGGATCGAGCCCGGTGCCACCGTGACGGTCGACACCGTCAGTCACGAGGGCATCCTCGAGGACCAGGGCAAGGACCCCCTTGCGTTCTTCGGCGCGCACGGCGTCGCCGCCGAGCAGGTGCTCGAAGACGCGGTGGCGATCGCCGCATCCCTCTCGCGCGACGTGATGGCCGACGGCCCGCACGTGGTGACCGGGCCCATCCACGTCGCCGGCGCAGAGCCCGGCGACCTGCTGCAGATCACGGTCGTGCGGCTGGAGCCGCGGGTACCCTACGGAGTGATCAGCAATCGTCACGGCAAGGGTGCGCTCGTGGGCGAGCTGCCCCGCGGCGAGCACAACGTGAGCGTGTTCACCCCCGTCGTGGAGCAGGACGGCGCCCTCGTGGGGGCGCTGCCGCTGGTCGAGGGGGGACCGGCCGCGGTGACCTTCCCGCTGGCGCCGTTCCTCGGCACGATGGGTGTGGCCGTCGCCGGCGACGACCGCCCGCACTCCGTGCCGCCCGGCGCGCACGGCGGCAACATCGACATCAAACTGCTGACCGAGGGCGCCGTGCTGTACCTGCCGGTGCAGGTCGCGGGCGCGCTCGCATACGTCGGAGATCCGCACTTCGCGCAGGGCGACGGCGAGGTCGCGCTCACCGCGCTCGAGGCGTCGCTGCGGGCCACCCTGCGCTTCGACGTCGTGCCGCGTGCGGTGGCGCTGGCCGAGTTCGGCGAGCTCCTCGGCCCGCTCGTGCGCACCGACGAGTACCTCGTTCCGACGGGGCTCGACCCCGACCTCGGCGAGGCGATGCGCCGCTGCGTGCGCGCGGCCCTCGCCCTGCTCCAGGCGAGGTACGGCATGGCCGAGCACCTCGCCTACGCGTACCTCTCGGCCGCGACCGACTTCGACATCTCGCAGGTGGTCGACATCGTGTGCGGTGTGCACGCCCGCATCCGCGAGTCGGACTTCGCGGGTGTCCCGGCATCCGGCGCCGCTTCCGCGGGAGATCTCCCCCCATCAGGAGATTCCGCGCCGGATTCTCCTGATGAACGTGATTCTCCTGCGCAGGCGACGCCGACGGCGACGGATGCGGAGGGTCGGGCATGAGCGAGATCCCCGCCGACCTCCGTGCCGCCTTCGACCGCTACGAACGGGCAATCCTCGACAACGACCTCGCGGTGCTCGACGAGATGTTCGCCCCCGGCGACGAGACGCTGCGCGGGGATGCGGCGGGCCTGCTCGTCGGACACGACGTGATCAGCGCCTTCCGGGGCGTGCGCGGCGGAGTCGCGCCGCGCACGATCCAGCGCATCGAGTACCGTCCGCTCGCGGACGACCTCGCCCTGCTCGTCTCAGTGTCGCGGTTCACCGGGGGCGGCACGGGGCTGCAGACCCAGCTGTGGCGGCGCGGCGAGAACGGATGGGTCATCGAGGCCGCGCACGTGACGGGCAAGGCGCAGGCCCTCGACCGCTCGGTGTGGCGCACGGTCGGCGACCCGCTGTGGCAGGGGGCGTGGGAGGGGCCGCTCGAGGGGCTCAACGTCGCCGTCAAAGACCTCTTCGCCATCAAGGGCTACCGCATCGGTGCGGGCAACCCGACCTTCCTCGAAACGGCGAGGCCGGAGTCCACCACGGCTCCCGCCGTCGCCGATCTGCTGCGCGGCGGGGCGTCGCTGCGCGGCATCGCGCGCACCGACGAGTTCGCGTACTCGATCGCGGGCGACAACGCGCACTACGGCACCCCGCCCAACGGCGCGCTTCCGGGTGCGCTGCCCGGAGGGTCGTCGAGCGGGCCCGCATCCGCCGTCGCGACCGGGCAGGCGGAGGTGGGACTCGCCACCGACACCGCGGGGTCCGTGCGCGTGCCCGCCTCGTACCAGGGACTGTGGGGGCTGCGAACGACCCACAACCTCGTACCGCGGCAGGGGATGCTGCCCCTCGCGCAGTCCTTCGACACGATCGGCTGGCTCACGCGCGACGGCAACACCCTCCAGCGCGTCGTCGACTGGTGCCTGAGCTACGACGGCTCGGAGTCGACCGAGAGCGTGTTCGGCGAATCCGCGGGCGACCTGCCGTGGCGCTTCGCCGTTCCCGAGGAGGTGCTGACGCACGTCGAGCCCGACACCCGGGCGGCGTTCGACGCGTATGTCGAGCGGCTGGCCGCATCCGAGAACGCTCCGGAGATCGAGACGGTCTCGATCGGCGATCTCGACGAGTACTTCGAACCGTTCCGCACCGTGCAGGCGGCGGAGGCGTGGCGCAACAACCGCGAGTGGCTCCGTGCGCACCCGGGGTCCACGGGCGCGGCGGTCGCCGAGCGGTTCCGCATCGCCAGCGAGGTCACGGCCGACGCGGAGCGCGTCGCACGGCAGGCGCTCGAACCGCTCCGGGAGCGCGTCCAGTCCCTCCTGCAGAGCGCCGTGCTGCTGCTGCCCACGGTGCCCGGCCCTGCGCCCATGCGTACATCCGACCCGGCGAAGGTGGATGCGGTGCGCCAGGCGACGCTGCGCATGACGACGCCCGCGGCCGTCGCCGGCACGCCCGCCCTCTCGATCCCGCTGCTGACCGTCCGCTCGCAGCTCGGCCCCGCACCCGTCGGCGTCTGCCTCGTCTCGCGCAGCGGTACCGACATCGCCCTCGTCCGTCTCGGACGCCGCCTCGCCGCGCTCTGACCGCGATCCCCAGGAAGCACTCATGACCGACACCCTCCCGATCGACCCGCCCGCCCGCCTGCTCATGGGGCCGGGCCCGATCTCCGCCTACCCGTCCGTGCTGCGCGCCATGTCGGCGCCGCTGGTGGGCCAGTACGACCCGTTCATGACCCACACGATGAACGAGACGCAGGAGCTGTACCGGCAGGTGTGGGCCACCGAGAACGAGGCGACCCTGCTCGTCGACGGCACCTCGCGCGCCGGCATCGAGGCCGCGATCGTCAGCCTCATCCGTCCCGGAGATCGCGTGCTCGTGCCCGTGTTCGGACGCTTCGGGCACCTGCTCGCCGAGATCGCCGAGCGTGCGCTCGCCGAGGTGCACACGATCGAGACCGCGTGGGGGCAGGTGTTCACCCCCGCGGCGATCGAGGAGGCCATCGTCCGGGTGAAGCCGACGCTTCTCGCCCTCGTGCAGGGCGACACGTCGACCACGATGCTGCAGCCGCTGGAGGAGATCGGCGCGATCTGCCAGAGGCACGGCGTGCTCTTCTACTCCGACGCCACCGCATCCCTGGGCGGCAACGCGTTCGAGGCCGACGCCTGGGGACTGGATGCGGCCACCGCCGGTCTGCAGAAGTGCCTGGGCGGCCCGAGCGGCTCCGCTCCGATCACGCTGAGCGAGCGTGCCGTCGAGGTCATCCGCTCGCGCAAGCGGATCGAGGCCGGCATCCGCGAGGCGGGCGACGAAGACGCCCCGGACTTCGTGCGCTCCAACTACTTCGACCTCGGCATGATCCTCGACTACTGGGGTCCGCGCCGGCTCAACCACCACACGGAGGCGACGAGCATGCTCTACGGCGCCCGCGAGTGCGCGCGTCTGCTGCTCATCGAGGGCCGGGACGCGGTCATCGCCCGGCACGAACTCGCCGGCCGCGCGATGCTCGCCGGCGTCGAGGCGCTCGGTCTCGCCGTCTTCGGCGACGTGGCGCACAAGATGAGCAACGTCGTGGCCGTGTACATCCCCGAGGGCGTGCCCGGAGATGCCGCACGTACCGCGATGCTGGAGGACTTCGGCATCGAGATCGGCACATCCTTCGGCCCGCTGCACGGCAAGGTGTGGCGCATCGGCACGATGGGCTACAACGCTCGCAAGGACACGGTGCTCACGACCTTGGCCGCCCTCGAGGCGGTGCTGCGCCGCCACGGCGTCGCCGTTCCCGCCGGCGGCGGAGTCGAGGCCGCATCCGACGTCTTCGCGGGGCGCGCATGATGTTGGAGGTCTCGCCCGACCGCATCGCGGCCGCTGCCCGGCGCGTGATGGCGCGGTGCGACGAGCTCGCGCGCGTCACCGCGACGCCGGGTCGGATCGAACGGGTCTACCTCTCGCCCGAGCACGCGCGGGTGAACCGCCTCGCGGCCGAGTGGATGCGTGAGCTCGGCATGCGCACGCGTCAGGATGCGGCGGGCAACCAGATCGGCCGGTTCGACCGCATCGTCGGTGACACGCTCGACCCCGACGCTCCCGCGCTGATCATCGGCTCTCACCTCGACACCGTGTTGGATGCGGGCCGCTTCGACGGGATCGTGGGCGTGCTCATGGGACTCGAGATCGCCCGGCTCCTGCGGACGCCGGTCGGAGACGGACGCTTCGGCGTCGCGCTTCCGTTCGCCCTCGAGGTCGTCGCGTTCTCGGACGAGGAGGGCACGCGCTTCGGCAAGGCCCTGCTGGGTTCGTCGGCGGTGGCGGGACTGTGGGACGAGGACTGGTGGGCGCTGACGGATGCCGACGGCACGAGTCTGCGACAGGCGTTCCTCGAGTTCGGGCTCGACCCGGCGCGCATCGGTGAGGCTGCCCGGCGACCCGACGAGCTGATCGGGTACCTCGAAGCGCACATCGAGCAGGGACCGGAGCTCGACCGGCGCGGCGAGCCGCTCGCCGTGGTCTCCTCGATCGCCTCCGCGCGTCGTTTCCAGCTCGTCGTCGAAGGGGAGGCCCGCCACGCCGGCGGCACGCCGTACGACATGCGCCGCGACGCGCTGCTGGGCGCGAGCGAGGCGGCGCTGGCGGTCGAGCGCATCTGCCGTGACGAGCACCACATCATCGGCACCGTCGGCCAGCTCGAGGCCTATCCGGGTGCGGTGAACGTCGTGCCCGGCGAGGCGCGCTTCTCGCTCGACCTGCGCGGCGAGTTCGACGAGACCCGCGACCACGTGTGGGACGAGCTCTCGCGCGAACTCGACGCGATCATGGGCCGCCGCGGGCTGCGGTGGAGCTCACGCGAAGTGCACAGCGCCGCCGCCGTCATGTGTGCACCGCTCCTGCAGGACGTCGTGCGCGAGGGCATCGGCGCCGCCGACGCGCCGGGCGGCACCGATCCAGCTGTGATCTTCAGCCGCGCGGGTCACGACGCGATGTCGATCGGTGCGATCACCGACGTCGGGATGCTGTTCCTGCGCAACCCCGACGGCATCAGCCACCATCCGGGGGAGTCCGTCTCGGCCCCGGACGTGGCGCTCGGCATCCGTGCCCTGGCCGAGTCCGTGCTGGCGCTCGCCGCGGACGTCCGCGTGCGCTGAGGGCTGGGGCTGCGGATCGGGGCGCCGGCCGCCGATGTTGCGGCGCCGCCATCCGCGACACTTCTTCGCACCCGCGACAGTTACTGACAGGGGCATGTGCGCATTTCTGTGGCTTCTGCGCACATGCGACGCAGTTCGGCATAGGGGTGGCATGACATCCCCGGAGAGCGCGCCAGGACGACGCGCCGGGCGATCAGCGTGGCCGGGGGACGCTCGTGACGAAGAGGGCGACGACAGGCTCGTCGCCGACGAGACGCCAGCGGTCGCGGGCGCCCGCGGGGAAACGGATGAAGTCGCTCGGCCCGAGTGCGTAGGTACCTGCGCCGAGCACGTCCACCTCGAGGCTTCCCGAGACCACGTACAGGCCGCTCTCTCCGGGCGACTCGAACCACTCGGCGATGTACTCGTCGGGACCGAAGGCGTACTCGACGACCTCGAGCGCCGAACTCTCACGCAACAGCAGCGCACGCCCGAGGGCTGCGTCGTCTCGCTCCGCGACAGGGATGCGGCGTCCCTCCCCGGCGCGGACGACATCGACCTCGTCGGCGCCCACGGCCGGCAGCAGGTCGCCGGGGCGCACTCCGAGTGCGCGGGCGAGGCGGTAGACCGACGCCATCGAGGGAGCGCTCGCACCGCGCTCGATCTGGCTGAGGAACGGCTGGCTCATGCCTGCTGCGGCCGCCAGTTCGCGGGTCGAGAGGCCGGCCGCATCCCGGAGCCGCCGGATCTCGGCACCGACGACCGAGCCGAGATCGGCCTCGAGGGAGGGATCGCTCAATTTACGCTCCGGAAACGTTCGCCGAATGCTCTCGTCATCGCATCCATCGAATATGAATGCTGTCAGTTATCGCCGAGGGCGTCTCCCTCAGTGTAGAAGCACGGGGAGCCCATGAGCACAACGGCCGAGATCGAGCGGATCGTGCGGGGCCTGCCCAAGGTCAGCCTGCACTGCCACCTCATCGGCTCGGTGCAGGCGGCAACCCTCGTCGAGCTTGCGGCCAAGCACGGCGTCGTTCTCGACGGTGGACGCACCGCGGAGAACCTGTTCGACCATGCCAGCTACGAGGACCTCGACGAGTTCCTGCGCGTGCTGGATGTGGCCGGCTCCGTCATCCGCGACGTCGACGACTTCCATCGCGTCACCTACGAGTCGCTGACGGCGGGAGGTGCCGCGCACAACGTGCTCTATCGCGAGATCTTCCTCAGCCCTCCCGGTCACCCGGGCATCGGGTACCGCACGATCATCGACGGCGTCCGCGCAGGAATGCGCGACGCCGAGACCGACACCGGCATCCGCAGCAACCTCATCGTCGGCCTCAACCGCAACGACACCCCCGGAGCCGCCACCGAGCTGGTCGAGACGATGATCGCCAACCCCTACGACGAGGTCATCGGGATCGGGCTCGACTACTCCGAGATGATCGGGCCGCCGGAGAAGTTCTGGAAGGCCTTCCGGCTCGCCGGCGAGGCCGGCCTGCAGCGCACCGCGCACTCCGAATCGGGGCCGCCGCACAACATCGAGACCATCCTCGACCTGCTCGGATGCAGCCGCGTCGATCACGGCTATCACGTCGTCGACGACCCCGACATCACGCGTCGGTGCGTCGAGGAGCGGATCCCCTTCACCTGCACGCCCGTCTCGAGCGACATCGGCCGGTACTCCGGCAGCGGCGACGGCAGCCACCTCCGCATCAAGCAGATGGTGGATGCGGGGCTGCTCGTGACGATCGACTCCGACGACCCGCCGATGTTCGGCACCGACCCGACCAACGACTACCGCGCCCTCGCTCACGCGCTCGGGTACGGCCTCGACACCCTCGCCTCCTTCACCGACAACGCGATCGAGGCGAGCTGGCTCGACGCGGACGGCAAACGCGACCTGCGCCAGCGCGCCGACCGCATGGTCGCCGACCTCGCCGAGCCCCTCATGAAGACCCCCTGACCCACACCATCAACCACCAGGAGCACCCATGTCACGCAGCCACCGATCCCGCCTGGGAGTCGCCCTCGCCGGCCTCGTCGTCTCGGCCGCCGCCCTCACCGCCTGCGCCAGCGGTTCGGGGGAGCCGGCCGCATCCGGATCGTCCGACTCAGCCGGTCTCGGCGACGTCACCCTCCAGCTCAGCTGGATCCTCAACGAGGAGTTCGCCGGCGAGTACTTCGCCGATTCGAAGGGCTACTACGAAGAGGCGGGCCTCGGAAAGGTGCAGCTGATCCCCGGCCCCTCGACCGGCGTCGCGGAGCTGCTCAGCGGCACGACCGACATCGCGATCAACGACGCCGTGTCGGCGGGGACGGCGGTGTCCACCGAGGGCGCGCCCATCAAGATCATCGGCGCGACACTCCAGAAGAACCCGTTCACCATCCTTTCGCTGGCCGACGGGGGCAACATCCTGAAGCCCGCCGACATGATCGGCAAGCGCATCGGCGTGCAGGACTCCAACCGGGCGCTCTTCTCGGCGCTGCTGGCGGCGAACGACATCGATCCCTCCCAGGTCGACATCGTCCCCGTGCAGTACGACCCGGCGCCGCTGACCAACGGTGAGGTCGACGGCTTCACGGCCTACCTCACGAACGAGGCCATCACGGTCGAGATGGCCGGGTTCAAGACGGCCAACCTGCCGCTCGCCGAGAACGGCCTGCCGTTCGTCGCCGAGACGTTCTCGGTCACCGACGACACCCTGAAGAACCGGCGCGACATGCTCAAGGCTTTCCTCGTCGCCGAGATCCGCGGATGGACCGATGCTCTCGCCGACCCCGACGAGGGCGCGCGTCTCGCGAAGGACGTCTATGGCAAGGACCTCGACCTCGATCCCGCCAAGACGATCGCCGGGCTTCTGGCCACCAACGCGCTCATCACCACGGACGAGACCGCCGAGAACGGCCTGTTCACCATCTCCGACGCCCTGCAGAAGCAGACGATCGCCAGCCTCGCCGGAGCCGGCATCACGCTGGAGGCGTCTGACCTGTTCGACATGAGCCTGCTCGACGAGGTCTACAAGGAGAACCCCGACCTCATCGCGTACGCGGGCTGAGTCATCCCACATCCGCCGCCCCGCATCCCGCACCGGATGCGGGGCGGCGCCGCGTGTGGAACGCCGCCCGCTCGGTCGACGCGTGGTCGAGGGCGACACTCTTCCGCATCGGCCACAGTGATTGACAGTCGCATCTGCGCAAAAGTGGCGCATCCGCGCAGACGCGACGCAACTCGGGCATCGGATGAGCGCCACGTGCGGTGCCGCGTCCGGCCGCCACGCGCGCGAAACATCGCAGTGTTAGCGTCACCAACATCCGTGTCGTCCGCCCCGAACCGAACTGGAGCCCCATGAGCCTGCTGATCACGCACGCCCGTCTCATCACCGTGCCCGCCGGCACCGAGGACGCCGGCTATATCGAAGACGGGTGGATGCTCGTCGAAGACGGACGGATCGCGGACCTCGGGTCGGGACTTCCCACGGTCACCGCCGACGAGGTTCTCGACGTCGACGGCGCGTTCGTCGCCCCCGGGTTCGTCTCGAGCCACTCGCACCTGTTCACGAGCGGGCTGCGCGGTCTCGGCGTGGGAGAGACGCTCTACGGATGGTGCGACTCGATGCTCGGGATGACCTCCGCGGCGACGCCGGAGGACATCTACTGGTCGACCCTGCACGGCGCGCTCGACTTCCTCGGCAACGGTGTCACCACCGCCTACAACTTCACCGATCCGCTGCAGGCGTGGGAATCGATGGTCGACGGCAAGCGCGTCGGCAACGCCGCGATGCGCGGACTCGAGTACCACACCCGTCAGGCCGACGGCTGCCTCGACGCCGGCATCCGCTTCGTCGACGCGATCGGCATGGACGCGACCGTCGGCAGCGACGACGAGATCTTCGACCGGTTCGCCGCCGAGGTCGCGCACTCCCGCGCGATGGACCCGGCCTTCGCGCTCGGTGCGTCGATCATGGGCCAGGTGCAGTGGTCGCCGCGGCCGGATGCGGCCGAGGTCGAGGTGGAGGCGATGCGCCGGTTCGGGGTGACCAACCAGGCCCACTTCCTCGAGTCCCCCGAGGCCGTGCCCCTGCAGCAGTCGAAGTTCGCGATGTACCGGGATGCAGGAGCACTCGGCCCCGGCATGATGTTCGGTCACTTCATCCAGACCACCCCCGAGATCATCGAGCAGACCGCCGCCGGCGGCGCCTCGATGTCGTGGCAGCCCGCATCCAACGGACGCCTCGCCTCCGGTGTCGCTCTCGTGCCGGAGATGCTGGCGCTGGGCATGAAGGTGGGCATGGGCCTCGACGACCAGGCCTGCACCGACGTCTCAGACCCATGGCAGAACATGCGGGCGGGGATCTTCATGCAGCGCGCCCGTACGAAGGATCCGCTGTCGATGATGCCCGAGCGCGTCCTGCGCCTGCACACCCTGGGGGGAGCTGCGATCCTGGGCGTCGACGACCGCGTCGGCAGCCTCGAGGTCGGCAAGTTCGCCGACTTCGTCGTGGTCGACCCCCGCAAGCCCGATGTCGGTCCGCTCTGGCACCCCGTGCGCAGCTACGTGCTGTCGATGACGCCCCGCAACCTCAAGCGGGTCTACGTGGGCGGCCGCCTCGTCAGCGAGGAGGGCGTGTCGACGAACCCGCTCGCGCCGGAGGCGACCATCCGCGTGCACGAGGATCTGCCGCGCGTGGCCGAGCGCCTCGGTCGCCACCCCGCCTGAGCTCGCGAACGACGAAGGGGGCCGGGATGACCCGGCCCCCTTCGTGTGCGATCGATCAGCGCGCGGCGCCCGCAAGCGTGCCGGTGACCTGCTCTGCCGGGTCGACGACGAGGCAGGAGACCAGACGGTCGTTGCCCTGCTCCCAGCTCTGCTGCGTGGGCGCGAAGTACGAGAACTCGAGCGTGGACTCTTCGTAGGCGATGCCGACGAAGTTCGAGAACTCGGCGTAGCACCCCTCCTCAGCGGCGGAGTACACCTCGTCCTTGCCGGGGTACTCGCCGTCCGGCAGCGAGAACTCGTCGTAGACCTCGGTGTCGTGCGGGTCGCTGCAGGGCACCACCGGGACGTCGGTGACCTCTTCGCTGGAGGTGCTGTTCATGCAGTCGCCCACGGAGAGGGTGAAGACGTCAGCCTTGCCGGCGTCGGTGATCTCGCCCGTGTCGGAGTCGCGCACCGCCTCGGTGCCGCCCCCGAGGTCGCTGATCTGGAAACAGCCGCCGAGGAACAGGGCGGCCCCCATGACGGCGGTGGCGGTAAGGAGGCGGGAGGTACGCATGGGCACTCGCTTTCGGGCGCGCTCAGACGGCTGTGCTGTCGGAGGAGGCGGAAGGGGAGGTGTTCGCTGTGGTGAACGGCCGCCAGGCTATCGGTCCGCACGTGCCCGTATGAGTCTCTTGACGAGGGCCTGTGGATAGCTCAGGTGTAACGGCGCGGAAACACGACCGCCAGTGTTCGTGAAATCTACATCGCTTAGCGTCGGACTCGTCACGCAGACCGCTGCCGCCGGGATGAACCCGAGCACGGGAAGCGCCGGCATCCCAACCACCCGAAGTGCACCACCCGACAAACCGGGAGACAGCTTATGTCCCGCTTCACCGCACGCCGCACGCGCGTCGCCGTGTCCATCGCCGCCGTCGCTCTCTCGGCCCTCGCGCTCAGCGCGTGTGCCGGATCCAGCGACCCCGCATCCTCGTCCTCCTCCGGAGGTGACGCCGCCGGCCCCGGCGACATCACGGTCCAGCTCAGCTGGATCAAGAACGAGGAGTTCTGCGGCGAGTTCTTCGCCGACTCGAAGGGCTACTACACGGACGCGGGCTTCAGCTCGGTCGAACTGGTTCCCGGTCCGTCCACCGGCGCCTCTGAGCTCATCTCCGGCACTGCCGACTTCGCGATGAGCGACGCCGTCTCGACCGGTTCGGTCGTGGCGAGCGAGGGTGCGCCGCTGAAGATCATCGGCACCACCTACCAGAAGAACCCCTTCACGGTCCTCTCGCTGAAGGACGGCGGCAACATCGCCACGGTCGCCGACCTCAAGGGCAAGCGCATCGGTGTGCAGGACTCCAACACCGCGCTGTTCAACGCGTTCCTCGCCGCCAACGGCATGAGCGCCAGCGACCTGACGATCGTGCCCGTGCAGTATGACCCGGCACCCCTCATCAACGGTGAGGTCGACGGCTTCATCGCCTACCTGACCAACGAGGCGATCATCGTCAAGAACGAGGGCCACGACACCGTCAACCTGCCTTTCGCGGACAACGGTCTGCCGTTCCCGGCCGAGACGCTGGTCACGACCGAGGACATGATCAAGAACCACCCCGACACGGTCAAGGCGTTCCTGAAGGCCGAGATCCAGGGCTGGGCCGACGCCGTCGCCGATCCCGCCGGCTGCGCGAAGCTCGCATACGACGACTACGGCAAGGACCTCAACCTCGACCCGAAGAACTCCGAGGCAGGTGCCGTCGCTCAGCTCAGCGACCTCGTCGTCTCCGACGAGACCGAGACCAACGGTCTCTTCTCCATCTCGGACGACCTGAAGGAAGCCACCGTCAAGAGCCTCGGCGAGGCCGGCATCGATGTCACCGCCGACCAGCTGTTCGACACCTCGCTGCTCGAGGAGCTCTACAGCGAGAACCCCGACCTGGTGAAGTACGCCGGTTGACACCGTGAGGGCGCCCCTCAGCGGGCGCCCTCACTCCCTCCCCGTCGGTGCGATCACCGACCCTGACCGAAAGCAGCCATCGACGTGACCCACACAGTCGTCGAGACCGGTGCGACCGATGCCGCGCTCGGCACCGGCCTTCAGATCACCGGCCTGAACAAGGTCTTCACCACCGGCCGGAAGTCGGTGGTCGCCCTGCAGGACGCGAACCTCCACACCGACCAGGGCACGTTCCTGTCGCTGCTGGGGCCGTCGGGATGCGGCAAGTCGACCATCCTGCGCATCCTCGCGGGCCTCGAGCAGCCCACGAGCGGCACCACTCGCGTCGACGGCAAGAGCCCGAAGGAGATGCGTCGCGAGAACAAGCTCGGCATCGCCTTCCAGGATTCGGCGCTTCTGCCCTGGCGCACCGTCTACGCCAACATCCGACTGCCGTTCGAGATCGCGGGCAAGAGCCCCGACAAGGCCTACATCGACGAGATGATCGCCCTGGTGGGTCTTCGCGGATTCGAGAAGGCCAAGCCGGCGCAGCTGTCGGGCGGGATGCGCCAGCGCGTGTCGATCGCGCGCTCGCTCATCATGCGACCCGAGGTGCTGCTGTTCGACGAGCCGTTCGGCGCCCTCGACGACATGACCCGCCAGAAGCTCAACCTGGAGCTGCTGCGGATCTGGACCGAGAAGCCCGCCACGACCCTGCTCGTGACGCACGGCATCTCCGAAGCGATCTTCCTCTCCGACCAGGTCGCGGTCATGAGCCCGCGCCCCGGCCGCATCAAGGAGGTCATGACCATCGACCTGCCCCGCCCGCGCATGCCCGAGATGATGCGCAGCCCCGAGTTCCACTCCTACGTGGACCAGGCATCCGAGCTGCTCTTCGGCGCCGGAGGTGCTGCCGCCGATGACCACTGACACGGCCAAGGCGCGCACGATCCAGTGGGAGGACATCCGTCTTCCCGCGTGGGTCACCGGAGTGATCGGCGGCATCGGACTCATCGCCGCCTGGTGGATCATCTCCGCGATCTTCATCGCGCCCTCGGGCGCGCACGTCATCCCGAGCCCGCTGGAGGTCATCGCCAGCTACGCCGACACCGGCTGGGACTACTACTGGCGCAACTTCTCGGTGACGCTCGTCGAGAGCGGCATCGGCTACCTCTGGGGCAACGGCCTGGCGCTGGCGCTCGCGTTCCTCGTGCTGCTCGTTCCGCGACTGGAGGGCGTCGCGATGCAGATCGCCATCCTCACCTACTGCGTGCCGATCGTCGCGATCGGGATGCTGGCGGTCGTGCTCTTCGGTGCGCCGCCGCGCGGCGCTCCCAGCGGCACGGCGGTCTTCCTCGCCGCCCTCTCCGTCTTCTTCACGACCGTCGTGGGAGCTCTGCTCGGTCTCAAGTCCGCCGACAAGTCGAGCCTCGACCTCGTGACGGTCTACGGCGGCAGCAAGCTCACCCAGCTGCGCAAGGTGCGCCTCATCGCAGCACTTCCCGCCATCCTCAACGCGCTGCAGATCGCGGTTCCCGCAGCCTTCCTCGGTGCCGTACTCGGTGAGTTCTTCGGCAAGATCGAGGCCGGCGTCGGGCTCGCGATGATCCTCGCGCAGCAGAACTCCAACGCGCCGCTCGTCTGGGCCCTGGCCCTCGCCTCGGGCGCGGTCGCGCTCGCCGGTTACGTGCTGGTGGGCTTCATCGCCCGACTCATCGCGCCCTGGTCGAAGGGAGCCCAGAAGTGACCGAAGCAGTCATCGCGGCGACCGGCACCCGGCGGTCCGCCGAAGCGCTCAACGCTTCGTCCGGCCCGCAGCCACCGAAGCAGAAGCCCGACCTCGAGGTGACGGTGCGAAAGCAAGCCGCCTCCGGCGCGCTGAAGGCCTTCGCCTGGGGCATGCTGACCTTCGTCGGCACGCTCGTGGGCGTGCTCGCACTGTGGGTCGGCGTGCTCGCCCTCTTCAACATCTCGCCGCTCATCGCCAAGGGCCCGGTGGATGTCTGGAACTACCTGTTCACGGTGCCGGCCGCCGAGGCCAACCGCGAGCTCATGTTCGGCAACCTCGCCGTGACCCTCGGGCACTCCGTCATCGGTTTCGTGTCCGGTCTCGTGGTCGCCATCCTCGGTGCCTCGCTCTTCCAGTTGAGCAAGGGGGCCGAGCACGCACTCATGCCCGTCGCGATGCTGCTGCGCTCGGTGCCGCTGATCGCGATGGCGCCGGTGATCATCATGATCTTCGGCCGCGACATCGCGACCGTCGCCGTCATCGGCGGCATCGTCGTGCTCTTCCCCGCGCTCGTGAACATCTCCTTCGGCCTCAAGTCCGCCTCCGCGCAGATGAACGACCTCGTCGAGGTGTACGGCGGCGGGGCGTGGGCGAAGCTGCGCAAGGTCGCCATGCCGTCCTCGCTACCGGCCTTCTTCGCGGCCGTGCGCATCTCAGTTCCCGGTGCGATCACCGGTGCGCTGCTCGCCGAGTGGCTCGCCGTCGGCGGCGGCATCGGCGGATCGATCGCCGGCTACATCCCCCAGGCGCAGTTCAGCGCCCTGTGGACCTCGGTCGTGCTGGTCACCGCCGTCTCGCTCATTCTGTACAACGTGATCCAGATCGTGGAGGACGTCGTCCTCGCACGCATGGGCATGCACTCGCAGAAGGGCGTCTGATCCTCGCGGCGACTCGCGCCGCATCCGCCGACTCCAGGAAGATCTTCGGTATGACCGATCTCACCGCGTTCGCGCACGGCCTGCCCAAGGCAGAGCTCCACCTGCACCTCGAGGGCACTCTCGAACCCGACCTCAAGTTCGCGCTCGCCGAGCGCAACGGCATCGAGCTCGCCGAGAAGACCGTCGACGAGGTGAAGGCCACCTACGACTTCACCGACCTCACGAGCTTCCTCGCGGTGTACTACCCGGCGATGCGGGTGCTGGTCACGGCCGACGACTTCCACGACCTCGCCTGGGCCTACCTGCAGAAGGCGGCGGCGCAGGGAGTCGTGCACGTCGAGATGTTCTTCGACCCGCAGGCGCACACCGGCCGCGGAGTGCCGTTCGCCGACGTGATCGGCGGCTATCGCCGCGCGGTGGTGCGCGCGGAGCGCGAGCTCGGCATCTCGGCCGAGCTCATCATGTGCTTCCTGCGCGACTACTCCGCCGAGTTCGCCTTCGCGACCCTCATGGAGGCGCTGCCTTACAAGCAGTGGATCCTCGGGATCGGGCTGGACTCCGACGAGCGCGGAAACCCGCCCGAGAAGTTCGCCGAGGTCTTCGCCCGGGCGCGCGCCGAGGGCTTCCTGCTCACGATGCACTGCGACATCGACCAGCCCGGCTCGATCGACAATATCCGTACGGTGCTCGACGAGATCCAGGTCGACCGCATCGACCACGGCACCAACATCGTCGAGGATCCGGCTCTCGTCGCCCTCGCCATCGAGCGGGGTCTCGGCTTCACGACGTGCCCGGTCTCGAATTCCTTCGTGACCGAGCAGATGAAGGCGGACGAGATCGTGGGGCTGCTCCGGCAGGGTGCCAAGGTCACGCTGAACTCGGACGACCCCGCGTACTTCGGCGCCTACGTCGGAGACACCTACGTCGCTCTCGCCGAGCAGGCGGAGCTGACCGAGACCGACCTGGTGCAGTTCGCGATCAACTCGTTCGAGGCCTCTTGGCTGACGCCCGCCCGCCGTGCCGCCTACCTCGCGGCCGTCGCCGACTACGCGGCGCGCCACGGCGTCGCGATGCCCGCCGCATAACCTCGGACCATGACCGACCCTGTCGCCGCGATCGCCGCGGACGAGGATGCAGCCGGCCAGCGTCTGGGCGCCCGCATCCGGGAGCTGCGGCAGGCACGCGGGCTCACCCTCGTTCGTCTGGCCGCGGCCACCGAGCTGTCGCATCCGTTCCTGAGCCAGCTGGAGCGCGGGCTCGCCCAGCCGAGCCTGGCGTCGCTTCGGCGGATCGCGGTGGCGCTGGAGACGAGTCCGATCGAGCTGATCGCGGCCTCTGACGAGCCGCGCGAGGCCGCGTTTGCGATCGAGATCCAGCGCGCCGGCTCCGGTGCGGTGCCGGAGGGCTTCGCCTCCGGCACCGCGCGGATGCTGGCGCACGACGCGCGCGCCTTCCACCCGGTCGAGGTGGTCGCCGACGCGCTCGTGCCCGGTGAGAGCTTCACCCACGAGGAGGAGGAGTTCCTCTATGTCGTGGCCGGTGGCATCCGGATCGAACTCGACGGCGACGCGCACGATCTGAGCGCCGGCGACTCGGTGCACTTCCCCGGGGGCGTCGTGCACCGCTGGTGGTCGTTGGACGGGGAGCCGTACCGGCTCCTCGTCGTCAAGAGCGCGGGCGTTCTCAGACCCCGCACCCCGGGAGGAACGCCGTGATCTCGTACGCCGACTACCTGCAGCTGCTGCCCAAGACGGAACTGCACTGCCACTTCGCCTCGACGATGACGGCGACGACCTTCATCGAGCTGGCTGCGCGGTACGGCGTGGAGTTGTGGGGCGACGACCCCGAAACCCTCTTCGACTTCGCCGACCTGCCCGAGTTCCTCGTCGCCTTCCGCGCCGCGCACGACGTGCTGCGCGAGCCCGCCGACTTCGAGCGGGTCGCCTGGGAGGGCGTGCGGGCCGCCGTCGCCGAGGGTAACCTGCGCTACCGCGAGTACTACGTGAACCCGCAGTACTTCGCCGCCCGCGGGATCGGCTACCGGGATGTGATGGACCCGATCATCGCGGGCCTGCGCCGTGCCGAAGCCGACTTCGGCGTCGGATTCCGCATCGTCGCCGCGATCAACCGGCGCGACAGCCCCGAGTCCGCGGTCGCGATGGTGCGCGAGGTGATCGAGCAGGGCATCCCTGAGGTGGTGGGCATCGGTCAGGACGATCTGACGCCGGAGAACACCGAGGACCCCACCCGCTTCGCCGCCGCGTACCGGCTCGCCGCATCCGCCGGGCTGAAGCTGACGGCGCACGTCGGGGAGACGCCGACGGCGACACCGGATGCGGTGCGCGAGGCGATCGAGGTGCTGGGCTGCGACCGCCTGGACCACGGCTACCGCATCGTCGACGATCCGGCGGTGGTGGCGTTGGCCTTGGAGCGCGGCATCGGGTTCGCGACGACCCCCGTGTCGACGACGATCTGCTCGGGATGGACCTTGGACGAGAGACACCGCCTGCGCGCCATGATCGATGCGGGCCTGACGATCAGCGTGTCGACCGACGACGCGATGTTCTTCCGCACCGACATCGGCAAGGAGTACCGCGAGGGGCTCATGGCGCTGGGCGTCGATGCGGCCGCCGCGAAGCGGATCGCCCTCTCGGGCATCGACATCTCGTTCGCGGATGCGGTCACGAAGGCGCGCCTGCGCGGCGAGTTCGAGGGCGCCTTCATCGCCCTCGACGCCCTCCTGGAGCTCTGACCCGCTGCCCCATTCGGTTCGAGGGATGCGTGTTGTCGTCCCACGGCGCATGGGCCCGCGTCTCGGGTCCCTCGAACCGGGTTCGCCTGTCACAGATCGACGCCTTCGGCGCGATCTGTGACAGGCGAACAGGCGAGCGTGCCCGGGAGCAGGCCGTGCCGGGCGGCGGGGCGATCAGGCGGGGCGAGCGGGCGGGGCGGCGCAGGCGGCGGCGGGCGGTCGGGTCAGCGGGCGGCGGCGACGAACTCGGCGCCCCGCTCGG
>JASCPH010000026.1 GCA_029959545.1 Microbacteriaceae bacterium PS02066 | reverse complement strand
CGGCGCAGGCCGAGGTGCAGGCGGCTCGCGCCACGCGCAGCGCCTCCCACTCCCAGGCCCGCCGCGCGCTGAGCCAGGCGCGCGAGGCGCAGCGCACCGCGACCCTGTTGCTGCGTGCCGCTCGTACGCGGGTGAAGGCCGAGCGCGCGCAGCTGGCGGCACGTGACGCCGAGCTTCCGCTGGTGCGGGTCGTGCGCGAGCACGACGAGATCGCCGCCCGCTGGCTCGAGTACGAGACCGACGTGGAGCTCGCGATCGCCGTGCCGCAGATGAGCGACCCGCACCATCCGGAGACGGCCGCCTATCTGCAGGCGATGCAGCGGGCGCAGTGGCTGCGGCCGCCGACAGGCGCGACACGGATGGACCCCGCGGATTTCGTGGCCTATACCGCTGCAGTCCGGGAGCTGAACGAGGCGTTCGCGGCTGCGGAGACCGCCGCTCTGCGCGCCTCCGCCGAGCGGGGACGACGGCACACCGAGGTTCCGCCGCGCGAGCGCGCAGCCGCATCCGAGCCGCCTCGCGTCATCCGCACCGAGCCCGCACGACCCGTGGAAGAGGCGCCGAAGCCGGCGCCGCACGCGCCGCGAGACCAGGAGTCGCCGGGAACGACGGAGCGGGTCGTTCGTGCGATGTGGCCCGTGCCGCGCCGCGGCGGGGGCACCGGTCGCGAGCATCGCCCCTGAGCCGGCGGGCACGCGCGGCGTGCGCCGGCCGGTTCGGCTCACGACATCTGCACGACCGGCCCGAACCCGGTACCCCACAGGCCCCACGAGCACACACCAGCCCCAGTGATCGTGCAGACGTCGCGGCAGGACGGCGCCGGAGGCGCAGGGAGCACGGCCTCGTCAGCGCGGAAGAGTCAGGATCTTCGCGCCGGTCTCGGTGATGGCGATCGTGTGCTCGGTGTGGGCGGTGCGGCATCCGGTGGCGCTGCGCAGCGTCCAGCCGTCGTCGTCGATCACCAGCTGATCCGTGTCGACCATGACCCACGGCTCGAGCGCGAGCAGCAGTCCCGGACGCAGCACGAAGCCGCGACCCGGGCGGCCGGCGTTCGGGACGTGCGGATCCTGGTGCATCGTGGTGCCGATACCGTGGCCGCCGAACTCGACGTTGACCGAGTATCCGGCCTGCTTCAGCACCGTGCCGATCGCGCGGGACAGATCGCCCACCTTGGCGCCGGGCTTCGCGGCGGCGATACCCGCGGCGAGCGCGCGCTCGGTCGCCTCGATCAACGCGACGCTCTCGGCGGGACGACTCTCGCCCACGATGAAGCTGACCGCCGCATCCGCGGAGATGCCGTCGAGCGTCACGGCGAGGTCGAGGGTCAGCAGGTCGCCGTCGGCGACGCGCTCGTCGTGCGGCATGCCGTGCAACACGGCGTCGTTCACGGCGGTGCAGATGTAGTGGCCGAACGGTCCACGACCGAAGGAGGGCGCGTAGTCGACGTAGCACGACACCGCACCGGCGCCCAGGATCATCTCCTTCGCCCAGGCGTCGATCTCGAGCAGGTTGGTGCCGGGCACGACGCGCGAGCGAATCGAATCGAGGATCTCGCCGACGAGAGCCCCCGTCCGGCGTGCGCGGTCGACCTCGGCGGGCGCGAAGATCTCGATCATGGCAGTACCTATTCTCCACCGCGATCGGCCTCTGGCTCCACGACCTCTGGGCGGATGCCGCCGGACCCGCATCGCAGACACGGACGACTCTGACCGCCTGACCCGCGATCCGCGCACCCCGGCTCCTAACATGGAGAAGTGGATCAGCTGTTCGCGTTCCTCCAGCACAACTGGTGGCTCGCCTTCCCTCTCATCGGCGTCGCCGGCGGGGTCGCCCGCGCGTGGGAACGCGGGGCGAAGCGGCGGCACGAGAGGCGACTCGAGCTGATTCGAGCCAAGACCGGCGCGATCGCATCGACGCCGACCGAACAGCGCCCGCAGTCAACGGCCTCCGCGCTCGCACGCACTCTCGCCGAACACGACGCGACCACGGCTCGCTGGCTCGAGTACGAGCTCGACGTCGCGAAGATGATCGCCTACCCCGCCATGAGCGACGGACGCCAGGAGCTCACCGCCGCGTTCCTGCGCGCCAAACGGGTCGCGGATCGGATGCGGCCCGCCTCCGTCGATGCCGAGATCACCTCCGCCGAGCTCACCGCATACCAGAACGCCGTCACCGATTACGAGGTGGCCTTCGACGTCGCCGAGCGCGAGGCGCGACGCGTGCGGGACGCCGGGTTCACACCATCCGAGCGCAAGCGCCTCGACACCGCTCAGCAACTGCTGTCCGTCGCGGTCGACGAGGCGGCGACTCCCGCCGAACGTCAACTCGCCTACCGCCGGGTGCGCGAAGAGCTCGACGGATTGATCTCGCTCTCCGATGCAGCGATCGACGAGCTCGAGCGACGCGTCGCCCTCGAGCTGCCGGCGACCGCTGCGATGAGCGAACCGGTGCCGCCGGACAGCGCCGAGGCCGCCTCGAGGGGTGGGCATGACTCATCCGCGGCTGAAACAAATCAGGGGCACCGACGCGAACCGCCGATGCCCCCGGGCCCCCGCGACGCCCCCCAGCGACACTCACGTCCATAACGCAGGCCACGTCTTCTCAGGCAATCGCCTAACGTGGACGCCGTCCAAAGATATACCACGTCCACCTTTCACTTCAGGATCCATGCCCGAATCACTGCGCGCACGTAAGAAGCGCGAAACCGAGAACGCGATCGAGATCGCGGCCGTCGAGCTCGCCCTCGAGCGCGGGCACGCCGCCGTCACGGTCGCCGACATCTGCAAGCGCGCCGATGTGTCGCGCAGCACGTTCTTCAACTACATGAGCTCCCGCGAGACGGCTCTCTTCGGCCGCTCGCTGCACCTCCTGCCGGCCGAGCACGCCGCCGTCATCGTCGAGATGTCGGCGGACGTCCCGCTCACGACGGCGGTCTTCCGCCTGATCATCGCGTCGATCGGCCACGCGCAGATCAACGCCGTGGTGGCGGAGGGGCGCAATCGGATGCTGATGGAGCAGCCCGACACGCAGGCCGCGATCCTCGCGCCCTTCCTGTCGCTGACCACGGAGCTCACCGCGTTCCTCGCGCCGTGGCTCGCCGCTCACCCCGAGCGCCGGCGGCTGGCCGATGACGGCACCTCGATCGTGCGCGAGGCGTCACTGACGGTGCTGGTGACCGTCTCCGCCTTCCAGTCGCTCATCTCCGAGACCACAGGCACGGGCGATGTGGAAGCGACCGAGGCAGCGTTCCGCGACTCCGTCCGCAAGCTCGCCCTGCTCACCGAGGAGAGCGCGCGCTGAACGCCAGAACGCGCCGCATCCCGGAGGATGCGGCGCGTTCTGCGAGGGGGCGTCAGGACGTCAGTGCGTCCACCCACTCCTGGTTCTGTGCGATCCAGTCGGCGACCGCCGGGGCGTAGTCGTTGCCGCTGCCGCCGGAGTTGAACATCGCATCCTCGAGCGAGTAGAGGGTGTCGTTGTCCATCTTGAACGACGAGAGCCAGTCGTTGACCTCGGGGAAGTCGTCCTTGAAGTTCGACGACGTCACCGTGTGGATGCCCTCGGCGTCGCCGAGCAGTCCGTCCGGGTCCTCGAGGTCCTTGATGGGGAACGCGTTGTAGGCCCAGTGCGGGCGCCACAGGGTCACCGCGATGTCCTTGCCCGCATCCGTCGCCGCCTGAAGCTCGGTGAGCATCGCCGGCGTCGAGGAGGTCACGAAGTCTAGTCCTTCCAGGCCGTAGCCGGGGATGACCTCGTCCTGCGTGACGGTCACGAGACCCGATCCGGCCTCGATGCCGACGAGACGGTTGCCGAAGATGTCGGCGTTGTCGGCGAGCTCGGTGAGCGAGTCGATGGGAGCGTCCTCGTTGACGGCGATCGTCAGCTTGGCCTCATCGTTCCAGGCGCCGAGGTCGACGAGGTCTTCGCCGTAGGTCTCCATGTACTGGGCGTGGGTCAGCGGCAGCCAGGTGTCCAGCGTCAGGTCGTAGTCGCCGTTCGCGATACCGGTGTAGACCGCTGCCGGGTCCGCGTACTCAAGCTCGACCTCGTAGCCCTGCTCCTCGAGCACGTTCTTCCACAGCTCGGACGCGGCGATGCCCTCGTCCCAGCCGTTGAACACGGCGATCGTGATGGGGCGCTCGCCCGAGCCTTCGGCCGCATCGCCAGCGGCCGAGCAGCCGGTCAGGACGAGGGCGGCGACGCCCGCGAGGGCGATGCCCACGGTCAGGTTCTTCTTGGTGACAGTCATCTGCAGTCCTCTCCGTCCGCGTGCTGTCGCGGACAAGGTCGGTACGGCACGTCGAGTGCCGACGGCCGCTCGCGAGTGATGAGCTCGCAAGTCTCGGATGGGTGGTCGCGCGCTCAGGCCGCGCGGGCGAGCTCGCGGCGTCGGCCGAGGAGCGCGCGCTTCGGGCGGGGGCCCGCGAAGCTCGAGGTGACCCGGTCGAGGATCATCGCGATGATCACGACGGCGAGACCCGCCTCCACACCCAGCGCGATGTCGATCCGGCTCAGTGCCTGGACGATCTGACCGCCGAGGCCGCCCGCTCCGACCATGCCGGCGATGACGACCATCGACAGGCTGAGCATGATGACCTGGTTCACGCCGGCCATGATGCTCGGAAGCGCGAGGGGCAGCTGGATCTGACGGAGGATGCGGCCCGGCGACGCTCCGAAGGCATGGCCGGCTTCCACGACCTCGGTGTCCACACCGCGGATGCCGAGCTCCGTCAGTCGCACACCCGGAGACATCGCGAAGACGATGGTGGCGACGATGCCGGGCACGGGTCCCACGCTGAACATGATCAGGGCGGGGATCAGGTAGACGAAGGCGGGCATCGTCTGGAGGAAGTCGAGCACGGGTCGCACGACGGCGGAGACGCGATCGCTGCGAGCGGCCCAGATGCCGAGGGGAAGCGCGATGGCGACCGCGATGACGGCGGCGATGATCACGAGCGCGAGGGTGTCCATGGCCGCATCCCACTGATCGATCGTGACGATCAGCAGGAGCCCGATCGCCGTGCCCAGGGCCAGCTTCCACCCCTTCGCGAAGAACGCGAGCACGACGAACACGGCGATGATCACCCAGAACGGCGGTCCGGACAACACCGCATCGAGTCCGTCGTACAGAGCGCGGAAGGCGACGCTGATGCCGTCGAAGAGCCAGGAGAAGGTCTTGATGACCCAGCGCACGGCGGTCTCGACGACGTCGCCGAGGGGAAGACGGAAGAGATCGTTCATCGGTCGCCTCCCATGCTCGCAGCGGTCGGTTCGTCGACGACGGCGAGAGTCTCGGTCATGACGCTCGCGGGCACGGATGCGGGCACGTCGATGATCGGATTCTCCCGCGTGACGGCGGGAACGTTGCCGAGGGCTGCGAGGAGGGTGACGCGCGGGATCACTCCGACGAGCCGCTGACGCTCGTCGACCACCGCGACGGGGTAGGGCGACTCGACCGAGTGCTCGACGACATCCGTCAGCGGGTCATCGGGTCCGACCACCTGCTGCGCGCGCTGCACGATGCGGCGCAGGTCGGTCTCTCCCGCCTTGACCGCGCGGATCACGGCGCGGTCGGTCACCGCACCGATGTAACGGCGGTTCTCGACGACGGCCACCGCTCCCGCCTGGAGGTCCCGCATGACGCGCAGGGCGCCCCGCATCCCAGCGGACACCGGCGTCGTCGCCTGCGGCGGCGCCATCACCGACGAGGCGGTCAGCACGCGCGCGCGGTCGACGTCCTGCACGAACTGGGCGACGTAGTCGTTCGCCGGGTCGGTGAGGATCTCCTCCGGGGTGCCGTTCTGCACGATGCGGCCGTCACGCATGACGGCGATGCGGTCGCCGAGGAACATGGCCTCGTTCAGGTCGTGCGTGATGAAGACGATCGTGCGGCCGAGCTCCTGCTGCAGCTCGATCAGCTGCTCCTGCATCTCGCGACGGATGAGGGGGTCCAGGGCCGAGAAAGCCTCGTCCATCAGCAGGATGTCGGTGCCGGAGGTGAGGGCGCGGGCGAGCCCGACGCGCTGGCGCATTCCGCCGGAGAGCTCTCCCGGCATCGCGTCGACGCGATCGCCGAGGCCGACCTTGTCGAGGATCTCGCGGGCGCGCTCGCGGCGCTCCTGCGTGCCGACGCCCTGGATCTCCAGCGCGTACGCGGCGTTGTCGAGCACCGTGCGGTGCGGCAGAAGCGCGAAGTGCTGGAACACCATCGAGATCGACGAGCGTCGGATGCGGCGCAGCTGCGCGGCCGACGCCGTGGTCACGTTCTGGCCCTGCACGAGCACCTCGCCGGCGCTCGGGGGCAGCAGTCCATTGAGCATCCGGATGATCGTGGACTTGCCGGAGCCGGAGAGGCCCATGATCACGAAGATCTCGCCCGGGTCGACGGTGAAGCTCGCGTCGATCACCGCGGCCGTGCCGCGGTCCGACACCTCGGCTCGGGTCTTGCCCGCGCGCAACTGCTCGATGACGGACTTGGGATTCTTGCCGAAGACCTTGAACAGGTTCCGCGCCTCAATGGCATGTTCGACACTCACGTGGATTGCACCTCGGCAGTCCGGTGCACAGACTGCATCGGTCACGCCCGGGTGGACGACCACGGGCGGTCGCGTCGGGAGGCGCAACACGCACGGGCACCGGGCATAGGGCCCGGGCACGGTCGCCGACCGTACGCTCGCCGACGCGCTCCCGAAGGGGCATCAGGCGACCGCGGACTGGTCGTGGGGCCCGGCGACGGGCCTTTTCCAACGTGTCATGCGTTTTCGGGGTTCGCAAGTCGGCTCACGCGGTTGCCGCATCCGAACGATCGCGCTACCGCGCCCGCGTGATATCAAACGTCGCACCTGGGCGCACGTGCGGTGTGATGCGAACCGGAATGTCCCGCTTGACACCGCCACGCTCGTCGTTGCATGGTTAGTTAGTCAAGTAATGAACCACTGAACGGGGATCCAGTGATCGAAGAGGGCAAACCGCTCTTCCTCCAGATCGCGGAGAGCGTCGAGGACGCCATCGTCGACGGCACCCTCCGCGAGGGGGACCAGGCGCCGTCGACGAACGAACTCGCCGCGTTCCACCGCATCAATCCCGCCACCGCGGCCAAAGGAGTCAACATGCTCGTCGACAAGGGAGTGCTCCACAAGCGCCGCGGCGTGGGCATGTTCGTCGCCCCCGGTGCCCGCGAGGCACTGCAGAACGAACGCCGCTCCGCGTTCGCCGACCGCTTCATCGACCCGCTGCTGACCGAAGCCCGACGGCTCGGGCTCGGCCCGGAGGACATCACTCACCTCATCGCCGACCGCGCCGCCACCAACGAAGGAGAGAACCAGTGACCGCCGTGATCGAGGTCAGCGCACTGACCAAGCGATACCGGGACACCGTCGCGATCGACGACGTCAGCTTCCGGATCGAAAAGGACGCCATCTACGGCCTTCTCGGACGCAACGGAGCGGGCAAGACGACGATCATGTCGATCCTCACCGCGCAGAACTTCGCCACCTCCGGCGAGGTGCGCGTCTTCGGCGAGGACCCGTACGAGAACGCCCGCGTGCTCTCGCGGGTCTGCTTCGTCCGCGAGAGCCAGCGGTACCCCGACGACGCCCTCCCCGTCCACGCGTTCCGCATCGCCCGTCTCTTCTTCCCGAACTGGGATCAGGAGCTCGCCGATCGCCTCATCGCGGACTTCCGCCTGCCGATGAAGACACGCATCAAGAAGCTCTCCCGCGGACAGCTCTCCGCCGTCGGCGTCATCATCGGCATCGCCTCGCGCGCCGAGATCACCTTCTTCGACGAGCCGTATCTCGGACTGGATGCGGTCGCCCGCCAGATCTTCTACGACCGGCTCCTCGAGGACTACGCCGAGCACCCCCGCACCATCATCCTGTCGAGCCATCTGATCGACGAGGTCTCGAATCTCCTCGAGAAGGTGATCGTCGTCGAGGGCGGTCGCGTGCTGCTCGACGAGGACACCGAGGCGCTGCGCGAGCGCGCGACGAGCATCGTCGGCGACGCCGAGGCGGTCGACGCCTTCGTCGCCGGCCGCGAGGTGCTGCACCGCGAGAGCCTCGGCCGCGTCGCATCCGTCACGGTGCTCGGCGCACTCACCCCGGACGAGCGCGTGCGCATGCGGGATGCCGGTCTCGAGTTCGCTCCGGTGTCCCTGCAACAGCTCGTCGTGCGCCTCACGCAGCGCGTCGAATCCCCCGCTCTCGAGAACGGAGTCGTGCGATGAACCGCATCCTCAAGGTCGTGCGCATGCAGCTGACCAACAGACAGACCTTCCTCTGGGTTCCGCTGATCGTCCTCGGCGGCGCCTTCGCTCTCAGCCTCGCGGTCTACGGCATCCTGTACAGCGCAGGGGTCACCGGTGCTTTCTACGGCGGTGGCGCACAGGCGCCGCTCTGGTACTTCGCGGTCATCGGCGCCCAAGCCCTGACCATGACGTTCCCGTTCTCGCAGGCGATGAGCGTGACGCGCCGCGAGTTCTTCATCGGAACGATGCTGACGGCAGTTCTCACCGCCGCCATGCTCGCGGTCATCTTCGTCATCGGCGGGCTCATCGAGACGGCGACGGGGGGCTGGGGACTCAACGGCTACTTCTTCGCCGTCGGGGTCGTCTGGGAATCGGGAGCGGCGCTGGCAGGACTCTTCTACTTCGTGCTCGCCATGCTGTTCTTCGTCTCCGGCTTCTGGGGCGCCACGATCTTCAAGCGCTTCGGCACGTTGTGGCTGATCGTCACGCTCGTCGCGGTCGCCGCAGTCATCGTGCTCGCCCTGTTCGCCGTCACGCGCATGGACGCCTGGCCGTACGTCATCGACTGGGTCGCATCGATCGGGCTCGGCGGGATCACCCTTCTGATCGCAGGGATCGCCGCGGTGCTGGCCGCGATCGCCTTCCCGACGCTGCGGCGCGCCACACCCTGAGAACGACGGGATGATGGAGAGGGCGCGAGCTCGGCCCGTTACCCGAATCCCGCCGTCGAGAAGGAGAACGATATGAGCGAGTTCGCACGGCGCGTCGATGCCATCACCATCGACCAGTTGCGATCCACCGGAGCCACCAAGTGGTCGGCGGAGGACGGCACCCTGGGCGCGTTCGTGGCGGAGATGGACTTCGGCATCGATCACAAGATCACCGAGGCGCTTCACCGGGCCGTGGACGCGGGATCGTTCGGCTACATGCCGCGAGGGATGGCCACCGACCTCTCCGAGGCGACGTCGGAGTTCGTCGGGCGCCGCTACGGCTGGCAGGTTCCGGCATCGGATGTGTGGGGCGTGCCGGATGTCATCGTCGGTCTCGAACTCGCCATGGAGCACTGCAGTGCGCCGGGCTCCAAGATCATCGTGCCGACGCCGTCGTACATGCCGTTCCTCTTCGTCCCGCCGATGCGCGGGCGTGAGGTCATCGAGGTCCCGCTCGCCGTCCGTGACGGCCGCTACGAGTTCGACCTCGACGCCCTGCAGCGGGCGTTCGACGACGGCGGGAACCTCCTGCTGCTGTGCAACCCGTACAACCCGGTGGGACGCGTCTTCAGTCGCGAGGAGCTCGTCGCCGTCTCCGAGGTCGTCGAACGCAACGGCGGACGCGTGTTCTCCGACGAGATCTGGGCGCCGCTCGTCTTCAGCGGCTCCACCCACATCCCGTACGCATCGATCTCGGAGGCGGCCGCGCAGCACACGATCACGGCCATGAGTGCATCCAAGGCCTGGAACCTGCCCGGGCTCAAGTGCGCGCAACTCGTGCTCACAAGCGACGCCGACCGGGAGAAGTGGGCGAAGGTCGGCCCGTTCGGCGGCCACGGCACCAGCAACCTCGGTGCCATCGCCAACGCGGTGGCCTACCGCGACGGCGACGACTGGCTCGCCGAGCTCGTGCCCTATCTCGAACGCAATCGCGACACCCTGCAGAACCTCCTTGCCGAGGAGATCCCGGGCGCCTGGATGCCGAAGCCCGAGGGAACCTACGTCGGATGGATCGACTTCCGAAGCGCCGGCCTCGGTGACACACCCGCCGAGTTCTTCCAGCGGGAGGCGTCCGTCCAGCTCACGGAGGGCACCATGTGCGGGACGGCCGGCGCCGGCTTCGCGCGGCTCATCTTCGCGACCCCGAAGCCGGTGCTCGAGCACGTCGTGCGTCGCCTCGGCACCTCGCTGCGCGCGCGTTCGGCGGCGTGAAGGCCGCGGCCGACAGCCCGCGCTGACAAAGATCAGTCAGTAGCGGACGCAGCCGCCTCGTGGTGGCGGATCACTTCGGCGACGACGAAATTGAACCACTTCTCGGCGAACGCCGGGTCGAGATCCGCCTGCAGCGCGAGACTGCGCAGGCGTGCCAGCTGGCGCTCCTCGCGTGCCGGGTCGGAAGGGGGAAGGCCATGCTCCGCCTTCAGAGCTCCGACGGCCTTCGTGCAGCGGAAACGCTCCGCGAGCATGAACGTCAGCGCAGCATCGATGTTGTCGATGCTGGCGCGCAGCCCCTGGAGGGTGGAGATCGGGTCGACGGGCTCGGTCATGGCGTCCTCCTCGGCCTCGACACTACCGCGCGGGCCGCGGCCTAGAGTGTGGTCATGATCGATGAATCGGCTGGGTCCGTGGATCCCGCATCCGCCCCGCCCACCGCCACGGGCCTCCGCTGGCGCGCCGTGCACCATCCGTTCGCCCTCGGGTTCTTCGTGACCCTCGGGGGCCTGCTGGCGCTGGTGCTGGGACTCGCGGTCTCCAACCTGTCCACGGTGCTCATCTACGTGGCGTTCGCGCTGTTCGCCGCCCTCGGCCTCGACCCTCTCGTGCGCTTCTTCGAGAAGCGCGGCGTCCCGCGCGTCTGGGGCATCGTCATCGTGTTCGTCGGCTTCGCAATCGTGCTGGTCGGGGTGCTGCTGCTCATCATCCCGACCGTGGTGCAGCAGATTGCGGAGTTCGTGAACGGGGTGCCTCAGCTGATCACCACGTTCCAGCAGAGCGACCTGTATCAATCTCTGCACGACACGTTCGGCAGCGTTCTGCCGGACATCCTCGGTCACGTGCAGGAGTTCATCACCAATCCGACCAACATCGCCTCGATCAGCGGCGGCGTGCTCAAGGTCGGCGTCTCGATCGTCACCGGGATCTCCGGCGGCATCATCATCCTGGTCCTGAGCCTCTACTTCACGGCTTCGTTGCCGATGATGAAGAACTCGCTGCTGTCGCTCGCGCCCGCCTATTCGCGCCCCAAGGTCGCCTCGCTCACCGAGGAGATCGCGGACTCCATCGGCGGGTATCTCCGCGGCATGGTCGTGCTCGCGCTGTGCAACGCCGTGTTCGTGCTCATCATGTTCCTGGTTCTCGGGCTGCCCTTCCCCCAGCTGTTCGCCGTCGTGGCGTTCTGCGTCACCCTCATCCCGCTCGTCGGAACGGTCCTGTTCTGGGTGATCGGCTCGGTGTTCGCTCTCTTCGCCAGCCCCATGGGCGCACTGGTGTTCGCGATCGCGTATCTGGTGTACATGCAGCTCGAGGCATACCTGCTCACGCCCCGTGTCATGAACCGCACGATCTCGATCCCGGGATCGCTCGTGGTGATCGGAGCGCTGGTGGGCGGCACCCTGCTCGGGCTGCTGGGGGCGCTGGTCGCGATCCCCGTCACCGCCTCGATCCTGCTCATCGTGAAACAGGTCATCATCCCGAAGCAGGACGCGAAGCTGCATCCCGACAGCTGAGCACCTGGCCCCTCGTCAGCGGATGGGCATCAGGCAGGTCGGGGACGGCACGGCCACGCGAGAGCGCACACGCCCCGCGATGCCGGTGCGAAGATCCAGCGACACGGCGGCAACCTCGTCCGATCGCTGACCGGCCACCAGCACCGTGTCGCGCGAGACGACGTGGTGACGCGGCCAGTCCACGCCGCTGTCGGCGAGGGCGACGAACTGCAGCTGCTCCCCCGCGCCGGCTACGCGCACCGTGGCGAGCGTGTTGCTGCCACGCACGCCGGCGACGAGGAACGAGCCATCGGAGGATGCGGCGAGCTCAGCCGCGGTGTCGCCGTCGAGGGTTCCCGCAAGCTGAACGCCGCCGACCAGACGCCACGCGCCCGACGCATCCGGCGCCAGGACGAACACCTCCCGCGAGAGTTCCGCTACGACGTAGAGATGACCGCTCGGGTGCCACACCCCGTGGCGCGGGCCGCTGCCACGGGGCAGCACGACCTCGCCCGCAGCCCGCAGCCCGTCGCCGGACGGGCGCCAGAACCGCACGAGATCGAAGCCCATGTCGGTCGTGGCGACGGCACCGCCGGGGAGAAGGATGCTCTGGTGGGCGTGCGGGGTGCGCTCCAACACGGGCGTCTCGAGCTCCGGAGCGAGAGGGGCCTCCGGCTCCCCCAGGTGCGGGATGAGGTGCGCGTACTCCTCGCCCGCCGCGTCCCGTAGGGCGCGGGCGGCCGCTTCGAGGCTCACGTCGGCCGCCTCGGCGACGGCGGTCGACACCGACATTCCCGAACCGGCATACGGATCGACGGGAGCCGGCGCGAGCGAAGGCCGTGACGGGCGGCCGGTGGCGTCCAGCGTCATCCGCACGACGCGGCCGTCTCCCCAGCACGTCGCCATGAGCCATGCGCCGTCAGGTGCGACGGAGATGTGGCAGACGGCCTCGCCCGCCGGGATCGCCGGGCCGAGGCGCTCGTAGCGTGACTCCCCGGTGCGACGGAAAGCTTGCACCGCACCCGCCGACTCGAGAGCCGCATAGATGACGTCGAGGGTGGGATGGCGCGCGACCCACGAGGGCGAGCCGTCGACGGAGGCGACCACGCCGGCGAAGGCGAGAGCCGATCCCGCGAGCGATTGATCGGCCGCGCCGGCATGCAGCTCGCCGATGCCCTCGCCGACGCCGTCCATCTCGGCGCCGTAGGCGCCGGTGAGCAGCCTCACGTCAGTCGACGAGGTCGTGGCGCACGATGACGGCGTCGCGGGCGGCGCCCACGCCGATGACCGAGATGCGCGTACCGCTCAACCGCTCGAGGGCCAGCACGTAGTCCTGCGCTGTCTGGGGCAGCTCCTCGAACGTGCGCGCGGTCGAGATGTCCTCGGACCAACCGGGCAGATACTCGAGGATCGGCTTGGCGTGGTGGAACTCGGTCTGATTCACCGGCACCTCGTCGAACCGCACACCGTCGACGTCGTACGCGACGCAGACCGGGATCTGCTCGAGGCCGGTCAGGATGTCGAGCTTGGTGAGCACGAGGTCGGTGATGCCGTTGATGCGCGTGGCATAGCGCGTGATGGGCGCGTCGTACCAGCCCACCCGGCGCGGGCGGCCCGTCGTGGTGCCGAACTCGAAGCCGCGTGAACGCAGCCACTCGCCCTGCTCGTCGAAGAGCTCGGTGGGGAAGGGACCGGATCCGACGCGCGTCGTGTACGCCTTCACGATGCCCACGATCCGGTCGAGTCGATTCGGGCCGACGCCCGAGCCGGTCGCGGCGCCACCGGCGGTCGCCGACGAGGAGGTGACGAAGGGGTAGGTGCCGTGATCGACGTCGAGCATCGTGGCCTGACCGCCCTCGAAGACGACGACGTCTCCCGCATCCAGCGCGTCGTTCAACAGCAGCCCGGTGTCGCAGACCATGGGGCGCAGCCGCTCCGCATACGAGAGCAGGTCCTCCACGATCTCGTCGACCGTGATGGCGCGGCGGTTGAAGACCTTCACGAGCAGGTGGTTCTTCTGATCGAGCGCTCCCTCGACCTTCTGACGCAGGATGTTCTCATCGAACAGGTCCTGGATGCGGATGCCGACACGGTTGATCTTGTCGGCGTAGGCGGGCCCGATCCCGCGCCCGGTGGTGCCGATCTGACGCTTGCCGAGGAAGCGCTCGGTGACCTTGTCGAGCGTGCGGTGGTACTGCGTGATCACGTGCGCGTTCGCGCTGACGCGCAGACGCGACGTGTCGACGCCGCGCGCCTGGAGCGCCTCGAGCTCGTAGAAGAGCACCTCGAGGTCGACGACGACACCGTTGCCGATGACGGCGTTCACGCCGGGCGAGAGGATGCCGGAGGGCAGCAGGTGCAGGGCGTACTTCTCGTCGCCGATCACCACCGTGTGCCCGGCGTTGTTGCCGCCGTTGAACTTGACGACCCAGTCGGTGCGCGAGCCGAGCAGATCGGTGGCCTTGCCCTTGCCCTCGTCGCCCCACTGGACGCCGACGATCACGATGCCTGGCATGGGTGGCTCCCTCGAATCGGGTGGCAGATGACGGCGCCTTGCGGCACCGGAAGACCCGAACCCGTCGAGCGGGAGGTCTTCCGGCAGTCTATCGAGCCGGTCTCGCGCGAGCGCGCGGGGAATATCCCGATCGCCTGGCGCATTGCCTTCCGTGACGCCCGATTGGGCACCACGCCCCCGAGTTTCGAGAATGGACGCATCATGTCCGCCCGTGAAGACCACGCCCGCTGGCACGCCGCGCGCGAACGCGCCGTCGCCGCCCCCACCGGCAACCTCGCCCTCGTCGAGACGCGCTGGACCGGCGCACGCACCGATCTGGGTGCTGCGCAGGCCTCGGCCTCACCCACCGTGCAGGTGACCGAGATCGAGCGCACCGACATCGACACGGGCGAGCCGCAGCACGGTCTGCGGTTCTGGGATGCGGCTTCCCCGGCCATCGGCGCCTTCGAGCGGATCGACACCTACGACTACGACCCGGCCTGGGTCATCGACGGTACGTTCCGCCCGGTGGAGGCCTCGCGCACCGTGCCGTTCGAGCACATCCGCGACAACGGCGGCACCCGCGATCTCATCGTCCCCGGCGACATCACCGCGACGATCGGCGGTGTGGAGCGCACCCTCGCCGCCTTCGACGACGGCGGGAAGCTGCTACTCGTGTTCGGCGACACCACCAACGGCGTCGAGACCTACGGGCCCGGCCGCTTCCTGTTCGTGCAGCACGTCGAGGGCGACCCGCACCGGGTCGTGCTCGACTTCAACCGCGCCTTCGTGCCGCCGTGCGGGTTCTCCGCGCAGTACAACTGCCCGCTTCCCCCCGCATCCAACCGTTTCGAGGTTCCGGTGCGCGCGGGCGAGAAGTCCGTCGTCTTCCGCGACGGCTTCGACGTCTACGCCGCCTGACGCGGCGACGCACAGCATCCCGACCCCACCCACAGCACCCTGGAGTATCCCCGCATGAGAAGACCTCTGCTCGCCGTGACGGCCGCCGCTGCCGCAGTCCTGCTGCTGGCCGGCTGCGCCGCCGGTTCCAGCACGGCCGACAACGCCGACGACGCCACGATCGTGATCGGCTCGCTGTACGAGCCGCAGAACCTGAGCAACACGCAGGGCGGCGGTCAGGGCGTGACCGAGGCCTTCAACGGCAACGTCTACGAGGGGCTCTACAAGCTCACCGACGACGGCGAGGTCCAGCCCCTGCTCGCCGAGTCCGAAGAGGTCAGCGACGACGGCCTGACCTACACGATCACGCTGCGCGACGGCGTCGAGTTCCACTCCGGCAAGAAGCTGACCTCCGCCGACGTCAAGGCGAGCGTCGAAGCCGTTCTCGCGGACGACTCGAAGTCGGCCCGCAAGTCGAGCTTCGGGCCGATCGCGGACATCGCGACCCCCGACGACAAGACGGTCGTGTTCACGCTCTCGCAGCGATCGATCTCGTTCCTCTACAACCTGAGCTACGTGTGGATCGTCAACACCGAGGCGGGCGATCTGACCACGACCGAGGACGGCACCGGCCCGTACACGCTCGACGAGTGGAAGCAGGGCAGCACGCTGACCCTGAAGCGCTTCGACGGCTACTGGGGCAGCCCCGCCAAGAACGCCGAGGTCGTCTTCACGTACTTCACCGACGCGACGGCCGAGAACAACGCGCTGCTGACGGGCGAGATCGACCTCATCACCAGCATCCAGAGCCCCGACCAGCTGGCACAGTTCGACGGCAACAGCGACTACGTCGTGAGCGAGGGCACCTCGACCACGAAGGAGCTGCTCGCCTTCAACGACCGCGTGGCGCCGTTCGACAACGTCGACGTGCGCAAGGCCGTCTACTCGGCCATCGACACGAAGAAGCTGCTGAGCTCGATCTGGGGCGACTACGGCACCCTCATCGGTTCGATGGTGCCGCCCACCGACCCCTGGTACGAAGACCTCACGGGCGTGAACCCCTACGACCCGGCACTCTCGAAGGAACTGCTGGCACAGGCCGGGTACGCCGACGGGTTCACGTTCACCCTCGACACCCCGAGCTACGACCCGCACCCCGCCGTCGCGGAGTTCCTGCAGTCGCAGCTGGCCGAGGTCGGGATCACGGTCGAGATCAACACGATCAGCGCGGACGAGTGGTACACGAAGGTCTTCAAGGACCGCGACTTCACCGCCACCCTGCAGGAGCACGTGAACGACCGCGACGTGGTCTGGTACGGCAACCCCGACTTCTACTGGGGCTACAACAACCCGCAGGTGACCCAGTGGGTGTCCGAGGCCGAGCAGGCCACGACCGTCGACGAGCAGACGTCGCTCCTCAAGCAGGTCAACGAGCAGATCGCAGCGGATGCGGCTAGCGTGTGGCTGTACCTCTACCCGCAGATCGTCGTCGCCTCCAGCGACGTCAGCGGGTACCCGGTCAACGGCTTGAACTCGCAGTTCTTCGCCTACGACATCGTCAAGTCCTGATCCACGGATGATGCCGCCGACCGACCGGGTCGGCGGCATCATCCATTCCCGGTGAACCCCATGGTCGTCTATCTGCTGCGTCGGGCCGCGTTCCTCGCGGTCTCCCTCGTCGTCGCCATGGTCGTCATCTTCGTCCTGCTGCGGCTGCTGCCCGGCGACCCCGCGAACGCCCTGCTCTCGGTGGATGCGACGCCGGAGCAGATCGCGGCGGCCCGCGCCCAGGTCGGCTCCGACCAGCCGCTCGTCCAGCAGTTCGCGACCTGGGCCGCGCAGCTGTTGCGCCTCGACCTCGGCGAGTCGTACATCTCCTCGCGGTCCGTCGGCGACGAGGTCGCGGCGCGCCTCGCGATCACGCTCCCGCTCACCCTGCTCGCCTTCGGCCTCGCCCTCGTCGTCTCGCTCATCGTGGGCATCACCGCCGCGGTGAAGGCCGACCGGTGGTACGGCATCCTCCTGTCCGGCTTCGCACAGCTCGGTGTCGCCGTTCCCGTCTTCTGGGTCGGCGTCATCCTGGTGTGGATCTTCGCCCTGCAACTGGGTCTGCTTCCCTCGGGCGGGTTCCCCCGCCACGACTGGGAGGATCCGGCCGATGCACTGCGCTCACTGACCCTGCCCGTCATCACGATCGCGATCGTGATGAGCGCGTCACTCAGCCGCTATGTGCGCGCCGCGACCCTCGACGTGCTCGGCAGCGACTACCTGCGCACCGCCCGGGCGGGCGGCGCCTCGCGCGCCGAGGCGCTTCTGCGTCACGGGGTGCGAAACGGCGCCGTGCCGGTCGTCGCCGTCCTCGGCATCGAGCTGTCGACGACGCTGCTGGGCGCGGTGGTCGTCGAGAGCGTGTTCACGCTGCCGGGACTCGGCAGCATGCTGCTCACCGGCATCGAGCAGCACGACTTCGCGAACATCCAGGGCGTCCTCGTGGTCAGCACCCTGTTCGTGCTGCTCGTCGGGTTCGCCGCCGACGTGGTGCAGCGCCTGATCGACCCGCGCCTGCGCACGAGCGTCTCGGGCAACCGATGAGCGGGGCGGCTCTGAAGGCGCAGACGGATGCGGTCGCCACCGCATCCGCCCGGCGGCGCCGCCCCCACGCGACGCTGATCATCGGGATCGTGCTGGTGGGACTCGTCGTGCTCACCGCGGTCGTCTCCCTCGTCTGGCTGCCCTACCCGCTGAGCGACATCAGCGGTGACCGGCTCGAATCCCCGAGCCCCGCGCACCTGCTCGGCACCGATCGCCTGGGACGCGACCTGCTGAGTCAGCTCATGGTCGGCGCCCGCATCGCTCTGACGGTCGGCGCCGGCGCGGTGCTGATCGCCGCCGTGATCGGGATCTCGTTGGGGCTCGTCGCCGCGTTCGCCCGACCCTGGCTCGACGACACGCTTTCGGCGGCGCTCGACGTGGTGATCGCGTTCCCCGTGCTGCTGCTGGCGATGCTCGTGGTCGCCGTGCAGGGCCCGTCGCTGTTCTCGGCGATCCTCGCGATCGGACTGGCGATGTCGGCCGTGGTGGCGCGGCTCACCCGCATCCTGGCGCGTCGCGTTCTCGGCGAGCAGTACGTGATCGCCGCGCGCACGAGCGGAACACGGCTGGGCGGCATCATCCGGCAGCACGTGCTGCCCAACATCGCCCCGACGCTGCTCGTGAGTCTCGCGCTGCAGTTCGGCATCGCGGTGCTCGCGGAGGCGAGCCTGTCGTACCTGGGGCTCGGTGCCCCGCCCCCCAACGCGTCGTGGGGGCGCATGCTCCAGGAGGCGCAGGGAACCGTGCTGACCGCTCCCGTCGGCGCCATCGCCCCCGGCATCGCGATCGTGGCGCTCGTGCTCGGCATCAACTTCCTCGCCGACGGGCTGCGCGAGTGGACCGACCCGACCAGACGGAGGTCGAGATGAGCCTTCTCTCGGTGAACGGCCTCTCGGTGCGCGCGGCTCGTGCGACGCCCGTGCGCGACATCTCGTTCGAGGTCGCACCCGGCGAGCGCGTCGGGGTGATCGGCGAGTCCGGGTCCGGCAAGTCGCTGACCGCCCTCGCGGTGCTGGGTCTGCTGCCGGAGGCCCTGTCCGCATCCGGCTCGATCCGGCTCGACGACCGGGAGGTCGTCGGTGCGCGGGATGCGGACCTGCGGAGCCTGCGGGGCCCGGTCGCACAGATCGTGTTCCAGGAGCCGCTGACCGCCCTCGATCCGCTGATGCGCGTGGGCAATCAGATCGCCGAACCGCTGCGGCGCTGGCGGGGCCTGCGCGGCGCGCCGCTGCGCGAGGCGGTCGCCGCCGCGCTGGCCGAGGTCGCCCTGCCCGACACCCGGATCGCACGGGCATACCCGCACGAGCTGTCGGGCGGGCAACGGCAGCGGATCGCCATCGCCATCGCGCTGGCGGCCCAGCCGCGCCTGCTCATCGCGGACGAGCCGACCACGGCCCTGGACGTCACGGTGCAGGACGGCGTCCTCGCGCTGCTCGAGCGTCTGGTCGACGATCGGGGCATGGCGCTGCTGTTCATCAGTCACGACCTCGCGGTGATCTCCCGCATGGCCGAGCGCGTGATCGTGCTGCGCCAGGGCGCGATGATCGAGCAGGGAACGGTCGCCTCGGTGCTCACGGAGCCCGCACACCCGTACACGGCGCAGCTGATCGGCAGCGCCCGCATCCTCGACACAGCCCTCGACGCGGGTGCGCGAGACGAAGGGGGTGCGCGATGAGCGTGCTGGAACTTCGCGCGGTGGGGTTCGCGTACGGATCGCAGACGGTTCTCGAAGACGTGTCGCTCGCCGTCGGTGCGGGCGAGTCCGTCGGTCTGGTCGGCGAGTCGGGAGCGGGCAAGTCCACGATCCTGCGCCTGCTGCTGGGGCTGTCACGTCCGCGCGACGGCGAGGTGCGATTCGACGGCGCGCCCCTCGCCTTGCGCGATCGCGCGCTCATGCGGCGCTTCCGCGCGAGCGTGCAGCCCGTCTTCCAGGATCCGTACTCCTCGCTCGATCCCCGCCAGCGCATCGATCGGATCGTCGGCGAGCCGCTGCGCTCGCTGGGTCTGGCGTCAGGAGCGGATGCGGCAACCCGCGTCGCCGAGGCGGTCGCCGCCGTGGGGCTCTCTCCGGACACCCTCCAGCGCTACCCGCACGAGTTCTCGGGCGGTCAGCGTCAGCGCATCGCGATCGCCCGAGCGATCGTGTCGCGCCCGCGCATGCTCCTCGCCGACGAGCCGGTGAGCGCGCTGGATGTGACGACGCGCGTGCAGGTCATCGAACTGCTCGCGCGCCTGCGCGAGGAGACGGGCCTCGCGCTGGTGATGGTCTCGCACGACCTCGGCGCCGTCGCCGCCCTGTGCGAGCGGACGGTGGTGCTGCAGCACGGCCGCGTCGTGGAAGAGGCGCCGACCGCCCGCATCCTCACCGCCGCCGAGACCCCCTACGCCCGCGAACTCGTCGCCGCCGTCCCCCGCCTTCCCCGCTGACCCGCGGTGCCCGCGCCGGGTGCTCACTCCCGTTTGCCCGAGTTGCGTCGCAGTTGCGCATCTGCCACACATTTGCGCACCCGCGCCAGAGAACAACTGCCGCATCTGCGCAAAAGTGTGACGGGAGCCAAGATCTGGGCCCGCACCCGGCACCCCACGCACCCAGCCCGGCCCACACACACGCCGACCCGCCGCAGCGACACCGGATGCGGGCCGCACCGCGCGCATCCCATACGCACGGATACGCTGACTGCATGCGTGCCCGACTCCTCGCTCTCCCCCTGGCCGTCGCCGCCCTCGCCCTCCTGTCCGGATGCGCGAGCGCTGCCCCCGCCCCCGCCGCCACCGCGCAGAGCACAGCCTCGAGCGCCGATGCGCAGACGGCCGGCACCTGCACCTACTCCGCCGGTGGCGCAGCCGCCCGCGAGGTCACGACCCCGCCGTCTGAGCCCGCGGTCACCGGCACCGTCGCCGTGACCCTGCAGACCTCGGCCGGCGACATCCCCATCAGCATGGATGCGGACCGCACCCCCTGCACGGTGAACAGCTTCGTCTCCCTCGCCACCCAGGGCTACTACACCGACACGAACTGCCACCGGCTGACCACCTCCGGCATCTTCGTGCTGCAGTGCGGCGACCCCACCGCGACCGGAATGGGCGGTCCCGGCTACCGCTACGCCGACGAGCTCGGCGGCTCCGAGACCTACCCCGCGGGAACCGTCGCCATGGCCAACGCCGGCCCGGGCACGAACGGCTCGCAGTTCTTCCTCGTCTACGAGGACACCCAGCTGAGCCCGGACTACACGGTGTTCGGACACATGGATGCGGCCGGCACCGCCGTCGTGCAGCAGATCGCCGCGGCCGGCACCGACAGCGGCGGCGCCGACGGCAAGCCCAAGACCCCGGTCACGATCACCGGGGTGACCGTCGGCTGAGCGCGGCCGCATCCGTCGGCTCAGTAGAATCGAGGACATGTCCAAGGTCCTGCAGTCCCTGCCCGTCGGCGAGCGCGTCGGCATCGCGTTCTCCGGAGGCCTCGACACCTCCGTCGCCGTCGCGTGGATGCGTGACAAGGGCGCCGTGCCCTGCACCTACACGGGTGATCTCGGCCAGCCCGACGAGGACGACATCGCCTCGATCCCGGGCCGTGCGCTGCAGTACGGTGCCGAGGTCTCGCGCCTGGTCGACTGCAAAACCGCGCTCGTCGAAGAGGGCTTCGTGGCCCTCGCCTGCGGCGCCTTCCACATCCGCAGCGCCGGACGCACCTACTTCAACACGACGCCCCTCGGCCGCGCGGTGACGGGAACCCTCCTCGTGCGCGCCATGAAGGAGGACGGCGTCGACATCTGGGGCGACGGCTCCACTTACAAGGGCAACGACATCGAGCGGTTCTACCGCTACGGCCTGCTCGCCAACCCCGCGCTGCGCATCTACAAGCCGTGGCTGGATGCGGACTTCGTCACGGAGCTCGGTGGCCGCAAGGAGATGAGCGAGTGGCTCGTCGCACACGACTTCCCGTACCGCGACAGCGCCGAGAAGGCCTACTCGACGGACGCGAACATCTGGGGCGCGACCCATGAGGCGAAGACGCTCGAGCACCTCGATGTGTCGCTGGAGACCGTGGAACCGATCATGGGCGTACGGTTCTGGGATCCGGCCGTCGAGATCGCCACGGAAGACGTGACGGTCACCTTCGAACGCGGCCGTCCTGTCGCCCTCAACGGCGTCGAGTACACCGACCCGGTCGAGCTCGTGTTCGAGGCGAACCGCATCGGCGGCCGTCACGGGTTGGGCATGAGCGACCAGATCGAGAACCGCATCATCGAGGCGAAGTCCCGCGGCATCTACGAGGCTCCCGGCATGGCGCTGCTGTTCATCGCCTACGAGCGCCTCGTCAACGCCATCCTCAACGAGGACACCCTCGCCACCTATCACGAGCAGGGCCGGCGCCTCGGCCGCCTCATGTACGAGGGCCGCTGGCTCGAGCCCCAGTCGCTCATGCTGCGCGAGTCGATCCAGAAGTGGGTCGGGTCCTCCATCACGGGCGAAGTGACCCTGCGTCTGCGCCGCGGCGAGGACTACTCGGTGCTCGACACGACCGCGCCCCACATGTCCTACGGACCGGAGAAGCTGTCGATGGAGCGTGTGGGCGACGCGGCGTTCGGGCCCACCGACCGCATCGGCCAGCTCACGATGCGCAACCTCGACATCCAGGACTCGCGCGCGCGCCTCGAGCAGTACGCGGGCCTCGGGCTCATCGGCGGAGCGACCGGCGCGCTGATGGGCGAGCTGCGCCGCGGCGCCGCGGACGAGATCGTCGAGCACGCCGAGCCGTACGACGCCGAGCGCGAGGATCTCGCCGAGGCGACGGATGCGGTCAACGAAGCCTCCGCTTTCGACTCCGGAACCGACTGATCGGATAAATTGCACATACCTGTGCAATTTCGGACGTAGACTCCTCGTCATGCCCACCGCTGTTTCGTCGCGCCCTGACGCCCTGCGCAACCGCGCAGCGCTCGTCGCAGCCGCCACTTCTCTGATCGCGCGCGACCCGCGCGCATCCATCGCCTCGATCGCCGAGGCGGCGGGCGTCAGCCGCCGCGCTGTGTACGGCCACTTCCCCGATCGGGGTGCCCTCGTCGCCGAGCTCGTCCGCTCCGGCGCCGAGCGCTTCAATGCCCTCGCCGCCGAGACCGTCACCGACGAGCCCGCGCCTGTCGCCCTGGCACGCCTCGCGGCGCGCCTGTGGGACGAGGCCGCGCAGGTGCAGGTCGCCGCATCCCTGGCGCTCGACGACACGCACATCGAGCAGACCGCCTACATCCTGGCTCCCGTCCGGCGCCGTCTGATGGCGATCGTGCGCGAGGGTCAGGATGCCGGGACGCTGCGCACCGACCTGACGCCGGCGACGCTCGCGCGGCTCATCGAAGAGGCGGCGCGCATGGTGATCACCCGCATCGATGCGGCGAGTTCGCACGCGCGCGGGCTCGCGGTGCGTACGGTGCTCAGTATCGCCGGACTCTCCTGGCGCGAGACGGACGTTCTGCTCGAGGCCCACCCCGAGCTGGCGGAGGAGGACTGATGCGCGTCGAGGCGATCAGCGTCAGCAAGGGGCGCGGCGGCCAGGCCCTCGCGCCCGTGTCCCTCGCCTATGAGACCGGCAGCGCGAGACTCGCGACCGCGGAGACCGAGCAGCGCCCGACGGTACTCGGACTCATCGCGAGCGGGCGGATGCGGCCCGACACCGGCGTGGTGCTGATCGGCGGCGCGGAAGACAACTCCGCAGTACGTCGCAAGGTCGCCCTCGTCGACGCACCCGACGTGTCGGATCCCGCTCCCAACGTCACGGTGTTCACGGTCGTCTCCGAGGAACTCATGTTCGCGGGGCGCCCGTCGAACCCGCTCGCGACGAAGGGATGGTTGACCGAGTCGGGACTGCTGGAGATCTCCCGCACCCCCATCGCCGACGTCGCCCCCGCGGACCGGTTGCGCATCCTGCTGGAGCTCACCGTGCTGCGCCCGGATGTGGAGGCTCTCGTGCTCGTCTCCCCCGACCGACACGGCGGCGACCCGCACGTGTGGTGGGAGCTGGCGGAGGAGTTCGCCGGACGCGGGCTCGCGGTGCTGGTGATCGCAGGGCAAGCGGCGGGGGCGGTGCTCGCAGGTCGAGCCGCACGAGCAGAGCTGGATGAGACGGAGGTGGCGCGATGAAGGTTCCCGCGATGATCACGGCGGAGCTGCGCCGACTGACGTCCACGAAGATGTCGGTCATCGCTCTGATCGCCCTTATGTGCGTGCCCGTGCTCTACGGCGGCCTCTACCTCTGGGCAAACCAGGATCCGTACGGCCGCCTCGACCAGGTGCCTGTCGGCCTCGTCGTGCTGGATGCGGGCGTGACCGAGAACGGCGAAACCACGAACTACGGCGACCAGGTCGCCGACAACCTCGTGAAGGACGGCACGTTCGACTGGCAGCGGATGAGCGCCGACGGCGCCCAGGACGCGCTGAAGCACGGCGCGGTGGACTTCACCGTCACGATTCCCGCCGACTTCTCCGACGCCCTCCAGTCGGCCGCCGGCACCTCCCCGCGACAGGCGCGGCTGGAGCTCGCGACCAACGACGCGAACAACTACCTCGCCTCCACGATCGGATCGCAGGCGATCGAGAAGATCCGCGCCTCGGTGGCGAAGCTGGTGGGCACGCAGGCCGCGAGCCGCCTCCTGACGGCGATCAGCGACATCCGCGGCAACCTCGTCACCGCGGCCGACGGGGCCTCCCAGCTCGCCGACGGCGCGGCATCGGCCCTCGCCGGATCCCAGAAGCTCGGCGACGGCGCATCCCAGCTCGCGGACGGGACGGCCCAGCTCTCCTCCGGCGCCTCGCAGCTGGCCGGCGGAGCGTCACAGCTCGCCGACGGCGCGAGCCAGGTGGCTGCTGGCACGGCCACGCTCGACGGCTACGCCGACCGCGCGGCCACCGCATCCCAGGGCCTGGTGAACGATCTGCCCGCCATACGTTCCGCGATCGCCGACGAGCTCGCCGCGCGCGGGCTCACTCCCGACGAGATCAACACCGTGCTCGCGCGCCTCGACACCCTCGGCAGCGATGTGTCGTCGGCGAACGATCGGGTGCAGTCCGCGGTGAGTCAGATCGACCGGCTCAACGCCGGCGCCGCGCAGGTGTCGCAGGGAGCGGCGAGTCTCGCGAGCGGCTCCGCACAGCTCGCCGAAGGCGCGGCATCCGCGGCGAACGGTGCGGCCGCGCTCCGCGACGGCACCGGCACACTCACCTCCGGTCTGTCCCAGCTGGATGACGGCGCCAATCAGCTCTCGAGCGGACTCGCCGACGGCGTCGCGCAGATCCCCGACTCCGACGCCGCGCTGCGCGAGCAGCAGGCCGACACGATCGCCGATCCGGTGGATGTGGAATCGAGCAAGGTCGCCGCGGCGGCCGACTACGGCGCAGGCCTCGCACCCTTCTTCGCCTCGCTCGCGGGCTGGATCGGCATCTACGCGCTCTTCCTGATCGTGAAGCCGATCTCGCGCCGCGCGGTCACGGCGCTGCACTCCCCCATCCGCATCACTCTGGCCGGCTGGCTGACGCCGGGCCTTCTGGGCGGCATCCAGATGATCGCGCTGTTCGGCGTCCTGTCGCTGGCGCTCGGCTTCACATTCGCGAATCCGCTCGCGACGCTCGGCATCATGGTGCTCGCCTCGCTGACGTACGCCGCCATCATCCTCGCGCTGAACGTGTGGTTCGGATCGGTCGGCCAGTTCTTGGGTCTCGTGCTCATGGTGCTGCAGCTCGTGACGGCGGGCGGCACGTTCCCGTGGCAGACCCTGCCGGCACCGCTGACGGGGCTTCATCATGTGCTGCCGATGGGCTTCGTCGTCGATGCGATGAGACAGCTCATGTACGGCGGCGACATCGCCAGGATCGGCAGCGACATCACGGTGCTGGTCACCTGGATGCTGGGCGCCCTGGTGCTCGCGGCTCTGGGCGTGACGCGGATGACGCACAAGCGCACCCTCCGCGACCTCGCCCCCTCCCTCATCGGCTAGCCCCGGCATCCGCCGCGCCGCATCCCTCGCGATCCCCTCCGCCAGACCGCGAGACTGTCCCCACGCCCACTCCACGCCCGCTGCGCGAACGCGGAGCCTCCGGGCGCGTGGGCCCATTTCCGGCACGAGATCACGGGTAATGACCGTGATCTCGTGCGCGAGATGCAGTCTCGCGGGGCGTGGTCGGCGGCGGGGACGGATGCGGGCGCATACACCGCACGCCCAGGGTCCTGCCACGGTTCGTCCAGAAAGCCCCCCTACGGTGTCCAGGTCGCCCGCGAGCCCGAATTCGTGCGGCGGCAGCCCCGACGACGGGGCCTGTCCACCCTGCTGGCGCAGCGCGTGATCGTCCCCGACGTCACTCGCGCCCGCGCGTTCTCCGTGCCCCGCGTCAGGCAGGCCGCTTGACCCTGGAGCCCTATGCCCCGCTTTCGTCGCGCCCTGTTGAGCGCTGCCGCCGCCCTGGTGGCCGTCCCCCTTCTCGTTCCCACGGCGGCGTTCGCAGCCTCCGACGACGCGGCACCCACGCCGACCCCGTCGGTCTCCACGCCTCCCGCCGATCCTGCGCCCCGTGCGATCGACCTCGACGCGTCGCTCTACCTCACGCTCGCGCGCTCGGTCTCGGCCTCTGCGGCAGGCAAGGCCGACACCACGACGCTCGACAAGGAGATCGCCCGGTTGAGCTCCTCCACGGAGCTCTCGGATGCGGTCGCCGAAGCGTCCATCACCGTGCTGCGCGATGCGACCGCTCGCGTCACCGCGGAGCGCAACGCCTACGACGCCCAGGTCGCCGCCGAACAGCAGGCGGCCGCGGAAGCGGCAGCCGCCGCGCTCGCGCAGGCGAACACGCCGGACGGCGCTCGCGCGGCCGCGCGCAGCATGGCGGCCGAGAACTACGGCTGGGGCGACGACCAGTTCTCGTGCCTCGAGTCGCTGTGGCAGCGTGAGTCGAGCTGGAACTACCAGGCCTACAACGCCGGCAGCGGTGCCACGGGCATCCCGCAGGCGCTGCCCGGCTCGAAGATGGCCTCGTCCGGCAGCGACTGGCAGACCTCCGCCATCACGCAGATCCGGTGGGGCCTGGACTACATCGACCGCGCTTACGGCACCCCGTGCGCGGCGTGGGGTCACTCGCAGGCGGCCAACTGGTACTGAGAGCCCTCGTGAGAAAGGGCACCCGCATCGCGCGGGTGCCCCTTCGTCGTCTCCGGATCAGAGCGCGGCGCGGAGCCCCTCCACGAGCGGGGTGGTCGGGCGACCGATGAGCTGCGACAGCGTGTGGTCCTCGGAGTCCAGGGCGCCGGCGGCGATCCCCGCGTCCAGCGCGGCGACGAACCCGGCCGTGCCCTCGTCGAGGCCCACACCGCGCAGGGCCTCGAGCAGCTGCTCCTCGGACAGGGCCACGTAGGTGACATCGCGTCCGTGGATCTCAGCTGCCGCAGCGGCGAGATCGGCGTAGCCGAACGCCACGTCGCCGGCGAGCTCGAGCACGCGGCCGAGGTACGCGTCGTCCGTCGCGACGACGGCCGCGGCCTCGGCGTAGTCGGCGCGGGCGGCAGCGGCCACCTTCCCGTCGGCGACGGCGGCCGCGATCACGCCGGACTCGGCGGCGCGTGCCACATCCTGCGCGTAGTTCTCGATGTACCAGTTGTTGCGGAGGATCGTGTAGCGAAGGCCGGATGCGGCGAGTGCCTCTTCGGTGGCTACGTGCTCGGCAGCCAAGGGCAGCGGGCTCGTGGTCGCGTGGTAGAGGCTCGTGTAGACCAGCCCGCCCACGCCTGCCGCGACGGCGGCGTCGATGACGGCCTGGTGCTGAGCGAGGCGCTTGCCGACCTCCGAGCCGGAGACGAGGACAACGCGGTCGATCCCGGCGAAGGCGGCGTCGAGCGTCTCGGGGGCGTCGTAGTCGACGACGGCGGTGCGCACGCCTCGGTCGGCGAGGTCGGCGACCTTGTCGAGGCTGCGAGCTCCTGCGACGAGGTCGGATGCGGCGACGCCGCGCTCGAGCAGGCTTTCGACGATGAGACGGCCGAGGTGTCCGCTCGCGGCGGTGACGAGAATGGTCATGGGGGTGTCCTTTCGATCCGGTACGTGGGGGTAAGCCCACCTTCCGCCCTTGACATTCCCTTTGCCAGGTACCCACTTTGGGGTAAGGTACCCACGTCATGGTGAGTTATGTGAAATTGCAGGCCCTGCCCGAGGGATTGTTCACCCATGCGTGCCCTACGCGGACCGTTCTCGATCACGTCATGAGCCGGTGGGGGGTCCTCGTGCTGTCGGCCCTCGTGCGCGGCACCCTCCGGTGGGGCGAGCTGCGTCGGGCGGTCGACGGCATCAGCGAGAAGATGCTCGCCTCGACCCTGCGCCAGCTCACCGCAGACGGCTTCGTCGAGCGGGAGTCCTTCCCGACCGTGCCGCCGCACGTCGAGTACCACCTCACCGACCGAGGACGAGACCTCATGTCCCGCATGCTGCCGCTGCTGGAGTGGATCGCCGTGAACGCCGACGAGATCGTGGCGGGGGAGTCGGAGCCGGCTACGGCGTAGCCTCACCCGATCAGCGCGGGTCGGTGTCCTTGTCGCGCAGCTCGTCGACGTACATCGCGTCCTCGTCCAGCGTGCGGTTGCGGTACGCCTGCCGGCCCACCATGTGCGCCGAAAGCGGGGCCGTGGCGAGCTGGATGAGGGCGATCGGCACGAGGAAGGCCACCGCGGCCCAGCTGCGAACCGACAGGGCGATCGCCAGGCAGATCAGCAAGAAGCCGAGCACCTGCGGCTTGGTCGCGGCGTGCAGGCGTGTGGGGACGTCGTGGAAGCGCAGCAGGCCGATCGCCGCCGTCAGGCACAGGAGCGCGCCGATGAGGATCAGCACGAGGGCTGTGGTGTCGAGGACGGCATCGATCGGGAATCCCGCATCCCCCTGGACGTGAGCGATCATCGCTGGTTCGCGTCCTTCCTCGCGACGAACCGCGCGATCGAGATCGATCCGAACACGCCGACCGCGGCGATCACCAGCAGCACGGGCAGCGTGCGGGTGTGGTGGTTGATCGCCATCTCCGCGCCCAGCACGCACATGACCTCGGTCAGCAGCACGTCACTGGCGACGACCCGATCAAGGATCGACGGCCCCTTGATGACGCGCCACAGCGTGAGCAGTGCGGCCACGGCGAAGACGAGGTAGATCACCACGAGCAGCGGGTTCATCGGCTGGCCTCCTTCGCCTGGGCGCCATCCGTGCGGGCCGGCGCGACCTGCGAGAGCTGCGCGCGCGAGCCGACCGCGCGCACGATCCGCCGCTCCCAGCGCTGCACCTGGCGGCGCTGCGCCTCGACGTCCGCATCCGAGTTCACGCCGATCACGTGCAGGTACAGGATGCTCTCGTCGCGGTCGATGTCGATCACGAGCGATCCCGGGATGAGGGATGCGGTGACCGCGGTGTGCGCGAGGATCAGCTCGTCGTTCGTGGCGAGCGGCACCGCGATGACCGCGACTCCGGGATAGCGCCGAGGATTCACCACCTGCCAGGCCACGAGCAGCGAACCCTTGACGAGCGCGCCGAGGAAGGCGAGGACGAACACGAGGCCGTACCAGAGGTTGACCCGCCCGGAGAGCTCCACCGGCGGCAGCCGGAAGACCCGGGTGACGAGGATCGCCGCCACGAGTCCGGTCAGGAACGCGATGACCGTGAACTGACCCCACAGCAGCATCCAGAGTGCGACGAGCCACAGGAAGAACGGCAGTTGCCGCCAGGTCTGGGCGATGAGTCCTTTGGGGCCGCGAAGGTGTCGGATCACTGATCGACCTCCCCGGACTGCGTCTCCAGCTGCACGAGCTGAACGGGTTGCAGCAGCGCGTCGCCGATGCGGGTGCACATGTCGTAGAGGGGGCCGGCGAACACCGTGAGCGCCACCGTGACGGCGACCATCCCGGCGGTGGCCGCGGTCATGACGCGGGGGATGACGCGGCGTTCGGTCTGGATGCCGGCGGCCGGAGCGTTTCCGAGGTACTCCACGCGGGCCTCGACCTCGGGCTCCTCCGTGTCGTCCTCGCGCCAGAAGCCGAGGTTCCATGCGCGCATGAGCGCGTAGAGCGTGAGAAGCGAGGTGACGATGCCCGCCACGATCAGGACCATCATGAGCGGGGTGCCGACCTGGGCCGCGGCGTCGAAGAGACTGTACTTGCCGATGAAGCCGGAGAACGGGGGAAGCCCGCCGAGGTTGACGGCCGGGATGAAGTACAGCACCGCGATCACGGGAGCCGCACGCATGAGCCCCTTCAGCTTGAGGATCGACGTGCTGCCGGCGCGACGCTCGATGAGCCCGACGGCGAGGAACAAGGTCGTCTGCACCACGATGTGGTGGACCATGTAGTAAATCGTGGCGCCGATCGCCGCGGGGGTCGCGATCGCGAGCCCGAACACCATGTAGCCCACGTGGCTCACGAGGGTGAACGACAGGATTCGTTTGAGCTCGGCCTGGGCGACCGCACCGAGCACGCCGACGATCATCGTGGCGAGGGCGACGATCAGCAGCAGCACATTCACGTTGCTGTCGGGGAACAGCTGCGTCTCGGTGCGGATGAGGGCGTAGACGCCGACCTTGGTCAGCAGGCCCGCGAACACGGCCGTGACCGGCGCGGGGGCTGTGGGGTAAGAGTCGGGCAGCCAGAACGACAGCGGGAAGACGGCTGCCTTGATGCTGAAGGCGAGTAGGAGCATGAGGTGCAGCGTGAGCTGTACGTGCTGCGGCAGCTCCCCCATCCGTTCGGCGATCTGCGCCATGTTCACGGTGCCGAGGGCGCCGTAGATCATGGCGATCGAGGCGAGGAAGAGGATCGAGGAGACGAGCGAGACGACGATGTAGACGATCCCGGCACGGATGCGGGACTCGGTGCCGCCGAGGGTGATCAGCACGTAGGACGCGACGAGCAGGATCTCGAAGCCCACGTAGAGGTTGAAGAGGTCGCCCGCGATGAACGCGTTGAAGATGCCCGCCGCGAGGATGAGGTACGACGGGTGGAAGATCGAGACCGGGGTCTCCTCGTCGCCGTCGGCGGCTCCCTGGCCGACCGAGAAGAGAAGGACCGCGAGCAGCACGACGCTCGAGACCACCACCAGCAGCGCCGCCAGCCGGTCGACGTACAGCACGATGCCGAAGGGGATCGGCCATCCGCCCACGGCGACCGCCAGCGGCTGGCCGGAGTCGACGACCACGAGCAGCACCGCCGCGATGGCGAGCACCGCAGTGAGGGTCGTGATCGAGACGGCGACCTGAACGCGCCGACGCCGACCGAACACGAGCGCGATGGCTGCGCCGATGAGCGGCAGGGTGACCAGGAGGGGAACCAGTGCGTTCATCGCTCGCCCTCCTCGTTCTCATCGCGCCTGCTGGTCGGTCGGTCGGTCGGTGCGTCGTCTCGAATGCCGGGGACGTCGAGGCTCCCGAGCACCGTGATGGGCACGCTCGCCGCATCCACGAAGTCCGTCGTCGCATCGTCCGCGGTGAACTCGTCCTCCATCGCCTCTTCGTCTTCGGCGGCGCGACCGCGAAGTGCGATGTCCTCGACGTCGTCCTCGACGGTGTCGGCCTGGCCCAGCTGCCAGGAGCGGTAGATCAGCGCAAGCAGGAACGCCGAGACCGCGAAGGTGATCACGATCGCCGTCAGTGTGAGTGCCTGGGGGAGCGGGTCGGAGAACTCCGCCGAGTCGACGCCTTTCGCGAAGAAGGGCGCGGTTCCGGGGAAGCCCATCACGATGAGAAGCAGCAGGTTCGCGGCGTTGCCGAGCAGCAGGAATCCGATCAGTACCCGCGTGAGGCTGCGTTCGAGCATCGCGTACACGCCGCACGCGAAGAGCACGGCCATGACGGCGATCAGGACCACGGAGACACTCATCGGGCACCGGCCTCCTGCTGCTCCAGCTGGAGCTTCTGGCGGTCGACCTCGGCGCCGAGGCTGCGGAGCACGTCGAGCACGAGTCCGATGACGACGAGGTACACGCCGATGTCGAAGATCGTCGACGTCACGAACTCGACGTGGCCGAGTACGGGCAGCGTCGCGTCGAACCAGGTGCTGGTCAAGGGGTCCACGCCGAAGAACAGCGGCACGACGGCGGTTCCGACGGCGAGCAGCATGCCCACGCCGAGCAGACGCCCCGCATCCGTCGGGGCTGCGGCACCGAGCTCGTAGCGGCCGCCGGCGACGTAGCGCATGACGAGCGCCATGCCCGCGATGAGACCGCCCGCGAACCCGCCGCCGGGAAGGTTGTGACCGGCGAACAGCACGTACAGCGACACGATGATGATCGAGTGGAACAGGATCCGCACGACGACTTCGAGCAGGATCGACCGGTTCTCCGGCTTGACCTTCGCGCCCCCGACGAGCCAGGCGCGGCGACCGCTCTCGCCCGCGCCTTGGGGGCGCAGGCCCTCCGACGTCTCGAGCAGCGGACGTCGGCGAGGGATGCGGGGAAGCGGCTTGGTGAAGTCGGAGAGCGTATCGGAGCGGTGCGTGACGAACACGAGCGAGGCGACGCCGGTGGCCGCGAGGATGAGCACGGACAGCTCGCCCATCGTGTCCCAGCCTCGGAGGTCGACCAGGGCGACGTTGACGACGTTGCGCCCGTGGCCGATTTCATAAGCGAGTTCCGGGAAGGCGAGCGAGATCGGTGCCTCGACGCGCGCGGAGGTGGCGACGATCGCGACGAAGGCCATCGTGAGACCGACGGCTCCGGCGAGCACCGCGCGGGCGACTGGCGCGACCGAAGCGTTGTGATCGCCCATGCGGGCAGGGATGCGGCGCAGCACGAGCGCGAAAGCGACGAGCGTGACGGTCTCGATGAGGATCTGCGTCAGCGCGAGATCGGGAGCGCCGCTCGTCGCGAACAGCACCACCATGCCGAGGCCCGTCACCGAAACCAGCACGACGCCCGTGTAGCGCTTTCGCGCGCGAACCGCGATGATGCCCGCGACGATCATGATGGGGGCGACGAAGACCTGGGTGGGGGACTGCCAGGCATCCAGCTGCGCGCGCCACTCGGGAGCGGCGAACAGGGTGACGCCCTGGGAGACGACGAACACGACGAAGATCGTTCCCACGTAGACCGGCAGCGAACCGCGCTGCGTGAGGGTCGTCGTCCACACCGAGATGCGGGCGATGACGCGCAGGACCCCGCTGTACGCGTCTGCGGCGGTGAACGGCAGCACGCGGCGACGCTCGGACCAGCGCACCTTCAGAGCGAACCAGAACAGGAACGCGCCCACCGCCAGCGTGCCTAGCGAGAGAAATAGTGCGGGCTCGAACCCGTGCCACAGCGCCAGATGCGTGGCCTTCTCGCCTGCGGGCGGGGCGAGCTCGGCGTATCGCGCGAACGCGGTGTCGACCCAGTGTGCGGTGAGCCCCGACACGAGAGTGAGGCCGGAGAGCATGACGGGCGCCGCGAGGAAGCCGACGGGCGGGTCGGGCCATTCGGTGCGCTCACGCGCCGCGCCGGCCGCGTCCTTCTTGGTCCAGAACGCACCCCAGATGAAGCGGATGCCGTACGCGGCCGTCAGCGCCGATCCGATGAGGATGCCGATGAGCGCGACCGCCGCCCACACAGATCCGTCGTCGAGGAACGCCGCGAGCGCGGATTCCTTCGCGACGAACCCGATCGTCGGGATGACCCCGGCCATGGAGGCGACGGCGATGATCGAGAAGGTCGCGAGCGTCGGCGCCTGCCGCCCCACGCCAGAGAGCTCGTTGATGTCGCGAGTGGAGAGCTGACGGTCGATGACGCCGACGACGAGGAACAGCGAGGACTTGAAGAGAGCGTGACTCAGCAGGAGCGCGAGGCCCGCGAGGGCTGCCTCCCTCGTGCCGAAGCCGAGGACGACCGTCAGGAAACCGAGCTGGCTCACCGTGCCGAAGGCCAGGATGCGTTTGAGGTCCGATTCACGCAGGGCCTGCACGCCGCCCAGCAGCATGGTGAAGACGCCGAGGCACACGATGATCGGGCGCCACGGATCGGCCTCCGCGTAGACGGGCGCGAAACGGGCGATCAGGTAGATGCCGGCTTTGACCATGGCGGCCGCGTGCAGGTACGCGCTGACGGGCGTGGGCGCGGCCATGGCGCCAGGGAGCCAGAAGTGGAAGGGGAAGATCGCGGACTTGCTCAGCGCGCCGACCAGCAGCAGCACGAGCGCGGCGTTGACGGTGGCACCGGTGGGAGCCTCGGCGAGGATCGTCGAGATGCTCGTGGTGCCCGCCTCGACGACGATCAGCACGACGCCGATCAGCATGACGAGTCCGCCGAGGGTGGTGACCAGCAGAGCCTGCAGTGCTGCACGGCGGCTGACACCACGTGCGTGGTAGTAGCCGATGAGCAGATACGACAGCACGCTCGTGATCTCCCACAGCATGACCAGCACGACGATGTCGTCGGTGAGCACGAGTCCGTACATCGCGCCCGCGAAGGCGAGGAGCACGGCGGAGAACTGACCGAGGCCCTCGCGTTTTCCCGCGAAGTACCAGCGGCAGTAGAGCATGACGAGCGCGCCGACACCGGTGACAATGAGCGTCAGCACCCAGCTGAGCATGTCCATCCGCATCGACAGCTCGATGCCGAGCGATGGCATCCATTCGTATGTCTCGAACGGAATGCCGCCCGACAGAACCTGCGGCGCGAGCCACAAGGTGTGCCCGAAAGCGATGATCGGCAGCACCGCCGCCACCGCGAACGCACGAGCCCCGAGGCGAGACACGAGCCAGGGCAACAGCAGAGGAACGAGGGCGAACGCAGCGAGGAGCACCAGCAAAGCGGCCTCCTCGTGGTCGTCGGGGCTCCGCAGCAGGCGGAACCACCCAGGCGATCGGGGTGTCGCTCTCTATTATAAGGGGCGGATTACGCGCCCGGCGCCACGTCGGACGAAACCGGTCCCGTCGTATTACCCGGGCGGAACACAGAGGTCAGCAGGATGTCGGGGGGCACGACGCCTTCGAGCATGGCCGACACGGCGATGCCCGCCGCTCGTCCCTTCTCCGCCGCGGGCTGCACCATCGTGGTCAGCGTGAGGGGAGCGACGCCGTCGACCGAGACGCCGTCGAACCCGGTGACGCTGACGTCCTCGGGCACGCGGAGCCCGGCATCGTGCACGGCGCGGATGATGCCCGCGGCCAGCACATCGCTCTGCGCGAGGATCGCCGTCGGCCGCTCACCCGGTGCCGTGAGGACGGCTCGGCCTGCCGAGTAGCCCTCGTCGATGAAACTCGCCCCGGCTGCGTATACGCGGGCGTCCTCGAACACCTCGAGGGCGCCCTCCAGACGTTCGCGGGTGACGTCGACGGTGATCTGCGAGACCGACTTCGGGTCGAACCAGCCCGTGCCGTGTCCCCCGCCGACGGGAAGCGCGACCACGACGACGCGACGGTGGCCGAGCTCTCGCACGTGCCGGGCGATGACGGCCTGCGCGTCGTGGTTGTCGAGGCGGATGCGGGGGATCCCCTCGCCGGCATCCCCCTCCACGACGACGACCGGAACACCGCGCCGCTGCAGCACCTCGAGGTCCGAGCGCAGTCGTGTGCTGCATCCGATCAGCACGAACGCGTCGGCCGGGGCCGCGGGCAGGGCGGCACCTCCCGACTCGTCGTCGCGGAGCAGCAGCAGGCCGCTGCCGCGCTCGGCCACGCCCTCGGCGAGCCCGTCGAGCATGATCGTGGTGACGGGATCGCGGAACGCGGCGCGCAGCCGATCGCCGATGACGACGCCGACGACGCCCGAGCGTCCGAGACGCAACGACGCCGCCCGCGGATCGGGCCCCGCGTAGCCGAGTTCGGCGGCGGCGGCGAGCACGCGTGAGCGGGTCGCCTCGGAGACCGCGGTCTTGCCGCTGAACACCACCGACGCCGTCGAGGCGGCGACCCCCGCCTGACGGGCGACGTCGGCGATCGTGGCACGGCGTGCGTTCATGGTCCCTCGATGCTAACCCCCCGCGCCGAGACAAGGATCGAATCGATTCGGTAGGGTGTGCTCATGGAAACAGTGCTGTCCCGTTCCCAGGTCGTGCGGTGGCGCACCGCCGTCTTCGCCATCTTCCTCGCGAGCGGTCTGAGCATCGCCACCTGGGCCTCGCGCGTGCCCGCGATCAAGACGGCGCTGGGCATCGACAACATCCAGGTGGGCATGCTGCTGCTGGGCATGGGCGTCGCCTCGATCCTGGGCCTCACGGCGAGCTCTGCGATCCTCGCGCGGTTCGGCGCACGCAAGGGCATGCTCGGAGCACTTCTCCTCGTCGTGCTCGGGCTCGTTCTCATCGGCTTCGGGACCGACTATCTGCACAGCTACGGCGTCGTGCTTGCGGGTCTCGCACTCTTCGGATTCGGCAACGGCTCGCTCGACGTGATGATGAACGTCGAGGGCGCGGCGATCGAGAAGCAGACCGGCAAGACGATCCTGCCGCTCTTCCACGCCTTCTTCAGCTTCGGCACGGTGATCGGCGCGGGCCTCGGTACCGCGGCCGCCGCCACCGCGTTCAGTGTGGTCGGACACACAGCGATCGTCGCCGTCGTCATCGCCGTCCTGGCCGTCGTGACGGCCTCCAACGTGCCGGTGCGCGATGTCGCGATGGACGTCGACGCAGACGATGCCCCGAAGGGGTGGGGCGAACGCATCCGTCTCGCGCTGAGCGCGTGGAAGGAGCCCCGCACATACACGCTGGGCGTCATCATCCTGGGCATGGCCTTCGCCGAGGGCGGCGCGAACGACTGGCTCTCCCTCGCGGTCGTCGACGACCACGGAGCCGACCCGGCGCTCGGACCCGCAGCGCTGACGGTGTTCTCGGTGGCGATGACCGTCGTGCGGGTGTTCGGCGGGCCACTCGTCGACCGCTTCGGCCGCGTCGTCGTGCTGCGCTCGCTCGCCATCACGGCGGCCGTGGGACTCGTGCTCTTCATCTTCGCCCCGAACATGCCGCTCGTGTTCATCGGTGCGGCGCTGTGGGGGATGGGCGCATCCCTCGGCTTCCCGCTGGGCATGTCGGCCGCGGCCGACGACCCGCAGCACGCGGCGGCGCGGGTGAGTGCGGCGGCGACGATCGGTTACGTCGCGTTCCTGTGCGGTCCGCCGATCCTCGGCTTCATCAGCGAGCACATCGGCCTGCTGAACACGTTGCTGATCATCGTCGTGCTGATCGTGGCGTCGGGCTTCTTCTCGGGCGCCGCACGTCCGCTCAACGTCGCCTCGGACGAGAAGGCGCCGCGCGGTCACTGACTCGCAGCGAGTGCGCGGTCACCGACGCACTGTCCCGAGCGATCGCGACGGCATGCGAACGGCTGCGCGCCGCCAGCTTCGTCAGCACGCTCGAGACATGCGTCTTGACCGTCGGCACGGAGATTCTCAGCAGCGACGCGATCTCGCCGTTGGAGCGCCCTTCCGACAGGGCGGCGAGCACCTCGCGCTCGCGCGGCGTGAGCGCGTCGAGGGCAGCGACGGCGGGGGAGGGCTCCGCACGCGGCGTGCGACGCGCCAGAACACGGCGGGTGACCCGCGGGTCGAGCACCCCGTCGCCGCGGGCGACACTGTGCACCGCATCCACGAGAGCCGCCGCCGAGACCGTCTTCAGGAGAAAGCCGACGGCGCCGGCGTCGAGCGCCGCATCCACCAGCTCGTCCTCGTCGAAGCTCGTCAGCACGAGTACCTCGCTCGTGTCGTCCTCCCGGATGCGGCGGGTCGCCTCGACGCCGTCCACACCCGGCATCCGCAAGTCCATGAGCACGACATCCGGCCGCAGGGCGCGCGCGTTGCGTACCGCCACGGCGCCGTCGGCAGCCTCGCCGACCACCTCGATGCCGTGGGCGACGAGCATGATGCGCAGTCCCTCGCGGATGGCGGCGTGATCGTCCGCGAGGAGCACCCGTGGCGCGCTCACCCCGGCACCGCCGCGGGGATGCGGGCCTCGACGCGCCACCCGTCGCCACGGGGACCGGCCTCCAGACACCCGCCCAGCGCCTTCGCGCGCTCGCGCAGCAGCTCGAGGCCCCAGCCGTTCCCCACGAGCCGAGCGGGTGGCGCGGATGCTCCGCGGGAGTCCACCCGCACTGCGACCTCCCCCGAATCCTTGACAAGACGGATCCGTACCTCGGCCCCGGGCGCGTGACGGACACAGTTCGCCAGCGACTCCTGCACGATGCGGGCGACCGCCTGGTCCACGGGAGTGCTGAGATCGGCGCCGAGGTCGTTCTCCAGCGACACCTCCAGCCCCGACCTGCGCGCGGCCTCGGCGAGGTCGTCGATCGACGCGACCCCCGCCGGCGCCGCGATCTGCGTGCCGCCGTCGCGGAGCACCGCGATCATCGTGCGGAGCGTGTCGTGCGCCTCTCGCGACGAGTCGCGCACCGCCCGGAGCGCCGCGCGATCGGCATCCGGATCCGGCGGCATCGACAGCGCCGCCTCGGATCGGATCGCCATCGCCGCGACGTGCCCGGCGACGACATCGTGCAGCTCGCGCGCCATGGCGTCGCGTTCGCCCTGCACCGCCGCATCCCGCTGCCGCGCACCCTCGCGTCGCGCGTCCTCCGCCTGGCGTCGATGCAGCGCGATGAGCTCCCGCGACTGCGCCACGGCCGTGCCGTACCAATACCCCAGCCCGCCGAGCGCACCCAGCTGCAGGGCGACGAGGAAGGCGGCACGCGCGTCGCCGGTGATCCATCCCGCGGCGATCGCCATGACCGCGACGACCGACACCGTACCGACGAGGATGCGGTGTCGGCGCTCGGTCTCGCGGGTGGCGACGTACAGCACGTCGACGGCGACGATCAGCGGCACGAGTCCGCCGAACACGAAGACGTCGACGGCCATGACCATCGCCGCGACGATCAGCGCGGGGATCGGCCACCGGTCCCGCACGAGCACGATGGCCACGGCGGCGAGGGCGGGGATCAGCGTCCACCACGGAGATGCGGCGGCGAACACACTCGGCACGATGGCGCCGGACACCGTGAGTCCGAGCGCGCCGGCGGCGAGCGCGATCAGCAGATAGGTGAGTGCGTCGGCGGGCCCGCGGTGCCGGCGCACCCAGTCGCGCAGCCGGGAGATGTCTGCTTCGCCCATGCGCTCATGCAAGCACAGGCATGCGCCCGCGGCATCCGTCGAAGGACGGAGGCCCCGGGGAGGGGCTGCGTCCTTCGCCCGATGTGCGAATCCCACCCTCGCCGAAGACTCGGAGCGTGGACCTCCTTCCCGGCGCCCCTCTGCCGCTCACCCTGTTCGTGCTCGCCCTCGTCGACGGATTGAGCGTCGGCACGCTCGTCATCCCCCTGCTGCTCATGATCGTCCCGGGCAAGGTGCGCGTCGGCCGCCACCTGCTCTACCTCTCGACCATCTCGCTCTTCTACCTCGCGGTCGGCGTGCTGTTCCTGCTCGGGCTCATGAACGTCATCGACGTGGTCGGCGACTTCTTCTCCTCGACCGCCGGGGCCGTCGTGCGTCTCGCCGTCGGCGCCGCGCTGCTGATCGCCGCCTTCGCGATCCCCGCGCACGAGAAGCGGATGCGGGAGCGTCCCGACGCCGGCCCCGGGCGCATCGTCCGGTGGCGCGACCGGCTGGTCGCCGACGGCGTGCCGGCGCGCACCGTCATCGCCGTGGCGATCGCGGCGGGGATCGTTGAGCTGGCGACGATGCTCCCGTACCTGATCGGCATGACGCTGCTCGCGGAGTCGCCACTCACGCTCCCGATGCAGGTGGGAGCCCTGGCCGCCTACTGCCTCGTCATGATCCTGCCGGCGCTCGTGCTGCTGGGCCTGCGAGTGGTCGCGGCGCGCCTGATCGAGCGCCCCCTCGAGCGTCTCGCGGGATGGTTCGCGCGCACGGCCGGCGAGACCACGTCGTGGATCCTCGGCGTCATCGGCTTCCTGCTGGCGCGTGCGGCGGCCACCGAGCTCGGCCTGTTCGATCTGCTGTGAACGTCGAACAGCCGCCCGGCGGCAACTAGGCTCTTCGGGTGCGTCTCGTCATCGCCCGCTGCTCCGTGGACTACACCGGCCGCCTCAATGCCCACCTGCCCCTCGCGACCCGCCTCCTCGTCCACAAGGGCGACGGCAGTCTCCTCGTGCACTCCGACGGCGGCTCCTACAAGCCCCTCAACTGGATGAGCCCGCCGTGCTCGTTGGCGGTCGAGGAGCCCGACGAGGATGCGGCGAGCGCCGGCGTCATCGAGCAGTGGCGGGTCACGCACGCCAAGACCGGTGACGCGCTGCTCGTGCGCCTCTACGAGGTGATCCACGACTCCAGCCACGAGCTCGGCGTCGACCCCGGTCTGCAGAAGGACGGCGTCGAGGCCGACCTGCAGCGCCTGCTGGCCGAGCAGGTCGGGGTCATCGGCGAACACCTCACGCTCGTGCGTCGGGAGTTCCCCACTGCGATCGGACCGGTGGATCTCATGCTGCGCGATCCGGATGCGGCCACGGTCGTCGCCCTGGAAGACGAAACGCCGCGCGCGCTGCACGTGGCCGTCGAGGTCAAGCGGCGAGCGGGGATCGACGCGGTCGAGCAGCTCACGCGCTACCTCGACCTCCTCAACCGGGATTCGCACCTGCGGCCCGTGCGCGGAGTGCTGGCTGCGCAGGCGTTCGCGCCGCAGGCACGCACCCTCGCCACCGACCGCGGCATCGACTGCGTCGTCCTGGACTACGAGGCCATGAAGGGCATCGACAGCGGTCTGCCGACCCTGTTCTGAGTGTCAGCGAACTCGCCTCGGCTTCGCGGATAAAGTCGACGCAACGCTGTAGTAGTAGTCGACTACGAACGCAGACCCCCCCACACTCGTGGATAAGGGGGTCTTGCTGTCTCTAGATCTCCTGAGGCGAGCGACTGCGGTCCCGCTCAGATAGGTAGTCCGCGTACCATCGCCACGCGAACTCGTTGCCGCTGGCAGGGTCCACGTGCGCGTTCGCGCTCCAGGCAACGAGATCAGCCATCTGAACCAACTGCGATGAACGCGAGTCGAGATGGATAGCGTCCTCGATCACTCGCCGGTCAGCGAGACGCAAGCTCCTGTGGGTGGATCTGTAAGACGTGTCGCTTCCATCGCCATCCATGAAGACGATGGCGAGGGTGCTGGAATCCTCTAGTTCGCGTTCGAACCGCGCGACCAGCGCCGCGTACGCATCTCGCCGAGTCTTCGCGATCTCGGTCACCGCGATTCCATACTCACGCCAGAGGCGTTTGCGGGTGTCGAGCCACGACTTCAGCACCGAAGACCAATGATCTGGAGAGAACTCTGAGCCGCCCCCTTCATTCGGTCCGGACGTTCTGTGAGTCGTCGGTTTCCATTTGATGGGTGCACTGTCGAGCGTACTCGGCTGGGGGTAGGTAGCCGAGCGAGGAGTGCCGGCGGTGGTGGTTGTA
>JASCPH010000025.1 GCA_029959545.1 Microbacteriaceae bacterium PS02066 | reverse complement strand
TGACAGGCGTAGAGTCGAGCGTATGAGCACGAGCAGGCAGGCCGTCGCCGGGGCGGAGAGCACTCCCCCCGACGACGGCCTGCTGCTGCCCCGTCCTCCCGGGGCCGTCCGCGGGTACTGGGCGCGCCATCCGCGCTTCGCCGACGCCCTGGTCGCGTTCTTCGCCTTCGTCCTCTCGGGGCCCGGCCTCGTGGCTGCCGCTCCCATGGATCCGGCCTGGGCGCCGTTCGGGATGATCGTGTCCATCGCGGTCCCGGCGAGCACCGCGATCGCCCTGCTGTGGCGTCGGCGCTTCCCCCTCGCCGTCTTCCTGGTCGCCGCGCTCCCCTACCCCTTCGCGCCGTATCCCATGCTGCCCAGCGGTGTCGCGCTGGCGATCGCCGTGTACTCCCTGTCGGTGTACCGCTCCAGTCGCGCCGCGTGGGCGAGCGCCGGCATCCTCAGCGGCGCCCTCGTCATCTCGGGTGCGGTGCGGGTGGTTCTCGGCGAGAGCTGGTCGAGCGCGATCGGCGCGACGATCGCCACGATGGTCATGCTCCTGATCGGGGCGCTCATCGGAGCGAACGTGGGCGGGCGAAAACGATACGTCGAAGCCCTCATCGAGCGCTCCCGTCAGCTCACGATCGAGCGTGATCAGCAGGCACAGCTCGCCGCAGCGGCCGAACGCACGCGGATCGCGCGCGAGATGCACGACATCGTGTCGCACTCGCTCACGGTCATCGTGGCACTGTCGGAGGGCGCTGCCGCCACGACCGACACCGAGCGCGCCCGCTCGGCTGCCCGCACCGCCGCCGACACCGCCCGCGACGCTCTGACCGAGATGCGGGCGATGCTGGGGGTCCTGCGCACGGATGACACCGGCAGCGCACCGCTCGCGCCTCTCACCGCCCCCTCGCCGCGGGAGGTCGTCGCCACCGCGCAGGGCGCCGGCTACCCGGTCGTGCTGCGCACGTCCGGCCGCACGAGCACGCACGCGCCGACGACGGAGCTCGCGATCGGACGCGTCGTGCAGGAGGGCATGACGAACGCGATGCGACATGCCCCACGCGCAACGGAGGCCGTCGTCGAGATCCGCGAGGATCCGGATGCGGTGCGCATCAGGATCACGAACGACGGTGTCCCTCCCGAACGCGCAGACGACAACCCCGGTTTCGGGCTTCGCGGACTCACCGAGCGCGTCGCCCACGCGGGGGGCACCCTGCGCACCCGACGCGGCGACGGCACCTGGACCCTCGACGTCTGGCTTCCCACCGAGGAGGACACCCGATGACCGATCCCATCCGCATCCTGCTCGTGGACGACCAGGAGCTCATCCGACTCGGCTTTCGCATGGTGCTGGACGCCGAAGAGGATCTGCAGGTCGTCGGCGAGGCCGCGGACGGAGCTTCCGCTGTCACGGCCGTCGAGGCGCTGCAGCCCCATGTCGTGCTCATGGACGTGCGGATGCCGGGCGTCGACGGCATCACCGCGACGGAACGGATCGTGCAAGCCCACCCCGACGCCCGCATCCTCGTGCTCACCACCTTCGATCTCGACGAGTACGCGTTCGCCGCGCTGCGTGCGGGGGCGAGCGGGTTCCTCCTGAAGGACGCGCAACGGCACGAGCTCATCTCCGCGATCCACGCCGTGCACCGAGGCGACGCCACGCTCTCGCCGCGCGTGACGCGCCGCATGATCGAGCTGCTCGGCACCCCGCCCGTCCGCAACGCGGCGCCCGACCCCACCGAGACGCTGACCGAGAGAGAACGCGAGGTGTTCCTCGCGATGGCGCAGGGCGCCACGAACGCCGAGATCGCGGCGGCCCTGTTTCTGGGCGAGTCCACGGTCAAGACGCACGTCGGCCGCATCCTCGCCAAGCTCGGCGCGAGAGACCGCGTGCAGGCGGTCGTGATCGCCCACCGCGCGGGTCTGGTCGACCGTGACGCCCAGCCGGACGAGAGCGGCGATCGGTAACATCGAGAAGGTGACGCACGCCTTCACCATCGATCCTAACGATCCCGAGTTCTGGCCGAGAATCGGCTCGTTCTTCACGACGGCCGGCTTCAAGGTGCTCGGTGTCCTCGCCATCGTCGTCGGCGCGATCCTCGTGTCGTGGATCCTCCGCGGGGTCATCCACCGGGTCGTGGAGCGCATCGTCTCGGGCGCGAAGAGCAAGGCGCAGGTCACCGACACCCAGGCGCTCGATCGCTCCCCGCTCGCGGCCGTGCGTCTCGTCCAGCGCACCCGCACGCTGGGCTCGATCCTGCAGAACATCGTCAACGTGACGATCGTGATCATCTGCATCATCCTGATCGTCAACACGATCGACTCGGGCATCCTCGGCTCCTTCGCACTGCTGACCGCGGCGATCGGCGCGGGGCTCGGCTTCGGCGCGCAGAACATCGTCAAAGACGTGCTCAACGGCATCTTCATCGTCGCGGAGGATCAGGTGGGGATCGGCGACGTCGTCGACCTCGGACTCGCGACCGGCGTGGTGGAGTACGTCAGCGTGCGCGTCACGCATGTGCGCGACGTCAACGGGACCCTCTGGTATGTCCGAAACGGCGAGATCACGCGCATCGGCAACATGTCGCAGGGCTGGTCTCGGGTGATCATCGATCTCTCCGTTCCCGTCGACGCCGATCTGGATGCGGTCGAGAAGGCGATGCTCGACGCCGCCAAGCAGCTCGCGAAGGATCCCAAGTGGCGCACCCGGATCATCGAGCAGCCCGAGATCTGGGGACTCGAGTCCATCTCGGGCGACGCCCTGGTCATCCGCCTCGTGATGAAGACGCGCACGAACGCCAAGGACGATGTCGCGCGCGAGCTCCGAGTCCGCCTGAAGCGAGCGATGGATGCCATGGGCATCCAGCTGCCGCTGCTGAACTCGATCATGCTGAGCGGCCTCGAGGGCGCGGGTCGCGTGCGCGGCGCCAATCCGCCCCGCACCAAGCCGATCCCCGTCCCGGCCGACGAGCGTCCGGTGTGGCGTCCGAAGCGGACCGGACGCGGCGCACGCCCCGCCGAAGCCGCACCGAAGGGTGAGACAGTCGCCCCCGCCCCAGCCGCGGAGTCACCGGGCGGCGACGCGCCGTCGACGGCTCCCCGCAAGCCCCGCAAACCCCGAACCCCGCCCGAGGAGTCCGCATGAGCGAACAGCCGGTCAGCTTCTACGATCAGGTCGGCGGCCACACGTTCTTCACGAAGCTCGTGGACGTCTTCTACGAGGGGATCGCCGACGACGAGGTTCTGCGTCCCATGTACCCGGAGGCCGACCTCGGCCCCGCCAAGGTGCGCATGCAGACCTTCCTCGAGCAGTACTGGGGCGGGCCCACCACCTACAGCGAGCAACGGGGTCACCCGCGGCTGCGCATGCGCCACGCGGCGTTCCACGTCGATCCGGATGCGCGCGACCGGTGGCTCTCGCACATGCGCCGCGCCGTGGACGCATGCGAGCTGCCGCCCCTGCTCGAGGCGACGCTGTGGGACTACCTGCAGCGCGCGGCATATGCCATGGTGAACACGTTCGAGCCGGCAGGCATCGGCCCGACAGCGGGGTCGCGACCCACCCTCCCGGTCGATCCCGAGGCGCCCACGAAGGAGTGAACGTGACCGCATCCCACCGCACCGATGTTCTCGTCGTGGGATGGGGGTTGGCAGGGCTCGTGGCCGCGTGCGAGGTTCTGCGCTCCGGGCGGTCGGTCACGATCGTCGACCAGCAGCCCCGCGTCGATCTCGGCGGACAGGCATGGTGGTCGTTCGGCGGCCTGTTCTTCGTCGACTCGCCCGAGCAGCGCCGCATGGGCATCAGAGACTCCCCGGAGCTCGCCGAGCAGGACTGGTTCGCCACCGCCGGATTCGACCGGGCAGAGGACGAGTGGCCCGCGCGATGGGCCCGGACGTACCTCGACTTCGCGCACGGCGAGAAGCGCTCGTGGCTGCGTCAGCGCGGGGTGTCGTTCTTCCCCGTCGTGGGCTGGGCCGAGCGCGGCGGGTACACGGCGACCGGGCCTGCAAACTCCGTGCCCCGCTTCCACATCACCTGGGGCACCGGTCCCGGTCTGGTCGCCCCCTTCGCGGCCGAGATCGATGAAGCCGAAGCGACGGGGCGCCTGCGCATCCTCGCGCGCCACCGCGTCACCGAGCTGGCCACGGCCGACGGCACGGTCACGGGGGCGCGCGGCGACATCCTGGTGCCCGCCGACACCGCCCGCGGCGAAGCGACCCCGCACGAGGTCGTCGGCGAGTTCCAGGTCGAGGCAGGAGCCACCATCGTCACCCAGCGGCGGCATCGGCGGCAACCACGCCCTCGTCCGCGAGCGGTGGCCGGAGCGACTGGGGACCCCGCCCCAGACGATGGTCGCAGGGGTTCCCGCCTATGTGGACGGCGCGATGCTCTCGGTCGCGGAGCACGCGGGAGCGACGCTCATCGCCGGCGACCGGATGTGGCACTACGTCGAGGGCCTGCAGAACTGGGACCCGATATGGCCGCAGCACGGGATCCGCATCCTGCCGGGCCCCTCCTCCATCTGGCTGGATGCGACCGGAAAGCGTCTGCCGGTGCCGCTGTTCCCCGGCTTCGACACACTCGGCACCCTGGCGCACCTGCGCACCACCGGATACGACCATTCGTGGTTCGTCCTGTCCGAACGGATCGTCGAGAAGGAGTTCACCCTCTCCGGCAGCGAGCAGAACCCCGATCTCACCGACAAGGATCTGTCCCTGCTCGTGCGCTCGCGGCTCGGGAAGGGCGCATCGGGTCCGGTTCGCGCGTTCCTGGAGCACGGTGCCGATTTCGTTCGCGCCGACCGGCTCGACGACCTGATCGCGGGGATGCGGGCCCTGCCGGGCGGCGATGCGCTCGATCCCGAGCAGGCCCGACGGGAGATCGAGGCCCGCGACCGCGAGATGGACAATCCGTTCACGAAGGATGCCCAGGTCGCGATGCTGCGCTCCGCGCGGGCGTTCCGCGGCGACCGACTCGTGCGCACAGCCCGGCCGCACCGCATCCTCGACCGCGCGGGCGGCGGCCTGATCGCCGTCCAGCTCCACGTGTTGACGCGCAAGTCCCTTGGCGGGATCCTGACCGACCTCGACTCTCGTGCACTCGACGCCGAGGGCCAGCCGATCCCGGGGCTCTACGCCGCGGGAGAGGCCGCAGGATTCGGGGGCGGCGGGGTGCACGGGTATCGAGCGCTCGAGGGGACGTTCCTGGGCGGCTGTCTCCTCTCCGGCCGAGCCGCGGGGCGGGCGGCGGGGCGCGCCCTCTGAGCCGTCAGATCCCCGTCGTGCGTACCGCCGTCATCCCCGACCGCATCGGTACGCGCACCAGGATGTGGCCTCTCGAGAGCGAGAGGCGCGTCCATCCGGGTGCCGAGAACAGGCGGGCGTCCTCCTCGCCGAGCACGAACCCCATCGCGACGGCGCCGAACGCTACGGCCCGCAACTGAGAGCCCAGCGCCTCATCCGGCTCGCCCCACACGCGGAGCCGAGCAGCCCGCACGATCTCCTCACCGGGGTCGTTCGGCAGCGCGTCCGCCACGGCGGCCATCCCCCACTGCGCGCGTGCGGCCAGCACGTCCGATGCGATGCGGCCCGACGGCTCCCACCCGGCACGCGGCGGGGTCACGCCCGTCCATGCGGGTCTGACGGCCGTCTCGCCGAGCTCGATCGTCGTGTCCGACGCGGCGCTCAGCTGCGCCGCGGGCACGCTGAGGTCGCACTCGAGCTCAGGGTCGACCGGGAGCACACGCATGGCCAGCACCGTCGGCGTCGCGTCGAGCAGGCCCCGCGATGCCAGCACCGCCGTCGACATCGTCAGCACGCCGCCTTTGCCGCGCAGATGCACTGCCGCCTCCCGATCGAGCGCGCCGGCTCGCCCGGCGAAGGTCAGAGCGTCCGCCGCGGCCTCGGAATCGGGGAACAGGAGACGAGCGGACACCCCACCTAAACTAGCAATGGGTGCACGCGGCGAGCCGAGGAGAAGCAATGACGAACAGCGATCAATCCACCGCCGGCACCACTGAGCACGCGAGCGACCCGGTCGGCGCCCTCATCGAGGTCCTCTCGATCGCGTCGAGCGATGCGCGCACCACGGAGGACATCTTCACCGGCGACTCGCACGCCATGCCCCTCGGACGCATCTACGGCGGACAGGTCCTCGGACAGTCCGTGGTCGCCGCATCCCGCACCGTCTCCGAGGACCGCCCCATCCACTCGATGCACGGGTACTTCCTGCGCCCCGGGGACTCCTCGCGGGGGCTGACGTTCTCGGTGGATCGCCTCCGCGACGGCCGTTCCTTCTCGGCGCGCCGCACGCAGGCATATCAAGAGGGCGTGCCGATCTTCTCGATGATCGCCTCGTTCCAGACCGACGACGCCGGCCTCGACCACGCCGAGCCGATGCCCGACGTGCCGGCGCCGGAGGCGCTCGTGCCCCAGGAATCGGACCAACTGCATCCGCTGTCGATGCGCAGTATCAGCGAGCTGCCGGTCGAGGTCCGCCACGTGCCGGGGACGCTGTTCGAGAGCGAAGCGGTGACCCCCGAACCGCACCAGAGCGTGTGGATGCGGCTGCGCCGACCGTTGCCGGCCGATCCCCTGCTGCATCGCGCGATGCTCGCCTACCTCTCCGACATGACCATTCAGGAGTCGATTCTGCGCGCACACGGACTGACGTGGCGCACACCCCGGCTCAATGTGGCGAGCCTCGATCACGCGATGTGGTGGCACCGTCCCGCCGCCGTCGATGACTGGCTGCTCTACACGCAGGACTCCCCCAGCGCACGCGGCGGGCGAGGGCTTGCCACCGGCCGCATCTACACGCGCGAGGGCGAACTGGTCGCGAGCGTCGCGCAGGAGATCATGGTGCGTGTGCCTCCGTCGGACGCGCCCGCCACCTGACACCCCCCATCGCCACCGCCCACCGCGAGACTGCATTTTGAGCACGAGATCACGGGTGTTAACCGTGATCTCGTGACGGAGATGCAGTCTCGCGGAAGAGCCGGGGCGAGGTCTCCTAGCGGCGCCGGGCGTAGGCGATGGGCTGACCCAGGTACGGTTCCCAGGCCTCGCGCATCCGCTCGGTGAGCCGCATGGGCCGGCCCGTGGTGGCATCGACCGTGACGACGACCGCGGAGGATCGGGCGTAGAGCGTCTGAGGCCGCTCGCCGGTCAGCGGGCTGAACACCTCGTAGCAGACCTCCATGCTCGACCCGCCGAGACTCCCGAACCACAGCTGGACATCGAGCGGCGCACGCTGGTACGGCACCGGATGCAGGTACTCGATCTCCTGGCGCGCGATGAGCGTGAGCACGCCGGCCGCGGCCCCGGCCGGGACGACCGCGGTCGGGTACTGCGGCTCTGCGTCGTCCGCCTCCCAGAACGCACGCACGCGCGCCTCCTCCAACAGCTTGAGCATGGAGGTGTTGTTGACGTGGTTGAACGCGTCGAGGTCTCCCCACCTCAGGTGGATGGGGATGTGGAGCCGGCGCTCGCCCTCGGCCATGGTTTCTCCCACTCCTCGAATGAAGGATGCGGATCGCCCGTCATGGGCGATCCGCATCCGGCATCAGTCGCGCGTCAGCTTGCGGTGCGTCGAACGGTGCGGGTTGGCCGCATCCGGACCGAGGCGCTCGATCTTGTTCTGCTCGTACGCCTCGAAGTTGCCCTCGAACCAGTACCACTGGGCGGGGTTCTCGTCGGTGCCCTCATAGGCCAGGATGTGGGTCGCGATGCGGTCGAGGAACCACCGGTCGTGCGTGATGACCACGGCGCAGCCGGGGAACTCGAGCAGGGCGTTCTCGAGCGAGCTCAGGGTCTCGACATCGAGGTCGTTGGTCGGCTCGTCGAGCAGCAGCAGGTTGCCGCCCTCCTTGAGCGTCAGGGCGAGGTTCAGACGGTTGCGCTCACCGCCGGAGAGGACACCGGCCTTCTTCTGCTGATCCGGCCCCTTGAACCCGAACTTGGAGACGTAGGCGCGAGACGGGATCTCGGTCTTGCCCACCGTGATGATGTCGAGTCCGTCGGAGACGACCTCCCACAGCGTCTTGTTGGGATCGATGTTCGCGCGCGACTGGTCGACGTAGCTGATCTTGACCGTCTCGCCGACCTTCAGGTCACCGCCGTCGAGCGGCTCCAGACCGACGATCGTCTTGAACAGCGTGGTCTTGCCGACGCCGTTCGGGCCGATGACTCCGACGATGCCGTTGGGCGGCAGGCTGAAGCCGAGCCCGTCGATGAGGACGCGGTCACCGAAGCCCTTGTGGAGCTTCTTCGCCTCGATGACGACGTTTCCGAGGCGGGGACCGGCGGGGATCTGGATCTCCTCGAAGTCCAACTTCCGCGTGCGCTCGGCCTCCGCCGCCATCTCCTCGTAGCGCGCCAGACGCGCCTTCGACTTGGTCTGGCGCCCCTTCGCACTCGAACGAACCCACTCGAGTTCGTCCTTGAGGCGCTTCGCGAGCTTCGCGTCCTTCTTGCCCTGCACGTCGAGGCGCTCGGCCTTCTTCTCGAGGTAGGTCGAGTAGTTGCCTTCGTAGCCGATCAGGCGGCCACGGTCGACTTCAGCGATCCACTCCGCGACGTTGTCGAGGAAGTAGCGATCGTGGGTGATCGCGATGACAGCGCCCTTGTAGGACTGCAGGTGCTGCTCGAGCCAGAGCACGCTCTCGGCGTCGAGGTGGTTGGTGGGCTCGTCGAGCAGGAGCAGGTCCGGCTTCTGGAGCAGCAGCTTCGCGAGCGCGACGCGGCGGCGCTCACCACCCGAGAGGGGGCCGATCGCGGCGTCGCCGGGCGGGGTGCGCAGTGCATCCATCGCCTGCTCCAGCTGCGAGTCGAGATCCCAGCCGTCGGCGGCGTCGATCTCCTCCTGCAGCACACCCATCTCGGCCAGCAGCGCATCGAAGTCCGCGTCGGGATCGGCCATCAGACCCGAGATCTCATTGAAGCGATCGAGCTTGGCCTTGATGGCGACACCGTCCTGGATGTTCTCCAGCACGGTCTTCGTCTCGTCGAGCTCGGGCTCCTGCATCAGGATGCCGACACTGTAGCCCGGGCTCAGCTTCGCCTCGCCGTTGGAGGGCTGGTCGAGACCGGCCATGATCTTGAGGATCGTCGACTTACCGGCGCCGTTCGGGCCCACCATGCCGATCTTCGCACCGGGGAGGAACGCCATCGTGACGTCGTCGAGGATGAGCTTCTCGCCGACCGCCTTGCGGGCACGGACCATGGAGTAGATGTATTCGGCCATATCCGCTCCAGTCTAGACGGCGCTCACCCGCCCCGCCGCCGGTCTACCAGTCGATGGCGCGGGTGCGACCGATCAGACACGTACCGTCGGGAAGGCCCGGCTCGACCACGGTCACCGCCTCCCGTGTTGCAGGTCCCACCTGCCCGATCAAGCACTCCTCACCCCAGCGCACCGAGAACTGAATGCTCTCGGCCGGGTTGTTCACCGTCGACTGATCGGGGGTCACCTGCATCGCCGCCTTGTCGAAACCTGCCGCCGTGAGGGCGTCGACATACGCGCGCCCCGAGACCTGATCGGGGCCGGCCCAGACCGCATCCACCACGCTCGTGAACAGCGGCAGGTTATCTTCGGCCGAGCCCTCCGGGACAAGAGTCGGCGTCGGGCTCGGCGCCGGAGTCGTGGCGGTGGGTGTCGAGACCGACACGGTCGGGGTCGGCTCGGGTGATGGCGTGCACGCCGCCAGCAGCACGGCGCCAGCCGCGGCCACGAGAACGAGGGCGGACAGTCGGACGGCGCGGGGCGAGGTCACGGGGCCAGTTTAGGCATCAGAACGGGGTCGACCCGACGCTCACCTCGGCACTCAGCGCACCGGGAGCCGCCCACCCGTCGTCGTCGACCGGACCCGCGAGGGGGCTGGGGTCGTGACCGGCGGAGTCGTCCGAGCGTGCGGCGGTGCGTGTATAGACGGTCGTGCCCCATCGCAGATCATGACCCACCGCCTCCGCCTCGATCTCCGCGGAGACGCCCTTCTTCGTGTCGGTCTCCCACTCCTGCAACGAGAATCGACCGCTCACGACGACCCTTTCGCCCGATCCGATCGATCGGTGGATGTTCTCGGCCAATCCGCGGAAGGCGTTCACACGGTACCAACTGGTGTTTCCGTCGACCCACTGCGACGTCTGCTTGTCCTGGCGACGTTCGGTCACGCCGACACGGAAGCTGACGACCGCGTCGCCGGAGGGCATCCGCCGCAGCTCGGGCGTCGCCGCCACGTTGCCGACGATCGTGATGCGTTCTTTCATGGTGTCTCCTCCTGATCGGGCACGCAGAACGACGCTGCGGCGCCCGGGTGCCCGACGGGCGCCGCAGCGAAGACAACTGTGCCGGTCCGATCAGGTCGCCGAACCCTCGATCGACCCGGATGCGGCGGACCCGCCGTCCGCATTGCGCTGGGGAGGAGCGAGGATGCCATGTCGGTGGCCATCGATAGCGTCAGCGCGACGGGAGGCATAACCGATGAACGCACCGACGAAGACCCAGGCCCCGCCATCCCTGGTCGCGCTCGGACTGGATCGATGGCGCGTACTCGATGCCGCAGGGGTCGCGATCGGCGTGGTCGATGCGCTCTCGTGCGCGGAGGGAATGCGTTACCGCGCTCGTCGCTACCGATGGTCCTCGCGCGCTTTCATCGACGTCGGCGAGTTCTGGCAACGTGATGACGCCGTTGCCGCGCTCCGACGCGGTTGAGTCTTCAGACGACCGCGTCGAGCGCGCCCTCCCTCATGGGAGCTGCTCCCCCGACGGTCCGCCGCCACGCGTGAGCGATGCCGTCGACGGCGCGCTCGAGGTCGGACGCGCCGGCGGTGAAGGGGATGCGCAGGTTCTTCTCGAACCCGCCGTCCACGCCGAACCGGGGCCCCGCCGAAAGGAGGACGCCCTCGGCGCGCGCGGCGAGCACGAGCGCGCTGCTGAAAGGCCGATCGAGCTCCACCCACAACGCCACGCCGCCGTCGACCACCGGAACCGTCCACTCGGGAAGCTGCTGTGCCAGGGCCGTGCTGACCGTGTCGCGTCCGGTACGCAGCAGATGCGCGCGCTGCGCGATGACCTGGGGCAGATGCGGAAGGAGAAGCGTCGCGACGTGCTGCTCCCAGTCGGGGGTTCCGAGCTCGATGGGAAAACGGGCCGCGATGAGCCGGCGGATGAGTTCCTCATCCGCCCGGATCCAACCCACGCGGAGCCCTCCCCAGACGGTCTTGCCGAACGAACCGACGCGCACGATCTGCTCGTCCTGAGGGTCCGCCCCGAACGGAGGCGGCTCGATCGCACGGTCGATGTCGAGATCGGCCGTGGTCTCGTCGACGATGAGCGTCGTTCCCACGCGCTCGGCTGCCGTCACGAACAGCTCGCGCTCGACGCCTGTCATCGAGCGGCCCGTCGGATTCTGGAAGTCGGGCATCAGGTACGCGAGACTCGGGCGGACGCGCGTGAACACCTGCTCGGCGCGGTCGAGATCCCACCCCTCGTCGGGAGTCACCGGAACACTCACCAGCCGAGCACCGGCGGAGCGGAGCGCTTCGGCCGCGTGCGGATACGTCGGACTCTCGATCAGCACCCGATCGCCGCGGCGCACCAGCACGGTCGCCAGGAGGTGCAGAGCGCTCTGCGCCCCACTCGTGATGAGGATCTGTGCCGACGTGGTGGGAATGCCGCGTCGTGTGTACTGATCGGCCAACGCGGCGCGCAGTTCCTCACGTCCGACAACGTCATAACCGGGGCGCGCAAGGAGCGCCGGCGCCTGCGTCGCGGCTTCGGCGAAGACGCCGGCCAGTCCAGGCCATGCCGCAGGACTGGCCTGCTGGAGGTCGATGGCACGAGGGTCGGAGATCGTCCTGGTTGCGGCGCGTTGCGGCGCTCCCTGGGTGACACTGCCCGAACCGCGAAGGCTCCGGATGTGGCCGCTGTCGCGAAGGCTCCGGTACGCGGCCGCCACTGTCGTCCGGCTGACACCGAGCACCGCGGCAAGCTCCCGCTCCGCGGGCAGCGCGGTGCCGGCAGGAAGGCGGTTGTCGAGACAGAGGAGCCGGATCCCGTCCGCCAGGGCCTCGTACGCGGGTTCGCTCGTGCGCCATCCACCCAGCCGCGCTGCCAGTGCACGCGCACTCACTCGGGAATCCATGCAAGCCAGTCTATCGAGATTGGCCTCTTTACTGGAATCCAATTCGAGGATGTTCTAGAGGGCATGACCTCCCGACTGATCCGCCTCGTCGTCGGCTTGGCGATCTACGGCGGCGGCGAAGCACTCATCGTTCGCGCTGGTCTCGGGGTGGATCCGTGGACGGTTCTCGCCCAGGGAATCTCGCTGCACACCGGTTGGGGCATCGGCTGGATCGTCAACCTCTTGGGACTGGCCGTCATGCTCGCCTGGATCCCGCTGCGCCAGTGACCGGGCGTCGGCACTCTCGCCAACATCCTCCTGCTTGGAACGAGCATGCAACTGGTGCTGGATCTCGTGCCGGACGCTCAGGGGATCGTCGCCCAGGCACTCACACTCCTCGGCGGCATCCTCCTCGTCGCCTTCGCGACCGGTCTGTACATCAGCGCCGGGATGGGACCCGGACCGCGCGACGGACTGATGACCGGCCTCCACACGCGCTTCGGCATTCCCATCTGGATCGCCCGCGGCAGCATCGAGCTGACGGTGCTCGGCGCAGGCTGGCTGCTGGGCGGCACCGTGGGTGTCGGAACCGTCGGCTTCGCACTCCTCATCGGCCCCCTGGTGCACCGCGCCCTGCCGCTGCTGGCGCGCCGTCCGCGCGTGGCGCGCGTGGCGATCAGTGCTGACGGAACTCCGGCCACGCCGAGCCGGGCTTGAGGTGCGCGCGCAGCGCGCCCTTCGCGATCTCCATGCTGGGGTAGCTGCCGAGATGCTCGTCCGCGCCGCTCATCGTGACGACATAGCTTCCGGCGTCCTTGCGGATACTGCCCACCACACCGGTGTTCCCGTAGGCCACCCATAGCGCTTCGGTCGTGCTCATGCCGAACCTCCTCGTCCGTGTGGGGCCGACGCTACGCCGTCGGGCGGTCAGGCACCAGGCCCGTCGCGCTACGCTGGAGGATGCGGCCCCCCGTAGCTCAGCGGATAGAGCAGGAGCCTTCTAATCTCTTGGTCGCAGGTTCGATTCCTGCCGGGGGGACCACCGTCTCCGACCCGTCCGCGTCGGAACACACGAGGAGGAGTGCACGTGAGTACGACCGATGGCGACCGGCTGGTGTGGATCGACTGCGAGATGACGGGTCTCGACCCGCAGATCGACGAGCTCGTCGAGATCGCGATCGTCGTCACCGACTTCGAGCTCAACGTCCTGGACGAGGGGTTCCAGATCGTCATCCGCCCCGACGCTTCGGCGCTGGCGAACATGAACGACTTCGTCACCGAGATGCACCGCTCCTCCGGGCTCCTCGATGCGATTCCCTCCGGTGTCAGCGTCGCCGAGGCCGAGTTCCAGGCGCTCGAGTATGTGCAGCGCTTCGCGCCGATCGAGGGCAAGGCCCCGCTCGCGGGCAACACCATCGGCACGGACCGCGCCTTTCTCGCCCGCTACATGCCCCGACTCGATCGGTGGCTGCATTACCGCAACGTCGATGTCTCCAGCATCAAGGAACTCTCGCGCCGCTGGTACCCGCGGGTCTATTTCAACGCTCCCGCCAAGAACGGCGGACACCGGGCCCTCGCCGACATCCGCGAATCCATCCGGGAGCTGGCCTACTACCGCGAAGCGGTCTTCGTCGCGCAGCCCGGTCCGTCGAGCGACGACGCGAAGTCCGTCGCGGCTCACGTCGTGTCATCATTTGCCTCCGAGGTGTGAGAGAATCGTTTGGTTGCCCGCGAGAGCGGGAGACATGGTGGCTATAGCTCAGTTGGTAGAGCACCGCGTTGTGGTCGCGGGGGTCGCGGGTTCAAGCCCCGTTAGCCACCCCACTTTCTTCCTCCGCAGCGAGGCAGGGTCGTCTGATGCTTGAGATGGATCACGAGAGCTTCGAACGACTTGTCGTCGAGGAGCTCGACCGCCTCCCCGACGACATGGTCGACGGGCTCGACAATGTGGTCTTCGTGGTCGAAGACCGCGCGGATGACATCCAGGGCGAGCTGTTCGGGCTCTACGACGGCTGGGCCCTCACCGAACGCGACCGCTACGGCGTCGGTGAGCTGCCGGATCGGATCGTGGTGTACCGCGAGCCGCACCTGAAGGCCTGCGCCGACGAGGCGGAGCTTCGCGACGAGGTGCACACGACTCTCGTTCACGAGATCGCACACTTCTACGGGATCGATGACGCACGATTGCACGAGCTGGGGTGGGCGTGATGGCCGCGCTGGCGAGTCCCGAGATCGACGAAGCGGTCGATCTCGCCGCCGCCGGCGCCCTCGACCCCCACTGGCAGACCGTGGTGTGGAACGACCCCGTCAACCTGATGAGCTACGTCGTCCGCGTCTTCCGCGAGTACTTCGGCTTCTCTCGAGAGGAAGCCACACGACTCATGATGGCGGTGCACCACGACGGACACGCCGTCGTCGCGGAAGGGATGCGGGAGCAGATGGAGCTGCACGCACAGGCGATGCACGACTACGGCCTCTGGGCCACTGTCCGACGGGCGCCCGGCGCATGAGCGACGCAATCATCCTCTCCTTCACCCGCGTCGAAGCGGTACACCTGCGCGGTCTCGTGGGGCAGTTCGTCGATCTCCTCTCCGACGCGGATGCCGCATCCGACCCGGCCGTCGCACGCCTGACACCCTCGGCCTACCCCGACGATGCTGCGTCGGCCGATCAGTTCCACGCCGCGACCCGGGCGGACCTCCTGCGTCGCAGGAACGCGGAGGCGGGCACCGTTCTCGCGGACCTCGCGAGTGCGGGCGAACTGGACCCTTCCGACGACGATGCTTTCGACGAGGCGCTCGCGCAGATGGAGATCGCACTCGAGCCCCGCCAGGTGACCGCGTGGATGCGCACGCTCAACGCCGTGCGTCTTGTCCTGGCCGCACGGCTCGGCATCGACGACGAGGACGACCTCCCGACAGGCGACCCCCGCTTCGGCGTGTACGAGTGGCTCGGCTATCGACTCGAGCTGCTGATCGCGGCCACCGAGGATCTCTGAATCACACGCGGACGACGTGCGTCGCGAGCGACCGAGGGTCGTTCTGGCGCAGATGATCTCGTTCCTGGGCGGCCCATCGCTCCCAGTGGGGCTCGTACGTGGCTCCGTCCCGTCGCAGAGCCCGCTCGCGTCGCAGCGCGTCGTCCGCCTCGACCCAGACGCGCACCGGCGCGAGAGCGGCCGCCGCGGGAGTCAGGATGCCCGCACCCTCGATGATCAGGGGCGTGCCCGCCGCGACCTCGTGCCACGCCGACGGTTCGTCCGTCTCCCAGTTCCAACCCTGCCAACGGCCCGCCCTTCCCTGCGCCAGCGGTAGCAGCACACCGCTGATCGCGGCATCCGCGCCTCGCCGCAGACCATCCCAGCCGGGATAGATCTGGTCGAGCGACAGCACGGTGAGAATGGGGCGGGCATCGGCAAGTTCACGCGCGAGCGTCGTCTTGCCCGCACCGGAGCGCCCGTCGATGACGACGAGACGTGTCGGCCCGGAGACGTCGACGGACGCGGCGATGTCCGCCAGCGCGGCGCCGACCTGGCGCACGTTACTTCTTGAGAGCGCGGATCACACGGCTCAGTGCGCGGCCCGCGACGAAGACGAACGGAATCGCCACCGCGAGCAGCGACACCAGGTTCGGCTCGAAGCGCAGATCGTCGCCCTTGCGGATGTAGGCGCCCAGCGGAACGGTGTAGCCGCCACCGCCACCACCCTCATTGCCGCTGTCGTCGGAGCCGCCCCCGAAACCGTGCCACGACAGTGCGACCGGGATGAAGCGCACGCCGTCGACGTCCTGCTGCTCGCCGTAGACGGAGGTGACGCCGAGGGATGCGGACTGCTTACCGAGATCGAGAACGAAGTTGGCCATGCCCCCACGCTAGCTCCACAAAGTCGCGACACCTACGCCTTGACTCAGTCGAGCCGCGGTGGACGGGGATGCGAAGGCAGGGAGCCACCGGCGCGCGGCGCGCCGAGCAGCGCCGCGCGGGTCACCGCCCCGCGGCCGAAGCGACTCGACGCGCCGTCGAGGGCTTCCTCCACGCGTCGCCATTCGGCGTCGTCGTCCCAGAGGGTGGCCATCATGCCGGAGGAGCGCAGGTTCTCGCCCCGCACCCCGATGAGCCGAACGGGCAGCGACCGGTCGATACCCGCCAGCAGACGCAGGGCGGCGTCGCCGATCCGCTGACCCACGGCCGTGGGCTCGGGCAGGGTCACCGACCGGGACAGCGTGCGGAAGTCCGCGAAACGCACCTTGATGGCCACTGTCGCCGCCTCGACGTCGTGCGCTCGAAGTCTGGCACCCACGCGGTCGGCAAGGCGACGCACTTCCGCTCGGAGCACGGTGTCATCATCGACGTCGTCGTGGAAGGTCTCCTCGTGGCCGATGCTCTTGTCGATCCGCTCGACGGAGACCTCGCGCGCATCCTCGCCGCGCGCCAGATGCCAGATGCGCTCCCCCATCGCGTTCCCCAGGGCCTTCTCGAGCACCGGCCGAGGGGTCTGGAGGACATCGCCGATCGTGCGGATGCCACGGGCTTCGAGGATCTCGGCGGAGCGGGGGCCTACACCCCACATGGCACGAACCGGTCGGGGTGCGAGAAACGCCGCGGTGTCGGCGGCCGCGATGATCAGCAGACCGTCGGGCTTGCTGAGGGTCGACGCCATCTTCGCGACATGCTTGGTCGCCGCCGCTCCCACGCTGCACACGAGACCTGTGCGCTCGAGCACCCGGGCGCGCAGCATCCGCGCGATCGTCCCGGGACTCCCCCACAGCCGGCGCGAACCGCGCACGTCGAGGAACGCCTCGTCGATGGACAACGGTTCGACCAGCGGGGTGAACTCGCGGAAGATGTCCATCACCTGCGCCGAGATCGCCGTGTACCGATCGAAGCGCGGCGGGACGATCACCGCCGTCGGACACAGGCGCATGGCCTGCGAGACCGGCATCGCGGATCGCACGCCGTAACGACGCGCCTCATAGGACGCGCTCGAGACGACGCTGCGACCTTCCGGTGATCCGATGATGAGCGGCTTGCCCGCCAACGACGGATCGTCGAGCACGGCGACGGCGGCATAGAACGCATCCATGTCGACGTGCAGGATGCCCGCTCCGGTGTCGTCGGCATCGGCCGGCGACACGATGCGCCCGGATCCGTCACCGCGTCCCATGTGTCCATTCTCCCGCGGACCGCCGACATCGCGGCCCGCGGGAGAGGCGGATCACTGTGCGGCGCGCTCCAGCACGAGCTCACGGACGCGGGCGGCGTCGGCCTGGCCCTTCATCGCCTTCATCACCGCACCGATGACGGCACCGGCGGCCTGCACCTTGCCGTCGCGGATCTTCGCCAGCACGTCCGGCTGCGCCGCCAGGGCGTCGTCGATCGCGGCGATGAGCGCGCCGTCGTCGGAGACGACCGCGAGCCCTCGAGCGTCGACGACCTCCTGCGGCGAGCCCTCACCGGCGATGACGCCTTCGAGGACCTGACGCGCGAGCTTGTCGGTCAGCGTGCCGGCATCCACGAGCGCCTGCAGGGCGGCGACATCGGCCGGCGTCACGAGGTCCGCCGCTTCCCGCTCCTGCGCGTTCGCGACGCGGGTGATCTCTCCGGTCCACCACTTGCGCGCCGCGGCCGGGCTGGCACCGGCGGCGATCGTGGCCTCGACCTCGACGAGGAGTCCGCCGTTGGCGACGTCCTGGAACTCGAGGTCGGTGAAACCCCACTCGGCCTTCAGCCGGCGGCGGCGAGCCGCGGGCGGTTCGGGGAGGGCGGCACGAAGCTCTTCGATCAGCTCCGGGGCCGGGACCACGGGCAGCAGGTCGGGCTCCGGGAAGTACCGGTAGTCGTCGGCATCCGACTTCGGGCGGCCCGGCGAGGTCGTGCCCGTGTCCTCGTGCCAGTGGCGCGTCTCCTGCGTGATCGTGCCGCCGTCGGCGAGGATCGCCGCCTGACGCTGGATCTCGTAGCGCACGGCACGCTCGACGGAGCGCATCGAGTTGACGTTCTTCGTCTCGGTGCGCGTGCCGAGCTTCTCCTGGCCGCGCGGACGCAGTGAGACGTTCGCGTCGCATCGCAGATTGCCGCGCTCGAGGCGGGCCTCCGAGATGCCCAGCGAGAGGACGATGTCACGGATGGCCGCGACGTACGCCTTGGCGATCTCCGGGGCGCGGTGTTCCGCGCCGAAGATGGGCCGCGTGACGATCTCCACGAGGGGCACCCCGGCGCGGTTGTAGTCGACGAGCGAGTACTCGGCGCCCTGGATGCGACCGGTGGAGCCGCCGACGTGGGTGAGCTTGCCGGCGTCTTCCTCCATGTGGGCGCGCTCGATCGGAACCGTCACGAGCGTTCCGTCGGCGAGCTCGATCTCGACCTGACCGTCGAACGCGATCGGTTCGTCGTACTGCGAGATCTGATAGTTCTTGCCGAGGTCCGGGTAGAAGTAGTTCTTGCGTGCGAACCGGCTGGACGGCGCGATCGAACAGCCGAGGGCGAGGCCCAGGCTGATCGAGGAGCGGATGGCCGTCGCGTTCACGACCGGCAGCGCACCGGGCAGGCCCATGTCGACGGGCGCGACGAGCGTGTTCGGCGCGGCCTGATGGTTGTCGGGGTGGGCGGGGTTGGGCGCGGCGGAGAACATCTTGGTGTGCGTGTTCAGCTCCACGTGGACCTCGAAGCCGAGCACGGGCTCGAACAGCTCGAGAGCCTTATCGAAGTCCATCAGCTTGTCCTTGGCCATCAGCGGGTCCCTCCCAGTACGGGGGCGCGATCGAGCAACGGCCCGCCCCACGAATCGACGAGCAGCGCTTCGAGCGCCGCTCCCACTCGGTACAGGCGCGCGTCCTCACGCGCGGGCGCGAGGAACTGGATGCCGACCGGAAGGCCGTCTTCCGCCGCGACACCGGAGGGCACGGAGATGCCCGGCACACCGGCCAGGTTCGCCGGGATGGTCGTCACGTCGTTGAGATACATCTGCAGCGGGTCGTCGATCTTCTCGCCCAGTCGGAACGCGGTGGTCGGAGCGGACGGAGTCGCGATGACGTCCACCTGCGCGAACGCCTCGTCGAAGTCGCGCTGGATGAGGGTCCGCACCTTCTGAGCGCTGCCGTAGTAGGCGTCGTAGTAGCCCGCGGAGAGCGCATAGGTGCCGAGGATGATGCGGCGCTTCACCTCGTCACCGAAGCCCGCCTCGCGCGTGGCCGCCATCACGTCTTCGACGGTGGCCGCCGCGTGCGGGCTCACCCGCATCCCGAAGCGCACGGAATCGAACTTCGCGAGGTTGCTCGATGCCTCCGCCGGCAGGATGAGGTAGTAGGCCGCGACGCCGTACTCGAAGTGCGGGGCACTGACCTCGACGATCTCCGCACCCTGTGCTTCCATGGCCGCGAGCGCCGCACGGAACGAGTCGGAGACGCCCCGCTGGAAGCCTCTGTCGTCGAGCTCCCGGATGATGCCGACCTTCAGACCCTTGAGGCTCTCGCCGGACGCGCCCTCACGCGCCGCGGCCGCGAAAGACGGCCAGGCATCGGTGAGCGACGTGGAGTCGTGCGGGTCGTGACCGGCGATCACGTCGTGCAGGAGCGCCGAGTCCAGAACCGTTCGCGTCACCGGACCGACCTGGTCGAGGCTCGAGGCGAGCGCGATCGCGCCGTAGCGGCTGACACCGCCGTACGTGGGCTTCACGCCGACAGTGCCCGTCACGTGCGCGGGCTGACGGATGGAGCCGCCGGTGTCCGACCCCAGCGCGAGCGGCGCCTCGAAGGCGGCGACGGCGGCCGCCGAGCCCCCGCCGGAACCTCCCGGGATCCGATCCAGATCCCACGGGTTGTGGGTAGGACCGTACGCGGAGTGCTCGGTGGAAGACCCCATCGCGAACTCGTCCATGTTGGTCTTGCCCAGGGGCACGAGGCCGGCGGCACGGGCGCGCGCCACGACCGTCGCATCGTAGGGCGACATGTACCCCTCGAGGATCTTGGATCCGCTCGTGGAGGGCATGTCGGTCGTGACCAGGACGTCCTTGATGGCGAGCGGCACACCGGCCAGCTCCCCCAGGGCTTCCCCACTCGCACGGCGGCGGTCGATCTCGCCGGCGGCGGCCAGCGCGCCCTCGTTGACGTGCAGGAACGCGTGGACGTCGCCGTCCACCGCGGCGATGCGGTCCAGATGCGCCTTGGTCGCCTCGACGCTGGACACCTCGCCCGCGGCGAGCTTGGCGGCGAGATCCGCCGCGCTGAGCCGGATGATGTCGCTCACTGCTCCTCCCCCAGGATCGCCGTCACGCGGAAGCGGTCTTCGGCCGCATCCGGAGCGTTCTGCAGCACCTCGGCGAGAGACAGCGCCTCGCTGTGCTCGTCGTCGCGGAAGACGTTCTGCAGCGGGATCGGGTGGCTCGTCGCGACGACATCGGGGGTCGCGACCTCCGACACCTTCGCGATGTTGTCGACGATCGCATCGAGCTGACCGGTGAGGCGCCCGACCTCCTCGTCGCTCAATTGGATCCGGGCGAGGACGCCGAGATGGCGCACGAGATCTGGGGTGATTTCCGACACCCCGACAGTCTAGTTCGGCCCCGCCGGACCGCCGGGCGCCCGTAGGCTGTGCCGGGTGACGACCTTCGATCCTCCCCGTCCCTGGGTCCGCAGCTACGCCGACGGAGTGCCCGACGACCTCGAGCCGGTGTCGGGTTCTCTCGTCGACATCGTGCAGGCTTCGGCGCGCGAGTACCCGGACGCCGTCGCACTGCAGTTCTTCGGGCGCGAGACCACGTATCGCGAACTCGACCGCGCCATCTCGCGCGCGGCGGCCGGCCTTCACGCGCAGGGCGTGCGCCGAGGGGACCCCGTCGCGATCGTCCTGCCCAACTGCCCGCAGCACATCGTCGCCTTCTACGCCGTCCTGCGCCTGGGCGCCGTGGTGGTCGAGCACAATCCGCTCTACACCGCGCGCGAGTTGCGCAAGCAGTTCGAGGACCACGGGGCCAAGCACGCCATCGTCTGGAGCAAGGTGGCTGCCACCGTGCAGGCTTTCCCGAAGGATGTGCGCGTCTCGACGCTCGTGACGGTGGATCTGACACGCGCGATGCCCTTCACGACGCGGGCGGCGCTGCGGTTGCCGATCGCCAAGGCCCGCGAGTCCCGCGCCGCGCTGCACACGAAGGTCCGCGGCGGCATCGACTGGGACCAGTTGCTGCGCAGCGACCCGCTTCCGACCTCCCATCCCGCGCCGACGGCGGACGACCTCGCCATCATCCAGTACACGAGCGGAACGACCGGCACTCCCAAGGGCGCCAAGCTGACCCACCGGAACCTGCTCGCCAACGCGGCCCAGTCGCGGGCCTGGGTGCCTTCGATCCACCGCGGCGAAGGCTGCGTCGTCTACGCCGTGCTGCCGATGTTCCACGCCTACGGACTCACCCTCTGTCTCACCTTCGCGATGTCGATGGGTGCGCGACTCGTGCTGTTCCCGCGCTTCGACCCCGACATGGTCCTCGCCGTGACGAAGAAGCACCCCGCCACGTTCCTGCCTCTGGTTCCGCCGATCGCCGACCGGCTGCTGCAGGCGGCGCAGGCGAAGGGGGTCTCGCTCGCGGGAACCCGGATCGCGATCTCCGGCGCCATGGCGCTCCCGCACGAGCTCGTCATACCCTTCGAGAAGGCGACCGGAGGCTACCTGGTCGAGGGCTACGGTCTCAGTGAATGCTCCCCCGTGCTGATGGCCAACCCCGTCGCCGAGAACCGGGTGCCCGGCACTGTGGGCCTGCCGCTACCAGGCACCGAGTGTCGCGTCGTCGACCCGGAGAACCCTCGGGTCGACGTCGCCCCCGGCGGCGCAGGCGAGCTGCTCGTGCGTGGACCGCAGGTCTTCTCGGGCTACTACGGCAAGCCGGAGGCGACCGAGGAGGTCTTCGTCGACGGCTGGTTCCGCACGGGAGACATCGTGACGATCGACGAGGCCGGCTTCGTGCGCATCGTCGATCGCATCAAGGAGCTCATCATCACGGGCGGCTTCAACGTCGCACCCACCGAGGTGGAGAACGTCCTGCGACAGCACCCGCAGGTGGAGGATGTGGCCGTCGTGGGCCTTCCCGACGAGCACGCGGGTGAGGAAGTCGTCGCCGCCATCGTGGTGGCCCCCGGCGCCGAGATCGACACCGAGGCGATCCGCAGCTACGCGCGCGGGATCCTCACCCCCTACAAGGTGCCGCGGCGTCTGTTCGTCGTCGAGGAGCTTCCGAAGTCGCTCATCGGCAAGGTGCTGCGCAAGCAGGTGCGGGAGCACCTGCTCGCCGAGACGGGGCGCTGAGCGGACTCAGCCCGCATCGGGCGCGAGGGCGTCCAGTGCCGCCGGCCCCTGCTCCACGAGGATGCGGAACTGCGCCGCGTCGATGATGCGCACACCGAGCTGCTCGGCCTTGGCGAGCTTGGAGCCCGCGCCCGGCCCCGCCGCGACGAAGTCGGTCTTCTTGGACACGCTGGAGCCGGCCTTGCCGCCGGCGGCGAGGATGGCTTCCTGAGCGCCCTCGCGCGTGTAGCCCTCGAGCGTTCCGGTCGCCACGACCGTCAGCCCCTCGAGCACCCCGCCCTCGACGACCGCCGCACCGGGACCGGGGTGGCCGGGAGTGGACAGCTGCGCTCCGGCCGCCTCCCACCGTTCGACGATCTCGCGGTGCCAGTCGACCTCGAACCAGGCGATGACCGCATCCGCGATGATCCCGCCCACTCCCTCGACGGCTGCCAGCTCCTCGCGGCTCGCCGACCGGATGGCTGAGACGGATCCGAACCACTGCGCCAGGGCCCGGGCCGCGACGGGGCCCACGTGACGGATGTTGAGGGCGACGAGGAAACGCCACAGCTCCTTCGTCTTCGCCTTCTCGAGCTCGTCGAGCAGCGTCAGTGCCTGCGCGGACGGCTGCGGGGTCAGCAGACCCGACTTGCGCTCGGCGGGCGTCGGGTTGCGTCGGAACGGAGCACGTCGCACCGGCTCGCCCGTCGCGTCGTCCAGCTTCGGCTCACCGGTCTCCGCGTCGCGGACGACGACCTCGATCGGAACGAGTTCATCGAGAGTCAGATCGAAAAGCCCGGCCTCTGTGTCCAGGGGTGCACGTGCGCCACCGTCCGCCTGCGTCAGAGCCGCCGCGGTCACCTCGCCGAGCGCCTCGATGTCGAGTGCGCCGCGTGAGCCGATGTGCTCGACGCGGCCACGCACCTGCGCGGGGCACGAACGGGCGTTGGGGCAGCGCAGATCGACGTCGCCCTCCTTCGCCGGCGCGAGCGGAGTACCGCAGACCGGGCAGTCGCGCGGCATGACGAAGGCACGCTCGGAGCCGTCGCGGAGCTCGACCACCGGACCGAGCACCTCGGGGATCACGTCGCCGGCCTTGCGGAGGACGACCATGTCACCGATGAGAACGCCCTTGACCTTGACGACGTCCTGGTTGTGCAGCGTCGCCTGACGCACGACGGAACCTGCCACGCGTGCCGGCTCCATGACGGCGAACGGCGTCGCACGGCCGGTGCGCCCGACCGAGACGACGATGTCGAGGAGGCGGGTGTTCACCTGTTCGGGCGGGTACTTGTACGCGATGGCCCAGCGCGGTGCGCGGCTGGTCGCCCCCAGCTCGTCGTGGAGCGCGAGCTCGTCCACCTTGACGACGATGCCGTCGAGTTCGTGCTCCACATCGTGACGATGCTCGCCGTAGTGCGCCACGAACCCGAGGACGCCGTCGATGTCGTCGAAGGTCTTGTAGTAGGGACTCGTCGGCAGCCCCCACTCGGCGAGCAGGTCGTAGATCTCGCTCTGCGAAGCCACCGGAGGAGCCGGCCACGCACCGATGCCGTGCACGAACAGTCGGAGCGACGCGAGACGCGCCCGCCCGGCCTCGAGCTCGAGGCCGTCTTTCTTGTCGAGCTGCTGGCGCAGTCCGCCGCTCGCGGCGTTGCGCGGGTTGGCGAATGCGGGGAATCGGCGATCGGCACTCAGCCGCGCGCGCTCCTCGGTGAGGGTGCCGCGCTCACGCGCCTGCTCGACGACGCGCTCCCGCATCCGGGCCTGCAGGGCGTTGAGCTGCTCGAAGGCCGCGACCGGGATGAAGACCTCGCCGCGCACCTCGACGAGAGGGGGGTGGCCGGTGCCCCTCAGGCGCTCGGGGATGCCTTCGACACGCAGAGCGTTGACGGTGACGTCCTCGCCGATGCGCCCGTCGCCGCGCGTCGCTGCGGAGGTGAGCACGCCGTTCTCGTACCGGAGGCTGATCGCGAGACCGTCGATCTTCAACTCGGTCAGCCACCGCACCGGCCGGCCTGCGGAGCCCTGGGCCTTGGCGCACCAGTCCCGCAGCTCCTCGGGGCTGAAGACGTTGTCGAGACTCAGCATCCGCTCGGCGTGCTCGACGGGAGCGAACATGGTGGTGGATGCGGCGCCGACGCTGAGGGTCGGCGAATCCTGCTTCTGCACCTCCGGATGCAGCCGCTCCAGCTCTTCCAGCCGTCGGATCCACCCGTCGTAGGTCGCGTCGTCGACGATCTCGGCGTCGTCGCCGTAGTACGCATCGCGGGCACGGAGGATGCGCTCCGTCAGCTCCGCCGCTTCGGCACGGGCCTCGGAGAGGGTCGTGTCATCGTCGATCGAGTCACCGGCTTGCGTCACGGATCGAGTCTAGGCGCGGCCTGCGACACGGCCAGGGCCGTGCGCAGCGCGGGTCTCGTGCCTAGGATGCGGCGACGGCGTCGACCGCGACGGCGGAGACCGTGCGGTCCACCGTGAACTGGCCGAGCACACGCGAGCCCAGGTACAGCACGGCCGTCTGGCCCGGCGCGACGCCGTCGAACGGCTCCACCGGGCGCACCACCACGCCGTGGCCGGTGACGTCCGCGTGGGCGGGCACCGGATCGGCGTGGGCGCGGATCTGCACCTCGCACGAGAACGCGCCCTCGGTCGGCGCGGCACCCGCCCAGCTGAAGCGTGCACCCGCGATCTCGGCTGTCGCCAACGCCTCCTTCGGGCCCACCACGACGGTGTTGTTCACCGGACGCACTTCGAGCACGAAACGCGGCTTGCCATCGGATGCGGGGACGCCGAGCTTCAGCCCGCGGCGTTGGCCGACGGTGAAGGCGTGGGCCCCCTCGTGTCGTCCGACGATGGCGCCCGTCCGGTCGAGGATGTCACCCTGCTCGGCGCCGACACGCTCGGCGAGCCAGCCCCGGGTGTCGCCGTCGGGGATGAAGCAGATGTCGTGACTGTCGGGCTTCTGGGCGACCGTCAGACCGCGCTCGGCGGCTTCTGCCCGGACCAGAGCCTTCGACGGCGTGTCTCCCAGCGGGAAGTACGTGTGCGCGAGCTGCTCGGCGGTCAGGACGCCGAGCACGTACGACTGATCCTTGGCCTGGTCACTCGCCCGGTGCAGCTCCCGCCCCTCCGGGCCGTCGACGAGCAGCGCGTAGTGCCCCGTGCAGACGGCGTCGAAGCCCAGCTCGAGCGCACGCTCGAGCAGCGCGGCGAACTTGATCCGCTCGTTGCATCGCATGCACGGGTTCGGGGTGCGTCCGGCCCGGTACTCCGACACGAAGTCCTCGATCACGTCATCGCGGAAGCGCTCCGAGAAATCCCACACATAGAACGGGATGCCGAGCCTGTCCGCCGCGCGGCGAGCATCCATCGCGTCCTCGATCGTGCAGCAGCCGCGACTGCCCGTGCGCAGCGTCCCGCCCGCACGGGACAGGGCCAGGTGAACCCCGACGACCTCGTGTCCAGCATCCACGGCGCGCGCCGCGGCCACGGCCGAATCCACGCCACCGCTCATCGCCGCCAGAATCCGCATCATCCCAGTCTACGAGGGCGAGGCTGCACGGGCTCCGGCAGCGCGGGCGCGCTCGACGGCCCAGGGCAGCGCCTCCAGGAACGCGTCCACGTCGTCGGAGGTCGTGGTGCGTCCCAGAGTGATCCGTAGCACCGAACGTGCCGCATCCTCGTCACGACCGAGGGCGCGCACCACGTGCGAGGGTTCGGGAATGCCCGCCTGACAGGCCGACCCTGTGGACACCGCGATGCCGCGGGTGTCGAGGAGGAACAGCAGCGTCTCCCCCAGCGCACCGGGCACCAGCAGATGCGCGTTGCCGGGGATGCGGTGCACCGGGTCGCCGAGCAAGTCGAGACCCGGCACGGCGGCGCGCGCCTGCGTCACCAGCCGGTCCCGCAGCGCTGCGAGGCGCGCGGCCTCCGTTTCACGCTCGGCCGCTGCGAGTTCCGCCGCCACGGCGAAGGCGGCGGCGCCCGCGATGTCCTGCGTCCCGGCGCGCAGTCCCCGCTGCTGCGCACCGCCGTGCATTTGCGCGCCGATCCGCGCCGACCGAGCGCTGATCAGAGCGCCCGTACCCACCGGTCCGCCGACCTTGTGCGCAGAGATGCTCATAGCCACCAGGCCGGCACCCGCTGGGGCATCGCCGCGCCACCGCCGGAAGTCCACGGAAACCTGCCCGAATGCCGCCACGGCGTCAAGATGCAGCGGCACCGCGGCAGACGCTGCATGCGCGGCCAGGCCCGCCGCATCCGACAGCGTCCCGACCTCGTTGTTGGCGACCAGCGCCGTGGCGAATGCCGCGCCACCGAGCGCCGACGCGAAATCCTCGGGGTCGATCGCGCCGAGCGGGGTCAGCCGCACGGGTCGCACCTCGGCGTGCTGCGCGTCGACGAGGGCCGCGACCGAGTCGATCGTCGCGTGGTGCTCCCCATCCGGAAGCACGACCGCGTCCGCACCGGCGGCGCGCGACGCCCACAAGCCCTTCACCGCGAGGTTCACGGCCTCCGTGCCGCCCGAGGTGAAGACGACCTCGATGGGATCGGCATCGACCACCGCCGCGAGCCGTTCTCGCGCGTCCTCCAGCACGCGCCTCGCCGCCTGCCCGCCGCCGTGCACGGAAGAGGCGTTTCCGGTCGTCGCCGCCGCCTCGAGCCAGGCCTCCCGCGCCTCGGGACGCAGCGGACTCGACGCCGCATGATCGAGGTAGATGTACACCCGTCCACTGTCGCACGCGCGGCATGAGGCAGCGTCATGAGTTCGTCATCCGGCGATGGCTAGGGTTGTGGGCATGGTCAGCCCGACAACGACCTCCGTTCCCGCGCTCTCGCAGGTCCTCGATCCCGCTCTCGAGGACCTCGGCGTGCGCCTGCACGAGAACGGCGGCACCCTCCGCGTCTTCTCGCAGGCGGCCGACGCCCTCGACGTGGTGATCTTCGACGCCGACGATCTCGACTGGGCGACGGCGACCCTGCCGATGCAGCGTCGCGAGAGGGGGGTATGGGAGATCACCTCCGAGCTCCTCGTCGCCGGCGCGCGCTACGCACTGCGCGCATCCGGTCCGTTCGGGGCGGGGAACATCTTCAATCCGCAGACGCTGCTGCTCGACCCGTACGGCCGCGGGATCGTGAGTGGCGGATTCGGCGACTGGCGTTCCGTCGTGGTCGATCGCGGCTTCGACTGGGGCGACGTGCGAAAGCCCGCCGTCCCGCTGGATCGAACCGTCCTCTACGAGGCGCACGTGAAGGGCATGACCAAGCGGCATCCCGGTGTCCCCGCCGCGCTCCACGGCACGTACGCAGGACTCGCGCACCCTGCCATGATCGAGCACTTCCTGGATCTCGGCGTCACGACCATCGAGCTGCTGCCCATCCATGCGTTCGCCTCCGAACCCCGCCTCCTGCAGCTGGGACTCGACAACTACTGGGGTTACAACACGCTCGGCTTCTTCGCGCCCCACGCCGCCTACGCGACAGACCAGGCGCGGCGCGAGGGACCGGATGCGGTTCTTCGCGAGGTCAAGGGGATGGTGAAGCTCCTGCACCAGGCCGGTCTGGAAGTCGTCCTCGACGTCGTCTACAACCACACCGCGGAAGAGGGCATCGGCGGTCCGCGCTCCAGCCTGCGCGGTCTCGACAACCGCGCTTACTACCGGCAGCAGGACGACGGCACGTACATCGACGTCACCGGATGCGGCAACTCGGTGAACACGGCCACGGATGCGGGCGCGCGTCTCGTCCTGGATTCGCTGCGCTACTGGGCACGGGACGTGCAGATCGACGGTTTCCGGTTCGATCTGGCCACGACGCTGGGGCGCGACGATCAGCATCGCTTCACGCCCGATCATCCTCTCCTGCGGGCCATCGCCGAGGATCCGGAGCTCGCCGACACGAAGAAGATCGCCGAGCCCTGGGACGTGGGCATGGGCGGGTGGCAGACGGGCAACTTCGGCGACGGCTGGCACGAGTGGAACGACCGGTACCGGGACCGCGTGCGCAACTTCTGGCTGTCCGACGTCGACTATGCCCGTCGCGCCTCGACGGCGCCGGTCGGCATCGGAGGGTTCGCCACGCGGCTCGCGGGCTCGTCGAACACTTTCAGCGCCGACCGCGGGCCGCTGGCGTCGATCAACTTCGTCACCGCCCACGACGGCTTCACCCTGAACGATCTCGTCTCGTACGACGTCAAGCACAATCTCGGCAACGGCGAGCACAACCGCGACGGGGCGGACACGAACCGCTCCTTCAACCACGGGGCGGAGGGCGCGACCGACGACGAACGGATCCTCGCCACCCGCCGCAAGGCGATGCGCAACCTCATGGGCACGCTCCTGCTCTCGGCGGGGATCCCGATGATCACCGCCGGCGACGAGTTCGGCCGGACGCAGCGCGGCAACAACAACGCGTACTGCCACGACTCCGCTCTCACCTGGCTGTCGTGGGAGCACCGGCCCTGGCAGCGCGAGCTGTTCGCGCACGTGCGGCGTTTGATCGAGCTGCGGGCCGAGAACCCGGCGCTGCGCCCCATCCGCTTCGCACGCCTGGACGAGGAGACGCCATCGGCATCCGTCATGGAGTGGTACGACGAGCACGGCGAGACGATGTCGGGCGAGCGATGGAACGATCCCGCGCACCGCACACTCCAGTACGTCGCGGCATCGACGCCCGAGTTCGAGGAGTTCAACCGCATCCTGCTGATCGTCCACGGCGATGAGACGCCGGTGGATGTGCGGCTCCCGCTCATCGACGGGGTCAGCCGCTACGTGTCGCTCTGGTCGAGCGCCGAGGAATCGCCCTCGCAGGAGGAGCCGGTCCTGGCACCGGGCGACATCGTTCCGACGCCCCCGACGTCGATGCATCTGTTCCGCGCCGAATAGCACGTTCGCCCCGCCCGCGTCACGCCTGTCGTGCCGCACGCGCCCGCGATAGGTTCGCTGTGTGGCCACTCCGACACGATCCCTCCCCGTCCGCACTCAACGAAGCGGTGCCGAGATCCCGCTGCGCAAGGTCGTCGCGTGGTCATCCGCCGACACAGTGACCGGCCGCATCCCCCTCAGCGCGGAACGGCCGTCGACTCCCGATCCACGGTTCGACCCTTCCGCCTTCGCGGGCGAGGTCGTCCCGTTCCGCGTGCGCGCGTTCCGGGAGGGACACGACCTGATCGGCGTACAGCTACGGCTGACCGCTCCGGACGGCAGCGAGTCGTTGCATCGGCTCAGCGCCCACGAGGACGGACTGGACACGTGGGGCGTGCTGGTCACCCTGCTCGCACAGGGGACGTGGTCCTTCCGCTTCGAGGCGTTCGCCGACCGGTATGCGACCTGGCGACACGCGGCCGAGCTGAAGATCCCGGCCGGTGTCGATGTCGCGCTCGTGCGCGAGATCGGTGCGCTCCTGTTCGAGGATGCCGCCGCCCAGAAGGATCGCCCCGCGGCCGAGCGACGACTGCTGACCGAGCAGGCCGCGCTGCTGCGCGCGAGCACCACCGACGAGGCGGCCGCCCTCGCGATCGTGCACGACGAGAGAGTGGCCGATGCCTTCAACGCACGCCCGCTCGGCGAGCTCTGGACCCTGGGTGCGACGCACGATCTGCTCGTGGAGCGCGAGCGGGCCGGTGTCGGCGCGTGGTACGAGTTCTTCCCGCGCTCCGAGGGAGCGACGCGACGCGCGGACGGGACCATCGAGCCGGGCACCTTCCGCACCGCTATGGACCGGCTCCCGGGCGTCGCGGCGATGGGATTCGACGTGCTGTACCTGCCGCCGATCCACCCGATCGGACGCACCCACCGCAAGGGCCCGAACAACACGCTGAACGCCGGCCCGGCCGACCCCGGATCGCCGTGGGCCATCGGCGCGGCCGAAGGCGGACACGATACCGTCCACCCCGAACTCGGCTCGCTCGCCGACTTCCGCGCATTCCTGGATGCCGCCGCATCCGCCGGGATCGAGATCGCGCTCGATCTGGCGTTGCAGGCCTCGCCCGACCACCCGTGGGTGAAAGAGCACCCGGAGTGGTTCACCACCCTTCCCGACGGCACGATCGCGTACGCGGAGAACCCGCCGAAGAAGTACCAGGACATCTATCCCGTCAACTTCGACAACGACCCCGCCGGGATCCGTGCCGAGGTCCTTCGCATCGTGCGCCACTGGATCGCCCAGGGCGTGAAGATCTTCCGCGTCGACAACCCTCACACCAAGCCCCTGCAGTTCTGGGAGTGGCTCATTCGCACCGTCCGCGACGAGGCACCCGACGTGGTCTTCCTGGCCGAGGCCTTCACCAGGCCGACGCCGCTGCGCGCGCTCGCGCAGGCGGGTTTCCAGCAGAGCTACACGTACTTCACATGGCGCAACTCGAAGGCCGAGCTCGAGGAGTTCCTCGACTCGCTCGCCCACGAGACCGACGATTACCTGCGCCCCAACCTCTTCGTCAACACCCCCGACATCCTCACCGAGTACCTCCAGTACGGCGGCCGGGCGGCCTACCGCATCCGCGCGACGATCGCGGCGACCGCGGCCCCTACCTATGGCGTCTACGCCGGCTACGAGCTGTTCGAGAACGTCGCGCGCCCGGGCAGCGAGGAGAACATCGACAACGAGAAGTACGAGTACAAGCTCCGCGACTGGCAGCAGGCCGAGGCAGACGGCGACTCCCTCGCCCCGTACCTCGCGTTGCTCAACCGCATCCGCCGCGAGCATCCGGCGCTGCGCCAGCTGCGCAACCTCGAGATCCAGCACAGCGATGACGACGCGATCCTGGTGTACACGAAGCACCTCGACGGCGCCCTCAACGAGAGCGGCGAGAGCGACACGATCATCGTGGTCGTCAACGTCGACCCGCACTCCGCACGGGAGACGACCGTTCATCTGGACACCGCGGCATGGGGTGTTCCGGCGGGAACGCCGTACACCGTCGAAGACCTCGTGACGGGCGCCACCTGGACCTGGACCGACCACAACTATGTGCGACTGGACGCGTTCCGCGAGCCGGCGCACATCCTCCACGTGAAGGGCCTCGCATGAGCCTCATCGAACCGCGGGTGCTCGACACCGTCGCCACCGGCTCCTACTACTCCCCCCACGATGTGCTGGGTCTGCACCCCGACGGCGAGACAGGAGGGGTGATCCGTGCCCGACGGCCCCTGGCCGCATCCGTCACGGCCGTCTTCGCCGACGGTCGCGAGGTCGCGCTCGACCACGTCCGCGCGGGCATCTGGGAGGGCACGTACCGCGGGGATGCGGGCGCCTACCAGCTCACCGCGACGTACGACGGCTCAGCCCCCTACACTGCCGACGACCCCTACCGCTTCTCCCCGACGGTCGGTGAGCTCGATCTCCACCTCATCCGGGAGGGACGTCACGAGCAGCTGTGGCAGGTGCTCGGATCCCACGTGCGCGATCACGAAGGCGTCGCGGGCACCTCGTTCGCCGTGTGGGCTCCCCACGCGCAGGCCGTCCGCGTCGCCGCCGACTTCAACGGCTGGGACGGCCAGTCCCACAGCATGAGGTCGATGGGCGCGAGCGGCGTGTGGGAGCTCTTCGTGCCCGGCGTCGGCGCAGACAGCACCTACAAGTACGAGCTCCTCACACGCGACGGTCGGTGGATCCTCAAGGCGGATCCGATGGCGCGCCGGGCCGAGCTACCGCCGGCAACGGCTTCGGTCGTGACCGCGTCGAGCTACGAGTGGGGCGATGACGCATGGATCGCCCAGCGGTCTGCCAGCCAGCCGCTCGAGCGCCCGATGTCCGTGTACGAACTGCACCTCGGCTCCTGGCGTCCGGGGCTGGGCTACCGCGACGCGGCGGACCCGCTCATCGAGTATGTGAGCGCCCAGGGGTTCACGCACGTCGAGTTCCTCCCTCTCGCCGAGCATCCCTTCGGCGGATCGTGGGGCTACCAGGTGAGCGGCTACTACGCGCCGACGAGCCGCTTCGGCTCACCCGACGATCTCCGCTACCTCATCGACCGCCTGCATGCAGCCGGCATCGGCGTGATCATGGACTGGGTGCCGGGTCATTTCCCGCGCGACGAGTTCGCGCTCGCCCGCTTCGACGGAGAGGCGCTCTACGAGCACCCGGATCCCCGACGCGGCGAGCACAAGGACTGGGGCACTCTGATCTTCGACTACGGCCGGGCCGAGGTGCGCAATTTCCTCGTGGCCAACGCGCTGTACTGGTTCGAGGAGTTCCACGTCGACGGCCTGCGTGTGGATGCGGTCGCCTCCATGCTGTACCTCGACTACTCCCGCGAGGCCGGCGAGTGGGAGCCCAACATCTATGGCGGTCGCGAGAACCTGGAGGCGATCCAGTTCCTGCAGGAGACCAACGCGACCGTCTACAAGACGTTCCCCGGGATCGCGATGATCGCGGAGGAATCCACCAGCTACCCGGGCGTCACCGCGCCCACCAGCGCGGGAGGTCTCGGCTTCGGCTTCAAGTGGAACATGGGGTGGATGAACGACTCGCTCGTGTACATCTCGCGCGATCCGCTCTACCGCGCGCATCACGAGGGCGAGCTGTCGTTCTCGTTCGTGTACGCGTTCAGTGAGAACTACGTGCTTCCCATCAGTCACGACGAGGTCGTGCACGGCAAGGGTTCCTTGTTCGCGCGGATGCCCGGGGACCACTGGCAGAAGCTCGCGGGGATGCGACTGTTCCTCTCGTACATGTGGGCCCACCCCGGCAAGCAGCTCCTGTTCATGGGGCAGGAGTTCGGCCAGATCGCGGAGTGGTCCGAGTCGCGATCGCTGGAGTGGTGGCTGCTCGACCAGCCCGCCCACCGAGAGCTCGGCGACTTCGTCGCGTCCCTCAACGCCACCTACCGTGACACCCCGGCGCTGTGGCAGCGGGATGCGGACGGCTCCGCGTTCTCGCGCATCGGCGGACCCACGTGGAATCCGAACGTCTCGGCGTTCGTCCGCTGGGATGCCGACGGCCGGCCTCTGGTGGCCGTCTTCAACTTCTCGGGGGCACCGCTGCACGACTACGAACTGGATCTGCCGCTCGCGGGCGTCTGGCAGGAGCTGCTCAACTCCGACGCATCCGCCTTCGGAGGCTCCGGGGTCGGCAACCTCGGCGCGGTGACCGCCGACGCCTCCGGGCGCGCACGTCTGACGCTGCCGCCGCTCGGAGCGCTCTGGCTCTCACCCGCGGACTGACCCCGGGTTCGCCACACGGGTGTGAGGCGAACCTGGGCGCCTCGGCCTCAGAACAGGAGCGAGGCGAGGCGTCCGCGCGCGCGGATGACGCGGGGGTCCGCGTCGCCGACGAGGCCGAACAGCTCGAGCAGACGCGTGCGAACGGGTGCGCGTTCGTCGGCAGGCAGCGCGGCGAAGAGATCGAGCAGCCGTGCGAACGCGTCGTCCACGTGTCCGCCCGAGATGTCGAGGTCGGCCACGAGGAGTTGCGCGTCGACGTCGGTGGGTTCGGCAGCGGCCGCGGCCCGCGCCTGCTGCAGGTCGGCGCCCTGCACACGCTGGAGCAGCCGCACCTGCCCGAGGCCGGCTTGCGCATCGGCGTCGCGCGGGTTCTCCGCCAGGGCACGCTCATAGGCGGAGGCCGCCCGCGCGTAGTCGCCTTCTTCGATCGCGACGAACGCCTCCGCGTGCAGGGGTGGCAGCGGCGGCTCTTCCGCCGCATCTGCCGTGCTCTCCACGCCGGCATCCACCGTGCCCGTCACTCCGTTCTGCGCTGCGAGCTGCAGGAGCTGTGAGAAGACGTCGCGGACCTGCTCCTCGGGCACGGCGCCGGTGAACAGCGGAACCGGCTGCCCGCCGACCAGAGCCACGACAAGAGGGATCGACTGCGCGCGGAAGCCCTGCGCGATCTGCGGGTTGGCGTCGACATCGACCTTCGCCAGGACGAGGCGACCGGCGAGCTCGTGGACGACCTTCTCGAGGATCGGGCTGAGCTGTTTGCAGGGTCCGCACCATTCGGCCCACAGGTCGACGACGACAGGGACCGTCCGCGAGAGCTCGAGGATCTCGCCGAACGTCGCGTCGGTCACGTCCCGGACGAGGGAGCCCGAGGTCGGGGCGGACGGTGCGACGTTCGAGCTCGGGGCGGGCCGGTTGCGCAGCGCGGAGAGGTCGACGGCGCCGCGCAGCACGGCACCAGGGGCCTGATCGGACATCACAGAACCTTCGCTTCCAGGATGTTGGAGGTGTAACCGAGGAGTCGGATCTTCTCTGAGGATCCCTGCGCCGGCACGTAGAAGAACAGCTGGTCGGCGAAGGTCGAGCTCACACCGGTGGCGGACTCCGATACACCGGTCAATGCCTGCGCGGTCGGATTGTCGGTCAGCTTGATGACGACATCCCCGCTGTTCGGGGTCACCGTGTCGACCTCGTTGACCGAGACGGCGACGATCGCCCCGCTCTCGAGCGTTGCGAGCGCGAGCGGCTGCTGGCTGCCGGCCTGGGCCGCGAACTCGATCGTGCCCGTCGAGGCGCCTGTCTCATTGAACTTGTCGCGGCGCTCCTGACGGTTCTTGGTGACGTTCTGGCTGAACAGGTCGGTCTGCTCGTCGAAGAGCCCGATGGATGCGCTGTCCTTGCCGTTGTTCAGCACGTCGGCGTAGGCCTCGGCGAGCTTGTCCGGCGCGACCGTCAGGAAGGACGAGTCCGGCGGCACCTGGGAGGCGCCGATGTAGGCGGGCGCGAGGTCGGGCATCTCGACCGATCCGAGCAGATCGCCGATGTACGACAGCTTGTAGTCCGCCCACTGATCAGCCTGCGTCAGGAACATGATCGTGGAGACGGGGCCCTGAGCGCCCTCCTTCTGCACGACCGCCATCACCGTGCGCGGCCACTCGTCGAACGCCTGCGGCAGGATGATCTGCGTCGGTTCGGCGGGGATCGGGGGCAATGCCGCCTCGTCGGCCAGGGCACCGCGCAGCACATAGTTGGTGTTGCGCTCTGCCAGCGCGGCTCCGTCGAGCCGGGTGGCCGCGAGGTTCGCATCGCGTGCCTCGTCGGCGGACGCGACCGTCGTCGAGATGCGCTGCAGGATCGTCTGCGCCTGCGCCTCGGTGACCGCGGGGGCCTGCTGGTCGGCGGAGTCGACGATCGCGGCGGTCTGAGAGGACGTCGGCGTGGGGGCCAGATCCGGCCACGCGTCGGGCGAGCAACCGGTGAACACGAGTGCACCGATCACCGCGAGCGGGATAGCGAGGAACGGACGACGCGAGGATCGTCGTGACGGCGTCGCGCTGATCACGCCCTTCACTCCGGGTTCTACGGCCAGATCGATCGGCTGCGTCTCGGGCAGGGGCGGCGGCGCCTTGCGACGCGGTCCGCGCGAGCGCCGGTCGTGTCGGATGGCGAGGATGTACAGGACGATCCCGGCGACGAGGGCGACGCCGCCGAGCAGCATGAGCGGGCCCGCCCACGGTGTCGTCTGCGCGATGTTCCAGGTGATGCTGGCTTCGGCGGGCGCGGCTTTGGTGCCGTCCGAGGCGATCAGCACGCTCATCGAGTCGGGCAGCTGCAGGGGAACGCTGACCGCACGGTCGTCGCTGTACTCGGCGAGCCACAGGTCGGACCCCGCGGGATTGCGGTTCGCGGTCGGCTCAGGTGCGGTCGCGGCATCGCCCTCACCCTCTCCCGCCGCCGTGTCCGCGGGCGCATCCGTCGGGGCGACCTCGGGCTCGACCACCGCCGCGTTCAGGACGCCGTCCTCACCCGTCGACACTTCGTTGTACGTCTGATCGGAGAGCCATGCGCGCATGTCGGCGGTGCGACCGTACGCGACGAAGACGCCGTCGGAAGACGAGACGCGCAGCGTCTGCGTACCGGGCAGAGAGGTCAGGACCGCGCCGTCGACCATCGTGTACGCGGTTCCGTCCGCAGCGGGGATCTCGGCACTCTGCGTGGACGGCCCGTAGAAAACGGTCCGTTGAGCGATGCCTGCCCCGATGAGCAGAGCGGCCAGTACGAAGGCCGCGACGGCCCAGACGAAACGCACGAAATCTTCCTCCCATGCCCGCGGAGCGGAACGATCCGACATTCGAGACTAGCCGAGACGCCTGTGTGTTGCGCGAGAGGGGGTCGCTGCCGCCTCTACAGGGACGTCCCCCGTATCGTGTGTGCAGCACGTTCCGCTCCTCGAGGAGGCACTGTGAAGCTCCACAACCCGTTCCGCATCGCCTTCATCGGCACGCTCGGCGTCGGCCTGGGGCTTCTGCTCATCGGCAGTGTGCAGACCCTGTCGACGATCCTGCTGTACATCGGAACGGCGCTCTTCCTCTCGCTCGGCCTCGAGCCCGTGGTGGCGTGGCTGACCAGACGGCGCCTGCCGCGCTGGTCCGCCGTGCTGGTGACCGTCCTCGGCGTCCTCGCGATCTTCGCCGGCATCGTCTGGATGGTCGTGCCGATCATCGTGAGTCAGGTCAGCCAGCTGGTCGAGGAGGTCACGCGATTCCTGCAGAGCACGTCGTGGCAGGACGTCAAGAACTGGATCCACTCGGTGTTCCCGGGCATCCAGGACAGCACCATCGACGACACCGTGACGAATGTGCAGGACTGGGCTCTGTCGAACTGGGGCAACATCACCGGCGGCGTCATCAACGCGAGCCTTGCGTTCCTCGGCGGCTTGACCGGCGCCTTCATCGTCCTGATCCTCACGATCTACTTCACGGCGTCGACGCCGAACCTCAAGGCCGCGGTCTACAGCCTCGTCCCCGCGTCGCGCCGTCCGCGCTTCATCGAGCTGTCCGAGCAGATCACCGACTCCGTCGGCTACTACGTCATGGGACAGGTCAGTCTCGGCGTGATCAACGGGGTGTTGAGCGCGATCTTCCTGACGATCATCCAGGCGCCGTTCCCGGCCGTCCTGGCCGTGATCGCGTTCTTCTTCTCGCTCATCCCCCTGGTCGGAACGCTGACCGGCTCGGTCATCATCGTCCTGACCTGCCTCATCCCCGGGCTCGGGTCGCCGACGACCGCGCTCACAGCGGCCATCTGGTACGTCATCTACATGCAGCTCGAGGCGTACCTGGTGTCGCCGCGCATCATGAGTCGCGCCGTCGCCGTCCCCGGCGCGGTGGTCGTGATCGCGGCCCTCGCGGGCGGGTCGCTGCTCGGACTCCTCGGCGCTCTCGTCGCGATCCCGGTCGCCGCGAGCATCCTGATCATCTATCGACAGGTGATCGTCCCGCGCATGAACGAGCGCTGATCAGAGCGTCGGCCCGTCCCAATCGGTCGGCAGAGGCGCGGCCGCAGGATTGACGATCTCCACGATCTCGCCCAGGACACGACGGGTCTGCGCCTCCCCCACCCACAGGTGCTTTCCGCCCTCCACGGGGATCAGGGTCATGTCAGGGACCGACGCGAACCGGCGACGCGCCTCGTCGGGGCGCAGATAGTCGTCGAACTCGGGGATCAGCGCGACCAGTCGTCGAGGATCGCCCTGCCAGGCGGCAACATCGCCCTCCGTGGCTCGATGCAGCGGAGGCGAGAGGAGGATGGCGCCGTCGACAGGATGCTCCCTGCCGTACTTGAGCGCGAGCTCCGTGCCGAACGACCAGCCGACGAGCCACGGATGCGGCAGTGCGCGCTCCGCGACGAAATCCATCGCCGCGGCGACGTCGGCGCTCTCGCCGATCCCCTCTTCGAATCGACCGTCGCTTCGCCCGCGCGGCGACGAGGTGCCCCGCGTGTTGAAGCGGAGAACAGCCAGGTCTGCAAGGGCGGGCAGCCGTGCCGCGGCCTTGCGGAGGATGTGCGAGTCCATGAAGCCGCCGTGGGTGGGCAGCGGATGAAGCGTCACAAGAGTGGCGACCGGCTCCTTTTCGAGCGGGAGCGCCAACTCCCCGACGAGTTCGAGTCCGTCCGCCGTGCGCAGGACGATGTCCTCGCGCCGCGCCGGAAGCACACTCGCACCACGGATCTCAGCCATCACGCCACCTTCCAACAGTGAGAATGCCAGTGCCGCCGAGCTGCGAGGTCGGCGGCGTCACCCATGACACCGTCCGCACGCCACACGACGAGGTGCGCGGTTCCCGCGGGAATCACGCGGTGACAACCGGGACAGGTGTACTCCTTGGCCGCCTGCACCGCTGAGATCGGCTGTACCGTCCACTCGCGTCCGCCGCGAGACTCCGTCCGCTTCCACCCGGCCAGCAGGCGCTGGAACGACTCCTCGGAGCCGGTCTGCGCGGGCCGCCGTCGACGCGATCGCGCCACGGTCACCACCAGTGGTTGTTGACCCAGAACGCGTACGCGCCCGCCCAGCTGCCGTACCGACCGACGGCGTATCCGGTGGCCCAACGCAGGTTGTCGACGGGCTCGTATCCGTTGCCGGGAACCTTGCTGCACGGCAGCGCCTGCACGAGGCCGCATGCCCCCGAGCTTCGGTTGGTAGCGTTCGGGTTCCAGCCGCTCTCCTTGGAGACGATGTAGTCGACGTAGCCCCAGTCGCTCTCGGCGATCCCTGCGGCTGCCATCCATTCGGAGGGGGCTCCGCCACCCGAGTAGAACGGGGTCGCGGGCGAGGCCGCAGCGACCTTGGGCTCGGGCTCGGGCGGTGGTTTCGGCTTCTCGAACGCGCTGTACGAGTCGCGGTCGAGGGTCACGACCGCCCCCGACGCGACGACGAGACTCTGCGCATCACCGAGCGTGCTCGAATAGACCGTTTCAGCCTCCGACGGAGCGGGTGCACTCTCGGTGAGAGCGAACGCCGCAGGTCCGACGGATGCCGCGGCGAAAGCCAGTGCAGCGACTCCGGCGAACACGCCCACGACTCCGCGACGGCGCGACCAGCGCGCGTTCGACACGGCCTTCGAAGCGGGTGCCGAGGCCGGAGCCACCAGCGCTCGAGCGGACCGTCGGGTCAGCGGCGCCGGGTTTCGGGTGTCATCTCCGGAAGTCACGATCTCCCGATTGTAACGATTTGGTCCTGAGAACGCCATGCGAGCACGCCCGGCGTCGTTCAACCGACCGCCAGCATGATCTCGACGACGGCATCGAGCACCGCATCCACCTGGGTCTCGCGGTATCCCCCGCGTTGCATCCGGAACGCGACCGACCGCACCTGCTCGACGGTGAGTCCCGTGCCGTCAGTGAGGTAGCCCGCGATCCGATCGGCCACGAGGTCGACTTCCTCGACGCGATACCCGTAGTGGACGACCGAGACGCGGTCGAAGCGGTGTCTGCGCTCGCGTCCCAGTCGGTCGAGGACGACCTGTGCGTCCTCACGCTGCTGCTGCACCCAGGCCCGTGCGCCCAGGCGGGCGATCGTCTGCTGACGCTCCTGCGCGGCGAACGCGTCCTCGACACGACCGAGGGCGGCATCCACTGGCCCGATCGCGTACCCGCCGCGCACGAGCGCGAACGACACGTAACGGACGTCGGATGCGCCGACCGCCGTCTCGCCGGGCGCATCGGACTCGAAGGCCTCCCGTGCACGCGCGAGGAAGGCATCCACGGCGGCAGGGTCGTAGCCCTTGGCCCGCCCCTGCACACGAGGGAACGCGTTGTGATGCGACGAGGCGGAGAGCGCCGTGTCGTCACTGCGCTGCTCGAGCGCGGATTCGTCGTGGACTGTCATGAGACCGCCAGAGGTGTCAGCAGATAGAACAGAGCAAGCGCTGCGGGAGCGGACGGGAGGATGGAGTCGAGGCGATCGAGTACACCGCCGTGCCCCGGCAGCCAGGAGCTCATGTCCTTGATTCCGAGATCACGTTTGAGCATGGATTCGCCCAGGTCGCCGGCGGTCGCCGTGCCCAGGATGACCAGGCCGAAGATGATTCCGCTCCACCAGGGCAGTCCGAGCATCAGCCACGAGAGCAGGATCCCCGCGACGACGGCGGCAAGGGCCGCCCCGGCGAAGCCCTCCCAGGTCTTCTTGGGGCTGATGCGAGGCGCCATCGGGTGGCGGCCGAGGGTCAGCCCCGTCACGTAAGCGCCCGTGTCGGAGGCGATCGCGACGATGAGGAACGCCATCACCCACCACTCGCCGTGCTCCTGGCGCAGCAGAACCAGCGCAAGGCTCGCGAGGAACGACACATAGACGGGAAGAAGAGCCCCCGCCAGGACGTCGTCGACGACGCCGGCGTATCTTCTGCCGTCTCGCGCGATCATCTGCCCGAGCAGACGCCACACCACGATGAGGACGACCGCGACGAACAGCGACACCCAGTGGAGCCAGAGGTCGAGGAAGTACGCGGACAGCAGGATCATCACCCCGCCCGCCAGCTGCGGGACGACGTCGACCTTGCGGCCCGACGCCTGCAGCGCACGGGCGAACTCGAATGTGCCCAGAAGCGCCACACCCGCGCCGAAGATCAGGAACGGCCACTTGACGAACACGAGTGCGACCACCACCACGGCGCCGAGCGCGACCCCGATCACGATCGCGAGGATCAGGTCCCGGCCGGTGCGCTGTTTGATGCGCTCGTTCGCTTCTTCGAACTCGGCCCGCGCATGTGCGACCTGCAGTTCGAACTCGTTCCGCCGCGTACGAATCGGCGGCGACTGATGTTCCGCCCCGACACGATCGCGTCCCGGCGGCATTCCTTGCCCGGGTGTCGCACTCTCTGGTGCGACCCCGGCGGCATCGGATGCGTCGGACATGCCTTCTCAGACCTCGAGGAGCTCGGCTTCTTTACGCTTGAGCGCCTCGTCGATCGCGTCGACGTGCGACCGCGTCAGAGCGTCGAGGTCCTTCTCAGCGCGCACGAGTTCATCCTCGCCGACCTCGGACTTCAGCGCGTCGAGCTCGTCCTTGGCCTTGCGGCGGATGCCGCGCACGTGGACCTTCGCGTCCTCGCCCTTGCTGCGCACGAGCTTGACGTACTCCTTGCGGCGGTCCTGGGTCAGCTCCGGCATCGTCACTCGGATGATGTTGCCGTCGTTGGTCGGGTTGGCACCGAGGTTGGGCATATCGCGGATCGCCTGCTCGATCGCCTTCAGCGCCGACTTGTCATAGGGCGTCACGATGATCGTGCGCGCCTCCGGGTTGTTGAGCGAGGCGAGCTGCGCCAGCGGGGTCGGCGTGCCGTAGTACTCCACGCTCAGCTTCTGGAACAGCTGCGGGTTCGCACGCCCCGTTCGGACGGTCGAGAAGTCCTCTTTGGCCGCTTCCACGGCACGTTCCATACGTCCGGCGGTTTCGGTCAGCACATCGGCGATCACGGTAACTCCCTTATATCCAGCAGTTTTCGAGTCTAGTGGCGGGGCGAGCCCCGCACGCGGAGGTCACGCCGTGACGAGTGTGCCGATCTCGTCGCCGCGCAGGGCGCGCGTGACATTGCCGGCGGGCTCCATTCCGAACACCCGCATGTCGATGCGATTGTCCATGCAGAGGCTGAAAGCGGTGGAGTCGACCACCTTGAGTCCCTGCATGAGCGCGTCGTTGTACGTGATCCGGTCGAGTTTGACCGCCGAAGAGTCCTTGTTGGGGTCGGCCGTGTAGACCCCGTCCACGCCGTTCTTCGCGACGAGGACCTCGTCGGCACCGATCTCGAGCGCGCGCTGCGCGGCGACGGTGTCGGTGGAGAAGTACGGCAGGCCCGCTCCCGCTCCGAAGATCACGACCCGCCCCTTGGCCATGTGGCGCTGCGCGCGACGCGGGATGTACGGCTCGGCGACCTGCGTCATCTCGATGGCGGACTGGACGCGGGTCGCGGCGCCCGCCTGCTCGAGGAAGTCCTGCAGCGCGAGCGCGTTCATGACGGTGCCGAGCATGCCCATGTAGTCTGCGCGGCCGCGGTCCATGCCGCGCTGGCTGAGCTCGGCGCCGCGGAAGAAGTTGCCGCCGCCGACGACGATCGCGATTTCGACCTCGTCGACGGCCGCAGCGATCTCACGAGCGATCTGGCTCACGATGTCGGGGTTGACTCCGAGGGAGCCGGCCCCGAAGGCCTCTCCGGAGAGCTTCAGAAGGACGCGACGGCGCCCGGTCGATTCGTCCATGTGTGCGTCCTCTTCTCGTCGGGTCAAAACTACGGCATGCGAAAGGCCCGCACCGACGACGATGCGGGCCTTTCGAGCGACTTACGCGCCGACCTTGAAGCGGGCGAAGTCGGTGAGGGTCAGTCCTGCGTCGGAGGCGACCTTCGCGACGGACAGCTTGTTGTCGCGCGCGTAGTCCTGGTCGAGCAGGGCGACCTGCTTGAAGAACGCGTTCACGCGGCCCTCGACGATCTTCGGCAGCGCGGCCTCGGGCTTGCCCTCGTTGCGGGAGATCTCGGTGACGATCTCGCGCTCCTTCTCGACGTCGGCCTCGGGCACGTCGTCGCGGGAGAGGTAGGAGGGGTTGGCGAAGGAGATGTGCTGCGCGATGCTCCGCGCGGTCTCCGCGTCGTCGCCCGAGTAGATCAGCACGACGCCGACCTGGGGCGGGAGGTCCTTGCTGGTCTTGTGGAGGTAGACCTCGGCGTGATCGCCCGAGAGGGTGCGCACGCGACGCAGTTCGACCTTCTCGCCGATGATCGCGGCCTCATCGGAGATGAGCTGCTCGACGGTCTTGCCGTCGACCGGCGCGGCGAGGGCGGCCTCGACGGAGTCGGCGGCGATGGCAGCGGCGGCCTCGACGACCTTGTCCGCCAGAGCGATGAAGCGCTCGTTCTTCGCGACGAAGTCGGTCTCGGTGTTCAGCTCGATGAGCGTCACCTTGCCGTCGACCTCACGCGCGGCCACGAGGCCCTCGCTGGTCGAGCGGTCCGCACGCTTCGCGTTGCCCTTCGCGCCCTTGAGGCGGAGGATCTCGACGGCCTTCTCGAGGTCGCCGTCGGCTTCCTCGAGGGCCTTCTTGGTGTCGACCATGCCCGTGCCGAGCTGCTCACGCAGAGCCTTGATGTCGGCGATGGTGAAGTTTGCCATGAGTGGCGGCTCCTTCTGTTGGGAGAGTTCTCGCGGATGCCGATCGGCGCGGCCGGTTCGCGGCCCCCCCGCTCCTAGCGGGTCCCAGGGGCGCGCGGATTAAATT
>JASCPH010000024.1 GCA_029959545.1 Microbacteriaceae bacterium PS02066 | reverse complement strand
TGTCAATGCCGCTGTGCGGCATTGACACGACTCACGTCAACCCTGGCGCTGCTTGTGGCGAGGGTTGGACTTGCAGATGACCATGACGCGTCCGTGACGACGGATCACCTTGCAGTGATCGCAGATCGGCTTGACGCTGGGGTTGACCTTCATGATGCTTCCTGTTCGCTGTCTTCGTGCTCCGAGGCGGAGCCGTTACTTCTCGACCGGATCAGCGGTAGCGATAGACGATGCGGCCGCGGGTGAGGTCGTAGGGCGAGAGCTCCACGACGACGCGGTCCTCGGGGATGATGCGGATGTAGTTCTGCCGCATCTTGCCGGAGATCGTGGCGAGCACCTTGTGCCCGTTGCTCAACTCGACGCGGAACATCGCGTTGGGCAGAGCCTCGGAGATCACGCCTTCGATCTCGATGACACCGTCTTTTTTAGCCATAGCCTCGCTACCCTCGTGCAGACCGGTCGATCTGCGGTGGATGGGATTCGGTGCCGGAAACGCCTCGCCAGCGACACGCCAACGAAGGCGCAAAGCACCAAAGATCAACTATAGGTGATAGAGCCGCATCGCGCCACTCGGCGACTGGCGCGTCGGCCCCACCCCGCTCAGGAGATCCTGCTGACGATGTCGGTCTGCGGGTTGTACGTGATCTGGACGAGGTCGCCGTTGACGCGAAGCGTGGGCGTGCCCGTCGCACCGTCCGGGAGCGACCGCGACTTCGCGAACTTGATGTACTCGTTCGAGGTGATCGCGTTCTCCAGGTCGGAGGTGACGTTCACGCCCGCCCCGCGGGCGAGATCCACCAGCTGCTCGTCGGTGAGACCGGTCGAGTTCTCGGCGGGCTGGTTCGCGTACAGCGCCTGCAGGAAGGCGTAGGCGTTGTCAGGGTCGGCAGCGGCCACGGCGTACATCGCGCTCGCGGCGCGGCTCGAGTACTCGGTGCCCTGCGACAGGCGGTCCAGGATTGCGACGGGGTACACGTTCAGGGTGATGTCGCCCGACGCGACGAGACCCTGGATCGTCTCGCCCTCCGTCTGCTCGAACTGGCTGCAGTAGGGGCACATGAAGTCGATGTAGGTGTCGACGGTGTGCTCGCCGGTCCCGAACGAGATCGCGCCGGTGGACGAGTCGATGTTGGATGCCTCGGGCGCCTTGCCGGGGTCAGAAGCCATGTTGTTGAAAACGACGACGAGGCCGCCGACGGCCACGATGGCGACGACAGCGATGACGCTGATCCAGATCGCGAACCAGTTCGTCTTACCCTTTGCCGCTGCCATGATGCTCTTTCCTACTCGATTTCGACCGGCTTCACACCATACGGAGCCAGCCCCGCGGCTCCGCCGTCGGGGGCCGTAAGAACCCAGATCCCTCCATCATGGACGGCGACGCTATGTTCCCAGTGGGAGCCGGCTGAGCCGTCGATCGTGGAGACCGTCCACTCGTCGTCTTCGACGAAGGTCGCCTCGGACCCCGCCACCACCATGGGCTCGATGGCGAGAACGAGACCGGGCTGGATGCGAGGGCCCGGATCCGGCACACGATAGTTGAACACCGAGGGAGACTCGTGCATCTTGCGGCCGATGCCGTGCCCGACATAGTCGCGCAGGATGCCGTACTCCCCCGCCCCCGTGACGTGATCCTCGACCGCGGCGCCGATCTCACCGATGTGGCGTCCGGTCGCCATGGCGGCGATCCCGGCCCACATGGATCCTTCGGTGACCCGGGACAGCTCTTGCCGCGCGGCGACGAGCTCGGGCCGCTCGGGGTCGGGCAGGACGATGGTGATCGCCGAGTCGCCGTTCCACCCCCGGAACTGCGCCCCCGCGTCGATCGAGACGATGTCGCCGGCTTCGAGCACCCGGTCGCCGGGGATCCCGTGGACGACCTGCTCGTTGACCGACACGCACGTGGTGTGGCGGTAGCCGCGAACGAGTTGGAAGTTCGATTCCGCACCTCGCCCGGTGATCACGGCCGCGGCCGCCGCATCCAACTCGGCCGTCGTCACGCCGGGCGCGATCATCTCGCGCACCGCCTGGAGGGCGGCGGCGGTGATGAGCCCCGGCTCGATCATCTGGCGCAGCTGCGCCGGGGTCTTGTAGATGGAGCGTCGCAGCACGACTCAGGACGCCGGTGTCAGCCCGCGGGCGATGAGGGCTGTGAGGATGCGCTCGGTGATCACATCGAGGGAGCCGATGCCGTCGATCGCGACGACGAGACCGCGATCGCGGTACACATCGAGGATCGGTGCCGTCTCGTTCTCGTAGATGCTCAGGCGGTGCGCGATCACCTCGGCCGTGTCGTCCGTGCGACCCTGTTCCTCGGCGCGCTTGGTCAGGCGGGAGATGCTCTCCTCGCGGGGCACGTCCAGCTCGATCACGGCGTCGAGGCTCTCCCCGCGCTCTTCCAGGAACGCATCGAGATCACCCACCTGTCCGAGGTTGCGGGGGTATCCGTCGAGGAGGAAGCCGGGAGCGGCGTCGTCCTGCGCCAGCCGGTCGCGCACGACCGCGCTCGTCAGCTCGTCCGGAACGAGGTTTCCCGCAGCGATGATGGCCTGGACCTGCTGGCCGAGCTCGGTGCCCTCGGAGATGTTCGCCCGGAACACGTCGCCCGTCGACACCGCCGGCACACCGAACGCCTCGGCGATGCGCACGCCCTGGGTGCCCTTGCCGGAGCCCTGGGGCCCCACGATCAACAGGCGCGCGGTCATCGCAGGAGCCCTTCGTAGTGACGCTGCTGGAGCTGGGCGTCGATCTGCTTCACGGTCTCGAGTCCGACGCCGACCATGATGAGGATCGAGGTGCCGCCGAACGGGAAGTTCTGGTTGGCACCGACCGTCGCGAGAGCGATCAGCGGGATGAGTGCGACGAGACCCAGATAGATCGAGCCGGGCAGGGTGATGCGGGTGAGCACGTAGTCGAGGTACTCCGCGGTGGGACGGCCGGCACGGATGCCCGGGATGAAGCCGCCGTACTTCTTCATGTTGTCGGCGACGTCGACCGGGTTGAAGGTGATCGCGACGTAGAAGTAGGTGAACCCGACGATCAGCAGGAAGTACAGCAGCCAATAGAGCGGGTGATCGCCGCGCGTGAGGTAGTTCTGGATCCAGACCACCCAGCCCGGCAGCGCGCCGTCGGCATCCGGGGTCTGGTTGAACTGCGAGATGAGCGCGGGGATGTACAGAAGCGACGAGGCGAAGATGACCGGCACGACACCGGCCATGTTGACCTTGATGGGGATGTAGGTGTTCGTCCCGCCGTAGGTGCGACGGCCCACCATCCGCTTGGCGTACTGCACCGGGATGCGACGCTGCGACTGTTCGACGAAGACCACGAGAGCCACGATCACGACGCCGATGGCGAGGACGAGCAGGAAGACCTCGAAACCGCGGGCCTGCCAGATCGACCACATCGCGGCCGGGAACGTCGCGGCGATCGAGGTGAAGATCAGCAGCGACATACCGTTGCCGATGCCGCGCTCGGTGACGAGCTCGGCGAACCACATGATGAGGCCGGTGCCGGCGGTCATGGTGATGATCATGAGCAGCTGAGCCCACCACGCGTCGTTGGTCAGCAGCTGCTCGCAGGAGGCGACACCGGTGTTGCCGAAGAGCTGGCCGCTGCGAGCGACCGTCACGAGGGTCGTGGACTGCAGCAGGGCGAGGGCGATGGTCAGGTAGCGCGTGTACTGCGTCAGACGCGCCTGGCCCGACTGGCCCTCCTTGTAGAGGGTCTCGAAGTGCGGGATGACCACGCGCAGCAGCTGGACGATGATCGTCGCGGTGATGTAGGGCATGACGCCCAGCGCGAAGATCGACAGCTGCAGAAGCGCGCCGCCCGAGAAGAGGTTGACCAGCGACAGCACGCCCTGCGTGTTCGACGTGTCGGCGAGACACGATTGAACGTTCGGGAAGTCGACGAACGGCGACGGCACGTGCGCACCGAGACGGTACAGCACGATGATGCCCAGGGTGAAAGCGATCTTCCGACGCAGGTCAGGCGTGCGGAACACGCGCGCGATGGCGCTGAACACGTGGATTCCTCCAGAAAGGGTTCCCGGCGCAGGAGGCGCACAGACCACCAGGGTATCCCACCCCGTGCGTGCCGGAGCGGCCGCATCCTCCGGGTATGCGACAGGGGCCGGAGATGTCCTCCGGCCCCTGCACGCGGCTTACTTGACGGTGCCGCCCGCGGCGACGATCTTCTGCTCAGCGGAGCCGGAGACCTTGTCGACCTCGACGTTCAGCTTCACCGAGATCTCGCCGGTGCCGAGCACCTTGACCTTCTCGTTCTTGCGAACCGCACCCTTGGCGACCAGGTCGACGACGGTCACGTCGCCACCGGACGGGTACAGCTCCGCGAGCTTGTCCAGGTTCACGACCTGGTACTCGACGCGGAACGGGTTCTTGAACCCGCGCAGCTTCGGGGTGCGCATGTGCAGCGGCATCTGCCCACCCTCGAAGCCGGCCTTGACCTGGTAGCGGGCCTTCTGGCCCTTGGTGCCACGGCCGGCGGTCTTACCCTTGGATCCCTCACCACGACCGACGCGGGTCTTGGCGGTGTTGGATCCGGGGACGGGACGAAGGTGGTGCACCTTCAGCACGCCCGGACGCGCCACGGCGACGTCCTTCTTCTCCGCCTTCGGCGCTGCGGCCTTCTTGGCGGCGGGCTTACGGGTCGTCTTGGTAGCGGGCTTCTCAGCCGTCTGCTCGACGTTCTCGTTCTCAGCCATTAGTCGATCTCCTCAACCTTCACGAGGTGAGCGACGGCCTTGACGTAGCCGCGCGTCTGCGCGTCGTCGGGGCGGACGACCGAGTCGCCGATCCGCTTGAGGCCGAGGCTGCGCAGCGTGTCACGCTGGTTCTGCTTCTCGCTCACCTTGGACTTGACCTGCGTGACCTTCAGACGCTGAGCCATCAGGCACCTACCTTCGATGCGGCCGCGGCCTCAGCCTCGGCGCGAACCAGACGGGCCGGAGCGACCTGATCGAAGTCGAGGCCACGACGAGCGGCCACTTGACGCGGCTCCTCGAGCTGCTTCAGAGCCTCGACGGTCGCGTGCACGATGTTGATCGTGTTCGACGAGCCGAGGGACTTCGAGAGGACGTCGTGGATACCGGCGCACTCGAGCACGGCACGCACGGGGCCACCGGCGATAACACCGGTACCGGCAGCAGCGGGACGCAGCAGGACGACACCCGCGGCGGCCTCACCCTGGACCGGGTGCGGGATGGTCGATCCCGAGCGGGGGACGCGGAAGAAGTTGCGCTTGGCTTCCTCGACACCCTTCGAGATCGCGAGCGGGACCTCGCGGGCCTTGCCGTAGCCGACACCCACCACACCGTTGCCGTCACCGACGACAACGAGAGCGGTGAAGCTGAAGCGACGGCCACCCTTGACGACCTTCGACACACGGTTGATGGTCACGACGCGCTCGAGGAACTGGCTCTCCGAGCGGTCGCGCGACCCGCGGTCACGCTGGTTGGCGTTGCGCTCACGGCCACCGCGACGCGGCTCCCGCTCACGCTCGGCGGGCGCCGTCTCCGTCGCCGCCGCCTGAGTGGCATCGGTCACTTCGGTCTCCTGGTTGGTGTTCGTTGCATCGCTCACAGGTTCAGCCCTCCTTCACGGGCGCCCTCGGCGATCGCGGCGACACGACCGGCGTAGCGGTTGCCGCCACGGTCGAAGACGACGTCGGCCACGCCGGCGGCCTTCGCGCGCTCGGCGACGAGCTCGCCGACCTTGCGGGCCTTCGAGGTCTTGTCGCCGTCGAAGCCGCGCAGGTCGGTCTCGAGGGTGGACGCACTGGCCACGGTGTGGCCCTTGCTGTCGTCGACGACCTGCACGAAGACGTGGCGGGCCGAACGGGTCACGACGAGGCGGGGGCGCTCGGCGGTGCCGACGATCTTCTTGCGAAGACGCGAGTGGCGACGAGCGCGGGCCTCGGACTTGGAAGTCACGGCCATGGTTACTTACCAGCCTTTCCGGCCTTGCGCCGGACGACCTCGCCGGCGTAGCGCACACCCTTGCCCTTGTACGGCTCGGGCTTGCGGATCTTGCGGATGTTGGCAGCGGCCTCACCGACGGCCTGCTTGTCGATCCCGCTCACGGTGAGCTTGTTGTTGCCCTCGACCGTGAACGTGATGCCGGCCGGCGGGTCGACCAGGACGGGGTGCGAGAAGCCCAGCGCGAACTCGACGGACGAGCCCTTCTGCGCGACGCGGTAACCCGTGCCGACGACCTCGAGGCCCTTGGTGTAGCCCTGGGTGACGCCGATGATGTTGTTGTTGATGAGCGTGCGGGTCAGGCCGTGAAGCGACCGCGACTCGCGCTCGTCGTCGGGGCGGGTGACGAGAACCTGGTTCTCCTCCACCTTGACCTCGATCGGGTGGGCTGCGGTGAGCGTGAGCTCGCCCTTCGGGCCCTTGACGGAGACATCCTGGCCGGACACCGAGACGGTGACGCCGGCGGGGATGTCGATGGGAAGACGTCCGATACGCGACATATCAGGTCACCACACGTAGGCGAGGACTTCCCCACCCACGCCCTTCGACTCGGCCTGACGGTCCGTGAGGAGGCCAGAGGAGGTGGACAGGATCGCGACGCCGAGGCCGCCGAGGACCTTGGGGATCTCGGTCGACTTCGCGTACACGCGGAGGCCGGGCTTCGACACGCGCTTGATGCCGGCGATCGACCGCTCGCGGTTGGGGCCGTACTTCAGCGTGAGCGTCAGCGTCTGGCCGACACGCGCGTCGGTGACCTCCCAGCCGGAGATGTAGCCCTCCTGCTGGAGGATCTCGGCGATGTGGGTCTTGAGCTTGGAGCTCGGCAGCGACACGGAGTCGTGGTGCGCCGAGTTCGCGTTGCGCAGACGGGTCAGCAGATCTGCGACCGGGTCTGTCATCGTCATGATGGTTTTCCTTCGTTCACCAGGTTTCGACCGCCGTTACACGACGGCCGACCTGTGGTGGATGCCGACGGATGTCGGCACGGGGTGTTACGCCTGAGCGTCCGCCTGGCGGAACGGGAAGCCGAGGTGACGCAGCAGAGCGCGACCCTCGTCGTCCGTGTTCGCCGTCGTGACGATCGTGATGTCGAAGCCGCGGACGCGATCGATCTTGTCCTGGTCGATCTCGTGGAAGACCGACTGCTCCTGCAGACCGAACGTGTAGTTGCCGTGACCGTCGAACTGGCGGTCGTTCAGACCACGGAAGTCGCGGATGCGGGGCAGCGCGAGGTTCACGAGACGGTCGATGAACTCCCAGGCGCGGTCGCCGCGCAGGGTGACGTGCGCACCGATGGCCTGGCCCTCGCGCAGCTTGAACTGCGCGATGGACTTGCGGGCCTTGGTGACGACCGGCTTCTGACCGGTGATCTTGGTGAGGTCGTCGACCGCGCCATCGATCACCTTGCTGTCGCGAGCCGCCTCGCCGACACCGGTGTTCACGACGACCTTGACCAGGCCGGGAATCTGCATGACGTTCGCGTAGCCGAACTCGTCCTGCATCGCCTTCTTGATCTCGGCGTTGTACTTCTGCTTCAGGCGGGGCTGGGTCTTGCCAGCCTCCACGGCAGTGGCGGTGCTCATCAGAGGTCCTTACCTGACTTCTTCGCGTAGCGCACGCGGACGGTGCGCTTGACGCCGTCCTTGACCTGCTCCTCGACACGGCGGCCGACACGGGTCGGCTTCTTGGTCGAGGGGTCGACGAGGGCGACGTTGGAGATGTGGATGGGGGCTTCGGTCGTCTCGATGCCACCGGTCTTGGTGCCGCGCTGGGTCTGACCGACCCGCGTGTGCTTAGTGACGTAGTTGACGCCCTCGACGATGACGCGGTTCTGCTCGGTCAGGACCTTGCGGACCTTGCCCTGCTTGCCGCGGTCGCCGCCCTTGTCCTGCTTCTTACCAGTGATGACCTGAACCAGGTCACCTGCCTTGATCTTGGCCATGAGGGTCAGATCACCTCCGGAGCGAGCGAGACGATCTTCATGAACTTCTTGTCACGAAGCTCGCGGCCGACCGGGCCGAAGATACGGGTGCCGCGGGGCTCCCCGTCGTTCTTCAGGATGACGGCGGCGTTCTCGTCGAACTTGATGTAGGAACCGTCGGGACGACGGGTCTGCTTGACGGTACGGACGACGACGGCCTTGACCACGTCGCCCTTCTTGACGTTGCCGCCGGGGATCGCGTCCTTGACCGTGGCGACGATGACGTCGCCCAGGCCGGCGTAGCGCCGGTTGGAGCCGCCGAGCACACGGATCGTGAGCAGCTCCTTGGCGCCGGTGTTGTCGGCGACCTTGAGGCGGGATTCGTTCTGAATCACTTGTTACTCCTTGGGTTCCAAGCAAGCCCGAGGCTTACTTGGCCTTCTCGAGGATCTCGACCAGGCGCCAGCGCTTGGTGGCGCTCAGCGGGCGGGTCTCGTTGATGAGCACCAGGTCGCCGATGCCGGCGGTGTTGCCCTCGTCGTGCGCCTTGACCTTGGAGGTGCGGCGGATGACCTTGCCGTAGAGCGGGTGCTTCACGCGGTCCTCGACCTCGACGACGATGGTCTTGTCCATCTTGTCGCTGACGACGTAGCCGCGGCGTGCCTTGCGGTAGCCACGGGCACCGGCGTCACGGACGTCGTGCTCCGAGCTCTCGTGCCCAGCGGTCTGCTCGACCTCTGCAGCCTTCTTCGTGGTGGCCATCACTCAGCCTCTCCTTCGGCGGCGGCCGAGGTGTCCTCGGTCTTCTTCGCCTTCGTCTTCTTCGCCTTCGCCGGCTCAGCGGCGACGGGCGTGGCACGGATGCCCAGCTCGCGCTCGCGGATCACGGTGTAGAGCCGCGCGATGTCGCGCTTGACCGCACGGATGCGGCCGTGGCTCTCGAGCTGGCCGGTGGCCGACTGGAAGCGCAGGTTGAACAGCTCTTCCTTGGCCTTGCGCAGCTCCTCGACGAGGCGCTGGTCTTCGAACGTGTCGAGCTCGCTCGGGGCGAGCTGCTTGGTGCCGATCGCCATTACGCGTCGCCCTCCTCGCGCTTGATGATGCGTGCCTTCAGCGGCAGCTTGTGGATGGCACGGGTCAGCGCCTCGCGAGCGAGCTGCTCGTTGACGCCCGCGACCTCGAAGAGGACGCGGCCCGGCTTGACGTTCGCGACCCACCACTCGGGCGAGCCCTTACCCGAACCCATGCGGGTTTCAGCGGGCTTCTTGGTCAGCGGACGGTCGGGGTAGATGTTGATCCACACCTTTCCACCACGCTTGATGTGACGGGTCATCGCGATACGAGCGGACTCGATCTGACGGTTGGTCACGTAAGCGGGGGTCAGCGCCTGGATGCCGAACTCGCCGAACGACACCTGGGTGCCGCCGGTGGCCTGGCCGTCACGCTTCGGGTGGTGCTGCTTGCGGTACTTGACCTTGCGGGGAATAAGCATCAGGCAGACGCTCCTTCTGCGACGGGGGCCTCGTTGCGGGGGCCACGACGGCGGTCGCCACCACGGTCGTCACGACCGCGGGACTTCGGCGCGTTGGCCTGCTCGCGAGCGAGTTCCTTGTTGGTGAGGTCGCCCTTGTAGATCCAGACCTTCACGCCGATGCGGCCGAAGGTGGTCTTGGCCTCGTAGAAGCCGTAGTCGATGTTCGCGCGCAGGGTGTGCAGGGGCACACGGCCTTCGCGGTAGAACTCCGAACGGCTCATCTCGGCGCCGCCGAGGCGGCCGGAGACCTGGATACGGATGCCCTTGGCGCCGGCGCGCTGAGCGCCCTGCAGGCCCTTGCGCATCGCGCGGCGGAACGCCACGCGAGCGGAAAGCTGCTCGGCGATGCCCTGCGCGACGAGCTGAGCGTCGGCCTCGGGGTTCTTGACCTCGAGGATGTTCAGCTGGATCTGCTTGCCGGTGAGCTTCTCGAGGTCGCCACGGATGCGCTCGGCCTCCGCACCACGACGGCCGATCACGATGCCGGGACGCGCGGTGTGGATGTCGACGCGCACGCGGTCGCGGGTGCGCTCGATCTCGATGTTGCTCACGCCTGCGCGGTCGAGGCTCGACAGCAGGAGCTTACGGATCTTGATGTCCTCGGCCACGTAGTCGGCGTAGCGCTGTCCGGGCTTCGTCGAGTCCGAGAACCACCGCGACACGTGGTCGGTGGTGATGCCGAGGCGGAAGCCGTACGGGTTGACTTTCTGTCCCATTACTTGCTCGCCTTCTTGCTCTGGGCCGGGGCGGTCTCTGCCACCTCGGGCGTCGCCAGGACGACGGTGATGTGGCTGGTGCGCTTCTTGATCTGGAACGCGCGGCCCTGGGCGCGGGGCTGGAAACGCTTGAGCGTCGTGCCCTCGTCGACGAACGCGTTCTTGACGAACAGGTCCTGCTCGTCGAAGAACTCGCCTGCCGCATCCGCCTTCACACGGGCGTTCGCGATCGCCGAGGCGACCAGCTTGTAGATGGGCTCGCTGGCGCTCTGCTGCGCGAACTTCAGGATCGCGAGAGCTTCTTCAGCCTGCTTGCCCTTGATGAGAGCGACGACACGACGAGCCTTCTGAGGGGTCACGCGGATGTGTCGCACGCGTGCGATGGACTCCACCATTTCTTCTCCTCTTCGTCACCGCGTCAGCGGCGACGGCCCTTCTTGTCGTCCTTCACGTGGCCGCGGAAGGTGCGGGTGGGCGCGAACTCGCCCAGCTTGTGACCGACCATGGACTCGCTCACGAACACAGGGATGTGCTTGCGACCGTCGTGGACCGCGATCGTGTGACCGAGCATCGCGGGCACGATCATGGATCGGCGCGACCAGGTCTTGATGACGTTCTTGGAACCCGCCTCGTTCTGCGAGACAACCTTGCGAAGCAGGTGCTCGTCGACGAAGGGGCCCTTCTTCAGACTGCGTGGCATCTTCTTGACTCCTACTTGCGCTTCTTGCCGGCGGTGCGACGGCGGACGATGTACTTGTCGCTTTCCTTGTTGGCGTGGCGGGTGCGGCCCTCGGCCTTACCCCACGGCGTGACCGGGTGGCGTCCACCGCTGGTCTTGCCCTCGCCACCACCGTGCGGGTGGTCGACCGGGTTCATCGCGACACCGCGGACGGTCGGGCGAACGCCCTTCCAGCGCTTGCGGCCGGCCTTACCCCAGTTGATGTTCGACTGCTCGGCGTTGCCGACCTCGCCGATCGTCGCGCGGCAGCGGGCGTCGACGTTGCGGATCTCGCCGGAGGGCAGACGCAGCTGCGCGTACGGACCGTCCTTCGCGACCAGACGCACGCTGGCACCGGCCGAGCGAGCCATCTTCGCGCCGCCGCCGGGGCGGAGCTCGATGGCGTGGATGACCGTACCCGTGGGGATGTTGCGCAGCGGCAGGTTGTTGCCGGGCTTGATGTCGGCGCCGGCGCCCGACTCCACGATGTCACCCTGCTGCAGCTTGTTGGGCGCGAGGATGTAACGCTTCTCGCCGTCCACGTAGTGCAGCAGCGCGATACGCGCGGTGCGGTTGGGGTCGTACTCGATGTGAGCGACCTTCGCGTTGATTCCGTCCTTGTCGTTGCGACGGAAGTCGATCACGCGGTACTGGCGCTTGTGGCCACCACCGATGTGACGCGTCGTGATGCGGCCCTGGTTGTTACGTCCACCGGTCTTGCTCAGCGGGCGCAGCAGGGACTTCTCAGGCGTCGATCGCGTGATCTCGGCGAAGTCCGCCACCGACGAGCCGCGACGACCGGGGGTCGTCGGCTTGTACTTGCGAATAGCCATAATCTGTGTCCTCTATCCCGACCGTCAGCCGACTGCCGTGAAGATGTCGATGGTGCCCGACTTCAGGGTGACGATGGCGCGCTTGGTGTCCTTGCGCTTGCCGATGCCGAAGCGGGTGCGACGGGCCTTGCCGACGCGGTTGATCGTGTTGACCGAAGCGACCTTGACGCCGAAGATCTTCTCGATGGCGAGCTTGATCTCGGTCTTGTTGGCGCGGGTGTCCACGTAGAACGTGTACTTGCCCTCGTCGATCAGTCCGTAGCTCTTCTCGGAGACGACCGGCTTCAGGATGATGTCGCGCGGGTCCTTGTTGACGGCGGTCATGCCGAGACCTCCTCGGTGGCGGTCCGCGACGCGACGAACGCGTCGTAGGCGGCCTTGGTGAAGACGATGTCGTCGGAGACGAGCACGTCGTAGGCGTTCAGCTGGTCGAAGGCGAGCACGTGGACGTACGCGAGGTTGCGCACGCTCAGCAGGCTCAGCTCGTCGTCACGCTCGATCACGACGAGGACGTTCTTCGCGGGAGTCAGCGCGTTCAGCACCGCGGCAGCGGCCTTGGTCGAGGGAGCGCCCTCGACGCCGAACGAGTCGACGATGTGCAGGCGCTCGCCGCGAGCACGATCGCTGAGCGCGCCCAGGAGGGCGGCCGCGATCATCTTCTTGGGCGTGCGCTGCGAGTAGTTGCGCGGCTTCGGACCGTGGACGATGCCACCGCCGGTCATGTGCGGCGCGCGGATCGAGCCCTGACGGGCGTTACCCGTGCCCTTCTGCTTGAAGGGCTTGCGGCCGGCACCGGAGACCTCGCCGCGACGCTTGGTCGAGTGCGAGCCCTGGCGAGCCGCCGCGAGCTGCGCGACGACGACCTGGTGGATGAGGGGGATGTTCGTCTTGACGTCGAACAGGGCGGCGGGCAGCTCCACGGAGCCGGCCTTCTTGCCGTCTGCCTTCACGACGTCGAGCGCGAGAGTCGAGTCAGCCATGTTCTCAGGCACCCTTCACTGCGTTGCGGACGTAGACGATGCGGCCACGAGCGCCGGGCACAGCGCCCTTGACGAGCAGCAGACCCTTCTCGGCGTCGACGGCGTGCACCGTGAGGTTGAGGACGGTCACGCGCTCGCCACCCATGCGGCCGGCCATGCGCATGCCCTTGAAGACGCGGCTGGGCGTCGAGGAGGCACCGATGGAACCGGGCTTGCGGTGGTTGCGGTGCGCACCGTGCGAGGCGGAGACACCCTTGAAGTTGTGGCGCTTCATGACACCCGCGGTGCCCTTGCCCTTGCTGGTGCCGACGACGTCGACCAGCTTGCCCGCTTCGAAGACACCGTCGACCGTGAGCTCCTGACCGAGTGAGTAGTCAGCGGCGTTCGCGGTGCGGATCTCAGTGACGTGGCGGCGCGGCGTGACGCCGGCAGCCTCGAAGTGGCCCTCGAGGGGCTTGGTGACCTTGCGGGGGTCGATCTGACCCGCGGCGATCTGAACGGCGTTGTAGCCGTCCTTCTCGGGGGTGCGGATCTGCGTGACCACGTTCGGGGTGATCTGGATGACCGTCACGGGGACGAGCTTGCCCTGCTCGTTCCAGACCTGGGTCATGCCGAGCTTGGTGCCCAGGAGGCCCTGGGAGATCTTGGAGTTGATGTCAGCCATGTCGAACCTCAGAGCTTGATCTCGATGTTGACGTCGGCCGGAAGGTCGAGACGCATCAGCGAGTCGACGGCCTTGGGCGTCGGGTCGATGATGTCGATGAGGCGCTTGTGGGTGCGCATCTCGAAGTGCTCGCGGCTGTCCTTGTACTTGTGCGGCGACCGGATGACGACCACGACGTTCTTCTCGGTCGGCAGCGGCACGGGGCCGACGACGGTGGCGCCGGCTCGGGTCACGGTGTCGACGATCTTGCGCGCCGAGCTGTCGAGCCCCGCGTGATCGTACGACTTCAGGCGAATGCGGATCTTCTGTCCCGCCATAGTCTGCTCACTCTCTTTCTCGCGTCATACCTCTGAGGGCATCGGACGCACGGTGACGCTTGCGCGCCGGGCACTTCTCCCGCTTTCGCGGTGATGCTGCACCACTGTTCTCGTGTCAAACCGGCCCCTTCCGAGGCCGGCCCCGCACTTCACGCGCAATGCACGCCCGTTTCCGGGAAGAAGTGTGGGAGATGTTGTTCTGCTGCCCGCGGCCTAGACCCCGCGCTCGAGGCGCTGGTCTATGCACTGCCCTGGCAGTGATCCGGGCAGCAAAACACCCGGAATGTGGAACCTGACTAGTCTACGTGTCGCCCGGGCGTGTCGCAAACTCGGGCGTGTCGGAGCGGCGTGTCGGGCACAACGACAGAACCCCCGGGCCGTGGCCCGGGGGTTCTGTCGTTGACTGTCGCGTGTCAGGCGCCCTGACGCTGACGACGGACCGCGAACACGGTGACCGCGAGGCCGCCGAGCAGCAGCACGCCGCCGCCGATCCAGACGCCCATCAGCGAACCGCTGTCCACACCGGTCGCGGGAAGTCCCGTGCCGGAGCCGGTGCCGGTGCCGCCGCTTCCGGTGCCCACGGCGAAGCTCGTGGTCTCGGTGACCGAGACGCCGTTCTTCTGGCCGGTGACCGCGACGTCGTAGGAGCCGGTTGCGTTCGACGGCAGCTTGACGTTGAACGAGGCATTGCCCGCCGCGTTCGTCGAGGTGGTGAAGGTCGGCGACGAGCTGATGGCCAGCTTGACCGAGGCCTGGGTGATGCCGGCGCCGTTCTCGCCGGTGACGACGAAGCTGATCGGCGTGTTGCCGTCGAAGGCGGTGGCGACGAGCGTCACCGTGCCGCCGGGGGTCGGTGCGCCGGAGACTGCCGCATCAGGCGTTCCGGGCGTCGGGACGTAGGCCTGCGCTGCCGCGGGAGCGGCAACGAGGGCGGCAGCGGTCAGGATGACCGCCGCGATCTTGGTGCGAAGGCTCTTCATTTTCAACTCCGTGGGGGTGTGAGGCGCCGCCTCAATGGGTACCAGAACGGTCCGGGAGTTGAGTTGGTGTGAATCTTCCAACCTACCCCCGCAGGCCACGCTAGCTCTTCTCCCAGCCCGCTCACAAGTCGGGGGCGCGTTATGCGGCCTTTCTTTACGTCTCCGTAATCTCGCGGCCCACGCACGACACAAGCGGAAATGCCGACAGGGGCCGGACCCGAAGGCCCGACCCCTGTCGGTGAGTCCGAAGGACTTACTTGAGGATCTTGGTCACCGTGCCGGCGCCGACGGTGCGGCCACCCTCACGGATCGCGAAGCCGAGGCCCTCTTCCATGGCGATCGGCTGGATGAGCTCGACCGACATCTCCGTAGTGTCACCGGGCATGACCATCTCGGTGCCCTCGGGCAGCGTGATGACGCCGGTCACGTCCGTGGTACGGAAGTAGAACTGCGGACGGTAGTTCGTGAAGAACGGGTTGTGACGGCCGCCCTCCTCCTTGGACAGGATGTACGCCGTGCCCTCGAAGTTGGTGTGCGGGGTGACCGAACCGGGCTTGACGACGACCTGGCCGCGCTCGACGTCGTCACGCTTGGTGCCGCGAAGGAGCAGACCACAGTTCTCGCCGGCCCACGCCTCGTCGAGCTGCTTGTGGAACATCTCGATACCCGTGACGATCGTCTTCTGCGTCGGGCGGATGCCGACGATCTCGACCTCGGAGTTGATCGCCAGCGTGCCACGCTCGGCGCGGCCGGTGACGACGGTGCCACGACCGGTGATCGTGAAGACGTCCTCGATGGGCATCAGGAACGGCTTGTCCTTGTCGCGCACCGGGTCCGGGATGGACTCGTCGACGGCCTCCATGAGCTCGACGATCGAGTTGACCCACTTCTCGTCACCCTCGAGAGCCTTCAGGCCCGAGACGCGGACGACGGGGGCGTTGTCGCCATCGAAGTCCTGCGACGACAGCAGCTCGCGAACCTCGAGCTCGACGAGCTCCAGGATCTCCTCGTCGTCGACCATGTCGCTCTTGTTCAGGGCGACGAGCAGGTACGGCACGCCGACCTGCTTGGCCAGCAGCACGTGCTCGCGGGTCTGAGCCATCGGGCCGTCGGTGGCGGCGACCACGAGGATCGCGCCGTCCATCTGAGCGGCACCGGTGATCATGTTCTTGATGTAGTCAGCGTGACCGGGAGCGTCGACGTGAGCGTAGTGACGCTTGGGCGTCTCGTACTCGACGTGCGAGATGTTGATCGTGATGCCGCGCTGACGCTCTTCGGGAGCGGAGTCGATCGACGCGAAGTCGCGCTGCACGTTGGTGGCCGACGGGAACTTGTCGGCGAGCACCTTCGAGATCGCGGCGGTGAGCGTGGTCTTGCCGTGGTCGACGTGACCGATCGTTCCGATGTTCACGTGCGGCTTGGTCCGCTCGAACTTGGCCTTAGCCACTGGGTCCTCCTCAGGACGTCGTGTAGAGACTCCGGTCGCTGGGTTGCGACCGGCTCGCTACGGGGATTGTTCTCAGTGTAATAGAGAGGGGTCGTGTGAAGTTGTGAGCCAGAAGTGCGGACGGGACGAAACCGCCCCGTCCGCAAACGAGACCTCCGAGGAGATTACTCGCCCTTGGTCTTCTGAACGATCTCGTCCATGACGTTACGCGGGACCTCGGCGTAGCTGTCGAACTCCATGGAGTAGACAGCACGGCCAGAAGTCTTCGAACGCAGGTCACCGATGTAACCGAACATCTCGGACAGCGGGACGTTGGCACGGACGACCTTGACGCCGGCCGCATCCTCCATCGACTGGATCTGGCCGCGACGGGAGTTCAGGTCGCCGATGACGTCACCCATGTACTCCTCGGGAGTACGCACCTCGACCGCCATGATCGGCTCGAGGATGACGGGGTTCGCCTTGCGGACGGCCTCCTTGAAGCCCATGGAGCCCGCGATCTTGAACGCCATCTCCGAGGAGTCGACGTCGTGCGAGGCACCATCGAGCAGGATCGCCTTCACACCCACCATGGGGAAGCCGGCGAGCACACCGACGTTCATGGCGTCCTGGAAGCCCTGGTCGGTGGGGCTGATGTACTCGCGCGGGATGCGGCCACCGGTGACCTTGTTCTCGAACTCGTACGTCTTGTCCGCCGTGACCTCGAGAGGCTCCAGCGCGAACTGGATCTTGGCGAACTGACCCGAACCACCGGTCTGCTTCTTGTGCGTGTAGTCGTGGCGCTCGACGGCCTTGCGGATCGTCTCGCGGTACGCGACCTGGGGCTTTCCGACGTTGGCCTCGACCTTGAACTCGCGCTTCATGCGGTCCACGAGGATGTCGAGGTGGAGCTCACCCATGCCCTTGATGACCGTCTGACCGGTCTCGGCGTTCTGCTCGACGCGGAACGTCGGGTCCTCTTCGGCGAGCTTCTGGATCGCGAGACCCAGCTTCTCCTGGTCGGCCTTGGTCTTGGGCTCGATGGCGACCTCGATGACCGGCTCCGGGAACGTCATCGACTCGAGGACGACCTGGTTGGTGCTGTCGGAGAGGGTGTCACCGGTGGTGGTGTCCTTCAGGCCGATGACGGCGTAGATGTGACCGGCAGTCACCGAGTCGACCGGCATCTCCTTGTTGGCGTGCATCTGGAAGATCTTTCCGATGCGCTCCTTCTTGCCCTTGGTCGCGTTGACGACCTGGGCACCGGAGTCGAGGTGACCCGAGTACACGCGGATGTAGGTCAGACGACCGAAGAAGGGGTGCGTGACGATCTTGAACGCGAGCGCCGCGAACGGCTCGTCGCGGTCGGCGTGACGCTCAATGACGATCTCTTCGTCCTTGGGGTCGTGCGCCTCGATGGCGGGCACGTCCAGGGGCGAGGGAAGGTAGTCGACGACCGCGTCCAGCATCGGCTGCACGCCACGGTTCTTGAACGCCGAGCCACACAGGACCGGGTAGACCTCGGAGTTGATCGTGAGCTTGCGGATCGCGCCCTTGATCTCGGCCAGCGAGAGCTCCTCGCCGCCGAAGTACTTCTCGAGCAGCGTCTCGTCGCTCTCGGCGACCGTCTCGAGCAGCTTCTCGCGGTACTCGGCGGCACGGTCGGCGAGGTCGGCCGGGATCTCCTGGATCTCGTACTTCGCGCCCATCGTGACGTCACCCTTGGCATCGCCGGGCCACACCAGAGCGCGCATCTCGACGAGGTCGATGACACCGACGAAGTCGTTCTCGGCACCGATGGGCAGCTGCAGCACGAGCGGTTTGGCCTTCAGGCGGTTCACGATCGTGTCGACGGTGAAGTAGAAGTCGGCGCCCAGCTTGTCCATCTTGTTGACGAAGCAGATACGCGGCACGTCGTACTTGTCGGCCTGACGCCACACCGTCTCGGACTGGGGCTCGACGCCCTCCTTGCCGTCGAAGACGGCGACGGCGCCATCGAGCACGCGAAGCGAGCGCTCGACCTCGACCGTGAAGTCGACGTGGCCGGGGGTGTCGATGATGTTGATCTGGTAGTTGTTCCAGAAGCAGGTCACAGCGGCGGAGGTGATCGTGATGCCACGCTCCTGCTCCTGCTCCATCCAGTCGGTGGTCGCAGCGCCGTCGTGCGTCTCACCGATCTTGTGGTTGACGCCCGTGTAGAAGAGGATGCGCTCGGTCGTCGTCGTCTTGCCGGCATCGATGTGCGCCATGATGCCGATGTTGCGGACCTTGTTGAGGTCGGTGAGCACTTCTTGTGCCACGGGATGTCCTTACGTGTTGTCGGGTGCGCCGGCCGGGGCGGTGGCCCCGGCCGGCGCCGAGCTGCTGATTACCAGCGGTAGTGCGCGAAGGCGCGGTTCGACTCGGCCATCTTGTGGGTGTCTTCGCGGCGCTTGACCGCGGCACCGAGGCCGTTCGAGGCGTCGAGGATCTCGTTCTGCAGACGCTCGGTCATCGTCTTCTCACGACGACCCTTCGCGTAGCTGACGAGCCAGCGCAGCGCCAGGGTGTTGGCGCGGTGCGGCTTGACCTCGACCGGCACCTGGTAGGTCGAGCCACCGACGCGGCGGCTCTTGACCTCGAGGGTGGGACGGACGTTGTCGAGCGCCTTCTTCAGCGTCGCGACCGCGTCCTGGCCGTTCTTGGCCTCGACGCCGCGGAGCGCCGTGTAGACGATCGACTCGGCGAGGGACTTCTTGCCGTCGACGAGGATCTTGTTGACGAGCTGGCTGACGATCGGTGCGCCGTAGACCGGGTCGTTGACGACCGGACGCTTCGGGGCGGGACCCTTACGAGGCATCTAACTCAACCCTTCTTCGCGCCGTAGCGGCTACGGGCCTGCTTGCGGTTCTTGACGGCCTGGGTGTCCAGGGCGCCACGAACGATCTTGTAGCGCACACCGGGGAGGTCCTTCACACGACCGCCGCGCACCAGCACGAGCGAGTGCTCCTGCAGGTTGTGGCCCTCGCCGGGGATGTAGGCGGTGACCTCGGTGCCGTTGCGGAGCTTCACACGAGCGACCTTGCGCATCGCCGAGTTCGGCTTCTTCGGGGTGGTGGTGTACACACGGGTGCAGACACCGGCCTGCTGCGGGTTCGACTTCAGCGCGGGAGCCTTGGTCTTGGTGACCTTCGGCGTGCGCCCCTTGCGAACCAACTGCTGAATAGTTGGCACGTTCTCTCCTTGTCAGTGCTGCACGGTGACAGCGTCGTGGTCTCCCCCGCTCCGACGGATTCTTGCGATTCGTGTCGGAGAGGGCTCACGCGGACCCACCGTGGCGGCAGAATGACTGACGCCCGTTTCGTTGGTGGATATGCCGTGGGGGTGGCCTGTTCGCAGGCCGTTCCCTGAGATGGTGTGCTCCCGTTCACCCTGTTCGTGCCGGGCACGACGCAGGGCGCGCGCAAGCGCACACCCGCTCAATGATACGCGCCGAATCAGGATGCGGTCAAACGACCGCGATCATCCGTCAGCACGGACGATGCGCAGCTCCGCATCGCCCAGGAGGAAACGCTCCGTCACCTCGTGCTCGGTGCCCGGCGCGACGTCGATCTCCTCCTGTGCGGCGAAGACGACCACGCCGTTCGTGGAGTCCAGATCGCTCACCATCCAGGCATCCGCACGACGACGGAGCAGGGCGTGCGTCTTGGAGACCGTGCGCGTGTCGTCGACGACGGTCACGAGCTGCGCACCAGGTGCGGCATGCACAGGGACCGGTCGACGCCCGAGCACGACGGCGTCGCCGGTGAGCTCCATGGGCGATCCGTCGGGCAGCAGCAGCGCCCACTTCGGCCGACGACGCGAGGCGATGACGGTGTCCTCGACGATGTCGCCGACGCCGGGGCGCGAGGCGGCGACGGATGCGGCCGCCGGCCGCGGCATCCCCGCGATCGGCGCTCCGGCCACGGCCGAGACCTCGCCCGAGGTCTCGGGGAACGCGTCGGGCTCGGCGACGAAGGACTCCCGCAGCACGGGCGGCGCCGCAGGAGGAACCAAGGAGTCGGTGGACGCGGGTTCTGCCGAGGCGGGAGTGTGCGGCGTCTCCGGCTCCACCCACGCAGGCGCAGCAGCCGCGGGTGCCGCCTCCTCCTCGACGATGGCCGGCTGCCACCACGACATCACGGGGGCGGGTTCGGGCGTAGACGGCGCGACGTAGGGGTCGTCGACGGGGGCGGCGAGCCCATCGGAGGCGGGCGGCGCGTAGGGATCCGCGGTCGGCGCCGGGTACGGGTCGTACGCGGGGGCTGCCGGAGACGGCGGCGCATAGGAGTCCACCGCGGGCGCGGGGAACGCCGGTGCGGCGTACGCGTCGGGCGCCGGTGCGGCGTACGGATCCGCGGGAGCTGCGGCGTAGGGATCCGCCGGCGCGTAGGGATCGACGGCAGGCGCCGCGGGGGCAGGCGGCAGCGGCGGTTCTCCCCAGGCTCCGGCGATCGGCATCGCCGCGGTGGCCCCAGCGGCGGGTGCGCCCGGCGCCGGGGGCGCCGGCGGAATCCATGCCGACGGGGCCGGAACGTCGCGGCGGGCGCCGAACTCGTCGGCGGCAGGAGCGTACTGCGGCGCGAATCCCAGGAGGTCGTCGACTCCCCCTGCGGCCTGACGCGGAGCACCCTGCTCGATCGGCCTGGCGGAGCCGAAGCCCAGCACGCTCGCCCACACGGGGAAGAGCAGGGCGGCGAGAACCGTCATCCCCACCCCCTGCCCGAACATGACGTTCACGCGGTGCGCGGCGGTGACGAAGGCGACGTAGACGAAGATCTGCCCGAAGAACGGAATGAGGTAGAGCAGGAGGAGCCAGGGGCTCAGGCCGCCCAGCATGAACAGGACCGCGACGTTGTAGACCGGGACCCACGCCTTCCAGCCCTCGATGCCGAGCTTCGCATACACCCGCGACAGCGCGAGTGCGCCCCAGACGTAGACCAGGAGCGAGGGCACGAGCGACACGAGAACGAGGACCACGACCGTTCCCGCGTCGGGGACCAACGGCGAGGAGTAAGCGGCGACAAGTGCGTTGAGCATGGATGAACTGCCTCAGGGAGTGGGACCGTCGAGGTCTCGGGGGTCGAAAGGAACGTCGAGCGAACGCGTCAACTCTTCCAGCATGGCGGTGATCTGCGGTTCTACATACTTCGCGACCGCTGCTTGGATACGGATGCGGTGGTGCAGCAGCACCTGGCATACTTCGCGACCGATCAGGTTCGCGTAGTCGTCGGCCAGAGCCACTTCGTGGCGCAGCGCTGCCTTGGCCTCATCGGACAGCGGCGGCAGCGCGGGGATGCCCGCATCCGCGTCCGCGGCCATGCCTGCGAGGGTGAAGAGGAAGGGCGCACCCGGGATGGGGTCCGGATCCAGCGGAAGACCGTCGTACTCGGGTTCGAGGTCCTCCGTGGGGCGGTAGCTGCGGGCTCTGTTGCGCGTCGCCTGCTGGTCGAGCTCCGACTGGAGCAGGGGAAGATTTCGCGCCGTGTACTCGGCGACCGCATGGTCGACGACCGTCTTCAGACGGGTGGACAGCCCGTGCTGCACTGCGTGGGGGACGTCCCCGCCCAGGCCCGCGGCCGAGAGGATCGGCGAGCCGAGGCAGCGGCGGCACACCGCGAGACGTCCGCGGTGTGTGGCCGGCTCCCACCGGGGCAGCCAACGCAGCCAGGCGTCGACAGCCTGGCTCACCTGCGTCTCGAGCGAGCGCTCCACGCTCTAAAGGTAGCCGCCACCCGCGTCTTTCCGCGGGAAATCCGCGCATCCGGTCGGTCGCGTCCGCGATCAGGCCTCGTCCGGGCCCTCCCAGGGCCATCGGGGACGGCCCGCGTGCGTGCGAACCAGCGCGATCGCGCACCATGCGGCTGTTGCCGCCGCGATACCCACCACGCCCCCTTGCCACCCGGTCAGCAGACGAGCCATGAGCGAGAGCCCCACCGCCACATCCTCTGACGCGACGGCGCCCGCGACTCCGGCGCTGAGGCTGTACCCGAACCACACGGCGACCGCGACGAACAGCGCCCCGGTGTAGGCGGGGTTGCCCGGTCTGAGCACGAGCGCGGCGCCACCGGCGTAGACGCCGCAGGCGACGACGACTCCGACGATTCCGGGCGCCTGCCCGACACCCGCCACCGGAACGACCTCGACGTCGGCGAGCAGGCTCACCATCCCGAACGCGGCGATCATCAGGGCGAAGAACCCCGCGAGCGTCAGTGCGATGGCGACAGCCGGACGCACCGGCGGAGTGCGAGGTGCGTCCGGCTGCGACATCAGACCTGGTGGAGCTGCGGGCCCGCTTCGAGGGTGCGCTCGTACTCGCGCTGCGCCTCGTCGTTGAGCGCGGTGACGCGGCGTCCGCGGGCGGCGACCCACGCACCGAACCACACCGTCAGCTCACGACCGAGCACGAAAGCGAGGATCGGCAACGGGGAGAACAGCGAGACCTGCATGAGCTCCGCCCCCTGACGGGCGGTCAGCTCCCAGAACGGCGCCTGGAACAGGATGCCGAGAAGGGAGCCCGCGTAGGCGGCGACGCCGACGAGCAGTCCCCAGATGACCCAGTGGGCCCAGCGCGCACGGTTGAGGATCGCGCCGAGGAACCAGAAGCCGAGGTAGAAGACGACCACCGGCATCCAGAAGGTCCACGAGCCGATCAGGGTGAGCGCGAGCTCGGCGGGGTCGTTCTCCACGGTTCCCAGACCGCCGTAGAAGTAGCCGACGGCGAAGAGCACGCCGAACGACAGGACGGCGAAGGCGAGGGCGGCGAGCAAGCCGATCGCACCCGCGGCACCGCGGTTGCCCCGGGGGCGGGGCGCCTCGGGCGCCTGCACGAAGATGGGCTGAGCCGCAGCGGTCGCGTAGGTCGGCTCGGGTGCGGCGACCGGCGCGGCACCGGCCGCGACCGTGATCGTGGCAGCCGACTCGGGGTCCATGGGGACGGTCTCCGGGCGGTCGTACCAGGGCACGTCGTCGTCGGCACGGGGCTGGGCGGCCGCGGCCTCGGTGACCACGACCTCCTCGACGACACGCTCGCCGTCGGGGGTCGGGGTCTCGACGACCACCACGTCCTCCTCGACGGCACGCTCCGCGGCGACGTCCTGCTCTCCGGTCGCCGTGCGCTGAGCGGCCTCCGCGTCGGCCAGCGCCTCGTTGGCGTTGCCCACGACGTCGTCCACGACGACGTTCGGCTCCTCGACGGGTTCGCCGGCCGAGGGCGTCTTCTGCTCGGTCATCGCTGTCGCTCCTTCAGCGGGGGTGCACATCCGCTTCCCGAGGGTAACGCCGGGTCGCGTCGGGCCGCGTCAGGCGCGCGGCGCGCGCCGCGGCTAACCTGACCCCATGACCCTGCGCCGGCGGACGAAGACCACCCTCCTCACGACCTCGTCGGCTCTTCTCGCGCTGTTCGCTCTCGCGGCCTGCGCTCCGGATCCCGCACCCGCACCGACGGGCTCGACGCTCGATGCCCCGCCTTCGAGCACGCCCACTCCCACGGTGACGGCCACGCCCACCGCGACTCCTGTCGCCATTCCGACGGACTGCCGCGAGATCCTCTCCGACGCGGTGCTCGCTCAGCTCGCCGACGTACCGCTCAACGACCCGGCGTTCGGAACGGCCGGCGCCCAGGCCGACGGAAGCCTCACCTGCATCTGGGGCAGCCCTGCGACCGACACCGGCCGGCTCACGACCACCATCTCCAAGAAGTCGCGCGGACCCGCCCTCGACATGCTCAACGCTCTCGTCGGCGAGGGCTTCACGTGCTACACGCCGAACAACGGCACACGGTGCGAGAAGGTGTGGGTCGACCCGCAGTACCCGGTCAACGACGGACGGACGCTGTTCTGGCGCGACGACGTGCTCATCGACACCCAGTACGTCGGCCTCGCCCCTTCCGGCTACACGGATGCGGTCATCTCGCGCGTCTTCGGCTGAACGCGCTCAGCTCGGCCAGAGCTGCAGCGCGACCCGTTCGGTGTAGCGATCGGGGTGCCATCCCGTGAACACGCTCGCCAGCCAGGTGCCGTCGCGGATGACCTGATCCTCGGAGCTGTCCGCCGTCGTCAACCGACAGCGCACGCCGTCGCCGAAGTCGCTGCACGCGTAGCCTGCGCTCTCCAGGGTCGCACGCGCGACACGGGCGGCGTCCGCATCCACCTTCGCCACCGTCGTCACGATGGAGCCGGCGTTGATGCCGGTGAACGTGCACGAGACCGACACCTCAGGCGCCAGGGAGGCGGCCAGCGTGGTCGCGGACACGCGCGGCGCGCTCGTGTCCTGTACCGGCACTCCGCCCGCACGCTGGGTCAGTTGCGCCCACAGCGCGTCCGTGTAGAGGGCCTGGCACAGCGGGGTCGACGAGGTGGGGGCGGGGGCGGGCGCCTCCCCTTGGGCGACGGGGGCGGACGTCGAGGACCGCAGAGTGTCGCCGACCATCTGGACACCCGCCGGGATCGCGGGGACGGCAAGCACCACCAGCGCCGCCACCACGGCAGCACTTCCGAGCCCCACGACCCATGCCATGAAGCTGTTGCGCCCGCCGATCCGTGCCACCCCGACCTCCCCGATCCACGCTACGCGTCGCATCCGGCGAAGCGCGGCAGCGGCACGCGGCGTCAGGCGCGGGCGGGAACGTGATCGGCGATCCAGCCGTGGACGAGTCCCATGAATCCCGCGTGGTCGTCACGGAAGACGGTGTGTCCCGACCCCGGCAGCACCGTGACCGTGAGCCCGTCACCGCGCATCGCCGCGGCGACGGTACGGGTGATCAGCAGGCTCTTCTCCGCCAGCACGACCAGACTCGGCTGCCGGGGTCGACGCGGCGCGACGAGCGCGCGGGTGTCGGCGAGTCCGAGGATCGTGCGCTTGTCCCAGACCTGCAGCGATGACAGCTCTAGGTCGATGTCCTGCGTGCTCCAGCCGGGGTTCATCCGGCGTAGCATCCGCCGCCGCGGCTTGGGTGCGATGGCGAACGCCAGCTTGTACGCGAGCCCGCGCACGCCCCTCGGGAAGGCGAAGGCGGGGTCGACGTAGACGGCGGCACGGGGTGCGAGGCGCTCGGCCACGATGCTCGCGACGAGCGCTCCGAGGGAGTGCCCGACGATCAGATCCGGCGCGTGCGCGAGCACGGGTTCCAACGTCTCGACGACATCCTCGGCCCAGGCGGCGGGCGAGTAGCTCCGAGCCCGGGGGCTCCGGCCGTGTCCGGCGAGGTCTACGGCCAGCACGCGGAAACCCGCATCCTCGAGGTCGTCGCTCACACGGTGCCACGCCCGCGAATCGGACATGATGCCGTGGATGAGGATCGCGGTGCGCGCACCGGAGCCTGAGGAGCGGACGGCGAGCTGCATGCCGACACGGTAACCGGCCGGCCTTGGCGCGAGCCGAACGCTCGCTATGCGGACGGGGAACGACGAAGGCCCCCGAGCCGGAGCTCGGGGGCCTTCGTCGTCAGTCCGGGGTCAGTTGTAGGTCCCGGGGGTGAAGTCGTCCGTCGAGAAGCTGTCGAAGTCGACGTAGCTCAGGTCGGAGTCGCTGTACGCACCGTCCGAGGCGAAGATGCGGTTGGGGTACCGCTCGCTCTTGGCCTCTTCGGTCGCCTCGACCGTGACGTTGCGGTACTTCGACAGGCCGGTCCCCGCGGGGATCAGCTTTCCGATGATCACGTTCTCCTTCAGGCCCACGAGCGGGTCGCTCTTGCCCTCCATGGCGGCCTGCGTCAGAACGCGGGTCGTCTCCTGGAAGGATGCGGCCGACAGCCACGACTCGGTCGCGAGCGAGGCCTTCGTGATACCCATCAGCTCCGGGCGGCCCGACGCGGGGCGCTTGCCCTCGGCGACGGACGCACGGTTGATGTCGATGAAGCGACGCGAGTCGACCATCTCGCCGGGCAGCAGCGTGGTGTCGCCGTGGTCGACCACGGTGACCTTGCGCAGCATCTGGCGGACGATGACCTCGATGTGCTTGTCGTGGATCGGGACACCCTGCGACCGGTACACACCCTGGACACCGCCGACGAGGTACTTCTGCACCTCGCGGGCACCCATGACGCGCATGATCTCCTTCGGGTCGAGCGTGCCGACCTGGAGGGGCTGACCGACCTCGACGCGCTGGCCGTCCTCGACGAGCAGGGTGGCGCGCTTGAGCACGGGGTAGACGTGCGGCTCGTCACCGTTGTCGGGCGTGAGGATGACCTTCTTCTGCTTCTCGGTCTCTTCGATCGTGATGCGTCCGTCGGCCTCTGCGATGGGCGAGGACCCCTTGGGGGTACGCGCCTCGAAGAGCTCCTGCACGCGGGGCAGACCCTGCGTGATGTCCTCGGCCGAGGCCGAGCCACCGGTGTGGAAGGTACGCATCGTCAGCTGGGTACCGGGCTCACCGATCGACTGTGCCGCGATGATGCCGACGGCCTCGCCGATGTCGACGACCTTGCCGGTCGCGAGCGAACGGCCGTAGCACTTCGCGCACACACCCACGGCGGAGTCGCAGGTCAGGACCGAGCGCACCTTGATGGAGGTGACGCCGCCCTCGACCAGGCGGTTGATGAGCACGTCGCCCACATCCGACCCGGCCTCGGCGAGAACCTCGCCGCTCGGGCTGACCACGTCCGCGGCGAGCGTACGGGCGAACACCGAGTTCTCGACGTTGGCGTCCTTGATGAGCACCCCGTCGGCACCCGCGGCGGCGATGGGCAGCTCCAGACCCTTGGTCGTGGCGCAGTCCTCCTCGCGGATGATGACGTCCTGCGACACGTCGACGAGTCGACGTGTGAGGTAACCCGAGTCGGCGGTACGCAGAGCGGTGTCGGCGAGACCCTTACGGGCACCGTGGGTCGCGATGAAGTACTCGGCCACGCTCAGACCCTCGCGGTACGAGGAGATGATCGGGCGGGCGATGATCTCACCCTTCGGGTTGTTCACGAGCCCTCGCATACCCGCGATGTTGCGGATCTGCAGCCAGTTACCACGCGCACCCGAGCTCACCATCCGGTTGATGGTGTTGTCGGCCGGGAAGTGGCTCTTCATGGCCGCCTGGACCTCGTCGGTCGCAGCCGTCCAGATCTTGATGAGCTCCTGACGACGCTCGGCGTCGGTGGTGAGACCCTTCTCGTACTGGGACTGGACCTTCGCGGCCTGCTTCTCGTAGCCCGCGATGATCTCCGCCTTGTTCGGCGGGGTCAGCACGTCGCTGAGCGCGACGGTCACACCCGAACGCGTGGCCCAGTAGAAGCCGGCGTCCTTGATGCGGTCCAGGGATGCGGCGACCTCGACCTTGGGGTACTCCTCGGCCAGCTTGTTGACGATCTGCGACAGCTTGCCCTTGTCGGCCTGCTCGCGGACGAACGGGTAGCCCTTGGGGAGCGTGTCGTTGAAGATCGCCTGACCGAGCGAGGCGTCGACCAGACCGTGACGCTCGTAGCCCTCGGGGGCTTCGCCCTCGAGGAAGGTCAGACCGGGAACGCGGATGCGGACCTTGGCCTGCAGGTCGAGGGTGCCCTCGTCCTTGGCCAGGATCGCCTCGCCGACCGAACCGAACACGCGGCCCTCACCGACGGCACCCTCCTTGACCGTGGTCAGGTGGTGCAGGCCGATGATCATGTCCTGCGAGGGCAGGGTGACCGGACGGCCGTCCGACGGCTTCAGGATGTTGTTCGAGGCGAGCATCAGGATGCGGGCCTCGGCCTGCGCCTCGACCGACAGCGGCAGGTGCACAGCCATCTGGTCACCGTCGAAGTCCGCGTTGAAGGCGGCACACACGAGCGGGTGGAGCTGGATGGCCTTGCCCTCGACGAGCTGCGGCTCGAACGCCTGGATGCCGAGGCGGTGCAGCGTGGGGGCGCGGTTGAGCAGCACGGGGCGCTCGCGGATGATCTCCTCGAGCACGTCCCAGACCTCGGGACGCGTACGCTCGACGGCGCGCTTGGCGGCCTTGATGTTCTGCGAGTGACCGAGGTCGATCAGGCGCTTGATCACGAACGGCTTGAACAGCTCCAGCGCCATCTGCTTCGGCAGACCACACTGGTGCAGCTTCAGCTGCGGGCCGACGATGATGACCGAACGACCCGAGTAGTCGACGCGCTTACCGAGCAGGTTCTGACGGAACCGACCCTGCTTACCCTTCAGCATGTCGCTGAGGGACTTGAGGGCGCGGTTGCCGGTACCCGTGACGGGGCGACCACGACGACCGTTGTCGAACAGCGCGTCGACGGCCTCCTGCAGCATCCGCTTCTCGTTGTTGACGATGATCTCGGGGGCACCGAGGTCGATCAGACGACGAAGACGGTTGTTGCGGTTGATCACGCGACGGTAGAGGTCGTTCAGGTCGCTGGTGGCGAAGCGGCCACCGTCGAGCTGGACCATCGGGCGCAGCTCCGGCGGGATGACCGGGACGACGTCCAGGACCATCGACGCCGGCGACATGCCGGTCGACAGGAACGAGTTGACGACCTTGAGGCGCTTGATCGCGCGGATCTTGCGCTGGCCCTTGCCCTCCGAGATCTGCAGGCGCAGGCTCTCGGCCTCGGCGGCCAGGTCGAAGCTCTCCAGACGGCGCTTGATCGACTCCGCACCCATGTGGGCCTCGAAGTACTGACCGAAGCGGTCGACGAGCTCGTTGAAGATCTCGTCCTCGGGCTTCAGGGCACCGACCTCGAGGGAGCGGAACTCCTCCCAGACGCGCTCGAGCTTGGCGATCTGCTCGTCACCGCGCTTGCGGATGAGAGCCATCTCCTTCTCGGCCGCATCCTTGGCCTTCTTCTTGGCGTCGGCCTTGGCGTCCTCGGCCTCGAGGGTTGCGAGCTCCTCCTCGAGGGCGGCCAGACGAGCGGCCACACGGGCGTCGCGGCGGTCGCCGAGGTTCTTGATCTCGAGACGCAGGTTGTTCTCGTGGGTGGGGAGGTCGCGGTGGCGGCCTTCCTCATCGACGGAGATCACCATGTACGCGGCGAAGTAGATGACCTTCTCGAGGTCCTTCGGTGCCATGTCCAGCAGGTAGCCCAAGCGCGAGGGGACGCCCTTGAAGTACCAGATGTGGGTGACGGGCGCGGCGAGCTCGATGTGGCCCATGCGCTCGCGACGGACGGAGCTCTTGGTGACCTCCACGCCACAGCGCTCGCAGACGATGCCCTTGAAGCGGACGCGCTTGTACTTGCCGCAGGCGCACTCCCAGTCGCGCGAGGGTCCGAAGATCTGCTCGCCGAACAGACCGTCCTTCTCGGGCTTCAGGGTGCGGTAGTTGATCGTCTCGGGCTTCTTGACCTCGCCGAAGGACCAACGACGGATGTCGTCGGCCGTGGCCAGCCCGATGCGGATCTGGTCGAAAGTGGTGGATTCGAGCACTGGTTCTCCTGTGTGCCTAATAAATCTCGGTGAGTGAGCCGGGGTCAGATCTCGTCGATGGACGAGGACTCGAACCGGCTGGAGATGTTGATGCCGAGCTCCTCCGCCGCGCGGAAGGCGTCGTCATCGGTGTCGCGCAGGTTGACAGCCGTACCGTCGGCCGAGAGGACCTCGACGTTCAGGCAGAGCGACTGCATCTCCTTCATGAGCACCTTGAAGGACTCGGGGATACCGGGCTCCTGGATGTTCTCGCCCTTGACGATCGCCTCGTACACCTTGACGCGGCCGAGGATGTCGTCGGACTTGATCGTGAGGAGCTCCTGCAGCGCGTAGGCGGCGCCGTAGGCCTCGAGGGCCCACACCTCCATCTCACCGAAGCGCTGGCCGCCGAACTGCGCCTTACCACCCAGCGGCTGCTGCGTGATCATCGAGTACGGACCGGTCGAGCGCGCGTGGATCTTGTCGTCCACGAGGTGGTGCAGCTTCAGGATGTACATGTAGCCGACGGAGATCGGTGCCGGGAAGGGCTCTCCGCTGCGACCGTCGAACAGCGTGGTCTTACCGCTGGAGTCGATCAGTCGCACGCCGTCACGGGTGGGGTTCGTCGAGTCGAGCAGACCCGCGATCTCCGACTCGAACGCACCGTCGAACACCGGGGTGGCGACCTTGGTGCCGGCGGGGGCCTCGAAGGCCTCCTTCGGCAGGTTCGCGGCCCACTCCGGGTTGCCCTCGACCTTCCAACCCTGCTGGGCGATCCAGCCGAGGTGGAGCTCGAGGACCTGGCCGAAGTTCATTCGACCGGGGATACCGAGCGGGTTGAGGATGACGTCGAGCGGCGTGCCGTCGGCGAGGAAGGGCATGTCCTCGACGGGGAGGATCTTCGCGATGACGCCCTTGTTGCCGTGGCGGCCGGCGAGCTTGTCGCCCTCGGTGATCTTGCGCTTCTGGGCGATGTAGACCACGACGCGGCGGTTGACGCCGGAGCCGAGCTCGTCGTCGCCGTCCTCGGCGTTGAACTCCTTGACGGCGATGATCGTGCCCTGCTCGCCGTGGGGCACCTTCAGGGAGGTGTCACGGACCTCGCGGCTCTTCTCGTTGAAGATCGCGCGCAGCAGGCGTTCCTCGGCGGAAAGCTCGGTCTCACCCTTGGGCGTGACCTTGCCGACGAGGATGTCGCCGGGGCGGACCTCGGCACCGATGCGGATGATGCCGCGCTCGTCCAGGTCCTTCAGCAGGTCGGGGCTCACGTTCGGCAGGTCGCGCGTGATCTCCTCCTTGCCGAGCTTCGTGTCGCGGGCGTCGACCTCGTACTCCTCGATGTGGATCGAGGAGAGGGTGTCGTCCTTCACGAGCTCCTGGCTGAGGATGATCGCGTCCTCGAAGTTGTGACCCTCCCACGTCATGAACCCGACGAGCAGGTTCTTGCCGAGGGCGAGCTCGCCGTTCTCGGTCGCGGGACCGTCGGCGATGACCTCGCCGGCCTCGATGCGCTCACCGGCGGAGACCACCACGCGCTGGTTGTACGACGTGCCCTGGTTGGAGCGGTCGAACTTGCGCAGGAAGTAGTCGTCGGTGCCGCCCTCATCCGTCTGGATGGTGACGACGTCGGCGGAGACCTCGGCCACCACACCGGAACGCTTGGCGGTGACGACGTCACCGGCGTCGACGGCGGCGTAGCCCTCCATACCGGTTCCGACCACGGGGGACTCGCTGCGAACCAGCGGCACGGCCTGGCGCTGCATGTTCGCACCCATGAGGGCGCGGTTCGCGTCGTCGTGCTCGAGGAAGGGGATCAGCGAGGTCGCGACCGACACCATCTGGCGCGGGGAGACGTCCATGTAGCCGATCTCGTCGACCGGGAACAGGTCGACCTCGCCACCCTGACCGCGACGGGCCAGCACGCGGTCCTGCGTGAAGGAGCCTTCGGCGTCGAGCTCGGCACCGGCCTGGGCGACGATGAAGTCGTTCTCCTCGCTGGCGGTGAGGTAGTCGATGTCGGTGGTGACGCGACCGTTGACGACGCGGCGGTACGGGGTCTCGATGAACCCGAACGCGTTGATGCGCGCGAAGGAGGCGAGCGAACCGATCAGACCGATGTTCGGGCCTTCCGGCGTCTCGATCGGGCACATGCGGCCGTAGTGCGAGGGGTGGACGTCACGGACCTCGACGCCGGCACGCTCACGCGACAGACCACCGGGGCCCAGCGCCGACAGGCGACGCTTGTGGGTCAGACCCGCGAGCGGGTTGTTCTGGTCCATGAACTGCGACAGCTGCGAGGTTCCGAAGAACTCCTTGATCGCCGCGACGACAGGACGCACGTTGATCAGGGTCTGGGGCGTGATCGCCTCGATGTCCTGCGTGGTCATGCGCTCGCGGACGACGCGCTCCATGCGCGACAGACCCGTGCGGACCTGGTTCTGGATGAGCTCGCCGACCGCGCGGATGCGGCGGTTGCCGAAGTTGTCGATGTCGTCGACGTCGATGCGGATCTCCGCCTTCTTGCCGGCGCGCACGCCCTCGAAGGTCGTGTCGCCGCGGTGGAGGCGGACGAGGTACTTGATGGTCGCGACGATGTCGTCGACCGTGAGCACCGAGTCGGTCAGCGGGGTGTCGAGACCCAGCTTCTGGTTGATCTTGTAGCGACCGACCTTGGCCAGGTCGTAGCGCTTGGACGAGAAGTAGAAGTTGTCCAGCAGCGCACGCGCGGCCTCGGCGGCGACCTGCTCACCCGGACGGAGCTTGCGGTAGATGTCGCGCAGCGCGTCTTCCTTGGTGAGGATCGTGTCCTTCTCGAGGGTCTCCTCGATCGAGCTGAAGCCCGCGAACTCGTTCATGATGTCTTCGCTGGACAGGCCGAGCGCCTTCAGGAAGACGGTGACCGACTGCTTGCGCTTGCGGTCGATGCGCACGCCCACCTGGTCGCGCTTGTCGATCTCGAACTCGAGCCAGGCACCGCGGCTGGGGATGACGCGGGCCGAGACGATGTCCTTGTCGCTCGTCTTGTCGGCGACGCGGTCGAAGTACACACCGGGCGAACGCACGAGCTGCGACACGACGACGCGCTCGGTGCCGTTGATGATGAACGTGCCCTTGTCGGTCTGGAGCGGGAAGTCGCCCATGAAGACCGTCTGCGTCTTGATCTCACCGGTCTGGTGGTTCATGAACTCGGCCTCGACGTAGAGCGGGGCCGCGTACGTCTTGCCGCGCTCCTTGCACTCCTCGATGGAGTACTTCTCGGGCTCGAGGTAGGGGTTCGTGAAGCTCAGCTGCATCGTCTCGCTGAGGTCTTCGATCGGGGAGATCTCCTCGAAGATCTCCTCGAGACCGCTCGTGGCCGGCACATCGGTGCGACCGGCGGCCTGGGCCTCGGCGACGCGTGCCTTCCAGGCGTCGTTGCCGACGAGCCAGTCGAAGGACTCCGTCTGCAGCGCGAGAAGGTCGGGGACCGTCAGCGTGTCGGTGATCTTCGCGAAGGACAGACGCGAAGCGCCGCGTCCGTTCTTGGGGGTCTTGGTGGTGGGGGTGCTTGCGTGGGGCGCGGCAGCCAAGGGATAACCTCCATGGGCCCGGGCGGGGGCTCGTGATTCTGATGTCAGATGGAGTGCTCGATCTTCCCGACGCGTTCGCACCGCACGCCGCTATCTGCGGGGGCACGTACGCAGGCCGACCACCATATGAGGGCATGGGAGGAGGGAGCGCAAAGACCAACTATATGTCAGATGACGCGCCGTGTCCAGCGGAATTCTTGACGAGTTTCGCGACCTGCGGTATAACCGCGCGTCGACCCGTCAGCGCTCATCCGACGGGTCTGATCCGCACCCGGGTGCCGGGCCTCGCCTGCGCGAGCCGGCCCAGGGAGTCGGCCGTGGCGACGGCGATGACCGGATACCCGCCGGTGACCGGACCGTCCACCCCGAGCACGACCGGTCGTCCGTCCGGCGGCACCTGCAGCGCTCCCGGAATCATGCCCTCGCTCGCCAGCTCTCCCGCGCGGATGCGGATCAGGCCGGGCCCTTCCAGGCGGACGCCGATGCGATCGGCGTCCGCGGACACGTGCCACGGGCCGGCGTACAGCGTCCGCCCGGCGTCGGCCGCGAACCAGTCGGCACGCGGCCCCGGCACCACCTCCAGGGTCACGTCGCCGGGGGCGGGCGCCGTCCACGGGACCGCGTCGATCGGCGGCACCTCGCCCGCGACCTCCGCCCCGGTGGGGAGCTCGTCGCCCGCCGCGAGCGGGGCGGGACCGAGGCCGGCGAGGGTATCGGTCGCGCGGGAGCCTGCCCTGCGGGGCACGTCGATGCCGCCGCGCACCGCGAGATAGGCGCGCAGGCCCGAGGCGAGGGGGCCGATCTCGAGCACCGAGCCCGCGGGCCAGAACAGCGCGCGGTGCGGGTGCGCATCCCTGCCGTCGATGCGTATCGCACCCAGGCCGCCCGTCACCGCGATCCATCGATCGGCGAGCGCCGTTGCCCGGAACGGCCCCAGCAGGATCTCGACGACCGCGGCCGTGTGCGCTGAGCCGACGAGACGATTGGCGAGGGCGGCCGCGCGACGATCGGCCGCTCCGGACACGGCGATCCCCATCGCACCGGCGCCGGACCGCCCGAGGTCCTGGATCGTGGCGAGCGGACCGGATGCCTCGATACGCAGCGCCGGCGCGCCCGTGACCGCCGCCGGCGGCGATACAGGAAGCTCGACGCGCGCCCGCTCGGATCGGAAGCGCACGCGCGTCCCGGCGGTCAGTAGCGCCGGGACGGCCGCATCCGGATCGAACAGCAGGGCTGTCGTCGTGCCGATGAGCCGCCATCCGCCGGGCGTCGCCCGCGGGTAGGTGCCCGTGAACCCCGCGGCGAGCGCGACGGCGCCGGCGGGCACACGCGCGCGGGGGGCGTCGAGGCGCGGGATGTCGAGGTCCCATCCCTCCCCCACGAGATAGGCGAATCCGGGCGCGAACCCCGTGAACGCGACCCGCCAGGGCGTGCGCACATGCCGCTCGACCAGCTCCGTGGGCGACATGCCCGCCCAGCGCTCCGCGTCGGCCAGGTCGATGCCGTCGTAGACGGTGGGAATCGTCACCTCCGGGGCGTCGCCGTCCGTCCGGGGCGCGACCGCATCCGCCGCCGCGATCCACGCCCGCAGCGTCGCCGCCGCGACGCGGCGCGGGTCGAAGCGGACGAGCACCGTCCGCGCCGCGGGGATCAGCTCTTCGACGCCGTCCGGAGCGGATGCGGCAAGCGCCGCGTGCAGGCCCAGTGCCGCATCCAGGTCGTCGAGCTCGATGAGCAGGCCGCCCGCCCCGAAGGGCAGGATGCGCCGCCCCTCGGTCACCACGGCGCCCGCACCTCGACCCCCGCCGCCGCCAGTGCGGTGCGCACGGCCACGGCCATCTCCACCGCTTCAGGAGTATCGCCGTGAAGACACAGGGAGACCGCCTCGGTGCGCACGACGGAGCCGTCGACCGCGACGACCTCGCCCGTGGTCGCCAGGCGCACCGCCCGCTGGGCGACCTCGTGGGGGTCGTGGAGCAAGGCCCCCGGCATACCCCGGGGCACGAGCGTGCCGTTCGGCAGGTACCCGCGGTCGAGGAACGCCTCGTCGAAGAACGGGACGCCCGCATCCGCCGCCGCGTCGCGCAGGCGTTCTCCGAGTCCCAGCACGGGCACGGGCCGGCCGAGTTCGGCGGCGAGGGCTGCGACTTCGGCGACGACCGCCGACGCTGTCTGCGGATCGCTGCCCGCGGCGTGGTACAGCGCTCCGTGCGGCTTCACGTAGCGGATGTCGGCACCGGCTGCGCGCAGCGTGCCCAGCTGTGCGGCGAGTTCGCCTCGCAGCCGGGCGGGCGCGATCTGCAGGGCCTGTCGCCCGAATCCGGCGCGATCGGGATACGAGGGGTGCGCCCCGATGGCGACGCCCCGCGCCGCGGCGAGCGCGACCGCGGCGCGCATCGCGTCAGGGTCGCCGGCGTGGCCGCCGCACGCGACGCTGGCGCTGGAGACGACCGCGAACATCGCCGCGTCGTCCGCGGTCGGCTCGCCCTCGACGATCTCGCCGAGGTCCGCGTTCAGATCGATCGAGGGCATGTGCACACGGTAGTGCCGCCGTACTGTGGAGTCATGGCCCGCGCGCGCTACGAGCACGTCTCGCATCCGGAGGCGAGACTGTCGGACGGTTCGATCGCCCGCATCGCGCCCTCGTCGTTCACGAGCGGATTCGAGCTCGATGTCGCCGGCACCCCCCAGTCTCACGTCGACCTCGACGATCCGACCCACCTGCACTTCGAGTACATCGGACGGATGGCGGCCGTCATCGACCAGCTGCGGCTGCCCGGTCAGCCGCTCACCGCGGTGCATCTCGGCGGGGGCGCTCTCACGATCCCCCGCTACATCGCCCACACGCGCCCCGGTTCCCGTCAGCAGGTCATCGAACTCGAGCAGGCGCTCGTCGACCTGGTGCGCACGAACCTCCCGCTGCCGCGTGGCGCGCAGATCCGGGTGCGCATCGGGGACGCCAGGGCGGGGCTCGCACGGCTGCCCGACTCGCTGGCGGGCAACGTCGACCTCCTCGTGTCCGACGTCTACGCCGGGGCCCAGACGCCCGCCCACCTGACCACCGTGGAGTTCTACCGCGAGGCCGCGCACCTGCTCGCCGCGGACGGCGTGCTTCTCGTCAACGTCGCCGACGGCGCGGGCCTCGCCTTCGCCCGACGTCAGGTGGCGACCGTGCGGGAGGTGCTCCCGGAGATCGCCCTGCTCGCCGAGGTGCAGACGCTCAAGGGGCGACGCTTCGGCAACCTCGTGCTCGCCGCATCCGCCGCGCCCCTGCCGACGGCATGGCTGCCGCGCCTGATGGCGGCGGGACCGCATCCGGCGAAGGTCGCGATCGGCGCGGAGCTCGACGAGTTCGTGCGCGGCGCGGTCCCCGCGACGGATGCGACCGCCACCCCCTCACCCAAGCCCGCCGCCTCCCTCTTCGAGCTCTGAGGTTCGCACAGACCGCGAGACTGCATTTCGAGCACGAGATCACTGTCATTACCCGCGATCTCGTGCCGAAGATGCGGTCTCGCGGGAAAAGTGGGGGCCGACCGAGCGGGGTGCGCGCGGTGCGGGAAGGTGGGGGCGGGCCGACGCGGCGTGCCTGAAGCGCCCGGCGGCAGAGGTCGGCGACACTGGATGCGGCGCCGGCACGAAGGGAGCAACGTGAGCTATATCAGGGGGCACCACCCGGAGACGCTGCGTGAGATCGTCGACGAGCGGGAATGCCTGGAGCGGCTCGAGGAGATCGGCTCCCAGCGCAGCCTCGCCTCGCTGATGGAGCGCGTCTGGCTGTTGAAGGTCACCGGCCAGCTCGACGAGGCGCTCCTCGTGGCCGAACAGACGGTGCGCACCGCGCGCATGGCCGGCACCCGCAAGGATCTGCTGCGCGCCCGCATCCTGCACGCCACGGTGCAGCAGGAGCGAGGCCAGCTCGGCGCCGCGGCCCACGAGCTCACGACCTGCGCCGAAGAAGCCGAGGGCCAGGGGTGGGCCGGCATCGCCGCCTTCGCCTACCAGCACCGCGGCAAGGTGCACCTGGACGGCGAAGACCTGGATGCGGCCCGCGCCGACTTCAAGCGCACGCTGTTCCTGCGCCAGCAGGCCGGGGCGCCGGAAGAGCAGCTGGAGACGACGCTTCTCGCCATCGACACAGTCGATCGCCGCCGCATCGCGGCGAGCGTCGCCAGCTGAGCCGCCCCACTGTCCGCGGCTCGATCTACGCTCGTCCCATGTCGGATCTGCAGCGCGTGCGCGTCTGGGCGGAGGCCCTGATCGCCCTGCACCTCGATGACGGCTGGAGCTTCGGTTTCGACAACGCAAAACGTCGCGCCGGTCTCTGCGACTACACGAAGCGCCGCATCAGCCTGTCGCGCTATCTGAGCGCCCGCTACGACGACGACACCAACCACCAGACGCTCCTGCATGAGGTCGCGCACGCACTGGCGGGCTCCGCCGCAGGGCACGGGCCGGCGTGGAAGCGCGTCGCCCGCGAGCTCGGATACGTCGGCGGCGCGACCCACCACGGCGAGACGGCCACCGACCTCGCTCCCTGGGTAGGCGTGTGCCCCAACGGACACGTCGTCTACCGACACCGCAAGGCGACCCGTCCGACCTCCTGCGCGAGCTGCGCTGCGCGCTACGACCCGCGCTTCGCGTTCACCTGGACCCGGCGCGAGATCACGCGTGCGGCACGGATGGCAGCCTCGACGCCGCGCTGAGGCCTCAGGCTGCGACGAAGACGCCGTCCCGCAGCACCGGGACCACGGATACGGCATCGAGCGTCGCGGCAGCCAGGACCGCCTCGCGCTCCCCCGTCTCGAGCAGCGTCTGACCGCTCGCACTCGCCGTCAGCAGATGCCGCACCGCGCTCTGAAGGCCGCGGAACGACTCGCACGCTGCGGCCGCCTCGGGCGAGGTGTGGTCGAGCCCGAGAGAACCGAGCGCGTCGATCACGGCACCCGCGCCGAGCTGGTCCTCGACCGCGGCGCGCCAGCCGGCCGCATCCGCATCTCCCGCGGCGATCACCGCGACTGAGGTGCGCGCGCCGCGACGCTGCTGCTCCGCCAGCACCGCTGCGGCGACGGACGCCGCGTTGCGCAGCGCGCCGAGCAGCACGAGGGCACCCGCATCGTTCGCGACGACGGCGAGACCCGCGACCCCCGTCTCCGCCAGTGGGACCGCGCGACCGGCGGCGACCGCATCCACGACCTCGGTCGAGGCGGAAAGCACATCCACGATCACGACCACGTCGGATGCGGCGAGTCGGCGCACCCCCGAAGCTCCCCACTCGAAGCGGATCTGGTAACGCGACTGGTCGGCGGTCTCGGGCATCCGTCCAGACTAGGACGAGCCCGGCCCGGCGCCCAGCCGCGTGACGTCGCGAGACGCGCGGGGCAGACTGGGGCCATGCGCATCCTGCTGAAGTTCGTCATCGACTGCGATCCGGATGCGGCCTGGCGAGCGCTGCATTCGCCGCGCGCCGTCGCAGAGCTCTACGGTCCGCTGATCGACATGCAGCCCCTCAGTCCGCTGCCGACCAGCTGGGAGAGCGGCCAGGACGTCGCCGTGGGGCTCTTCGCCGGCGGACTGCTGCCCCTCGGTTCGCAGCTCATCTCGGTCAGCGACCGCGCGGTCGACGAGCTCCGCGGCCCGGTGCGGATCTTCCGCGACTCGGGGGCGCCGCTGACCGGTCCCCTCGCGTCGCTGGACGTGTGGGACCACCAGATGGCGGTGAGCCCCGCGGGATACGGCCGCACGCTCTGGCGCGAGCGGCTCGTGATCGAGGGTCGGACCGCCCCGCTGTTCTGGCCGGTGCTGTGGGCGACGTGGCAGTGGCGGGCCTCCCGCATCCGCGCGCTCGCGCCCTCCTGGGCGCACGATCCGGAAGCCGCCGCCGCGGTCTGAGCGGGCCCGCACGCTCCGGCACGGGCCCGCCTCACGGCTCACGCCTCGGCGAGCGCCTCGATGGGGGCGACGCGCGTGGCGAGCCGGGTCGGCACGACGGCCGCGACGAGGGTCAGCACGGTCGTCGCCGCGACGATCACAAGCACGGGGACCGGCGGGATGGCCGGCAGCACGAAGGTGGGCTCGGGCGGACGGGTCGGATCGATCGGAACGGAGCCCAGCAACGACTGGGCCCCGGCCCACCCGTAGACGATGCCGAGCAGCAGCCCGGTGACGGTGGCCGCGATCGTGATGTGGGCGGCCTCGCGCAGCACCATCGCGCGCAGCTGCGCGTTCGAGACCCCGAGGGTGCGCAACAGGCCGAGTTCCCGACGCCGCTGCACCACACCCAGCGTCAGCAGGTTGACCAGACCCACACCCGCGATCACGGCGGACACGGCCACGAGCCCCATCATGACGGCGGAGAAGGTGTCGAGCACGCGCGACATGTCGTCGTCCAGGACACCGCCGCCGGCCGCGGTCAAGACGGCCTTCGTCGAGGCGATCGCGACGGCGAACATCGTGATGAGGGTGACACCCATGACGACACCGATCGCCATCCGGCTCGCGCGCTCGGGGTAGCGCAGCGCGTTCTGCGCCGCCAGTCGCGACATGGCCGAACGACCGAAGACCGAGCCGACCAGACGCAGGACGGGCGGCATCAAGAGCGTGGCGCCGAGCGCCAGCCCGGTGAAGGAGAGCACGCCGCCGAAGAAGGCGATGATGACGCCTGCGGGGCTGACGAGGCCGTACGCGATTCCGCCGCCGAGCAGGAGCGCACCCAGCACCAGCAGGACGAGCGCCGAGACGTTGCGTCCCGTGCGCCGCGCGGCGCGGGCGTAGGGCGCCTCCACTGACCCGCCGAGGGCCTCGAGCGGCGTGACGGTGAGCACCCGCCGCGATCCCGCCCATGCGGCAGCCCACGTGGTCAGCGCGACGATCACCGCGGGGACCACGAGCATCGGCTCCACGGGCGTGAAGGAGATGTCGAGGCCCAGCATCCAATCGGCCGTGCCTACTCCGATGACCGCCACCAGCGTTCCGCCGACGAGGCCCAGAAGCGCTCCGATCGCGCCTACGACGAGGCCCTGTCGCGCGAGCTCCGTGCGCTGCGAACGCGCAGACGCGCCGATGAGGCGCAGGAGGGCGATCCGGCGCGTGCGGCCGGCCACGACCGTGGCGAAGGTGTTGGCCGTGACGACCGCCGCGACGTAGACCGCGACGCCCACCAGCAGGACGGTGAGGAAGCTGAGCACGAAGGCCAGAGTCCCGCTGTCGCCGATGTACGGATCCGCGCGCAGGAGGGCCGCGATGTACCCGGTGGCGGAGATGAGGACGACGCCGAACGCCGTGGAGATGGCGGAGACGAGGATGCTCGCCCCCATCCCGCGCTCACGTAGCCACGACAGCGGCGCGGTGCGTGCCGGGCCCGCGGCGAGGACGGCGGCGCTCACGCGACCGCTCCCTGCTCCGCGGCGAGCATGAACGCGGCGATCTGCTCGGCGCTCTGCCCGCGGTGGTCGGCGACGACGCGGCCGTCGCCGAGGTAGATCACGCGGTCGGCGTGACTCGCGGCGATCGGGTCGTGCGTGACCATCGCGATCGACTGCCCGTGCTCGCGGCTCGCCGCGCCGAGCAGAGCCAGGACCTCGCGTCCGGTGCGGGAGTCGAGGTTGCCGGTCGGCTCGTCGGCGAAGAGCAGATCGGGCGCCGTGGCGAGCGCACGGGCGATCGCCACACGCTGCTGCTGTCCGCCGCTGAGCTCGTGAGGTCGGTGTGTCAGACGGGAGCGGAGCCCGAGCGTCTCGACGAGCATGTCGATCCGCGCGCGCTCGATCGCCGACGGGCGGCGGCCGTCGAGATCGAAGGGCAGTGTGATGTTGCCGATGACGTCGAGCGTCGGCACGAGGTTGAAGGACTGGAACACGAAGCCCACCCGGCGGCGCCGGAGAACGGTCAGCTCGCGATCGCCGAGGCCGGTGATGTCGGTGTCGCCGATCCACACCGATCCGCTCGTCGGGGCGTCGAGGCCGGCCATGATGTGCATGAGCGTCGACTTGCCCGAGCCGGAGGCGCCCATGATGGCGGTGAACTCGCCGCGGCGGATGCCGACCGCGACGTCGTCGAGGGCGCGGACGGCACCCGCGCCGCTGCCATAGGTCTTCATGAGCCGCGAGACACGCGCGGCGAGGCCGAGTTCTCTGGAGGAGATGTGCATGTCTCCGACGCTATGAATCGGGCGGCATCGGCCGCGTCGCCCGCCGGGCGTATCCGCATCCTTCTGGCGGATGATTCGCCGGAGCGCGGGGATGGTGGGCCGGGACACAGGGCGGGGCGCAGGGGCCGGGAAGCGGGGCGGCGGGGCAGCGGGGCGAGGCGGCCCGTGCCGTGAGCGCCACACTTTTCCGCATCCGCGACAGTGAATGACTGTGGCGGATGCGGGAAAGTGGCGCATCTGCGCAACTGCGACGCAACTCGGGTACCAGCGGGGGCACCCGTAGGCGGGAGCGGAGGGTCAGACGAGGCCGTGCTCGAAGGCGAAGACGACGAGCTGCACCCGATCGCGCAGGGCGAGCTTGGCGAGGATGCGGCTGATGTGGGTCTTCACGGTCGCCTCCGACAGGAACTCCCGCTCCGCGATCTCGGCGTTGGAGAGGCCGCGGGCGGCGAGCGCGAAGATCTCCCGCTCGCGGTCCGTCAGCGCCTGCCACGCGGGCGGTGTCGCGACGGGCGGGGGCGAGAACTGCGCGAACAGGTCGCGCGTGGCACTCGCGGCGATGACGGCGGATCCCGCGTGCACCGTGCGGATGGCTGCGAGGAGGAACTCGGGGTCGGCGTCCTTGAGCAGGAACCCGCTGGCGCCCTCACGAATGGCGCGCGCCGCCGCCTCGTCGAGGTCGAAGGTCGTCAGCATCACGATGCGGGGCGCATCGGCGTCGCGCAGCAGCTTCGCCGTGGCCGCGAGGCCGTCGAGGCGGGGCATGCGGATGTCCATCAGCACGACGTCGGGACGCTCCCGGCGCACCACCTCGATCGCCTCGACGCCGTCGCCGGCCTCGCCCACCACGCTCAGATCGGGCTGAGAATCCACCAGCATGCGGATCCCGGCGCGGAAGAGCGCCTGGTCGTCGACGAGGACGACACGCACCGGAGCACTCATGCGGCGGCCCCGATCGGCAGGTACGCGTCGACGACGAAGCCCTCGTCGGTGGCGCCGGCGAACAGGGTTCCGCCCACGAGCTGCGCGCGCTCGCGCATCCCGACGACACCGTGCCCGCCGGCGTCCTCGAGCATCCGCTGCGGCTCACGAGAGGGGGGACGCAGCGCGTTGCGCACGGTTGCTCGCACGTGATCACTCTGCCACGCGAGCCAGACCTCGACCGGGCCGTCGCCGTGGCGCAGGGCGTTGGTGAGGGCCTCCTGCAGGATGCGGAACACGGCGAGCTGCACGGCCGCCGGCACATCCTGCGGCGGCACCGGCGCGATCTGCACCCGCAGATCGACCCCCGCCGCGTGGACCTGGGCGAACAGGGCGTCGAGGTCTGCGAGCGTCGGCTGGGGGCCGGCGCCCTGCTGGTGGCGCAGCTGGGTGAGCAGCAGGCGCACATCCGTCAGCGCCGAACGCGCCGTGGACGAGATCGTCCCGAGCGCCGTGGTCGCAGCGGCCGGGTCGGCCGCTGCGGCGTATCGGGCGCCGTCGGCCTGGGCGATCACCACCGCGAGGGAGTGCGCCACGATGTCGTGCATGTCGCGGGCGATCCGCATCCGCTCGGACTCGATCGCCACCTGCGCGCGCGCCGCGTCCCTCGCCTGCCGGGTCTCTCTGGCGCGTGCCGCGGTGCGCACCAGCGCGCCCGCTGTCCACGAGAGCCCGAGGGCGAACAGCGCCGCGAGCATGATGAAAACGGCCAGCGGCAGGTTGCGCCAGTCCAGGCCCGACGAGACGACGTAGGAGTTGACGAAGACGAGGTAGATCGCGATGGCCGCGGAGCCGGCGACCGCGGAGGAGAACCCGAGCCAGAACAGCAGCCGCGTCCCATAGGCCGCGGTCGCGTAGAGCACGACGAAGATCGCGACGTTGCTGAGCATGGGCTGCAGGCCCATCGCCATCTGCGCGAGGGCGGTCGCCCACGCGACGGCCAATGCCAGGAACGGCGAGAATCGGCGCAGCCCCAGCGCCACGGCCATGCCGAGCGACACCAGCACGCCCCACACCTGGTCGCCCGAGGAGGGCGTGTAGAACAGGAAGCCAGTGACCCCGAAGAACCCGAACGCGATGAACGCGTCGACGAGCGACTGCACGGGTGAGAGGCGGCGGAACACCCTGACACGCTACGCGGGCGCCGGCGGGACCCGCATCCGCCCAGCGATGTATCTCGTTGTCAGCGAGCGCTCGCGCGCGCGGCGGCGGCGAGGGCGGCCGCTGCCCCCTGGGCGTCGCCGGCGGCGATGAGACCCGCCGTCACTCGCACGTGGGGCGCGCGCGCCTCGCC
>JASCPH010000023.1 GCA_029959545.1 Microbacteriaceae bacterium PS02066 | reverse complement strand
CCAGAACCGGGCGCAGCGCAGAGCGAAGAAGAAGTGAGAGAAGCGAGCGCCCCGCAGGATGCGGGGCGCTCGCTCGTTCAGGGCGTGCCCCAGTCGAACGACTGCTTGCGCACCTCGAGATAGACGAACGTCTCCGAGGAGATGACGCCCGGGATCGTCCGGATGCGGGCGTTGAGCAGATCGGCGAGGTCCTGATCGGACGCGCAGACCACCTCGATCAGGATGTCGAAGCTTCCCGCGGTGAGCACGAGGTAGTCGACGGCGGAGATCTGCTCGAGTTCGGCGGCGACGGCGCGGGTGTCGCCGCTGACGCGCAGGCCCACGAGCGCCTGGCGGTGGAAGCCGAGCCGCATCGGGTCGGTGACGGCGACGACCTGCATGATCCCCGAATCCGTCAACCGCTGCACCCGCTGTCGCACGGCAGCCTCGCTGAGCCCCACGGCCTTGCCGATCTCGGCGTAGGAGCGGCGCCCGTTCTCCTGAAGCTGTTCGATGATGCGTTTGGAGGTGTCGTCGAGATGATCGCGTGCGGCCATGGGAGTCCTTCGGGTAAGGGGTGTTACCCCTTCACCGTATCGGCGGCGATTGTGTGAGAACCGTCGAATGACGTGCGGGGACCGCCAGTCGTGCCAGCGGATGCGGATTGGCCCGGCCCCGCCCGGACTATCCTGATCGGATGAGTTCGCTGCGCCCCCTCGATCAGTCCCGGAAGCTGAAGGATGTCCTCTACGAGATCCGCGGCGAGGCCCTGGTGGAGGCCGACCGGCTCGAGGCTGAAGGGCACACGATCCTGAAGCTCAACACGGGAAACCCCGCGGTCTTCGGTTTCGATGCGCCGTTCCAGATCGTGCGCGACATGATCGACGCGATCCCTTCCGCGCACGGGTACAGCGAGAGCAAGGGCATCATGTCCGCGCGCCGCGCCGTGGTGTACCGGTATGAGCAGGAGCCGGGCTTTCCCTCTTTCACCCCCGACGATGTTTATCTCGGCAACGGCGTCTCCGAGCTGATCACGATGACGATGCAGGCTCTGCTGGACGAGGGTGACGAGGTTCTCATCCCCGCACCGGACTACCCGCTGTGGACGGCGATGACGAGCCTCGGCGGCGGCACGCCCGTGCACTACGTCTGCGACGAGCAGAACGGCTGGCAGCCCGACATCGAGGACATCCGTTCCAAGATCACCGATCGCACCAAGGCGATCGTCGTGATCAACCCCAACAACCCGACGGGGGCGGTGTACACCCGCGAGGTGCTCACACAGATCGTGGAACTGGCCCGCGAGCACTCGCTCCTGCTGCTGGCCGACGAGATCTACGACCGCATCCTGTTCGACGGCGCTCGCCACATCCCGCTGGCGACGCTCGCGCCCGATCTTCTCTGCCTCACCTTCAACGGTCTGTCCAAGACCTACCGTGTCGCCGGGTACCGCAGCGGGTGGATGGTGATCACCGGACCGCGCCAGCACGCGCGCGGCTTCCTCGAGGGCATCAACCTGCTCGCGTCCACGCGGTTGTGCCCGAACGTTCCCGCGCAGCATGCGGTTCAGGCGGCGCTGTCGGGCGTTCAGTCGATCGACGCGTTGATCGCTCCGACCGGGCGCCTGCACGAGCAGCGGGATGCGGCGTGGGAGGGCCTGGAGGCGATTCCGGGAGTGTCCTGCGTCAAGCCCGCCGGCGCGCTGTACGCGTTCCCGCGGCTGGACCCGGAGGTGCATGAGATCCGCGACGACGCGAAGCTCGTACACGATCTCCTCGTGGCCGAGCACATCCTGCTCGTGCCCGGGACGGGCTTCAACTGGCCGACCCCGGATCACCTGCGGATCGTGACCCTCCCGGAGGCCCGGGTGATCTCGGAGGCCATCGAGCGTCTCGGCAACTTCCTGGCGTCCTACCGCCAGTAGTGCGGGCGCCGGCCGGTCACCCGCGACCGGCGTTCAGCAACCCAACCCGCGGGCGATGAGAGCATTCTCACAGGAGCGCGAGCGAGGTGGCCCGCCAGCGCCGATCCATGCCCTCCAGGCGGATGGCGACTGCGCGGGTACGTGCGGGACCGGCGACGACCACGACCGCCTCGACGACGCCATCGGCGGGCTCCGAGTGGTGCACGCTGAGGATGGAGTGCACGGGGCGTGCGGCGGCGACGCCTCGCGCGCTACGGGCGCGGGTGGCGAGGTTCACACGCGTCAGAATCGCGCGGTAGGTGTCCTCGGTCATCCACCGTGCGAGCTGATCGATGTCGCGAACCCCCGCGAGAGCCTCGAGAACCCCGTTGGTGAGGTTGCGCACCAGCGGTACGGGATCGGGCAGCTCGGACGATGACGTCGGCTGCGGCGCGAAGAAGTCTGCGGACAAGCGCATGAAGCTGCGTTCGGGGCGCGCCGCGCCGGTGGCGATCTGAACCATCTGGGCCTCACATGAACGGGGATCCTGAGCGGGATCAGTAGAGCAGTTCGACCAGGCCGGAAACGGGTTTGTGGAAAACTTCTCATGATTGGCGGGGTATCGGTCTAATCTCGCGGCGTGCGCTGGGAACGCTTCTTCGAAGACCTGCAGGGGCAGTTCGATGCCGAGTGGGAAGCGGAGCGCGCGGTTCTGGACACGGAGGCCGAGCGGCTGCGATTGTCGCGCGTCACGCTGCGTGAGAGGCTCCTCGTCCTCGCCCGCACGGATGAGACGCAACGCCCCGACCTCGTCGTCGATCTGGTTGCCGCGGATGCTCTGACCGGGGTGCTCATCGCGGTCGGCGCCGATTGGATGGGACTCGAGGTGCAGCGACGCAGCGTCCTCGTCCCGGTCGCCGCCGTCGCGGCCGTCGGGGTCGGAGAGGGCGACCTCCTGCGCGCGGCCCGGCCGCATCCGTCGCCGCGGGTGGGTGTCTCGGAACGTATGGGAATCGGCTTCGTCCTGCGCGATCTCGCGCGTCGACGCGTTCCCGTCACGATGCAGGTGGGAACGCGCGCTGTGGCGGGGACCATCGACCGGGCGGGGGCGGATCACCTGGACCTCGCGCTGCACGACATCGATGAGCCGCGCCGCTCAGCGACGGTCCGCGGTTACCGTCTGATCCCGTTCACCGCGCTGTCCTGGGTGCGCTGGCAGGGCGCGGACGTGCTCTGAGGAGTTCAGTCGGGGTTGCGGACGCGCCCGTGACCCCAGAGCTCGGGGAAACTGGCCGCATTGGACTGGCGCCACAGCGCCATCCTGCGGGCGTCCTCGGCTTCGTCGTCGAGGTAATCCGAGACGCTGGCCTCCTCGATGCGCCACTGGCGGCTCTCGCCCACGCGGACGCCGCGCAGCCTTCCTTCCAGCACCAACGCGATGACCTCGTCGACCGACACCGCCAGAGCCTCGGCAACGGATGCCGGGGCGAGGAGGCGGCCCTCGGGCGGGGTCGTGTCGGGCATGCCCTCAATTATGCGGTGCCGTTCCGACACCTCGGCGCGGTGGCGCGCCATGTGGATAAGAGCGCTGTGGATAAGATCCGACGGCCCGACCCGGCCTCGGTCAGCATGTACGCCATGACAGCTCAGGTCACGCCCCGCCAGCGTCCCCGCGCGCTCTGGGCGGACGCGCGCTTCGTGATCGGCGTCGTGCTCGTGCTCGCCTCGATCGCGGGCGTCTGGTTCGTCGTCGCATCGTCGCGGCAGACGGTCCCCGTCTACGCGGCGACCCGCACGATCGTGCCCGGCGAGAGCATCTCGCCGTCGGAACTGCGCGTCGTCGACGTCGCCTTGGGGTCGCTCGAAGGTGCGTACGCGTCGGGGGACACCCTGCCCCCCGACGCCGTGGCGACCCGCACGATCCCGGCCGGCGAGCTCATCCCCGCGGCCGCCGTGGGCGCCGCGTCCGAGGTCCGCACCACCACCATCGTCGTCCCCAGCAGCACGGCGATCCCCGCGTCGGTCGAGGTCGGGACGCCGGTGGAGGTGTGGGCTGCCCCGCTCGACGAGGAGGGGGTGCGGCAGGCTCCGCGCATCCTGGTCGCGGACGCGGCGGTCGCGGCGCTGGCGAGCAGCGACTCCGTGATGGCGACCAACGCGCCCTCCGTCGAACTCGTCGTTCCTCGTGAGTCCGTGGCGGAGGTGCTCGCGGCGCTGGCGGGTGAGGCGACGCTCTCGGTGGTGCCCGCGCAGGGAGCGTCGTGATCTCGCGCGTGGTGCTCGTCCTTGCGCAGCCTGCCGCCCTCGCACTGCGGGAGCAGCTGCTGCTGGACGGTGCCCGCGAGGTGGCGATCTATCCTCCGGACAGGTTCACGGCGACCGTCGCGGTCGGTCAGGGACCGGATGCGGGATTGTCTGCGCTGCTCGCTACCGCCGACACGCTGGTGCTCGCCGCGCGCGTCGACCAGCTCACGGCTCACACCGTCGCCCTCGCGGACACGCGGGGCGTGCGCGTCCTGCCGCTCGGCGACGATGCGGCCGCCGGCCGTCTGGCGGCGGCCTTCGGTCTCGCCTCACCCGTTCCGGCGACCGGCTCGGCGCGGGATGTGGCGGCCGCCCTCGCCACCGCCTCGGCGTCGGCCGTCACCCGGCCGGCCGTCGCCGGGCCCCGCCTGATCGCCGTCTGGGGCTCGCACGGCGCCCCCGGGCGGTCCACCATCGCCGTGGGTCTCGCGGCTGAGCTCGCCCGCGGCGGCCGTCACGTGGCGCTCGTCGATGCGGACGCGCACGCGCCGTCCCTGGCCATGGCCCTCGGTCTTCCCGACGAGGGGCCCGGATTCGCGGTCGCATGCCGCCAGGCCGAACTGGACGCGTTGGACGAGATCGAGCTCCAGCGTATCTCGGTGCCCCTCGGCGGCGCCGACGTCGACGTGCTCACAGGCATCAACCGCCCGTCGAGGTGGCCCGAGCTCAGTGACAAGCGCGTGCGCGCCGCGCTCGCCGCCTGCGCCGGATGGGCCGAGCACACCGTGGTCGACGTCGCCGCATCCCTGGAGCGGGACGAGGAGATCGTGAGCGATGTCATCGCGGGCCCTCGCCGCAATGCCGCGACGCTGGCCACGTTGGAGACGGCGGATCACGTCGTGGCGGTCCTCGCGGCCGATCCGGTCTCCGTTGCGCGCTTCCTGCGCTCGGTGGGGGAGTTGCGGGCGGTCATCGGAACGACGCCGCTGACCGTCGTCGTGAACCGGCTCCGTCGCGGCGGAGTGGGCATCGACGCGCGCGGGCAGCTTCGCCGAACGCTGGAGCGGTATGCGGACATCCGCGACATGTGGTTCGTGCCGGAGGACCGCAGGGCGGCGGATGCGGCGATGCTCGCCGCCCGGCCCGCCGCCGAGGTGGCAGGGCGCTCCGCGATGGTCTCGGCGATCCGGCGCATCGTCGGGGAGGCTCTGCTTCCGCCGGTCCCGGTCACCGCGACCCGACGCGAGCGCCGCGGTCGTCGGAGTCCGCACGAGCGATTGGTCGCCTCCGCATAGGGTGGAGGGGTGTCGACCCTCAGCGATCTCGTCTACGCGCACGGCTTCTCCGATCCCGCCGATGTGGAGTGGCTGCACCGGCTGGCCGGCGACGGGCAGCTGCTCGCGGATCTCGCCTTCGCGGACATCGTGCTGTGGGTGCCCACGGAGGACGACTCCTTCATCGCCGTCGCGCATACACGTCCCTCCGGTGCGGCGACGCTCTTCTACCGCGACATCGTGGGCGACCGCGTCCGGCCGCAATGGCGTGCCCAGGTGCGTGAGGCCTTCACGACCGGCCGGATCGTCGACTCCGCGTCGCCGGACTGGTTCGAGGAGACTCCCACGCGCGTGCGCGCCGTGCCCGTGGTCCGCGCTCGCGCCGGGGCGGACTCTCCGGCCCGCATCCTCGGCGTCCTGACGCGCCACACGAACCTCGGTGAAGCACGCACGCCCTCCCGCCAGCAGATCACGTTCAACGACTGCGCCGACGACCTGTTCGGGATGGTGGCGACGGGGGAGTTCCCCGACGTCGCCGCACCCGCGTCGCCGCGGCGTGGCGCGCCTCGTGCGTCCGACGGCCTCATCCGGATCGACGTGGACGGACTCACCACATTCGCGAGCCCCAATGCGCTGTCCGCGTTCTACCGGATGGGATTCGAGGACGAGCTCGAGGGTGAGCCGCTCGTGGAGGTCATCACGCAGATCCTCCCCGAGAAGAGGCAGTTCGACGAGTCGCTGCCCGTCGTGGCCACCGGCCGCGCGCCGTGGCGGGTCGACATCGAAGCGCGAGGCGTCACGGTGGCGTTGCGGGCCATCCCGCTGCGCGACCACGGCAACCGGATCGGTGCGATCGTGCTGTGCCGTGATGTGACCGAGCTCCGCCACCGGGATCAGGAGCTGATCACCAAGGATGCGACGATCCGCGAGATCCATCACCGCGTCAAGAACAACCTGCAGACCGTCGCCTCGCTCCTGCGGATCCAGGCTCGCCGCACGCACTCGGATGAGGCCCGTGACGCACTCACGCACGCCACCCGGCGCGTCTCGGCGATCGCCGTGGTGCACGACACGCTCTCCGAGGGACTCACGCAGAACGTCGACTTCGACGAGGTCTTCTCACGGGTGCTGAAGCTCGTCGCCGAAGTGGCGGCCGCACCCACGACGCGGGCTCGTACCCGCAAGACCGGGTCCTTCGGCACGCTTCCCAGCGAGTACGCGACCCCGCTTGCGCTTGCTCTGACCGAGCTCGTCACGAACGCCGTCGAGCACGGACTCGCCGGGCAGGAGGGCGAGGTCGAGATCGCCGCCGAACGCTCCGACGACAACCTCGAGGTCCGTGTCCGTGACACGGGGGTGGGTCTGCCCGAAGGTCAGGTGGGCCGGGGACTGGGCACGCAGATCGTGCGCACCCTGATCCAGGGTGAACTGGGCGGCACCATCGACTGGCACACGATCATGGGCCGCGGTACCGAGGTCACGATCGACATCCCGCTGCGCTACATCGACCGCGGCGAACTCTGAGAACGACGCATCCGCCGACACCTGGCGCCTGTCGGCGCAGGAGCGGCGGATGCGGAGTCTGACGGGTGTCGGTGTGCTCAGGAGGCGCGACGGGCGCGCGCGGCGCGGCGCTTGAGGGCGCGACGCTCATCCTCCGAGAGGCCTCCCCAGACGCCCGAGTCCTGGCCGGTCTCGAGGGCGTACTGCAGGCAGATCTCGGTGACGGTGCAGCGTGCGCACACGGACTTGGCCTTCTCGATCTGGTCGACCGCCGGACCGGTGTTGCCGACCGGGAAGAACAGCTCCGGGTCTACGGTCAGGCAGGCTGATTTGTCGCGCCAATCCATGTGATGTTGCTCCTCAGGCGTCGGAAAATGGTGAGAACGGGTGGGTTGTGAAAGAGCCCGGATCGGGGTCCGGTACCCTGTGTGATGTGCGAGCTTGAACTCGCCCCACGCCGCTGTGGGAGCACACGACGTCGTCAATGGTTCCACAGTGACCAGGGTGAATCAAGGGTTCACCGGTTGTTTTGTGTCCCGTCACCAACTGCATGCGTCCGAATACTGTCCATTCCCACAACTCCCGAGGTGTCATGCGCAACGATCTGCTGAGCCTGGTTGCGGGTGGACTCGTCGTCCTGGAGGGCGTCGCTCTCGCGGGGCTCGCGGTCTGGCAGCTCGTCGCGCTCGCCCAGGGCGACACCGCATCCCCGGCGACGGCAATCGCTCTTCTCGTGCTGACCCTCATCGGGGCCGCGCTCGTCGCCTGGTTCGGCGTCGCCGCGGCACGCGGCAGATCCGGCGGGCGCTCGGGGGGCATCGTGGTCCAGCTGCTGGTGCTCGCGGTCGCGATCGGCGCCGTGACGGGGACGTACGGACATCCGCTCAATGGGCTGCAGCTGGGCGTGCCCGCGTTGATCGTGCTCGTGCGGCTGGTCTCGGCGGCGCGCCGGGCGGCTCAGAACGCCCGGCGCGAGGACTGATCTCAGCCGTCGATGCCGAGGAGCTTGCGGAGCCGGGCGACGTGGCCGGTGGCCTTGACGTTGTACAGCGCCTGAGCGATGCGGCCGTCCGCGTCGATCACGAACGTCGAGCGGAGCACGCCCTCGACGGTCTTGCCGTAGTTCGTCTTCTCGCCCCATGCGCCGTAGGCGTCGTGGACGGCGTGATCGGGGTCGGACAGCAGCGGGAAGGTGAGACCGTCGCGCTCGCGGAACGCCCGGAGCTTCTCCGACGAGTCGCGGGAGACCCCGAGCACGGTGTACCCGGCAGCCGTGAGCGAGGAGAGGCTGTCGCGGAAGTCGCATGCCTGCGTCGTGCACCCCGGCGTCATCGCCGCGGGGTAGAAGTAGAGGATGACGGGGCGGCCACGGAACTCCTGAAGCGAGACCGCGGTGCCGTCCTGGTCGTGGAGCGTGAAGTCGGGGGCGATGTCGCCGGGCTGCAGCTGAGTCATGCTTCCAGCGTAGGTGTTCAGCGGCCGCCGAACGTGGTCAGCAGTCGCTGCAGCGAGTCCAGGCGTGCCGCGCCGCTGGGTCCGAGCTTGCCCTCGGCGACGGCGGCGATGATCGCGCAGTCCGGCGCGTCGGGCAGGTGGGTGCAGCCGCGCGGACAGTCCTCCGCGACCGTGGCGAGGTCGGTGAAGGCGCGCAGGATGTTGGCCGGGTCCACGTGGCCGAGGCCGAAGGAGCGCACGCCTGGCGTGTCGATCACCCAGCCCGATCCGCCGTCGCCCCGGTAGCGCAGCGACACCGTCGAACTCGACGTGTGGCGCCCGCGTCCGGTGACCTCGTTCACGTGACCCGTCGCACGCCTGGCCCCCGGCACGAGCGCGTTCACGAGCGTGGACTTGCCGACCCCGGAGTGACCGACGAAGACGGTGGAGTGACCGATCAGGGCCGCGCCGATGCGTTCGACCGGCATCTCGCCACGGGCGCTCGTGAAGACCTCGATGTCGATGCCGTCGAAGTGCGACAGGAAGGGCGCAGGGTCGGCGAGGTCGGTCTTGGTCACCACCAGAAGCGGTCGGATCCCGGCATCGAGCGCCGCGATCAAGTAGCGGTCGACCAGGCGCGCACGCGGCTCGGGGTCGGCGGCGGCCACGACGACGAGCATCTGGTCGGCGTTGGCGACCACGACGCGCTCCACCTGGTCGGTGTCGTCGGCGCTGCGTCGGAGGAGCGTGGTGCGATCTTCGATGCCGACGATCCGTGAGAGTGTGCCCTCCGTGCCGCTCACATCACCGACCACGCGCGCACGGTCGCCGGTGACGATCGGGGTGCGTCGCAGCTCCCGCGCACGCGTAGCCACGATCTCGCGTTCCGTGGGCTCGTCCTCGTCGACGAGCACCTGATAACGACCGCGGTCCACGCCGAGGACACGCGCGATGCGTGCGTCGGCGTGGGCAGGTCGGCGCTTCGTGCGCGGTCTGTTGGCCTTGGGGTTCGGGCGCGCGCGGAAGGCGGACTCGTCGTAGGCGAGGTCCTCCTCGTCGTCGTCCGGGGGCAGCCAGCTCACCCGGCGGACTCCGTGCCCGCGAGCATGCGCTGCCACAATTCTGGGAACTCTGGCATGGTCTTGGCCGTCGTGGCGATGTCGTCGACGACGACTCCGGGCACGGCCAGCCCGACCAATGCGCCGGTGGTGGCCATGCGGTGATCGTGGAACGCGCGCCACAGCCCACCGGTGAGGGGGCGTGGCGTGACGCGGATGCCGTCGTCCAGCTCTTCGGCGTCCCCGCCCAGAGCGCGGACGTTGTGCACGAGCGCTGCGAGGCGGTCGGTCTCGTGGCCGCGCAGGTGACCGATGCCGACGAACGTGGAGGGCGCATCCGCGAGGAGCGCGACGCCGACGAGGGTCGGAGTGAGCTCCCCGACGGCCGAGAGGTCGAGATCGACGCCGGTGATGGCGTCGCCGCCGGCGACCGTCAGGCTTCCGTGACGGCGGCTGCTTCGCGCACCGAACGCAGCGAGCAGCTCGGGCAGCTGAGCGCCCGGCTGCGTGGAGTGGGCAGGCCATCCGTCGACGGTGACCTCGCCGCCCGTGATCAGCGCAGCCGCGAGGAAGGGGGCCGCATTGGAGAGGTCCGGCTCGATGGCGATGTCCTTCGCGCGAATCGGTCCGGGCGGCACGATCCATTCACCCGGTGCGGGGCGCTCCACGTGTACCCCACGGTGTGCGAGGGACTCCACGGTCATATCGATGTGCGGGATCGAGGGCAGGCGCGCGCCCTCGTGGCGCAGGTGCAGGCCCACGTCGAACCGCGCCGCCGACAACAGAAGGCCGGAGACGAACTGGCTGGACGCGCTCGCGTCGATCGTCACCTCGCCGCCGCGCACATGCCCGCGCCCGCGCACGAGAAAGGGCAGCGACCACGTGCCGGCATCGTCGATGTCGACGCCGACCTCGCGAAGCGTTCGGATCATCTCGCCCATCGGCCGGTGCAGCGCGCTCTCGTGGGCCGTGACGGTCACGTCGCCCCGCGCGAAGCCGGCCAGCGGGGTCACGAAGCGCATGACGGTGCCGGCCTGACCGCAGTCCACGACGACATCGGCGGGCGCGGTGGTCGCGGGCGTGATCCTCAGGTCGTCACCGAAGGGGCCCGATCCCTCGATCCGCTCGATGCCCACACCGAGCGCGGTGAGCGCGTCCAGCATCCGCGCCGAGTCGTCGGAGTGCAACGGCGCACGCAGGATGCCGGGGCCGTCGGCCAGCGCCGCGAGCACGAGTTCGCGGTTGGTCAGCGACTTGGAACCGGGCACCTGCACGACCGCGCGCACAGCCGCGGGCGCGGTCGGTGCGGCCCAGCCGGCGATATCGGGGGAATAGCGCTCGTCGCTCATCGGTTCCACCCTACTGAACCGTTCCGATCGACGGTGAAGGAAGGACGCGCATGAATGCCGTGCTCGAGCGCCCGAAAGTCGCTCGTGAGCAACGCGTAGGATTGCTCACGATGGACGACACCAGCTCTGCCGCGGACACCCGCTCTCAATTCGAGGAGCAGGCGTTGCCGTTCATGGACCAGCTGTATGCGGCGGCGATGCGCATGACGCGCAATCCCTCCGACGCGGCCGATCTCGTGCAGGAGACCTTCGTCAAGGCGTTCTCCTCGTGGGCGACGTTCACCCAGGGCACGAACCTCAAAGCGTGGCTGTACCGCATCCTGACCAACACGTACATCAACGTGTACCGCAAGAAGCAGCGCGAGCCCTACCAGGGCGCCATCGACGATCTCGAGGATTGGCAGCTCGGCGGCGCGGAGTCGACCACGGCCACCAGCACCCGCTCCGCCGAGGCCGAGGCGATCGACCACATGCCGGCGTCGATCGTGAAAGAGGCGCTGCAGTCGATCCCCGAGGATTTCCGGCTGGCCGTGTACCTCGCCGACGTGGAGGGCTTCGCGTATCAGGAGATCGCGGACATCATGAAGACCCCTATCGGCACGGTCATGAGCCGCCTGCACCGCGGCCGGCGCATGCTTCGTGACCTGCTCGCCGACTACGCGAAGGAACGGGGCATCGCCCCGTCTGCACCCAGGAGCAAGAAATGACCGACTGCGGCTGCGAGAAGGCCCGGCGCGATCTCGAGGAGTACCTGCGCAACGAGATGTGCCATGTGGAGCACAGCGATATCCGCGCGCACCTCGAGACCTGCGCGGAGTGCCGCGACGAGGCGCTCGTGGCGACCACGCTCACCGAGGTCGTCGCGAGGGCGTGTAAGGAGACGGCGCCCGACCAGCTTCGCGGCCAGGTGCTCGAGCGGCTCCGCGCCGCACAGGCGACTCATCACTGACGCACAGAGTTCTGCTCCCGTGGACCATCCCCGATCGATAGGGTGACGGCGGCACTCTGAGTCCGTGGGAGGTCGCGTGTCACAGGCGGACTCGTCGCGCGCTCGGCGCCACGTGATCACGGCGGCGCAGGTGCGTCGGTACGCGGTGCGTCATCCGGTCACCCTCGGCCTCGCCGCCCTCGTCCTGGCCGCGTCGCTCGCCACCGGCTCCCTCTGGGGAGCGGATGCCACGGCCTGGGGCAGTGGCGCGGCCGCGCTCGCCGACGGCCGGTGGTGGTCCATCCTCACCGCGCTCGTGGTGCCCGATTCGACGGTCGAGGTCTTCCTCAGCCTTCTGCTCGTCCTCACGGCATTCGCGTACGCGGAGTCGCTGCTGGGCCACCTGCGATCCGCGATCGTCTTCGTGTCCGGCGGGATCCTCTCGATCCTTCTCGGCGCGACCACGCACGCCGCGCTGTGGGGTCTCGACGACCTGCGCCCCCTGGAATCGAACGATCCCGTCCTGGATCCATCGATGGGGATCTTCGCTGCCGTGTTGGCGGCATCCGCGCTCGCGTCCGCACTCTGGCGGCGGCGCATCAGACTCGTCGCGCTCGCCACCGTCGTCATGTTCGCGCTCTACGCGGGCGACGCCGACTCCTGGTATCGGTTGATCGCAGCCCTGCTGGGCCTTGCGGCGGGCTCGCTCCTGGCGCGGCGGAGGCCGCGGCTGGACTGGCATCGATCCTCGTCGCGCGAGGTGCGTGCCCTCATGGCGGTGCTCGTGGCGATCACCGGACTCGGGCCGCTCGCCGCGGTGATCGCCGGCGGCGGTCGGGGCCCGTTCTCCCTCGTGGCCTCGTCGTTCCTCGCCTTCGACGAGCACCTCGTCGATCGGTGCGAGGTGAGTTACCGACCGGTGTGCGACCACGAGTTCGCGCTCGTGCTCACGCGCGGCGTCGGTCCCGTGCTCCTCGCCCTCGTCCCGCTCGCGCTGCTGGTCGTGGCCGCGCTGGGTCTTCGACGCGGACGCCGGGCGGGCCTGGTCCTCGCCGTGGCCGTCCAGGGCGTGCTGGCCATCCTCGCCCTCTACGCGCTGGTCAGCGGCGAGTTGGCCATCGAGCCCTGGGCCGATGGGTCCGGGCTCGAGTACGCGCTGTGGGCGGTCGCCTCCATCGGTGTGCCCGTCGCGAGCGCCACGACCCTGATCCTCGTGCGCCACCGGTTCCCGGTGCGTGCGACCCGCCACGCCGCGCGGACGTTCGCGGCGACCGTGCTGATCGCGTTTCTCGCCTGCGGCGCCGTCTTCGTGGTGAGCGAGACCCTGCTCCGGAAGTCGTTCGATGTCACTCCGACGCTCACGGACATCGTGGTCGAGTCGTGGCGCAGGTTCGTGCCGCCCGCCTTCCTGCAGGGCATCGGACAGCCGCCCTTCCCGCGTCACGGCGCGGCGCTGTGGATCTATCAGTGGGTGGGCGTTGTGTTCTGGGCGATCGTGGTGCTTGCTCTCGTCCTCCTCTACCGAAGCGTCCGCCCGCCCGAGGATGCGGACGCGCGCCTTTACCGAGACCTGCTGCGCCGCGGCGGCGGGACCCTCTCGTTTCTCGGAACCTGGCGCGGAACGCGCTACTGGTACAGCGCGGACCGCGCCTGCGCGGTCGCGTACCGGCTCGTGGGTGACGTCGCCCTGGCGGTCGGCGACCCGCTCGCACCGCACGGAGATCAGGCGCGGGCCATCAGGGGCTTCGTCGACTTCTGCGCAGAGTCGGGGTGGACGGCGGCGTTCTACAGCATCCACGACGACGCACTTCCGGTCTTCGACGACATGGGATGGAAGTACGTCTCCGTGGGGGAGGAGACCGTGCTGGTCGCCTTCGAGGTGACCCTCGAGGGCAAGCAGTGGCAGAAGGTGCGCCAGCCCGTCACCCGCGCGGAACGAGAGGGCATGACGGCGGTCTGGACGCGGTGGGCCGACCTCAGCACCGCCGAGCGTTCGCAGATCCGCGAGATCGACGAGCAATGGGTCGCTGACAAGGCATTGCCGGAGATGGGGTTCACCCTGGGCACCTTGGAGGAGATCACCGACCCGGAAGTGGCGTTGCTGCTCGCGGTCGACGACGCCGACCGCATCCAGGTCGTGACGAGCTGGATGCCCTCCTGGCGTGACGGCGTGCGGAGCGGATGGACGCTCGATTTCATGCGCCGTCGCGCCGACGGGCCCAACGGCCTGATGGAGTTCGCGATCGCACGTGCGGCCCAGCAGGCCGCGGCCGACGGGGTGGGGGAGCTCAGCCTTTCGGGCGCTCCGATGGCGGTAAAACCCGACGTCGAGGCGCCCGGCGACACGACGATCCTCTCGGGAGTGCTCGGCTGGCTGGCTCAGACCCTCGAGCCCGCGTACGGGTTCGACTCTCTCTTCCGGTTCAAACGGAAGTTCCATCCTCGGTATCGCACGATCTGGCTGGCCTACGGCGACCCGGTCGATCTCCCGCGGATCGGCACCGCGATCGGTCGGGCCTACCTGCCCGACGCTACTGTTCGTGATGTGCTGGCGCTGCTGCGCAGTGCTCGAGGAGGAGGCAGATGATCCAGTGGCTGCTGACACTCGAACTCATCAACAGCCCGCCGCGATGGGTCGTCTGGTCGTTCGTCGCCGTGTGCGCGCTCGTCCTGCTCGTCGTGCCGCCACGCCGCATCCGCCGTCTGCTGATCGCCGCGGCGGTGGGCGCCGTCATCGGCTACGCCGGTGCCCACCTCCTTGAGGCGTGGGACGTGTTTCAGGGTCCCCTTCCGGTGCATGCCGCCGTATGGATCGCGGTGGGCGTCGCAACAGCGGCCATGGGCGCGGCGGGACTGTTCATCCGGCCGTGGTGGCGTCGGGTGGTGGCGGGGTTGCTGATCGTCGCCGGTGCGATCGGAATGGGGCTGAGCGTCAACGCCGCCTATGGGCTCACCGGCAACCTCGCGGCGATTCTCGGCATTCAGGCGTTGGATAGCGCACCGCTGCCCGGAACCTCTGCCGCGTCGGGTGACGCCGCCACCCTCTACCAGACGTGGACACCGCCCGCCGGCATGCCGTCGACGGGCCGGGTGAGCGCGCTGTCGGGCGACCAGAGGATCCCCGCGACCGGCTTCCAGGCGCGAGATGCGGCGTTGTACCTGCCGCCCGCGGCTCTCGTTCCGAACCCGCCGCGCCTTCCGCTGTTGGTGTTCATGATGGGCCAGCCCGGCACTCCCGACCCGACTGTGCTGGCCAAGAGCCTCGATGCCTTCGCCGCCGCGCACAACGGACTCGCCCCGATCGCGATCGTCGCCGATCAACTCGGCTCGGTCAACGTGGACCCCGCGTGCGCGGATTCCGCGACGTACGGGAAGGTCTCGACGTATCTCAACGTCGATGTCCCCGCATACGCGCGGGCGCACCTGAACATCGTCGACGACCCGGCGTACTGGGTCATCGGCGGTTACTCGAACGGGGGAGCGTGCGCTCTCACGTATGGCGCCCAGTTCCCGCAGACCTGGGGCAACATCATGGACATCTCGGGCAACGAGTACCCCGGCTCGGAACACGTCGATCAGACCGTCAAGGACGTCTTCGGCGGGAATCGAGCAGCGTTCGACGCCGCTACCCCGGCTGCTCTGCTCGCCGCCCATCCGGGCCAGTACGACGGACATGCGGCCGTCTTCACGCACGGGGAGCAGGACGGACAGTTCGGCCCGGGACAGGTGGCGAATGCCGCGCGTGCACACGCGGCCGGGTTCGCGGTGCTCACCGAGACCATCCCGGGGGAGGGACACACGGGTCCCGTGCTCCAGAAGGGACTCGACTACGCGATCGGCGCACTAGCGCCCCGTCTCGGGCTCGCGGCGCCCGCGACGGGGTGAGCTTCTGCGCACATGTGAAGGCGGGCCCCGGAATCCCAGGGCCCGCCTTCACATGATCGGACTCAGAACATGAGCGCGCGGCGCAGGAGTTCCGCCTGCTCGATCTGGTGCATCTTCGCGGAGCCGGCAGCGGGTGAGGCGGATGCGGCCCGCGAGACGACACGGATCGTACGGTCGTGCAGGTGCTTGACGACCTCGAGCGCGATGAAGGGCCATGCGCCCTGGTTCTCGGGCTCTTCCTGGACCCATACGAGCTCCGCGTTCGGATAGCTGTCGATGACGGCGTTCAGCTCGTCGATCGGGGCGGGGTAGTACTGCTCCACACGGACCAGCGCGACACGGTCGTCGGGGTTCTTGTCCAGCTCCGAGCGCAGATCCCAGTGGATCTTGCCGGCGTGCAGCAGCACCCGCGTGACGGCGTTCTTGTCGATGCCGCGCTCGTCGTCCAGCACCGGCTCGAACTTGCCCTGCGTGAACGCCTCGACCGGGCTGACCGCGTCGCGCAGACGCAGCATGGCCTTCGGGGTGAACACCACGAGCGGGCGGCGCGGCTGGGCGTAGGCCTGGCGGCGCAGCAGGTGGAAGTAGGACGCGGGCGTCGACGGACGCGCGACCGTCATGTTGTCCTGGGCGCACATCTGCAAGAAACGCTCGATGCGCGCGGACGAGTGGTCGGGGCCGGCGCCCTCGTAGCCGTGCGGGAGCAGTAGGACGACGCTCGACTGCTGGCCCCACTTCTGGTCTGCGGACGAGAGGTAGGTGTCGATCACGGTCTGGGCACCGTTGGCAAAGTCGCCGAATTGCGCCTCCCACAGCACCAGCGCATCCGGCCGCTCCACCGAGTACCCGTACTCGAACGCGACGGCCGCGTACTCGCTGAGCAGCGAGTCGTAGACGAAGAAGCGCCCCTGGCCCTCGCTGAGATTCGTCAGCGGCAGCCATTCCTGACCGTTGTCGCGGTCGTGGAAGACGGCGTGGCGCTGCACGAAGGTGCCGCGGCGGGAGTCCTGGCCCGCCAGGCGCACCGGCGTTCCTTCGACGAGGAGCGAGCCGAACGCGAGCAGCTCGCCGAAGGCCCAGTCGATACCGCCGGAGCGACTCATGGTGTGCCGCTTGTCGAGCAGCTGCTGCAGCTTGGCGTGCACCGTGAAGCCGTCGGGCTTGTTCACGAAGGCGTCGCCGATGAGATGCACGACATCCGTGGACACGCCCGTGGTCTCGGGTTCGCCCACGGCCCGCTCGACCTCGACGCTCTCGGTCACCACCGGGTGGGTGCCGGTCTCCGCCTCGTGCGTTTCGGCGAACGCCACCTCCAGGCGGCCCTGGAAGTCGCGCTTGGCCTGCTCGTACTCTTCCTCGGTGATGTCGCCGCGACCGACGAGCGACTCCGTGTAGAGCCTGCGGACCGAACGCTTCGCCTCGACGAGGTTCGTCATGAGCGGCTGCGTCATCGACGGGTCGTCGCCCTCGTTGTGACCACGGCGGCGGTAGCTGACGAGATCGATGACGATGTCGCGGTGGAACTCCTGGCGGTACCGGAAGGCGAGCTCGGCCGCGCGCACGACGGCCTCCGGGTCGTCGCCGTTCACGTGCAGGATGGGGGCCTGGATGGTCTTGGCCACATCCGTCGCGTAGACGGAGGTGCGTCCGTCTACGGGCAGCGTCGTGAATCCGAGCTGGTTGTTGATGACGACGTGCACGGTGCCACCGGTGCGGTACCCGCGCAGCTGCGACATCTGCAGCGTCTCGACGACGACGCCCTGGCCGGCGAAGGCCGCGTCGCCGTGGACGAGGATCGGCAGCCAGGCGAAGGTGCCGATGGGCTTGCGGTCCTGCTTGGCGCGGACGATTCCCTCGAGCACACCGTCGACGGTCTCGAGGTGGGAGGGGTTGGCCGCGAGGATCACGGGAAGCTCCGTGCCCGCATCCGACTGGAACGTGCCCTCGGTGCCCAGGTGGTACTTCACATCGCCCGAGCCGCGCTTGTTGCCGGGCAGGCTCGTGCCCTCGAACTCGCGGAAGACCTGGCCGTAGGTCTTGCCCGCGACGTTGGTCAGCACGTTCAGGCGGCCGCGGTGAGCCATACCGATGGCGGCGCCGTCGAGGCCCGCAGAGGCTGCGCCCTGCAGGATCTCATCGAGCAGCGGAATGACCGACTCGCTGCCCTCGAGGCTGAACCGCTTCTGGCCCACGTACTTGGTCTGCAGGAACGTCTCGAACGCCTCGGCCTGGTTGAGCTTGGAGAGGATGCGCAGCTGCTCGTCGTGACCGGGCTTCTGGTACTTCACCTCGACGTTGTCCTGGAACCACTTGCGCTGCACCGGGTCCTGGATGTGCATGTACTCGATGCCGAGAGTGCGGCAGTAGGAGTCGCGCAGCACGCCGAGGATGTCGCGGAGCTTCATCTGGCGCTTGCCGCCGAAGCCGCCGACCACGAACTCGCGGTCGAGGTCCCAGAAGGTGAGTCCGTGGCTCTCGATTTCGAGGTCCGGGTGCGTGCGCTGCACGTACTCGAGCGGATCGATGTCGGCCATCAGGTGGCCGCGCACCCGATACGAGTTGATGAGTTCCTGGACGCGCGCGCCCTTGTCGATGCGCTCCGCCAGGTCGACGTTGATGTCGCTGGCCCAGTGGATGGGGGCGTAGGGGATCCGCAGCGCTGCGAAGATGCCCTCGTAGAAGTCGCGCTGCCCGATCAGCAGCTCGTGGACCTTCTTGAGGAACTCTCCGGAGCCGGCGCCCTGGATCACGCGGTGGTCGTAGGTGCTCGTGAGCGTGATGGTCTTGCCGATGCCGAGCTCGACGAGCGTCTTCTCGCTCGAGCCCTGGAACTCGGCGGGGTACTCGAGGGCTCCCGCGCCGATGATGCAGCCCTGGCCCTTCATGAGGCGGGGCACCGAGTGCACGGTGCCGATGCCGCCCGGGTTGGTGAGCGAGAGCGTGGTGCCCTGGAAGTCGGCCGCCGTCAGCTTGTTCGTGCGGGCGCGCTTGACGAGGTCTTCGTACGAGGCGAGGAACTCGTTGAACGTGAGGGACTCGGCGCGTTTGATGGACGGCACCATGAGCGCGCGCGTGCCGTCGGGCTTGGGGAGGTCGATCGCGATGCCCAGGTTGATGTGGGCGGGAGCGACGACCGAGGGCTTACCGTCGACTTCGGCGTAGAAGACGTTCTGGCTCGGAAACTCCTTCAAGGCCTGGATGAGCGCCCAGCCGATGAGGTGCGTGAAGCTCACCTTGCCGCCGCGGGTACGGGACATGTGGTTGTTGATGACGATGCGGTTGTCGATCATCAGCTTCGCCGGGACCGTGCGCACGCTCGTTGCGGTGGGCACCGTCAGCGACTCGTCCATGTTGGCGGCGAGGGTCTTCGTCATCCCCTTGAGGGTGGTGACGACGTCCTCCTGCACCTCGCCCGCCGGGTCTGAGGGCTGCGCCTTGGGAGCCTGCGCCGGGATCGGCTGCGGCTTGGCCGGTTTTCCGGTCGTGCGCGCGACCGGCTGCGAGCCGATCACGGGGATCGGTGCGGTCACGGGATGAGGCTCGGATGCGGCGGGCGCCGCGGGTGCGGCCTTGGCGGCGCCGCCCGACCCGGCCTGCGAGTGGTAGGCCTCCAGGACCGGCCACCAGGACTTGTCGACCGAGTTACGGTCGACAAGGAACTGTTCGTAGAGTTCCTCGACGAGCCATTCATTGGCTCCGAACTCTCCTTCGTTCGATACTCCGACGCCCGTCACCTGGCTCGACACTCTCGATCGCCCGCTTTCGTGAGATTCATCCGCAGTGCGGGGCCGTCGTGGGCCCACACGCACGACACGCAAGCCTAGTCGAGTATCCGAGGGTTCGCTCTCGGCGCGTCGCGGTTGACAGCCTCGGCGGAGTGTGGGCGGCGTACGCTCTGCAGACATGGAGTTCTACGGCGCGCAACCCGAGACCGACCTCACCTACTCCGACGTCTTCCTGGTGCCCCGGCGCTCGGATGTGACGAGCCGACTGGACGTGGATCTCTCGCCGCGCGACGGCACCGCGATGCGCATTCCCCTCGTCTCGGCGAACATGAACTCCGTCACCGGCGCGCGGCTCGCGGCGACACTCGCTCGGCGTGGCGGGCTCGGTGTGCTCCCGCAGGACATGCCGCTGCAGGAGCTCGATGCCGCCATCCGGTGGGTGAAGCGTCAGCCCGTGCGCTGGGACACCCCGATCGTGCTGCCTCCGACGGCGACGGCGGCTGACGCCGCCAAGCTCCTGCCCGCGACGGAGGGATACGGCATCGTCGTGGCCGATCCCTCGGCCGCATCCCTCGACCTCGCCGACGTCGCCGGCGTCGTGCCCGCCACGCGCCTTGCGACCGCGCTGCCGGATGCGACCCTGGGCGACCTCGTGCGCGCGCGCCCCGTCGCGATCGACGCGGACGATGTCTCCGACCCGCGGCAGGCGTTCGACCTGATCGTCGCGGCGGATGCGGAGACTGTGTGCGTGGTGGAGCGGGGCCATCTCGTCGGAACGCTCTCGCGGCGCAGCGCCCTGCGCTCGACGCTCTACAGCCCGGCGGTGGATGCGGACGGGCGTCTGATCGTCGCCGCGGCCATCGGCATCAACGGCGACGTCGCCGCCAAGGCGCGCGCCCTGGCGGCGGCCGGTGCCGACGTGCTCGTGCTCGACACCGCCCACGGACACCAGGAGGGGATGCTGCGCGCCCTGCGCGCGGTCGCGGATCTGGGCCTGGGGCTTCCTCTCGTGGCGGGCAACATTGTCACCGCGGATGGCGTGCACGATCTCGTCACCGCGGGCGCGTCGATCCTGAAGGTCGGTGTGGGGCCCGGGGCCATGTGCACCACGCGCATGATGACCGCCGTCGGACGTCCGCAGTTCTCGGCCGTGCTGGAGACCGCGTCGGCGGCGCGTGAGCTCGGCGCGCACGTGTGGGCGGACGGCGGCGTCCGCTACCCGCGGGACGTGGCGCTCGCGCTGGCGGCGGGTGCCGCATCCGTCATGGTCGGTTCCTGGTTCGCCGGGACGATCGAGGCGCCCGGGGAGCTGTTCGCGGACGCGCAGGGGCGGGCCTACAAGGAGTCGTGGGGCATGGCCTCGACGAAGGCCGTGCATGCGCGGTTCGGCGGACTGGATGCGTACGAGCTCGCCCGCAAGGAGCTGTTCGCCGAGGGGATCTCGTCATCGAAGATCTACCTCGACCCGCTGCGGCCGGGGCTCGAGGATCTGCTCGACATGATCACGTCGGGCGTGCGGTCCTCCTTCACCTACGCGGGGGCGGCGACGGTGCCCGAGTTCCACGAGCGCGCGCTCGTGGGGCTGCAGTCGGCCGCCGGCTACGAGGAGGGCAAGGCCCTTCCCGTCAGCTGGTGACGCCGTCCCGGGCTCGACTCCTCCATGCCCGAGTTGCGTCGCATCTGCGCAGATGCGCCACTTTTCCGCATCCGCCACAGTGATCGACAGGCGCCGCTGCGCAAAAGTGTGGCGCCAGCGGGGCTAGCCCAGCGGACGCGGGCGGGATGTCGGGAGTCCGGCGCCGCGGAGGATGTCGTACAGGCGCCGCGGGTCATCGAGATCGCCGGTGCGCCATCGCGAGAACCCGCTGACGACACGCCGCAGGGCGTCCTCTCGATCCTTCTCCGCCGCGAGGGACTGCAGGGGCGTGCGTCCGCTTTCGCGAGCACGGGTGAAGTACTTGCCGAGGCCGTCGAACTCGCCGATGTGGTCACGCTGCGGCCAGAAGAAGTCGGCGATGTACAGCGCGCCGTCGGTGAGGCGGATGCGGTGCTGGATCTCCGGCTCCGGGAACCCGAGCTCCACGATCAGCACTCTGCTTTGGCTCTCCCGGACGTTGGCCGCGCCGACACGCGCGAACGAGAGAGCGCGGTGGATGCGGGCGAGCCCCCGCCGCGGTCGCGCAGCCACACGTTCTCGCACCTGCGCCAGGGTGGCAAGCGCTCCGCCGGGGCGTCCGCTCCAGATCGCCTGGTCGATCGCGGCCACCCCCTGCACGAACGGACCGGATGCGGCGAGATCGACCGCGGTCTGGGCCGGACTCGTGACGAAGCAATCGCCCCACGGCAGGAGCTCCGCCTTCGCCATCGCGCGCGTGTGCCGACGCATCAGCCCGGTGGAGCGCCCGCCCGCATCCGCCTCGACGGAGACGTCCAGCCGCGCCGGCCACTCGCCGAGCGTGTCGATGCCGTGGAGGGCCGCCGCGGCGTGGTGGCTGAAGACGGTACCCGGGGCGACGCGGATCGAGGCCTCCCAGACGCGTTGCGCGTGGCGCGCCATGGGGGTGAGCGCGCGCCAGCGGGTGCCGTCGACGAAGACCCCGGGTGCGGCGCGCACGACGATCCCAGCGTCGATCTCGCGACGTAGCCGTCGCTCGTCCAGCCGATCGAAGGGCTCGTCACGTCGTCGGCGAAGCCCTGTGAGCGGGGGAGCGTCGCGCCAGGTCATGCGTCTATCGTGCGGCGTAGTCGGCGACGGCGGATGGGGCCGCATCCGTCCCCGGGGAGGACGCGCCGCATCCGTCGCCCGGGGGAGGAGGGGCACACGTGCCGCCGCACGGCAGGTGGGCCGCGCGTCGGGCGACACATGTGCGCAACTGCGACAGTGATGATCTGGCGCAGTTGCGCAGAACTGTGGCGGATGCGCATACGCGACGCAACTCGGGCAACGGCAACCGGGGCAGGGTGGTGGGCGCCGAGCGCCCGGCGCCCGGAGTACACAGGAACGGGACGGCGGGGGCGGGGCTCCCGTAGACTGTCCGGCACGATGGACGACCCTCCCAGTTGCAGACGATGGCCCCACCGACCCGCCTCCCCCGAGGGAGGTGACGTGTGATGGATTACGTCATGCTGGGCGTGGGGCTCTTGCTCACGATCGGAACCGGTCTGTTCGTCGCCAGCGAGTTCGCGCTGGTCAACCTCGACCGTGCCGACCTCGAAGCGCGCAGGGATGCGGGTGAGTCGCGACTCACGATGACCATCAACGCGCTGCGCATCACCTCGACCCATCTGTCGAGCGCGCAGCTGGGCATCACATTGACGACGTTGCTCACCGGTTACACGATGGAGCCGGCGATCTCCAACCTCCTGCGCCCCGTGCTGGCCGGGTGGGGCGTGCCGGAGGCGATCGTGGTGGGGCTCGCGGCCACGATCGGCATCGCCATCGCCACGGTCTTCTCGATGATTCTCGGCGAGCTGGTCCCCAAGAACTTCGCGCTCGCGATCCCGCGCCAGACGGCGAAGCTGGTCATGCCGTTCCAGGTCGCGTTCACGACCGTCTTCCGCCCCGCGGTGTCCGTGCTCAACGGCAGCGCGAACGGCATCCTGCGCGCCATCGGCATCGAACCGAAGGAGGAGCTCTCGGGAGCCCGCACCGCAGAAGAGCTCTCCAGCCTCGTGCGTCGATCGGCGAGTGCCGGCGTGCTGGAGGAGGACACCGCGTCGCTGCTGGATCGCAGCCTCACCTTCGCGCGGCTGACCGCCGGCGACGTGATGACGCCGCGTCCGCGCGTGCACGCGGTCGCCGCATCCGACTCGGCGAACGACGTCATCCAGCTTGCCCGCAAGACGGGACATAGCCGCTTTCCTGTGTTCGGCGAGTCCATGGACGACATCGTCGGCATCGTCCATCTGAAGGCCGCTGTCGGCGTTCCGCGTGAGCGGCGCACCGATGTGCCCGCCGCAGCCCTCGCGACCGAGCCCCTGCGGGTGCCCGAGACCGTGCACCTCGATCAGCTCGTCGCGGAGCTTCGCGCCCGGGGCTATCAGATGGCGGTCGTGGTCGACGAGTACGGCGGGACGGCGGGAGTGGTCACCCTCGAAGACCTTGTCGAGGAGATCGTGGGCGAGGTGCTCGATGAGCACGACCGTCGCCGGGCCGAGATCGTGCGCGGGGCGGACTCGCTCACCGTGTCGGCGGCGCTGCGCCCCGACGAGGTGCTCGATCGCACCGGGATCCGCGTACCCGAGGGCGAGGTCTACGACACGCTCGGTGGCTTCCTCATGGCCGAGCTCGGCCGCATCCCGGCCGTCGGCGACGAGGTCGAGATCGAAGACGGCACCCTCGCCGTCGTGCGCATGGACGGTCGCCGTGTCGACCGTGTGCGCTTCACCCCCAGACCCGTCCCCGAGGATGCGGACATCGACGAGCAGGAGCGGACCCGATGAACGACTGGGCGGGAATCCTCTGGCTGGTCGTGCTGCTGGTCTTCAACGCGTTTTTCGTCGGTGCGGAGTTCGCCGTGATCTCCGCACGGCGCTCGCAGATCGAGCCGCTCGCAGAGAAGGGCTCGCGCTCCGCGAAGACGGCGCTGTGGGCGATGGAGCACGCGACGCTCATGCTCGCGACGTGCCAGCTCGGCATCACGATCTGCTCGCTGCTCATCCTGAACGTCTCGGAGCCGGCGATCCATCACTTGCTGGCCGTGCCGCTCGAGCTGACGGGATGGGGCGAGGCAGCCGTCGACGTCATCGCCTTCGTCGTGGCGCTCGTGCTGGTGTCGTACCTGCACGTGGTCTTCGGCGAGATGGTGCCGAAGAACCTGGCCTTCTCCGTGCCCGACCGGGCGGTGCTGATGCTGGCGCCGCCGCTCGTGTGGGTGTCGCGGGTGTTCCACCCCGTCATCGTCACGCTGAACTGGATCGCCAATCACGTGGTGCGCCTGTTCCGCGTGGAGCCGAAGGACGAGGCCGCCTCGACCTTCACGCTCGAAGAGGTGGCCACGATTGTCAACCAGTCGCGCATCGAGGGCGTTCTCGAGGACGCCTCCGGAACGGTCTCGGCGGTCGTCGAGTTCACCGACAAGGATGCGGGCGACGTGGCCGTCCCGCTCGCGGATCTGGTGACGCTGCCGCAGCTGACGACGCCGGACGAGATCGAGCGCGCGGTCGCCCGGCACGGCTTCTCGCGTTACGTGATCGTCGACGACGAGGGGATGCCGGTCGGGTACGTGCACCTGAAGGATGTGCTGCGTGTCGCCGAGGACGGTGTCGACCCCTCGGTCGATCGTCCGATCCCGGCCAAGCGGATCCACCACATGGTGCAGGTGCAGGAGACGACCGACCTCGAGGATGCGCTGGCGGCCATGCGCCGGGCAGGGCGCCACCTCGCCCAGGTGCGCGACGCTCAGGGCAACACGACCGCCGTCCTCTTCCTGGAAGACGTCATCGAGGAGCTGATCGGCGAAGTGCAGGACGCGACGCGCCGCGGCCGCTGAGCAGGTCTCAGCGGCGCCGAGCGGCGCGCTCGTACTGCGGCGGCCAGGGGCCGACGACGCCGAGCTCGTCGGCGGCGCGGAGTGCGAAGTGCGGATCGCGGAGCCACTCCCGGGCCGCCATGATCGCGTCCGCGTCGCCGTCCTGCAGCACCTGCTCGGCCTGCGCGCCGGTGTCGATGAGTCCGACGGCGCTGACGGCGAGGCCCTCGTCGCGCACGCGCCTGGCCAGCGGCACCTGGTAGCCGGGGCCGACGGTGATGTCCTGGTGGGCGACGAGCCCGCCCGAGGAGATGTCGAAGAAGTCGGCTCCTGCCTCCGCCGCCCAGACGGCGACCTGCGCGGTCTCCTCGATGTCCCAGCCGCCCTCTGCCCAGTCGGTGCCGGAGAAGCGGACGAACACGGGCAGCTCGCCGGCCGCCTCGCGCACCGCGGCGACGACCCGCAGCAGCAGGCGCGCGCGATTGACCAGCGGGCCGCCGAACTCGTCGGTGCGGTGATTCGACAGCGGCGAGAGGAACTCGTGCAGCAGATAGCCGTGTGCGGCGTGCACTTCGAGGACGTCGAAGCCCGCCTCGACGGCGCGGCGTGCGGCGGAGGCGAAGGAGGCGACGAGCGCATCGATCTCGTCGAGGGTGAGCTCGCGCGGGGTGGCGTAGCCCTCGAAGGCGATCGGGGACGGGGCGACCGCCTCCCATCCGCCGGCCTCCGCCGGCACGGTGCCGCGGTGCCCGGAGAAGGGAGAGTAGGTCGATGCCTTGCGTCCGGCGTGGGCGAGCTGGATGCCGGCGGCCGCGCCACGGGCGTGGATCGCGGTCACGATGGGCGCCCAGGCGTCGCGCTGTTCGTCGGAGTAGATGCCCGTGTCCTCGGGGGAGATCCGGCCCTCGGGTGACACCGCGGTCGCCTCGCTGATGACCAGCCCCGCGCCGCCAGAGGCGAACTGGGCGAGATGCACGTGGTGCCACTCGCCCGGGAAGCCGTCCTTCGCGCTGTACTGGCACATGGGGGCGACCCACAGGCGGTTGCGGAACTCGACGCCTCGGATCGTGTAGGGGCTGAACAGCGCGGTCACGGTACTCCTTCGCGGATAGGGTGGCGCCATGACGGCGATCGAACAGGATGCGGCGCGCACTGCGCGCATCCTTCGCATGCCAACGGCGGACGATGACAAGTATTCCCGGGGTGTGGTGGGCTTGCGCACCGGCTCGGCGGACTACCCGGGCGCGGCGGTGCTCGGGGTGAGCGCCGCGTGGCACACCGGATGCGGGATGGTGCGCTACATCGGCCCCTCTCGGGCCGCCGACATGGTGCTCGCACGCAGGCCCGAAACGGTCACGGCGCCCGGCCGGGTTCAGGCCTGGGTGATCGGTTCGGGCACGGATGCCGCGTCCCGCGAAGCCGCCGAGACCGAGGCCCTGCGCACGGTGCTCGCGGGTCGCGAGCCCGTCGTCGTCGACGCGGGCGCGCTGGATCTGGCGCCCGAGGCGACGGCTCCGATGATCCTCACCCCTCACGCGCGGGAGTTCGCCCGGCTTCGCGAGGCGCTCGGGCTCGCACCGATGGGCGACCGGGAGGCAGAGGCCCGCCAGGCCGCTCACGAGATGGGGGCGGTCGTGCTGCTGAAGGGCGCCGTCACTCTCGTCGCGGATCCCGACGGTGGCCTTCGCCGCATCCGGTCCGGAGTGCCGTGGCTCGCCACAGCCGGCACGGGAGACGTGCTCGCCGGCGCGATCGGTGCGGTCGTCGCGGGCGCGGTCGCCTTCGGCGATGCCACCCCGGAACGCCTCGCGGATGCGGCCGCGGCAGCTGCCTGGTTGCACGGGCGCGCAGGCGCGCTGGCCTCCGCGCGGTGGGGAAGCCGGGGCGGTCCGATCGCTGCGTTGGATGTCGCAGACCACCTGCCACGCGCGGTCGCGGAGGCGCTCGCCTCCCACCGCTGATCAGGAAGCTCCACAGCGTGCCCCGTAGGATGAGGCGCGTGTCGAGACGGGCTCTGTTGTGGATCGCGTTCCTCGTCGTCCATATCGGGGTCTCCGTTCTCGGATGGGTCATGCCCAACGAACCCATGGGCGACGTCTATCGGGTGTATGAGCCGTGGTCGGGGGCATACCTCAACGGCGGCTGGTGGCCGCAGATCGACACGGCGACGGGCCAGCAGGTCAGCGCGTACTACGGCTTCGTCGGGCTGACCGATGCGTGGGTCTATCCGCAGCTCGCGATGCTGCCGATGCTCGCCACGTGGCTGTTCGCCTGGGCGGTCTCATACACGCCGGCGTGGGCGATCATGGTGGGCCTCGTGGACGCTGCGGCGTTCGCCGTCCTCGTGGGACGCGCACGTTCGCGCGGCCGCGTCACGGCGGCCTGGTTCTGGCTCGCGTTCATCGCGCTGATGGGCCCGGTCGCGTTGTACCGGTTGGATGCGGTCACGGTGCCGCTGGGCATCATGGGAGCGCTGTGGCTGGTCGGTCGCCCATGGCTCGGCGCCGCGCTTCTCGCGGTCGCGACGTGGATCAAGGTGTGGCCGGCTGCCATCCTGGCGGCCGCGGTCATCGCCGTCCGCCGCCGTCTTGCCGTGATCGGCGCGGCCGCCGCCGTCAGCGGCGTGACCCTCGGGGCCGTCGTGCTGCTGGGCGGCGCGGCGTACGCCTTCGGCTTCGTCAGCGATCAGACCGGTCGAGGTCTGCAGGTGGAGTCGCCCGTCAGCACCTTCTACCTGTGGGACGCGATGCTCGGCGGACCCTCGCAGATCTTCTACGACCCGGACCTCCTGACGTTCGAGGTGTCGGGGCCCGCCGTCAACCCGGTGATCGCCGTCATGACGCCGTTGCTTGCCGTCGGGGTGCTGGGCATCGCCGCATTGGGTGCGTACAAGATGTGGCGCGGCGCTCACTTCAGCGCCGTCTTCCCCACGCTCTCGCTCGCCCTCGTCGCGGCGTTCATCGCTCTGAACAAGGTGGGCTCGCCGCAGTACATGGTCTGGCTGAGCGTGCCGCTGGTGATCGCCCTGGTGCTGGACCGCAGGCGCTGGTTCGGTCCCGCCGTTCTCGTGCTCGCGATCGCAGGCGCCACGCAGATCATCTACCCCATGGTGTACTTCGACCTGTTGGTGGCGTTGCCGTTCCCTGTCGTGGTCATCACGATCCGCAACATCCTGCTCGTCGTGATCGCCGCGTGGGCGGTGGTCACGCTCGCTCGGGTGCGTACGCGCTCCAGCTTCGCCCGCAAGCCCGGCGTCTTCGCCGGCTGACGAAAGGACCGGCATGCTCATCGCCTTCTCCGTCGCCCCGAGCGGCACGGGCCGCGCGGATGGCTCCGTGCACGACGCCGTCGCCGCTGCCGTGAAGGTCGTGCGCGATTCCGGGCTGCCCCACCGAACCGGCTCCATGTTCACCGAGATCGAGGGGGAGTGGGACGAGGTGTTCGCCGTCGTGAAGGCGGCCACCGACGCCGTGCTGCCCTTCGGCTCGCGCGTCTCGCTCGTGCTGAAAGCCGACATCCGGCCCGGCTACACGGGCGAGCTGGACGGCAAGATCGAGCGCCTCGAACGGGCGATCGAGGATGCGGCTGCGGGCCAGGCCCCTTCGGCCTGACGGTCCGGCCAGCGAAACGATTCGGCGACCTCGGTCCGCGTGACTAGCATGTTCCGGTGACCTCTTCGACACGGACGAAGGGGGCGGCGATGTGGGCGCTCCTCTCTCTCGCCATCGGCAGCTTCGGCATCGGCATGACCGAGTTCACGGTCATGGGGCTGCTGCCCGACATCGCTGGTGCGCTTCTACCGAATCAGTCGGCGGCGGACCCGGATGCGGCCATCGCCCAGGCCGGCTGGCTGATCAGTCTCTACGCGCTCGGCGTGGTCGTCGGCGCGCCGACGATCGCGGGGCTCGTCGCGCGGTTCCCTCGCCACCGGGTAATGGTCGTCCTCGCCCTGGCACTGACTGTGTTCAACGCCCTCACCGTCCTTGCGCCGAACTTCGAGCTCGTCGCGGTCTCACGCTTTCTGGCGGGGCTCCCGCACGGCGCCTACTTCGGGATCGGCGCGCTCGTCGCGGCCGACGTGCTCGGTCCCGGTCGGCGCGCACAGGGCGTCGCCTTCGTGCTGACGGGGCTCACGGTCGCGAATGTCGTCGGAGTGCCCGCGGGGACCTACCTCGGGCAGCAGTTCGGATGGCGCGTCGCGTTCGGCGTCGTCGCCGCGATCTTCGCGCTCGCCACGATCTGCATCGCCCTCTTCGTGCCGCGCGCGCCGGGACGGCCGGGGCGCACGCTCCGGGCCGAGCTGGGCGTCTTCCGCATCCCGCAGGTGTGGTTCACCCTCGGAATCGGCTCGATCGGCTTCGGCGGCTTCTTCGCGGTGTACAGCTACGTGGCTCCGCTCGTCACCGAGGTCGCCGATGCGCCGCAGGCGGTCGTGCCGCTCGTGCTCGTCGGCATGGGACTCGGGATGACGGTCGGCAATCTGCTGGGCGGGCACCAGTCCGACGTCAATCTGCGGCGGACGCTGCTGCTCGGGCTCGCGGTGCTGGCGGTGTCGCTGGCCGTTCTCGCCCTGACCGCCGTCTGGATCTGGGCGCTTGCGATCATGGTGTTCGTGGTGGGGGCCGTCTCGTCGGCGCTCAGCCCCGCGATTCAGACGCGACTCATGGATGTGGCGGGCGACAACCAGTCGATCGCCGCCGCGCTGAACCACTCGGCGCTCAACATCGGCAACAGCCTCGGCGCCGCCCTGGGCGGTGCGGTCATCGCCGCGGGCTGGGGCTTCGTGGCCCCGCCCTGGGTGGGAGCCGCTCTCGCCGCCGCGGGGCTCGCGATCGCTTTCACCGCGTACGGGGTCGAACGTCGCCGGGGTGTTCCGATCGTCTACGCACACGCCTCGACATCCGCTGAGTGACGGCGGAGCCTAGGCGTCGAGAAGCCGGCCCAGGTGGTGGGCCACCGCATCCGTCTCGATGAGGAAGCCGTCGTGGCCGTAGTCGCTCGTGATGACGGCTGCTCGGTCGCCGTCGAGCGTGTTGCGGATGCCGTGGGCGATGCGGTGCTGTCCCTCGACGGGGAAGAGGCGGTCGCTGTCGATTCCGAGCACGAGGGTGGTGGCGGTGATACGTCCCAGGGCGTCTTCGACGCCGCCGCGGTCGCGTCCGACGTCGTGCGAGTTCATCGCCTCGACGAGGGTGAGGTAGCTGTTCGCGTCGAAGCGGCGCGTGAACTTGTTGCCGTGGAAGTCGAGGTAGGACTCCACCGCGAACCGGCCGCCGCGCCCCAGCGGACTCACCCCGGACTGCCAGGAGCGCTGGAAGCGCAGGTTCAGTTCGGTGGGGCTCCGATAGTTCAGCAGGGCCATGCGCCGCGCGAGCGCGAGACCTCGGTGGGGTCCCTCACCGGCGGGTGCGTCGTAGTAGTCGCCGCCCGCGTATCCGGGGTCGATTCGGATGGCTTCGAGCTGCACCGAGTTCAGGGCGATCTGGTCGGCGGTGGTCAGCGGGGGAGCGGCGAGCACCGCCAGACGTTCGACGCGCTCGGGGTAGCTCGCGCCCCACTCGAGCGCGTGCATGCCGCCCATGGAGCCGCCGATCACCGCGCGCCAGCTGCCGATGCCGAGCTCGTCCGCGAGCAATGCCTGGGCCGCGATCTGGTCGCGGATCGTCACGTACGGGAAGCGCGCACCCCATTCGGTGCCGTCGGGGGCGATCGTGGCGGGCCCCGTCGAACCCTGGCAGCCGCCGAGCATGTTGGGGGCGACGACGAACCAGCGATCCGTGTCGATCGCCGCGCCCGGACCAACGATCTCGTCCCACCATCCGTCGGTGGGGTGGGCTCTGCCGGCCTCGCCGCGCACGTGGCTGTCACCGGTCAGCGCGTGCAGGATGAGGATCGCGTTGTCGCCCGCGGGGGAGAGCTCGCCCCACGTCTCATACGCCAGGCGTGCGACGGGGAGCACGGCCCCATTCTCGGTGCGGAAGCCTCGGAAGGCCGCGAACCGGCGGTCTCCTGCCGGGTCGCCGTCGCGCCACGCCCCGCTGGCCGGCGGCCGGCCGCGGGCGAGCCGGGCGTCCGCCTCCGTGACGGGCGCGCTCGGCACCGTGTCCTCGGAGGTCTGCCAGTCCATCCCTCCATTGTCCCGGGGTCCTCGCGCGTCCGCGTCCGTGTTACGTCACAGCCGGGGCGCCGGGACGCACGAACGCCCCGGATGCGGCATCCGGGGCGTTCGTGTCAGGCGGTTCAGGCGCGCGCGGCCTCCGAGGCACGGCGGGCGGCGGCGAGTGCGCTCTCGAGGTCCGCCTTGAGGTCGGCGACGTTCTCGAGGCCGACCGACAGGCGCACGAGGCCTGGCGTGACACCGGCCGTGAGCTGCTGCTCAGGCGTGAGCTGCGAGTGCGTCGTGGAGGCGGGGTGGATCACGAGCGAGCGCACATCGCCGATGTTGGCAAGGTGACTGAACAGGGTGAGGTTGTCGACGAACGCGCGTCCGGCGCCCACGCCGCCCTTGAGCTCGAACGAGAGCACCGCGCCGACGCCCTTCGGGGCGTACTGGTTGGCGGCGGCATACCAGGGCGAGGTCGGAAGACCCGAGTAGTTCACCGAGGCGACGTCGTCCTGGTTCTCGAGCCACTCCGCGATCTCCTGCGCGTTCTGCACGTGGCGCTCGACCCGCAGCGAGAGGGTCTCGATGCCCTGCAGCAGCAGCCAGGCGCTGATCGGGGCGATCGCGGCGCCGAGGTCGCGCAGCAGCTGCACGCGGGCCTTGGTGACGTAGGCGACGCCGTCGCCCAGCGCACCCGTGTAGCTGAGACCGTGGTACGAGGGGTCGGGCTCGGTGAGCTCGGGGAAGCGGTCGACGTGCTGCGACCACGGGAAGCGGCCGCCGTCGACGATGACGCCGCCGATCGTCGTGCCGTGACCGCCGAGGAACTTCGTCGCGGAGTGCACGACGATGTCGGCGCCGAACTCGAAGGGGCGGATGAGGTACGGGGTGGCGATCGTGTTGTCGACGATCAGCGGCACGCCGGCCTCGTGCGCGACGTCGGAGACCGTGCGGATGTCGAGGACGTTGATCTTCGGGTTGCCGACGGTCTCGGCGAAGAACAGCTTGGTGTTGGGGCGGACCGCGCGACGCCACTCCTCGGGGTCGTCCTGGTTCTCGACGAAGGTCGTGGTGATGCCGAGCTTGGCGAGCGTGTACTTGAAGAGGTTGTACGTGCCGCCGTAGATCGAGCTGGAGGAGACGATGTGGTCGCCGGCTCCGGCGATGTTCAGCACGGCGAACGTCTCGGCCGCCTGACCCGAGGCGACCAGCAGCGCTGCCGTGCCTCCCTCGAGCGCGGCCACGCGCTCCTCGACGACGCTCTGCGTGGGGTTGATGATGCGGGTGTAGACGTTGCCCGGCTCGGCGAGCGAGAAGAGGTTCGCGGCGTGATCGGCGTTGTCGAACACGTACGACGTGGTCTGGTAGATCGGGGTCGCGCGGGCCTTGGTGGTGGGATCCGGTGCGGCGCCGGAGTGGATCTGCTTGGTCTCGAAGAGCCAGTTCTCGGGTGCGGACATCACGTGCTCCTAAGTCTGCGGGTGCCGCGGCGGCTGTCGCGAACATCACGAGGCTAGAGGGGCGCGGCGCGGGCGACAACGTCCGAGAAACGCGAGGTAACAACGGCGCGGGGCGGCCGTGTAACACCCGGTTCACCGCGAGGGCCTAGCGTGAGTGCATGGCGAACGGACGAGCAGTGGTGACGGGTGCGAGCACGGGGATCGGCGAGGCGACCGCACGGCGCCTCCGCGCCGACGGGTGGGAGGTGGTCGCTGTCGCGCGTCGCGCCGAGCGGCTCGCCGCCCTCGAGGCCGACACCGGCGCCGTGGCGTACGCGGCCGACCTGACCGTCGAGGCCGACGTGCAGGCGCTCGCCGACTGGCTCGCTGCATCCGGTCCCGTGCACGCTCTCGTGCAGGTCGCCGGCGGCGCGCGGGGCGTCGACGACGTCGCCGACGGCAATCCCGACGACTGGCGATGGATGTACGAGGCCAATGTGCTGTCGACCCAGCGCCTGGTCGCGCTGCTGCTGCCCCAGCTACGCAAGGCGGCCGCATCCGACGGCCACGCCGACACGCTCTTCGTGACCTCGACGGCCGCGCAGGTCGCTTACCAGGGCGGCGGCGGGTACAACGCTGCGAAGGCGGCCGAGAGCATGCTCGTCAAGGCGCTGCGACTCGAGCTCAACGGCGAACCGATCCGCGTGAGCGAGGTGGCTCCGGGGATGGTCTACACCGAGGAGTTCTCGTTGAACCGGCTCGGCGGCGATCGGGATGCGGCAGATGCCGTCTACCGCGGCGTCGAGAATCCGCTGACCCCGGACGACGTCGCCGACGTCATCGCGTACGCGCTGGGCGCGCCCGGCCACGTGAACCTCGACCTCGTGACGGTGCGACCGGTCGCGCAGTCCGCGCAGCACCTCGTCGCCCGCGCGCCGCTGCGCGTGCGCGAGGGCTGAGCGCGTCAGCGCAGCGGCGCTCGTCGTCGACGCGCTGACCGCGAGGCCCGGAGGGCGCGAGCTCCGCCGGTTCTGGCGAGCGTTCGTCGCCGAGCATCCGCAGGTGCGCGCTCCTCGCTCCCGCTCGTCCAGACGCGCGCCCTGCGGTGGGCGACGCCCGCGGGACGTCGTGACGACGGACCCCGACGAGTGGTCGGAGATCCTCCGCGTCACGGCCGGCGTGGTCGACAGGCTCGAGGAGCGGGAGCGTCGCCGCGCGGACTGATCCTCGGCCTCAGCGCGCGGTCGTGCCCCCGGATACGGCCGCGTGCGCCGTGGCCTCGGTGTCGGTGTCGGCGAAGGCCACCTTGGGGACGACGACGAGCACCGCGGCGGCGGCGAACCCGCCGGCGGCGCACACGATCCACACCGTGATGTAACCGCCGAGGGACGCCGCGGTCGAGCTCGCGACGGCACCCGCGCCGACCGCGAGCACGACGCCGAAGACGGCGGAGGCGAACGTACCGCCGATCGTCTTGGTCGTGTTCGTGAGCGCCGAGGCGATGCCCGTCTGGCCGCGCGGCGCCGCGGCCGCAGCAGCCGCGGGCAGCGCGGCCACGAGCGCGCCCGAGCCGAGGCCCGCGATCGACAGGTTCATGAGCACCTCCCACAGCTCCCGATGCAGCGGGAGGAGCAGCAGGTAGCCGACGCCCACCAGCAGAGCCGCGCCGATGAGCACGATGCGCGGGCTGGCTCGCCGAGAGGTGATCGAAAAGATCACGGCGCCGACGATGAGGGAGACCAGATACACGCCCATCACGTTGGAGCGCCCGGTGGCATCGAGGCCCAGTCCATAGCCGAGCGAGGAGTCGGTGCCCGCGTACGTCGACAGCGGACCTTGCGCGCCGAGCAGGCTGATGCCGACCAGGGCGGCCGTGGCCTGTACCGGCCACATCTCAGGTCTGCGCAGCACGCGGATGTCCACCGCGGGGTCCTCTTGGCGAAGCTCGAAACGCACGAACCAGACGAAGGCGGCGATGCCCGCAGCGAGCAGCACCCACGTCCAGACGAAGCCGGGGCCGTTGAGGCGGAGGAAGGTCAGGGCGCCGGTGACGAGCAGCAGCGCGAGTGCGAGGATGACGAAACCGCCCGCATCCAGTCGGCGTCCCGGAACCGGCTCGGATTCGGGAACGCCCAGCCAGATGACAACGCCGATCAGCGTCACGGCGATGGCCGGCAGCATCAGAGTCACCGACAGGTTCTCGGCCGTGGCGGCGAACAGACGCCCGGCCGCCAGCGCACCCATGATGGCGCCGGCCTGGAGTCCCACCACGAGGAGCCCGGCAGCTCGGCGGGTCGCGGAGACCCCGCGGCCCTGCCGGCGGCCGCGCTCGAAGATCAGTGCGATCTCGAGCGGCAGCCAGACCACGTAGAAGCCCTGCAGTGCCCAGGCGATCAAGAAGCTCCAGAAGCTGCCCGCAAACGCGATCCACCAGGTCGCACCGGCGGTGAGGATCGTGGCGATCAGCAGGATGCGCTTGTGCCCGTACATGTCGCCGAGCTTCGCCATCACCGGGACGACGAGGGCCGACAGCAGCAGCTGCGCGGCCTCGAACCAGTTGACGTCGGCGTCGTGGACGCCCAGGTGCACCACGATGTCGCTGAACAGGGGCACGTAGTAGCCCTGCAGGATGCCGCTGACGATCTCGACGAGGATGAACCAGCCGATCAGGCCCGCCGTGATGCCGAGCGCCGATCGACCGGGCGCGCGGGTGCCGGTCATGGCGAAACGTTACACCGCGCCGCGCTCTAGGCTGGAACGGTGACGAACGAGGAGAGCGCCGTGGCGCCCGAACGCGAAACTCTGACCTGGGACCTGTTCGGCGAAGCGAGCCGCGACATCGCCCGTGAGGTTATCGCCGCCGACTTCGTACCCGAGGTGGTCGTCGCGATCGCCCGCGGCGGGCTGCTTCCGGCCGGAGCGATCGCGTACGGACTCGGCGTGAAGAACTGCGGCGCGATCAACGTCGAGTTCTACACCGGCATCGGCACGGTGCTCGACGCTCCGGAGCTGCTTCCCCCCGAGCTCGACATGACCTACCTCAACGGGCGTCGTGTGCTCCTGGTCGACGACGTCGCCGACAGCGGCCGCACACTCGATCTCGCCGTGCGCCTGCTCGTCGAGCGGGGCGCGGACGTGCGCTCCGCCGTGATCTACACGAAGCCGACGACGATCATCCAGCCGGACTTCAGCTGGAAGAACACGGATCTGTGGATCGACTTCCCCTGGTCGTGGCAGGGCTCGGTCGTCGAAGAGGACCAGGGCCTTCCCGGCTCCGCCTGATCGATGGCCAAGACGCTCCCCGAGCTCGCCGCGGCCGGTCTCATGGATGCGGGCTGGGCCGAAGCTCTCGCCCCGGTGGCCGACGACATCGCCGCGCTGGGGGAGCGGCTGCGCGAGGAGACGGCTGCCGGTCGTTCGTACCTGCCCGCCGGAGATCGAGTCCTGCGTGCCTTCCAGCGCCCGCTCGAAGGCGTCAAAGTGCTTATCGTGGGGCAGGACCCGTACCCGACGCCCGGACACCCGATCGGTCTCTCGTTCGCCGTCGACGCGCATGTACGGCCGATCCCGCGCAGCCTCGCCAACATCTACCGCGAGCTCAACGACGACCTGGGCGTCCCGCCGGCGGCCCACGGTGACCTCTCGGCGTGGAGCGAGCAGGGCGTCATGCTGCTGAACCGGGTGCTGACCGTTGCGCCGGGCGCGCCCGCATCCCACCGTGGCTGGGGCTGGGAGAAGGTCACCGAGCACGTGATCCGCGTCCTCGCCGAGCGCGGAGGACCCCTGGTCGCGGTGCTCTGGGGGCGGGATGCGGCGGGCCTGACGCCCATTCTCGGTGACGTGCCGAGCATCCAGTCGCCGCATCCGTCGCCGCTGTCGGCCAGCAGGGGATTCTTCGGATCCCGCCCGTTCTCCCGCGTCAACGAGCTGCTGATCGCGCAGGGCGCCACGGGGATCGATTGGCGTCTTCCCGCGTAGGCTGGGCGCCATGCTCGAAGAGGAATACCAGCGCCGTCGGCGGCTTCCGCGACACCTGCGTCGCCAGGCTCCGCCCGAGCGCGGCTTCGAGTTCCGCATCCGCGAGGCGACGACGGCCGACATCCCCGACATCCGCGAGATCTACAACTACTACGTGACCAACTCCGTGGTGACCTTCGACGAGAAGAAGTGGTCGCTGGCGAAGTGGCGGGAGAAGTTCGAGCATCTGCGCAAGCTCGAACTGCCGTTCCTGGTCGCGGAGAGTCCGTCGGGGCAGATCCTGGGATACGCGCTCGTGCAGCCCTGGGCGGGCAAGTCCGCCTACCGCTACACGGTCGAGGACTCGATCTACCTCGGTCAGGCGGCCTCGGGCAAGGGGCTGGGAACCGCTCTGCTGGCGGCGCTGATCGAGGCCTGCGAGAACAAGGGCATCCGCGAGCTCGTCGCGGTCATCAGCGACAAGGGCGCCGAGGGCTCCATCCGCCTCCACGAGAAGCTCGGCTTCACCGAGGTCGGGCGCATGGGACGCGTCGGGTTCAAGTTCGGGCGCTGGCTCGGCACGGTCTACCTGCAGAAGTCGCTCAAGCCCAAGAAGAAGCGCGGTCTGTTCTCGCGCTGACGTGCTCAGGCCTCGGGGAGCGTCGGGACAGAGGCCAGCAGCCGCTGCGTGTACTCCGCGCTCGGATGCTGCAAGACGCGCGAGGTCGGGCCCTCCTCGACCATGCGGCCGTCCTTCAACACGATGACGCGATCGCAGAGCGCCCGCACCACACCGATGTCGTGGGAGACCATCAGCAGACTCAGGCCGTCGCGGCTGCGCAGACGGTCGATCAGACGGATGATCTGCGCACGCACCGTCACGTCGAGTGCCGACAGCGGCTCGTCGCCGACGAGCAGGCGCGGGCGGTGCACGAGGGCACGGGCGAGAGCGATCCGCTGACGCTGTCCGCCCGAGAACTCGTGCGGGTAGCGCGCGGCGGCATCGGCCGGGAGGTCGACATCCTCGAGCACCTCGGCGACGCGCTTCTCGCGGTCGCCCGCGATGCCGAGGGCCCACAGCGGCTCTCCCACGATGCGGCCCACCCGCATCCGAGGGTCGAGCGACGCGTAGGGGTCCTGGAAGACGATGCCCGTCTGGCGCCGGAGCCAGTGCAGCCGGCGCGCGGATGCGGTCGGGTCGACGTCGCGGCCCTCGAAGCTCACCGTGCCGGCGGTGGGGGTGTCGAGCGCGAGCAGGAGACGGATGAGCGTCGACTTGCCCGAGCCCGACTCGCCGATCACGCCCAGCGACTCGCCCTCGTGCACATCGATGTCGACCCCGTCGAGCACGTGCGTCAGCCCTCGCGGCGCGAGAGGCGCGGTGCGCGGTGCGCGGTAGGTGCGCGAGAGACCGCGGCCGGAGAGCAGGGCCGTCATCGCTCCTCCTTCTCGTCGGGCCGCCACAGGGTCGCCCGCGCGTCGCGCAGCAGTCCCTGGGTCGTCGCCGAACGCGGTGCGGTCAGCAATGTCGACACCGGGCCCTGTTCGACGATGCGGCCGCTGTCCATCACGACGGCCTGCGTCGCGATCTGCGCCAGCACCGCGAGGTCGTGCGTGATGAACACGAGCGACATCCCCGCATCCGTCACGAGTGTGCGCAGCAGGGCGAGGATCTCCGCCTGGATCGTCACATCGAGCGCGGTCGTCGGCTCGTCGGCGATGAGCAGCCCCGGATCCAGGGCGAGAGCCATGGCGATGGCCACCCGCTGACGCTGTCCGCCCGAGAGCTGGTGCGGGTAGCGGTCCACGATGCGTTCGGGCTCGGGAAGTCCCACGCGCCGGGCGCCGGCCACGGCGACTTCGCGCCGTGCTGCGCGGCCGAGGCCCCGGTGGATGCGGGGGGCCTCGGCGATCTGGCGTCCGACCGTGCGGATGGGGTTCAAGGCGCTCTGCGGCTCCTGGAACACGATTCCCACCTCGTCACCGCGGATGCGGGCGAGCTCCCGCTCGGGCGCGCCGATAACCTCGCGGCCGTTCAGGAGGATGCTGCCGCTCGCCGTCGCTCCCTCGGGAAGCAGCCCCAGGACTGCGAGCGCCGTGAGCGACTTGCCCGATCCGGACTCGCCGATGATCCCGAGTCGCTCGCCGTCGGCCACGTGGAAGCTGAGCCCGTCGACCACGCGGACGCCGTCGATCTCGATGACGAGCTCGGTCACCTCGAGGCTCATGCGACGACCTCCGGCAGATGGGTGCGCGCACGCCGGGCCGACCCGCTGCGGGTGCGCAAAGTCGGGTCGGTGGCGTCGCGGAGTCCGTCGCCGAGCAGGTTGAACCCGAGGACGGTGGCGGTGATGGCGAGACCGGGCCAGAGGACCGAGAGCGGATAGACGGTCAGGTACTGCTGGAGCTGCGACAGCAGCACCCCCCACGACGGATCCGTCACGGGCGCTCCGAAGCCCAGGTAGCTGAGCCCCGCCTCGGCGAGCACCGCGACCGCCATCGACCAGGACAGCTGCACGATGAACACGGGAGCCACGTTCGGCAGCAGGTGCCGGGTGAGGTTCTGCCATCCGGAGAGGCCCGACGCGCGCGCCGCCACGACGAAGTCGCTGTGCAGCACCCGACGCAGCTCCGGTCGGCTCACCCTGGCGATGTTGACACCGAAGCCGATCCCCACCGACCACACGACGACGGCGAGCGATCCGCCCCACACCGCGGAGATCATCATGGCGATCAGGAGCACAGGGAAGGCGACGAGCATGTCGACGAGAACCGCGACGGACTCCCGCACCCAGCGGTGGGTGAGGGCGCCGAGCGTGGCGAGCGAGAGCCCCACGATCGTCGCGATGACACCAGCGCCGACGGCCACCGCGACCGTCGTGCGCGAGCCCGCCATGAGGATGCTCAGGATGTCTCGACCGGTCGCGTCGGTGCCGAGCAGATGCGCCGGGCTCGGCCCCGCCCACCGACCGGCCACATCCGCGGCCTGCGGGTCGTATGGCGTCCAGAACGTCGCAAGCGCGGCGACCGTCAGCAGGGTCAGGACAATGACCACGCCGGTGACACCGGCGGGCTCGGACAGCAGCCGACGCCACCACGAGCGGCGAGGAGCACTCATGCCGCAGACTCCCTCTGACGCGGATCGATCGCGCGGTGCACGAGATCGACGATGAAGCCGACCACCAGCACGAAAGCCGTGAGAGCGAGCAGCTCGCCCTGCACCATCGGCAGGTCGCGCGCAGACACGTCGCGCACCAGCATCCGTCCGACGCCGGGCAGCGAGAACAGCTGCTCGATCACCACGGCGCCCACGATGATGCCCGCGACCTGCAGTCCCAGCACCGTCACCACGGACAGACCGACGCCCGGGAGCCCGTGCTGGACGAGTGCCCGGGTGCGGGTGAGGCCCTGCGAGGCGGCTGTCCGCACGTAGTCCTGTCCCATGGCCTGCAGCGTGGCGCTGCGCACGAATCTCAGAAGCATCGCGCCCTCCACGATGCCGATCGTCAATGCCGGCAGCACGAGCGAACGAAGCGCCGCCCCCGGATCGCTCCAGCCGTCGCGGGGAAAGCCCTGCGCCGGAAGCACACCCCACCAGACCGCGAACACGACCACGAGCATCATCCCGGCCCATACCACGGGGACCGCCGCGAGCGTCTGAGCGCCCACGCCGATGACAGTGCCACCCAGCCGTGAGCGCCGCAGCGCGGAGACGACGCCGAGGGGGCCGGCGAACAGCAGCGCGATGATGAGCGAGAGTCCGCCGAGCGGAAGGGTGACCTGCGCCTTCTCGGCGAGCTCCGCGGACACGGGCGTTCCGGTCAGCAGCGAGGTGCCGAGGTCGCCGCGCAGCACGCCGCCGATCCAGTCGAGGTACTGCGTGGCAAGAGGCGCATCGAGATTCAGTCGGTCACGGATGGCGGCGATCTGCGCCGGCGTGGAGTTCGTGCCGCCGATCAGCTGCGAGACATCGCCCGGCAGGATGCGCAAGGTGAAGAAGATGATCACGCTGGCCACGACCAGCCCCGCAGCGAGCAGGGCCAGTCGCATCAGCGCGTATCGGATCACCCGTCGCTCTTGCCGAGCTCGGTCACGTTGAGCCGCTCGTTGACGTTGACCGAGGGGAAGCCCGACACGTTCGTGCCGACGGCGACCACGCTGGCTCCGTTGTACAGCCAGTCCGCGCCTGCATCGTCGGAGACGATGCGTGCCGCCTGAGCGAGAAGTTCCGCCGCCGCCTCATCGGTCGTGGCCGCGCGCGCCTGCGCGTAGAGCTCGGTGACCTGGGGGTTGTCGTAGGTGAAGTAGTACTGCGGGTTCGTCCAGTTGATGAAGTCGCGCGCCTCGGTGTGCAGCACGAAGCTCAACTCGTAGTCGTGGTTCTTGTAGACGTCGTTCAGCCAGGTCGGGAAGTCCACCGAGTCGACCTTCAGGGTGATGCCGACGGCATTCAGATCCGAGACGAGCAGCTGCGAGATCGTCGCCGGATAGAAGGAGGGGATCGTGAGCGTCAGCGTCGTGTCCGAGGCGCCGGCGTCGGCGAGGAGCTTCTCGGCGGCGTCGGGGTCGTACGGGGCGACCTCCGACAGGTCTTCGTATCCCGGGTCGAGGGACGGGATCGGGCCGTACATCGTCTTGCCCGCGCCGAGCGCCTCGACGAAGGCGTCGTGGTCGATCGCCTGGCGGATGGCCTGTCGCACGCGTTTGTCGGCGAGCGGGCCGGAGGTCTGGTTGAAGGCGAGCGTGCCCTTGTCGGTGGAGTCGCCGACGACGAGCGAGAAGTCGCCGTTCGTCTCGATCTGCGTCTTCAGGTTCGCATCGAAGCCCGTCACCACGTCGACCTCGCCGGCGAGGGCGGCGTTGAGGGCTGCTTGATTGTCCGGGATGTAGTCGAAGACGACCTCCGCCGCCTTGGCGGGCGTGCCCCAGTAGGCGGGGTTGCGGGCGAACGTGATGTTGTCGCCGCGCGTCCAGCGCTCGAGCGTGAAGGGGCCGGTGCCGTTGGCCGCCGTCTGATAATCGACGCTGTCGCCCTCCTTGAGGATGATGCCGGCGCGGCCGCTGAGGTTCCACAGCAGCTGCGAGTCCGGCTGGGAGAGGGTCAGCGTGATCTTCTGGCCGTCGGCCGTCACGCCCGTGACGTTCGCGAGCGTTGCGGCGTCGACCCACCCCGCGTTGTCGCGGTGCTGCGTCAGCGAGGAGACGACGTCCTCGGGGGTCAACGGCTGACCGTCGTGGAAGGTGACGCCCTCGCGCAGCGTGAAGGTGTAGGTCAGGCGGTCGTCCGAAACGGTCCAGTCGCTGGCGAGCGCCGGCACGATCTCCTGCTCGGGCGTGCGTGCGACGAGGCCCTGGTACAGGTTGTCGATGAGGATCTGATCCAGCGCGGAGCCCGAGGTCTGACGGATGTCGAGGTTCGTGGGCTCGAGCGCGAGCCGCACGACGACGGAGGAGTCCGCATCCGGAGAGCCCGTCGGCGTCGGCGTCGTCGAGGCCGTGCAGGCGGAGAGGGAGAGAACGGCGGCGGCCACGAGCGCTGTGAGGGCGAGGGGCGTTCGGCGATGCATGGGTGGTCCTTTCCGCGGACGCGGGGCATGGAGGGAGGACGGGGTCGGTGCGGTGTACCAGCCTAGATCGCCGCCGTGGATGCAGGAGCGTGCATCACGTCACAATTCGACGGCGTCATCCGGCATCGACGATCCGATGCAGCAGGGCGGCGAGCTGATCCGGGATCTGCTCGTGCACGTTGTGGTGCGCGGGCACGACGATCACATCGGCATCCGGACGGTGCGCGCGGAACTCCTCCGCATCCGCTTCGGTGACGTATCCCGCGTCGCCGCGCACGAGCGTGATCGGTCTGCGTACCGCGGCGAGGTCGTCCCATCCGCTCGCGGCGAGAAGCTCCCGCATGGCGTCCGGCGCCGAAGCCCCGGGATCGGATGCGGCCGCCGCCGCGAGGTGGGCGAAGTGGTGCTTCCACTCCACGCGCCCGTCGGGGCGCACACGCGAGTTCAGATACACGCCACGGGTCGCGGCTTCGCGTGAGCCGCCGAGCCCGAACGACAGCGCCCGGTCGACGAGCTCGTCGCGGTCGGCCCAGTCCGTGGGGCCCGCGAAGAACGCACGCATCTGCGCGGGACCCGCAGCGGGATCCACTCCGGGGGTCAGGTCGATGAGCACGAGGCTGCGCACGAGGTCGCCACGCTCCGCTGCCACGGCGGTCGCGGTGAGTGCGCCGAGGGAGTGCCCCACGAGCACCTGCGGCACTTCGGTCCAGGCCTCGAGCGCGGGCACCACGTCCTGGGCGAGCGTGCGTGCGACGTACCGCGCATCGTCGCGCCAGGAGGAGTTACCGTGCCCGGCGAGGTCGATCGAGAGCGCGGGAAGCCCCAGCGCGAGGATCGTGGTGTCCCAGGTGTGCGCATTGAGGCCCGCGCCGTGGAGGAACGTCACGACCGGGGTCTCGTCGCCGTAACGGAGGGCGGAGAGGGTCCTGCCGTCCGGCAGCGTCAGATTCCGCCGTTCGGCCGTGGGCAGCGGCCCTGTGAGTCCGAGGCTCTCGGCCTGGGCGGGCAGGAAGGAGAACTCGTCGAAAACGTCGTCGGTCACCCCCGAATGCTACGGCGCGCGCTCCGGTAGCGGGCGCGCGATCGTCTCATTCCGCAACCGTGCCGAGCGGCTTTCACCCTGGGTAGGGTGGGCCGCATGGGTGATCAGCGGCGCGTGCACCTGTCGAAGGCGGCACCGGAGGTCTATCAGGCGATCGACGCCATGGCGAAGCAGGTGGGCGCGCTCGCGGCGGATGCCGGCGTCGAGCCGCGGCTGAAGGAGCTCGTGCAGCTGCACGCCTCGCAGCTCAATGGCTGCGCCTACTGCGTGCGGGTGCACCTCGACCGGGGCATGAAGGCGGGTCTCGACGTCGACACCGTCGCGCAGCTGCCGACGTGGCGAGAGTCGGGCGTCTTCACCGACCGCGAGCGTGCTGCGCTGGAGCTCACCGAGTCGCTCACCTTCATCCACGAGGAGGGGGTCTCCGACGAGGTCTACGACCGCGTGGGTTTCGTTCTCTCCGAGGCCGAGTACGTCGCCGTGAGCTGGATCGTCGTCTCCATCAACGCCTTCAACCGTCTCGCCATCGCCGGGCGGTATCCGGTGCCGCCGCGCACCGCGCCGACAGCATGAGCGAGCCCGGCGGTCTCATCGCCGGAGCCGTCAACTTCCGCGACATCGGCGGCCTCCCCGCGGGCGGGAGGACGACCCGCAGCGGCGTACTGTTCCGCTCCGGCAACCTCGCCCGTCTGGACGAAGGCGCCCGCCGTCGCATCTCGGGGCTCGGCCTGCGGCGCATCGTCGACCTGCGCGACGACGACGAGGTGCGCACCGATCCCACCTTCCTCGGAGCGGATGCGCCGGAGACCGTGCGCGTGCCGCTGTTTCTCGGATCCGTCGCATCCTTCTTCGTCGAGGACGTGAGTCTCACCGAGATGTACGACCGGCTCGTCGACGACGCCGCACCCGCGCTCGCCGCCGTCGTGCGCGCGGTGGTGGAGGCGCAGCCCGTCCTCGTGCACTGCACGGTGGGCAAGGACCGCACCGGCGTCTCGATCGCGCTGATCCTCGCGGCGGCGGGTGTCGACGAGGACGCGATCGTTGCCGACTACGCGCGCACCGCCGCATCCTTGCCCGCCGCGCGCAACCGTCAGGTGGTGGCATGGTTGCGCGCGGCCCACCCCGAGGCCCGCCATGCCGTGGAACTCGCCACCGCGTCACCGGCTCCTGTGATGTGGGCTCTGCTGAGCCGGCTGCGAGCACAGTACGGATCGGCTGGCGACTACCTCTCCGCCGCGGGCGTCGGCGACGCCGAGCTCGTCGAGCTGCGCCGCATCCTCATCGCGTAGCGATCCACCCAAGGTGAGGCATACCTTCCTTGGCGGGCGTATACTCGCCTCATCATGCTCGAGAACGACGTCCACAACGCGAACGCGTGCCGTGCGTCCAAGCACGCCCGCGCGCAGCACCTGGTGACCGCTGACGAGTCGTCCCTCGACGACCTCGAGATGCTGCTCGCGACGCTGCCGATGTGTTCGACCGGCCGAGTCTTCGTCGAGGTTCCGGATGCGGCGCACATCGCCGAGATCCGCGTCCCGGCGCGCATGACGATCACGTGGTTGACCCGCGACAGCCGCTCCGGTGCTCCCGGTACCGGACGCTCGTGCGCGCCGGGTGAGGCGCTGAGCCGGGCGGTCGTGGCCTGGGCCGACGAGATGCTGTGCGACGACGACGGATGCGGCACGGCGGTCACCCTGCTCGGGGGATACCTCGGCACCGCCGATATCTTCGACCACCTCGTGGAGCGCCGTGGCATCGATGCCACCCGCATCCACACGCCCGCGCGCTTCGGGCTCGCGACCGCCTGAGCGCTCACCCTCCGGTCGTTGAACCGGAGCGAGTCGAAACACGGCGTGGATTCCGTTTCGTCTCCTCGCTGCGCTCGTCGCTCAACGACCGGGGTAGCTTCTGGTCGTCGAGCGGGCGGAGCGAGACGAGACGCGGGGCGGGTTCCGTTTCGTCTCCTCGCTGCGCTCGTCGCTCAACGACCGGCGCGTCCTTCCGGTCGTTGAGCGAGCGGAGCGAGACGAAACGCGGCGGGCGCCTCGGGCTCGCTCCTCACTCTGTAGCCGCCCGCCGCGAGCGGGCGCTCCAACCGATGACGGCGTCCAGGCCGCCTTCGGCGAAGGCGCGGCGTTTCGCGTGACTCCAGCCCTGGAGGCGCTTCTCCCATCCGAATGCCTCATCGATGCGTGCGAACTCCGCACTCCAGAAGAGCCGCACGGGCAGCCTCCGTCGTGTGTAGGCGGCGCCCGCACCGTTCTGATGCTGCGCGAGCCGGCGTTCCAGATCGACCGTGCTGCCGACGTACAGCGAGCCGTCTGCGCATTCGAGCATGTACACGTGGGGCATGTGCAGACGTTAGGCCCGCAGTCGTGCGCGGATGCTGTTCCCACAGGCCGCGACGGTCATCCACAGTCCGCTGCGGACGTTTCGTCTCCTCGCTGCGCTCGTCGCTCAACGACCGGTGCGGCTTCCGGTCGTTGAGCGAGCGGAGCGAGACGAAACGGGAGTCAGCGCGGGATGTAGT
>JASCPH010000022.1 GCA_029959545.1 Microbacteriaceae bacterium PS02066 | reverse complement strand
AAACACCCCGCCCCACCGGCTGACCCCCCCCCGGGGCGGGGGGGGCCCCCCCCCCGCGCCACGGTGGCGCGAGCCGCGCGCCACATCAAGGAGCACTCATCATGAAGAAATCCCTCGCACGCTGGGGGTGGCTGTTCACCGGCCCGACCGTCGCAGCGTTCATCATCGGATTCGTCGTCCCGTTCGTCCTCGGCGTGTACCTCTCGTTCACCGAGTTCCGCACAGTGACCCGCAGCACGTGGGTCGGGTTCGACAATTACCTCAAGCTGTTCGGCGACGAGACGTTTGCGCACTCGCTGTGGTTTACGGCCGCCTTCGCGATCGTGACGACGATCCTCATCAACGTGTTCGCGTTCGCGATCGCCTATCTGCTGGTCAAGCAGTTCCGCGGCAAGAACACCTTCCGCTCCGTGTTCTTCATGCCGAACCTCATCGGCGGCATCGTGCTCGGCTACATCTGGCTGCTGTTGCTCAACGGCGTGCTGGGGATGTGGGCCCGCTCGATCACCTACAACGAGACCTACGGCTTCTGGGGAATGGTCATCCTCATGTGCTGGCAGCAGATCGGCTACATGATGGTCATCTACATCGCCGGGCTCCAGTCGATCCCCGCCGAGCTGCTCGAGGCGGCGGAGATGGATGGCGCATCGGCCGGCCGTCGTCTGCGCAGCGTGATCATCCCGCTCGTGATGCCCTCCATCACGGTGTGCACATTCCTCACGATCACCAACGGCTTCAAGATGTTCGACCAGAACCTCGCGCTGACCAACGGCGCCCCCTCGCGGCTGTCCGAGCTGCTCGCGCTCAACATCTTCAACACGTTCTACGGACGCACGGGCTTCGAGGGCGTCGGCCAGGCCAAGGCGGTCGTTTTCCTCATCATCGTCGCGGTCATCGCTCTCGCTCAGAACCGCTTCGCCCGTTCGAAGGAGGCGGCAGTATGAACGACAAGCCGCGCCGCCCCTGGCTGTGGACGACGGTCTTCACCGTCATCGCACTGGCCTACCTGTACCCGATCGCCCTCGTCGTCATCAACTCGTTCAAGGGCAAGGTCTACATCGCCTCCGAGCCCTTCGCGTTGCCCACCGCCGACTCGTTCGTGGGCTGGGAAAACTACCTGCGCGGCATCGAACTGACCGACTTCATCTCGTCGTTCGGCTGGTCGCTCGTGATCACGCTGGGTGCCGCCGCCCTCATCCTCACGGGCACGTCGATGACGGCCTGGTGGATCGTTCGGATGGACAACCGATACGCGAAGACGCTCTACACGAGTTTCCTGTTCAATCTCGTCGTCCCCTTCCAGATGGTGATGTTCACCCTGTCGTGGCTCGCCGACTACCTCGGCCTGAACAACCCGTTCGGCCTGTGGATCATCTACCTGGGCTTCGGAGCCGGACTCGCGGTGTTCATCTTCACGGGCTTCGTCAAGGGCATCCCGTACGAGATCGAAGAGGCCGCCACGATCGACGGGTGCGGCCCCGTACGCACCTTCTTCCTCATCGTCCTGCCCATCTTGAAGCCCGCCATGATCACGGTCGCGATCCTCGAGGTGATGTGGCTGTGGAACGACTATCTGCTGCCGTATCTCACTCTTGACCTCAAGCACTACAAGACGATCCCGATCGCGGTGCAGTATCTCAAGGGCGGCTACGGATCGGTCGACATGGGTGCGATGATGGGTGTGCTGGTCCTGGCGCTGATTCCGGTCATCGTCTTCTACCTAGCGAGCCAGAAGCACATCATCCGAGGTGTCGCCGCAGGCGCCGTCAAGGGGTGAACGCCCGCACCGAGGAGGCTGCGCCATGGCCGAGATGACCATCAAGGAGCTGGCGCGCATCTGCGGAGTGGCCGTATCGACGGTGTCGCGGGCGATGAACGACCGCTCCGATGTCAATCCCGAGACTCGTGCGCGGATCCGGGCGGCGGCCGAGCAGTACGGCTATGTGCCCAACTCGAGCGCGAGGCGCCTGAAGATCGGCACCACCAAGACGATCTCGGTGTTCATCCAGGGCGAGTTCGGCCAGCTGCTGGTCGAGGTTCTGCAGCAGCTCGAGCTCGCATTCGCACAGGCCGGGTACGACACGACGATCTCGCATGTCGCCGATCCTGAGCATGCGAATGCCGGCACCGTCGAACGCATCGTGCGCGAGGGGAAGTTCGGCGGCGTGGTGTTCCTCGGCCGCTACGGCAGCGCCGACCGCGAGGCATCCGCTCAGCTCAGTCGGCGCCTGGCCGGGATCGACGTGCCTATGGTGTTCTGCACGACGCCCGACTACTCGGGGACCGCGGCGCTGCACTCGTCGATCTCGGTCGACGACCATGCCGGCGCGCGTGAGCTGACCGCCCACCTCGCCGCCCTTGGTCACCGGCGCATCGCGTTCGTCGGCGCGGGGGCCGAACCCGACCGGGAGCACGCCTGGGCGCTGCGGCTGGCCGGGTATCGTGCGGGGCTGAAGGATGCCGGGATCGCGCCGGATGAGGCCCTCGTCGTGGCATCTGCGATCGAGGAGCAGGCCTACACGATGCGCAACGGCTACGAATCGGTCTCGCGATGGCTCACCACCGCGCCGACGGATGTCACGGCGCTCGTGGCCGTGTGCGATGCGGCGGCGATCGGCGCGAGCCGGGCGCTCAGCGAGGCCGGACTCTCGGTGCCCGGTGACGTCTCGCTCGTGGGATTCGATGGACTCGACATCGCGAACTACTTCGTGCCGCGGCTGACGACGATCGTCCAGCCCGTGGCCGAGATCGCGCAGAGCACGGCCCGCGTGCTGCTGGCGACGATGGACGAGCCAGGGCGGGCGATCGAGCAGGTCTGGATCCGTGGGCGGCTCGTGCCCGGAGACTCCGTGCGCGCCCGCTCCTGACCAGGGGGTCAAGCGCCTCCCCAGGCCAAGGTTGACGGACTACACCTGCCTCCAGACACAGAAGGAGCTACGTGCTGCGTGGCTCTCTGCTCCCGCGAGCTTCGCGCTCCTGGCGTCGAACGAGCAGTGGGACTTGCTCGGAGCGCGTCGGCCCGATGACGCGCGTTCCTCCCCGGGTAGCTGCTGCGTGACGGCGTCGCGCGGGTGCCGCTGACCGCCGCCGCATTACGCCGAGGGGCGGTCGAGGGGGCCGAACAGGGCCTGCCAGAGCCACTGGATCGCCACCTCGATCGGCGGCAGCGGGTCGCGTGCGAGCCAGGCGGTGATGACGCCCAGTGCACTGCCGGTCACGCTCGCTGCGACAACGTCGACCGGGAGTCCGTCGAACACCGACGGCGCGCCTTCGCGCACGGCGTCGCCGACGATCCGCTCCACCCGAGCACGCAACTGGGCGGCGACCGCCAGTGAGCCGTGCTCACCAAGGACGAGTCGATAGAGGTCGGCGTTGTCGGCGATGTGCTGGAGGTACGTCGTCAGCTCGGCGGGCGGCTGGCTGATGTCGCGCGGGTCCGCGGAACGGATGATCCGGCTCGACACGTCGTCGACGGCCGACTCGAGCGCGTCGGCGAGAAGCTGGTTCTTGTCGGCGTAGTGCTGGTAGAAGCTGCTGCGGTTCACCCCCGCCTCGGCCGCGATGTCGGCCACGGTGATCGCGTCGAGCGGACGCTCACGGGCGAGATCGAGCAGCGCGTTCTGCAGACTCGTTCTCGTGCGCGCCACGCGGGGATCCATCCCGCCATCTTGTCAGAGCGACGGAGCGCTGCTGGGAGTTCTCCCACACGTGATGGTTTTGCAACACGTGTCGGATATCCTCGACGAGGCTCGATGGTGCGCCGCCTCCCACCCACCCCTCGGAAAGGCACATCGTGGCCCAACTCCTCTACCGGCTGGGACGCTTCTCGGCGCGCCGCGCCTGGATCGTCCTCGTCGCCTGGATGATCGCGCTGGGCGTCGCGGCGGGATCGTTCGTCGCCTTCGGCGGCACGCTCGCCACCTCGTTCAGCATCCCCGGCACCGAGACGGAGCGCGTCAACGACCGCCTCGCCGACGCCCTTCCCGGCCTCACGGGGGCCAGCGCGCCCGTCGTGTTCCAGACGGACGGTCAGCCGTTCACCGACGAGCAGAAGGACGACATCTCCTCGCTGCTGAAAGACGTCGCCGATATGGACGGCGTCGCGGGCACGGTCGACCCGTTCCAGACCGAGGCGCAGCGCGCCGACCAGGCGGCGCAGTTGGAGTCCGGCGCCGACCAGCTCGCGCAGGGCGAGAGCCAGTTGGATGCGGCGCAGCAGCAGCTCGATGCGGGCAAGGCACAGCTGGACGCCGCGATCGCCCAGGCACAGGCGGCGGGCGTCTACGCCCAGGCCGAGTCGCAGTTCGCTGCCCAGCAGGCGCGGATCACCGCGGGGCAGGAGCAGCTCGACGCGTCACGCGCTCAGCTTGAGGCGCAGAAGCCGCAGCTCGAAGCCGGCCAGGAGCTGCTCGACGCCGCATCCGCCATTCGCACCGTGTCGACCGACGGCGCGACCGCTCTCGGCAACGTTGCTTTCACCGAAGACATGTTCTCGCTACCGCAGGAGACGAAGACCGCGGTCGCCGACCGGCTCAAGAGCGCCGACATCCCCGGGGTCAGCATCGACTACTCCTCGACGATCGCCCAGTCGACCGACGGCCTCATCGGGGTCGGCGAGCTCGTCGGTGTGCTCATCGCGGCGCTCGTGCTCGCGATCATGATGCGGGCCCTGCTTCCCGCCATCACGCCCCTGATCGGCTCGCTCATCGGCGTCGGCGTCGGCGTCGCCGGATCCCTCGCGTTCTCAGACGTCGTGGACATGGCGTCCGTGACCCCGATCCTCGGTGTCATGCTCGGTCTCGCCGTCGGCATCGACTACTCGCTGTTCATCGTGAACCGCCACCGCAAGCAGGTGCTCGCCGGCTTGGACATCGGCGAGTCGATCGGCCTGGCCAACGGGACGGCGGGCAACGCCGTCGTCTTCGCCGGCACCACCGTGATCATCGCCCTGGTCGCGCTCCTCGTCACCGGTGTGCCGTTCCTCGGCGTGATGGGTGTCGTGGGCGCGGCGTGCGTGTTCGTCGCCGTCCTCGTCGCCATCACGGTCACGCCCGCCCTGCTCGGGCTCATGAAGCTGCGGGTGCTGCGCCGCGGGCTGCGCGCGAAGGTCGGGCATCCCGATCACGCACCGGCCGAGCTGCGGCCCATGCGCACCGGACGCGTGGTCGCCGCGGGCGCGGTCGCGATCATCGCTCTGCTCGTCATCGCGATCCCCGCCCTGTCGATGCGTCTCGGACTGCCCGATGGCTCCTCGGAGGCCACCGACACGACCCAGTACCGCGCCTATACGGCGGCGACCGAGGCATTCGGCGCCGGCGTCAACGGCCCGCTGCTGGTCGTCGCCGAGACGCCGCAGGCGGTGGAGGAGAGCGATCGCGTCACGACGCAGGCCGACATCGTCCGCACGCTCATGGCGCAGGACGACGTGGACGCGGTCGCTCCGATCGCCGTCTCGGATGACGGCAGGACCTTCGCGTTCCAGGTGGTTCCGCAGGACGGGCCCGCCAGCGAGTCGACCGAGACGCTCGTGCACGACCTGCGCGCCCTCTCACCGCTCGACGGCGACATCGAGCTCGGCGTGGCGGGCCAGGCGTCGGCCAACATCGACGTGTCGCAGAAGCTCGCCGACGCGCTGCCCGTCTATCTCGCCGTGGTCGTCGGCCTCTCGCTCGTCATCATGGTGCTGGTGTTCCGGTCGATCCTGGTGCCCATCATCGCGACCGCCGGTTACGTGCTGTCCCTGTTCGCCGCGCTCGGCGCCGTCACCGCGATCTACCAGTGGGGCTGGCTGAGCGACGTGTTCGGCGTGCACGATCCCGGACCGGTGCTGAGTTTCGGACCGATCATCCTGATGGGTGTGCTCTTCGGACTCGCGATGGACTACCAGCTGTTCCTCGTCTCGGGCATGCGCGAGGCGTACGTTCACGGCGCTCCGGCACGCGCGGCGGTCGTTGCGGGCCTGCGGGGCGGGCGTGCGGTGGTCACGGCCGCGGCGATCATCATGATCTCCGTCTTCGGCGGCTTCGTCTTCAGCCACCTCGCGATGGTGCGTCCGATCGGCTTCGGGATGGCGATCGGTGTGCTCTTCGACGCGTTCGTCGTGCGTATGGTCATCGTCCCGGCGCTCATGCACCTCTTCGGGCGCGCGGCGTGGTGGCTGCCGCGCTGGCTCGACCGCATCCTGCCCGATGTGGACGTCGAGGGCGCGGCGCTCGAACGCGCTCACCCTGTGCAGCACTGACCCTGCCCGACACGGTTGAAGGGGTGTCCACCGTCCGGTGGACACCCCTTCAACCGTGTGCTCGTGTCAGGCCGCGTCGCCGACGAGGACCGCGACCCCCTCTTCGGCCGCATCCGCCGGGCGCTCGTCGATGCGACGCAGAGCGCGGCGCCCGAGGGCGATGGTCAGCGCAGCGATCACGATCGACGCTGCGGCCACCAGGTACGGCACCGTCGCGTTCGACGCGTGCCACAGCCATGCGGCCAGCGGCGGGGCGGCCGCCCCGCCGAGGAAGCGGACCGCCGAGTAGGCCGAGGATGCGACCGCGCGGGGGAGATCCGTGGCCTCCATGACCGCCTCCGTCAGCACCGTGTTCATCACGCCCAGAAGAAGGCCGCCCACGACGATGCACGTCACCAGCGCGGCGGGGCTTGCCACGAGGATGCCGCCCACGACGAGATCGATGGCGAGCAGCGGCAGAACGACCAGCATGACTCCTGAGCGGGTGAAGCGGCGCAGCAGAAGCGGTGCGACCCACACGCTGGTGATCGCCAGGGCGACGCCCCATCCGAAGAAGGTGAAGCCGATGCCCATCGCCCCGAACCCGAGCGGGAAGGGCGAGAATGCCAACAGAGTGAAGAAGCCGATGTTGTAGAACAGTGCCGCGACCGCGAGCACGGCGAGGGCGGGCTTTCCCAGTGCGCGGAACGGCGCCGACAGCGGCACGGGCGAGCGCTTCTCCTTCGGTCCGCGCAGAAGCACGGCCACGGCGGTGAACGCGATGGCCATGAGCGCCACCACGCCGAAGAACGGTCCGCGCCAGCTGACCTCGCCGAGCAGCCCGCCCAGCAGCGGCCCCACCGCGATGCCGACGCCCAGCGCGGCCTCGTACAGCACGATCGCCGCGGAACTGCCCCCGCTGGCGGCTCCGACGATCGTCGCGAGCGCCGTGGAGATGAACAGGGCGTTGCCCAGACCCCATCCGGCCCGGAAGCCGATGATGGCGTCGACGCTGCCGGACAGTGCGCTGAAGAGCGAGAAGACGACGATGAGCGCGAGACCCGCCAGGAGGGTCGCCTTCGCTCCGATGCGGCTCGAGATCCAGCTCGTGACCAGCATCGCGAGGCCCGTCACGAGCAGGTAGCTCGTGAGCAGCAGCTCGGTCTCGACCGGGGTCGCCTCGAGCGACTCCGCGATCGCCGGAAGGATCGGGTCCACGAGGCCGATGCCCATGAACGCCACGACACAGGCGAACGCGACCGCCCACACCTGGGCGGGCTGGCGCCAGACGGATCCTGTCGCGCCGCTCATCGTGCCGCTCCCGCGAAGGCCTCGGTGCGCGACATCAGGATGCGGGACGCGTGCTCGAGCGCCGACCATTCGGCGTCATCGAGGTCGATGAACAGCGGCTCGAGCGCCTCGCCGAGCTGCGTGCGCCACGCGTCCATCGCCTCCGAACCTGCCGGCGTGATCGAGACGATCGTCACGCGCGAATCCTCCGCGTCGCGCTCGCGTTCGACCAGGTGGAGGTCGGCGAGCTGACCGACCAGCCGAGTCATGCCCGGCTGGGTGGTGCGGCTCAGCCTCGCCAGGTCGCCCACGCGCTGTGGCCCCTCCTTCTGCAGGATGCTGAGCGCGCGCCACTGGGCGGCGGGGGCATCGTTCTGTGTCGTGACGGCGGCGACGCGGGTCAGTGCGTGCGCGGCGACGACGATCTTCTCGATGGCTTCGGCTTTTCGCATAAGCAAAGTATATACCTGCGGTATGCAATGCGGGCGGGAGCAGCAGCCGGCCGAGGTGGGACGGCCGTAGGCTGGGGGGATGACTGCCGACGACATCGTGATCGTTGCCGCCGCCCGCACGCCGCAGGGGAGGCTGAAGGGACAGCTCGCGTCGATTCCCGCTCCCCAGCTGGGTGGGATCGCCATCCGCGGCGCTCTGGCGCAGGGACAGATCCCCGCATCCGCCGTCGACGCCGTTCTCGTGGGGCAGGTGCTTCCGGCCGGTACCGGTCAGAACCCGGCCAGGCAGGCGGCGATCGCCGCGGGCCTCGGATGGGACGTCCACGCCGCCGGCGTCAACAAGGTCTGCCTGTCGGGACTCACCGCCGTCATCGATGCCGCACGGATGATCCGTGTGGGCGATGCGTCGGTGGTCGTCGCGGCGGGTATGGAGTCGATGAGCCGCGCACCCCACCTGCTGACCGGCTCACGTGACGGGTACGCGTACGGCAGCGTCGAGGTGCTCGACCACATGGCCTACGACGGCCTCACCGACGCGTTCGACCGGGTGAGCATGGGCGAGTCGACCGAGCGCCGCAACGCCGACTACGAAGTCACGCGCGCCGAACAGGATGCGGTCGCCGCACGCTCGCACCGCCGCGCGGCCGCCGCGGTGGAGGCGGGCCTGTTCGACGCCGAGATCGTCCCCGTCGAGGTCCCGCAGCGCCGAGGCGAGCCCGTCGTCGTCACGCGCGACGAGGGGATCCGCGCCGAGACCTCCGAAGAGGTGCTCGCGAAGCTGCGTCCCGCCTTCGCCGAGGGCGGGACCATCACCGCCGGCAACTCGTCGCAGATCTCCGACGGCGCATCAGCGGTGGTGCTCACAACGCGCAGCCACGCCGACGCGCAGGGCTGGAAGGTCATGGCGGCGCTCGGTGAGAGCGGACAGGTCGCCGGTCCCGACAACTCGTTGCATGCGCAGCCCGCACGAGCCATCGCCCGTGCCCTCGAAAGGCAGCGGCTCGCCGCATCCGATCTGGATCTCGTCGAGATCAATGAGGCCTTCGCCGCCGTCGTCGTGCGCTCCCAGCGCGAGCTCGGGATCTCCGACGAGGTCGTGAACCCGCAGGGCGGCGGCATCGCCCTCGGGCATCCGATCGGAGCATCGGGCAACCGCCTGGTCGTGCACGCCGTGCACGAGCTCGTGCGGCGCGGATCCGGTACCGCTGCGGTCGCGCTGTGCGGCGGCGGTGGTCAGGGCGACGCGCTCATCCTCGTGCGCTGACGACCGCGCGGTCGAGGGCGTCAGCGGCGCAGACGCTTGCGGAGCAGCTTCGTCTCGTCGCCCGAGACGGGGGAGTCGCCGGCGGCCACGTGTCCACGCTTGGCCCGGAAAGTGTCGACCATCGCGCCGATGGCGAGGGCGAGCGTGATGCCCCAGCTGACCCATGCCAGCGCCGTGCGCCAGGTGAAGGGCTCATCGTTGTTGCGCAGCCCTCGAAAGAGCGTCGCGCCCCCGAGGAGGGCGCTGAACAGACCGGAACCGAAGAGGTAGGAGCGCATGAGGCCACGCTATCGCGGGAGGATACCCTCTCGCTCGGGGCTTGCGCGAACCCCTGGGGGCCCTGCACGCCGCTGCTAGCCTGAGTGGCATCCCGAGAGACCAGGAGTGCTCGCGTGCCGCAAGCAGAATTCGTCGTCGTTGCCAATCGCCTTCCCGTCGACCGAGACGCCGACGGCGGATGGCGTCGCAGCCCCGGCGGGCTGGTCACGGCGCTCGAGCCCGTGATGCGAAAGAGCGACGGTGCGTGGGTCGGTTGGGCGGGAAAGCCCGACCTCGAGCTCGAGCCGTTCGATGCCGACGGCACCCACCTCGTGCCGATCACGCTCAGCGCCGAAGAGGTCGAGCTGTACTACGAGGGCTTCTCGAACGACACGATCTGGCCGCTCTATCACGACGTGATCGCAGCCCCCCGGTATCGCCGCGAGTGGTGGAACGCCTACGTGGCCGTCAACCGCCGTTTCGCCGAAGCTGCCGCCGAGGTCGCGGCCGAGGACGGAACGGTGTGGGTGCAGGACTACCAGCTGCAGCTCGTACCGCAGTTCCTGCGCGAGAAGCGCCCCGATCTGACGATCGGCTACTTCCATCACATTCCGTTCCCTGCATACGGTCTGTTCTCGCAGCTGCCGTGGCGTCGCCAGGTGCTCCAAGGACTCCTCGGCGCCGACGTGATCGGTTTCCAGCGGGTGGCGGATGCGGGCAACTTCGCTCGCGCGGTGCGCCGACAGCTGCGGTACGAGACGAAGTCGACAGGGATCAAGGTTCCGCAGGCCGACGGCTCGGTGCGCATGGCTCTCGCCAAGGCGTTCCCGATCTCGATCGACGTGGCCTCCTACGTCGAGCTGGCTGAGCGGCCGGAGATCCAGGCGCGCGCCGCCGAGATCCGCGAGGAGCTCGGCAACCCGCGCCACATCCTGCTCGGCGTCGACCGACTCGATTACACCAAGGGCATCCGCCACCGCATGAAGGCGTTCGGAGAGTTGCTTCAGGATGAGCGGCTCTCGGTCGAGGACGTGACCCTCGTCCAGGTCGCGAGCCCGAGCCGCGAGCGGGTGGAGACCTACCAGCAGCTGCGCGACGAGATCGAACTCACGGTGGGGCGCATCAACGGCGACTACGACACGATGGGTCACACCGCCATCCGCTACCTCCACCAGGCCTTCCCGAAGGAAGAGATGGTGGCGCTGTACCTGGCCGCCGACGTCATGCTCGTCACGGCGCTCCGGGACGGTATGAACCTGGTGGCGAAGGAGTACGTCGCCAGTCGCATCGACAACCGCGGCGTGCTCGTGCTGAGCGAGTTCGCCGGGGCGGCCGACGAACTGGGCAGCTCGCTGCTCGTGAACCCCCACGACATCCAGGGACTCAAAGACGCGATCGTCCGCGCGATCGAGATGACGCCGGCCGAGCAGGGGCGACGGATGCGAGCGCTGCGTCGCCGCGTACGCGAGCACGACGTCGAGGACTGGTCACGGGAGTTCCTGGCGGCCCTCGCAGGAATCCGGGGGAGCGGCACGGCGTGAGCGATCTGGAGAGCCTCGCACTCACCCCGCGGCTTCTCGTCGCGCTCGACTTCGACGGCACGCTCTCGCCGCTGGTGGACGAGCCGATGTCGGCGCGGATGATCCCCGCGGCGCGCCGTGCGCTGGATGCGCTGACCGCGCTGCCCGCCACCGACGTGGCACTGGTATCGGGGCGCTCTCTGGCGGATCTCCGCGTGATCAGCGAGCACACCGACGACTCGCTGTTCTATCTCGCCGGCTCCCACGGCGCCGAGACCTGGCATCCAGGTGCGCGAACGGGTCAGGACGACCCCGACGATCCCGCTGACCGGGAGCACCTGGCCGAGCTTGTGGCGGAGGTCGAGCGTATCGTCGCGCCCGTCGATGGGGCGTGGGTGGAGCCGAAGGCCTTCGGGCTCGGCCTGCACACGCGCCTCGCCCGGCCGGATGCGGCGCAGGAGGCCCAGCGCGAGGTAGACGCCCTCCTGGCCGAACGAGCCCCGAACTGGCGGCGGCGCACCGGGCGCGACATCCTCGAGTTCGCGGTTCGGCACGAGGGTAAGGATCAGGCGGTTGCGGCGCTGCGCGAGCGTCTCGGCGCGACCGGTGTGCTGTTCGCGGGCGATGACGTGACCGATGAGGACGCGTTGCGTGCGCTCGGCGATGACGACCTGGGCGTGCACGTCGGGGCGGGCGACAGTGCCGCATCCGTATCGGTCGAAGACCCCGCGGCGCTGGCGGCGCTCCTTCACCGGCTGGCCCAGCTGCGCGCCGCGCGGTGACCGGTCGGCGCCCATGACAGGCGCCGGGCCGCAATAGACTGCACAGGTGAGCCACCCCGACGAAGCGATCGACATCAAGCCGCGCAGCCGAGCTGTGACGGACGGCATTGAAGCCACCACCTCCCGAGGCATGCTGCGTGCCGTCGGTATGGGAGACGAGGACTGGGACAAGCCCCAGATCGGCATCGCCTCCAGCTGGAACGAGATCACCCCCTGCAACCTCAGCCTCGACCGGCTCGCGCAGGGCGCGAAGGAGGGCGTGCACGCCGGCGGCGGTTACCCGCTGCAGTTCGGCACGATCTCCGTCTCCGACGGCATCTCGATGGGCCACGAGGGCATGCACTTCTCGCTCGTCAGCCGCGAGGTCATCGCCGACTCCGTGGAGACGGTGATGATGGCCGAGCGCCTGGACGGCAGCGTGCTGCTGGCCGGCTGCGACAAGTCCATTCCCGGCATGCTGATGGCCTCGGCGCGTCTCGATCTCTCCAGCGTCTTCCTCTACGCGGGGTCGATCGCGCCGGGCTGGGTGAAGCTCAGCGACGGCACCGAGAAGGACGTCACCATCATCGACTCCTTCGAGGCCGTCGGCGCGTGCCTCGCCGGCAAGATGAGCGAGGCCGACCTCAAGCGCATCGAGTGCGCGATCGCGCCGGGCGAGGGAGCATGCGGTGGCATGTACACCGCCAACACGATGGCTTCCGTCGCCGAGGCGCTCGGTCTGAGCCTTCCCGGCAGCGCCGCGCCGCCCTCGGCCGACCGCCGCCGCGACTACTTCGCGCACCGCTCGGGCGAGGCCGTCGTGAACCTGCTGAAGCTGGGTATCACGACGCGCGACATCCTCACCAAGGAGGCGTTCGAGAATGCGATCGCCCTCGCCATGGCACTCGGCGGCTCGACCAACGTCGTGCTGCACCTGCTCGCCATCGCTCGCGAGGCCGACGTCGAGCTCTCGCTCCACGACTTCAATCGCATCGGCGACAAGGTTCCGCATGTCGCCGACATGAAGCCGTTCGGCCAGTACGTGATGAACGACGTCGACCGCCACGGCGGCATCCCCGTGATCATGAAGGCGATGCTCGATGAGGGGCTGCTGCACGGCGACGCTCTCACCGTCACCGGCAAGACACTCGCCGAGAACCTGCGCGAGCTCGACCCGGATCCGATCGACGGCACCGTGATCCACACCTTCGACAACCCGATCCACGCCACCGGCGGCATCACGATCCTGCACGGCTCGCTGGCGCCCGAGGGCGCCGTCGTCAAGACGGCAGGCTTCGACGCGGCGGTGTTCGAAGGACCCGCCCGCGTGTTCGAGCGCGAGCGCGCCGCCATGGACGCGCTGGAAGCGGGAGAGATCCGCGCCGGAGACGTCGTCGTCATCCGTTACGAAGGGCCCAAGGGCGGCCCGGGCATGCGCGAGATGCTCGCGGTGACCGCCGCCATCAAGGGCGCCGGCCTCGGAAAAGATGTACTACTCTTGACGGACGGACGATTCTCGGGCGGCACAACCGGCCTGTGCATCGGCCACGTAGCACCGGAAGCGGTGGACGCAGGTCCTATCGCTTTCGTGCGCGATGGTGATCTGATACGGGTCGATATCGCGGCTCGCTCTCTCGACCTACTCGTCGATGAGGCCGAGCTGAGCTCCCGCCGCTCTGGCTGGGCGCCGCTTCCCCCGCGCTATACCCGTGGCGTCCTGGCCAAGTACTCGAAGCTCGTGCGTTCGGCTGCCGAAGGCGCCGTCACCGGGTGACTTCGCCTCCGACATCCCGTCATCCCCACCCGAGGTAGTTCCCATGTCCTCAGACATCTCTGCGGCCATTCCCCGGCCGCCCGCCCGTGCGCAGTCTGCACCCGTGATCACGGGAGCGGAGGCCGTCGTCCGCTCGCTCGAACTCGTCGGCGTCACCGACGTGTTCGGGCTGCCGGGCGGCGCGATCATGCCCGTCTACGACCCGCTCATGGACGATGAGGCCGTGCGCCACATCCTCGTGCGCCACGAGCAGGGCGCCGGCCACGCGGCCGAGGGCTACGCCGCCGCATCCGGTCGCACCGGCGTCGCCATCGCGACGTCGGGCCCCGGCGCGACGAACCTCGTCACCGCGATCGCGGACGCCTACATGGACTCCGTGCCGCTCGTGTGCATCACCGGTCAGGTCTTCTCGACGCTGATGGGCACCGACGCGTTCCAGGAAGCCGACATCGTGGGTATCACGATGCCGATCACGAAGCACTCCTTCCTGGTGAAGACGGCGGAGGAGATCCCCGGCGCGATCGCGGCCGCGTTCGAGATCGCCAGCACCGGTCGCCCCGGTCCCGTGCTCGTGGACATCACGAAAGACGCCCAGCAGGCGACGGCGCCCTTCATCTGGCCCCCAAAGGTCGAGCTGCCCGGCTACCGCCCGGTGACGAAGGCCCACGGCAAGCAGATCCAGGCTGCGGCGCAGCTGCTGTCCGAGGCCCGCAAGCCCGTGCTGTACGTCGGCGGCGGTGTGATCCGCTCGCACTCCTCCGAGGAGCTGCGTGTGCTGGCCGAGGCGACGGGCGCACCGGTCGTGACGACGCTCATGGCTCGAGGCGCCTTCCCCGACTCGCACCCCCAGAACCTCGGCATGCCCGGTATGCACGGCACGGTACCCGCCGTGCTCGCGCTGCAGGAGGCGGACCTCATCGTTGCGCTCGGCGCCCGCTTCGACGACCGTGTCACGGGCAAGGCGTCGCTGTTCGCCCCCGGTGCGAAGGTCGTGCACGTCGACATCGACCCCGCGGAGATCTCGAAGATCCGCTTCGCCGACGTGCCGATCGTGGGCGATCTGAAGGAGGTGCTCGTCGACCTCGACAGTGCCTTCCGCCAGACTGTGGGCGACCAGAAGCCCGACATCACCGAGTGGTGGAGCTACCTGGACGGCCTCCGCGACGAGTTCCCGTTGGGCTACGCGCCCACGACCGACGGGCTGCTCTCGCCGCAGCAGGTCATCTCGCGCATCGGCGAGCTGAGCGGCCCCGAGGCGATCTACGCCGCGGGCGTCGGCCAGCACCAGATGTGGGCAGCCCAATTCATCAAGTACGAGCGCCCCAACTCGTGGCTCAACTCCGGCGGCGCCGGAACCATGGGCTACGGGGTGCCTGCCGCGATGGGCGCGAAGGTCGCCGAGCCCGACCGGGTCGTCTGGGCGATCGACGGCGACGGCTGCTTCCAGATGACCAATCAGGAGCTCGCGACCTGCGTGATCAATGAGATCCCGATCAAGGTCGCGATCATCAACAACTCGTCGCTGGGCATGGTGCGCCAGTGGCAGACGCTGTTCTTCGACGGCCGCCACTCGAACACCGACCTGAACACGGGACACGGCACCGCCCGCATCCCGGACTTCGTGAAGCTCGCCGAGGCGTACGGCTGCCTGGCGATCCGCGTAGAGCGCGAGGACGAGATCGACGCCGCCATCACGCTCGCCCTCGAGACGAACGATCGTCCCGTCGTGATCGACTTCGTCGTCTCGGCCGATGCGATGGTGTGGCCCATGGTCCCGCAGGGAGTGAGCAACAGCTTCGTGCAGTACGCCCGCGACCACGCGCCCGAGTTCGACAAGGAGGACTGACATGACTTCACACGTGCTGAGCCTCCTCGTCGAGGACAAGCCGGGTCTGCTGACCCGCGTGGCGGGTCTGTTCGCCCGCCGCGGCTTCAACATCGAGTCGCTGGCCGTGGGCGTGACCGAGGTGCCGGGGCTGTCCCGCATCACGGTCGTCGTCGACGTCGACCAGCTCCCGCTCGAACAGGTGACCAAGCAGCTGAACAAGCTCATCAACGTCATCAAGATCGTCGAACTGGATCCGGCCGCCTCCGTGCAGCGCCAGCACGTGCTGGTGAAGGTGCGCGCCGACAACGCGAGCCGCTCCAACGTGCTCGAGGTCGTGAACCTGTTCCGCGGTTCCGTCGTCGACTACGCGCCCGATGCGCTCGTGGTCGAGATCACCGGCGACAAGGGCAAGGTGGACGCGTTCCTGCGCGCCCTCGAGCCTTTCGGCGTCAAGGAGATGGCGCAGTCCGGGCTGCTTGCGATCGGTCGCGGCGGCAAGAGCATCACCGAGCGCGTCCTGCGCGGATAACCCCTTTCGCAAGCCGTTCACCGGTCGTTGAGCGAGCGCAGCGAGTCGAAACGCAACGACCGACACACGAAGGAGAAAACACACACCATGGCTGAGATCTTCTACGACGCCGACGCCGACCTCTCGATCATCCAGAGCAAGAAGGTCGCGATCGTGGGCTACGGCTCGCAGGGTCACGCCCACGCGCAGAACCTGCGCGACTCCGGCGTCGAGGTCGTCATCGCGCTCAAGGACGGCTCCAAGTCTGCCGCCAAGGCCCAGGAGGACGGCTTCGAGGTCAAGTCGGTCGCCGACGCCGCCGAGTGGGCGGATCTGATCATGATCCTCGCGCCCGACCAGCACCAGCGCTCCATCTACGCCGAGAGCATCAAGGACAAGCTGACCGCGGGCAAGACCCTCGCCTTCGCGCACGGCTTCAACATCCGCTTCGGCTACATCGAGACGCCCGAGGGCGTCGACGTGATCCTCGTCGCCCCCAAGGCGCCGGGCCACACCGTGCGTCGCGAGTTCGTCGCGGGCCGCGGTATCCCGGACATCATCGCCGTCGAGCGCGACGAGACCGGCACCGCGTGGGCCACGGCGCTCTCGTACGCCAAGGCCATCGGCGGCACGCGCGCCGGTGTCATCAAGACGACCTTCACCGAGGAGACCGAGACCGATCTCTTCGGCGAGCAGGCCGTCCTCTGCGGTGGCATGAGCCACCTCGTGCAGTACGGCTTCGAGACGCTGACCGAGGCCGGCTACCAGCCGGAGATCGCGTACTTCGAGGTGCTGCACGAGCTGAAGCTCATCGTCGACCTCATGTGGGAGGGCGGCATCGCCAAGCAGCGCTGGTCGATCTCCGACACGGCCGAGTACGGCGACTACGTCTCCGGCCCGCGCGTGATCGACCCGTCGGTCAAGGAGCACATGCAGGCCGTTCTGGGTGACATCCAGTCCGGCGCCTTCGCCAAGCGCTTCATCGATGACCAGGATGCGGGCGCTCCCGAGTTCCTCGCGCTGCGCGAGAAGGAGCAGGGCCACCCGATCGAGGCGACCGGCAAGAAGCTGCGCTCGCTCTTCTCGTGGCAGCAGCAGGACTCGGACTACACCGAGGGCTCTGCCGCTCGTTGATCCGCGCCTGAGCGCCTGAACACCTCGCCGTGCACCACGCGGCGGACCTGGCCCGGCCATCGCATCCCGAACACAGGATGCGGTGGCCGGGTCTTTTCCGTGGGACCTTCGGCCCTGGGTAGTGGTCTGACCAATTCATAATCTGGTCCCATGACGCGCGGCGAATGACCGCGCAGAGTGGGAGTGTTCCGATGTCTGTCGTCATCGATGCCCTCGTCGACCGGGCCCAAGAAGCTCTGGCCGCGTACGCATCCTTCACCCAGGAGCAGATCGACCAGATCGTCCGCAAGGCGTCGGTCGCCGCGCTCAGCCACCACGCCGACCTCGCGGTGCTCGCCGTCGAAGAGACGCGGCGCGGCACGTTCGAGGACAAGGCCGTGAAGAACATGTTCGCGTGCGAACACGTCACGAACTCGATCATCAACCAGCGCACGGTCGGTGTGATCTCCACCGACGAGCTCACCGGCATCACTGAGATCGCCGACCCGGTCGGGGTCGTGTGCGCACTGACGCCCGTCACGAACCCGACGTCCACGACGATTTTCAAGTCGCTGATCGCGCTGAAGACGCGCAACCCCATCATCTTCGGGTTCCACCCGTCGGCTCAGCGCTCGTCCGTGGCTGCTGCGACGGTGGTGCGCGATGCGGCCATCGCCGCCGGCGCGCCCGCCGACTGCATCCAGTGGATCGAGGAGCCGTCGATGGAGGCGTCGGGTGAGCTCATGAACCACCCCGGCGTCGCGCTCATCCTCGCCACCGGTGGCAACGCCATGGTGCGTGCAGCCTACTCCTGCGGTAAGCCCGCCCTCGGCGTCGGCGCCGGTAACGTGCCCGCCTTCATCGAGCGCACCGCGAAGGTCGGTCGCGCCGTCAACGACATCGTGATCTCGAAGTCGTTCGACAACGGCATGGTCTGCGCGTCGGAGCAGGCCGTCATCCTCGACGCTCCGATCGCGAAGGAAGCCCTCGCGGAGTTCGAACGGCTGCACGCTTACATGGCGACGCCGGCCGAGAAGCGTCTGCTGGAAGAGTTCATCTTCGGGGTGGCCGCCGACAGCGCCAACTGTGCCGACGCGAAGCTCAACGCATCCGTCGTCGGACAGTCGCCCGCATGGATCGCTCAGCAGGCCGGCTTCGAGGTGCCCGCGGACACGTCGATCATCCTCGCCGAGGTCTCCGGCGTCGGGCCGCACGAACCGCTGACGCGCGAGAAGCTCGCCCCCGTGCTGGCCGTGCTGCACGCCCGCAACCCGCAGGAGGGCATCGACCTCGCCGAGCAGATGGTCGCCTTCGACGGCCTCGGCCACTCCGGCGCGATCCACAGCAACGACCCTGCGGTGATCGCCGACTTCGCCGACCGCGTGAAGGCCGTGCGCATCATCGAGAACGCCCCCTCGGCGCTCGGCGGCATCGGCGACATCTACAACGCGTTCATGCCGTCGCTGACCCTCGGCTGCGGCTCCTACGGTCACAACTCGGTCTCGAACAACGTCTCGGCGGTGAATCTGTTGAACATCAAGCGCGTCGGTCGGCGCAACAACAACCTGCAGTGGTTCAAGATCCCCGCGAAGACCTACTTCGAGCCGAATGCGCTGCGCTACCTGATCGACATGAAGCACATCGACCGCGTCACGATCGTCACCGACGCCACGATGACCAAGATGGGCTTCGTCGACCGGGTCGTCGACATCCTGCACCGTCGGGCAACGCCCGTGCACCTGCAGATCATCGACCGGGTGCTGCCCGAGCCCACCGTGGCGAGCGTGCAGGCCGGGGCCGCGCAGATGCGCGAGTTCCAGCCCGACACGATCATCGCCCTCGGCGGCGGGTCGCCCATGGACGCAGCGAAGGTCATGTGGCTGCTGTACGAGAACCCCGACGTGCAGTTCTCCGACATGCGCGAGAAGTTCTTCGATGTGCGCAAGCGCGCCTTCAAGTTCCCCGAGCTCGGCGCCAAGGCGAAGCTCGTCTGCGTGCCGACCACGTCGGGAACCGGAAGCGAGATGACGCCCTTCGCGGTGATCACCGATGAGACCACGGGCATGAAGTACCCGCTCGCGGACTACGCGCTCACCCCGTCGGTCGCCATCATCGACCCGACGCTGACCGCGGCGCTGCCGGCCTTCCTCGTGGCGGATGCGGGCTTCGACGCCCTCACCCACGCGACCGAGGCGTACGTGTCCGTCTACGCGAACGACTACACCGACGGACTGGCGCTTCACGCGATCAAGCTGATCTTCGAGAACATCGTGCGCTCCACCCAGGCGCCCGCGGGTTCGAAGGACGCCGCCGACCTGCAGGCTCGCGAGAAGATGCACAACGCCGCATCCATCGCCGGCATGGCGTTCGGCAACGCGTTCCTCGGGATCGTGCACGCCATGGCGCACGTGACCGGCTCGAAGTTCCACCTCGTGCACGGTCGGACCAACGCGATCTATCTGCCGCACGCGATCCGCTACAACGGACGCGTGCCCAGCAAGGTCACGAGCTGGCCCAAGTACGAGCGCTACATCGCACCGGAGCGCTACCAGGAGATCGCCAAGCACCTGGGGCTGAAGGCGGACACCCCGGAGCAGGGCGTCGAGAGCTACGCCCGCGCGGTCGAGAAGCTGCGCGACGCCGTCGGCATCGAGCGTTCGTTCCAGGCGCAGGGCGTCGCCGAGGGCGACTTCATCGGGCGCCTCGACGAGCTCGCGATGGCCGCTTACGGCGACCAGTGCGCTCCGGCCAACCCGCGTCTGCCGCTGCTCGCGGACATGCGCACCCTCATGGAGGCCGCCTACTACGGCACCTCGTTCGACGACGTGCGCGCCGCTCGTGCGCACGCCGAAGCTGCGGCGGATGCGGCGACTGAGCCCGCCCGTCCGACGCAGGACGCCTGAATCCCCTTCTGGGCGTCCGGGCCCCGGGATCCTCGTGATCCCGGGGCCTTCGCCGTGCCAGGAGGTAGGGTCGAGGCATGGTTTCGCGCGACGACGACGCACTGAGCTGGGACGGTGACGACGACCCGACGCTCGCCCCGCAGGTGGCGCCTCGACGGGCAGCATCCCCCTCGGAGTCGGAGCTGAGGACCGCTCCCGCGAGCCGGTCGAGCGCCGAGACGGATGCGGCACCCGCATCCGTCGCCGACGACGCCGATCCGGCGCCGATGAGCAACGTCGCGCTCGTGACGCTCGGTGTCTTCGGCGGGATCTACCTGCTGCTCGCCGTCGGGTGGTTCATCGGCGGGTCGCGCCTGCAGTTCGTCGCGCAGCTGTTCATCAATCCCGCCGCCCACATCGCGGCGTGGATCCTGGCGATCGCCGCTCCCGCCGTCTGGTTCGCCACCGCGCTCGTGCTGACGCGCTCTCGGCCGATCTGGCTGCGGATCACCGCCCTGGTCGTCGGTGCCGTGGTGCTGCTGCCCTGGCCGTTCCTCATGACGGGAGTGGGAGCATGAGCGCCACGACAGCTGCGCGACGGGTCGCGATGCCGGTCTGGCTCATCGTCACGATCGCCGGCTTCGCCGCCCTCTTCTTCGCGTTCGCGCTGTGGACGGCGCTCGGATTCCTGCTGCAGCAGGCCGGGGGAGACGCAGGGCTCACCGGGTACGGCTGGTTCGTGCTGCTGCTTCCCGTGCTGTTCCCCATCCTCGTGTTCGCGGGCTGCTTCGCTCTCGGCTGGCGGCGCAACGCGGGGCCGTTCGCGCTCCTGCTCCTGCTCGGCCTCTGTCTGGTCGCCGTCTTCTGGCTCGACATCTTCGCCTACGCGTCAGTCACCCCTTCGCTCTACAACGCCTGACATCCGAAGGCCCAACGTCCCGTCACACGGTCGGGGGCACCGGGGTCGGGGCAGTAGGCTGACAAGTGCGCGGCCGGCCCGCCCGCGACGCGCTTCCACCCGCCTCGCGCCGTCGTGCTCTGCACGCGGTCCCGCATGTGTCAAAGGACATCCGCTGTGACCAAGCCCGTCGTCCTCATCGCTGAAGAGCTCTCTCCCGCCACGATCGACGCCCTCGGGCCCGACTTCGACGTGCGCCAGGTCGACGGAGCGGACCGCGCAGCGCTGCTCCCGGCCCTCGCGGACGCGCACGCCGTTCTCGTGCGCTCGGCGACGCGGATGGACGCGGAGGCCATCGCCGCCGCACCCGCGCTGAAGGTCATCGCCCGCGCCGGTGTCGGACTCGACAACGTCGACATCAAGGCCGCGACGACCGCCGGCGTCATGGTCGTCAACGCGCCGACCTCGAACATCATCTCCGCGGCGGAGCTCACCGTCGGCCACATCCTGAGCCTCGCGCGCCGCATCCCGGCCGCGCACGCATCCCTCGCGTCCGGAGCATGGAAGCGCAGCTCGTTCACCGGCACCGAGCTGTTCGAGAAGACGGTCGGCATCATCGGTCTCGGCCGTATCGGCGCGCTGATCGCCGCGCGCCTGCAGGCCTTCGACATGCGTGTCGTCGCTTACGACCCCTACGTCACCAGTGCGCGAGCCCAGCAGCTCGGCGTCGAGCTGCTGACGCTCGACGAACTGCTCGAGCAGAGCGATTTCATCACCATCCACATGCCCAAGACGCCCGAGACGACGGGCATGATCAGCACCGAGCAGCTGCGGCGCATGAAGCCGACCGCGTTCGTGGTCAACGTCGCCCGCGGCGGGCTGATCGACGAGGCGGCTCTCGCCGACGCCCTGATCTCGGGCGAGATCGCCGGTGCGGGTCTCGACGTGTTCTCGAGCGAGCCGCCCGCCGCCGACAGCGATGCTGCCCGCCTGCTGTCGCTGCCGAACGTGGTCGTCACCCCGCACCTCGGCGCATCGACCGACGAGGCCCAGGAGAAGGCCGGCGTCTCGGTCGCGCAGTCCGTGCGCCTGGCGCTGTCGGGTGAGCTCGTCCCGGACGCGGTCAACGTCGCCGGCGGCGTCATCGACCCCTACGTGCGCCCGGGCATCGCGCTCGTCGAGAAGCTCGGTCAGATCTTCTCGGCCCTGGCTGTCTCGCCCGTCACGAGCATCGACGTCGAGGTGCACGGCGAGCTCAAGGACTACGACGTCAGCGTGCTGAAGCTCGCAGCCCTCAAGGGTGTGTTCACGAACATCGTCAGCGAGTCGGTGTCCTACGTGAATGCCCCGCTGCTGGCAGACCAGCGCGGCATCGAGGTGCGGCTCATCGTCGACGGCGTGAGCGAGGAGTATCGCAACGTCATCACCGTCGCGGGCGCGCTGTCTGACGGCTCGCAGCTCTCGGTGTCGGGCACGCTGACCGGCACGAAGCAGATCGAGAAGCTGGTCGCCATCAACGGCCACGCCCTCGAGCTTCCGATCGAGAAGCACCACATCGTGATGCAGTACACCGACCGCCCCGGGATCGTGGCTGTCTACGGCCAGCGGTTCGGCGAGGCCGGCATCAACATCGCCGGCATGCAGATCGCGCGCCGCGCGGCCGGGGGACAGGCCCTCTCCGTGCTGACGGTCGATTCGCCCGTGCCCGACGAGCTGCTCGCCGAGGTGGGTTCCGCCATCCAGGCCGACCTGTTCCGCCAGATCGAGATCACCGAGTCCTGACCAGGCCTCGACGCCGAGCGAGCATCTGTTCGTCGAATGAGCATCAGATCGGATGCTCGCTCGATGAACGAATGCTCGTTCGGCGGGATGGCGGCGCCCGCATCCCTTCCGCCGGAGATCGCCACTGAGCAGGACGATTCGGCGCGGATCATCCTGTGAGAGGGATCTCTCCTGAATTGCGGATGCGGATGCTCGCGCCGTAACGGGCGGGTCAGCCGCGCGCGGCGCGCGTGACGATCTCGACCAGGGCGTCCATGGCGGCACCTGTCGGTGTCGGGCCGGCGACGCCATCACCCTCGAGCGCGTTGTTGAAGTAAAGTCCGTCGCTCACGAGCATCACGAGATCCAGGGCAGCCTCGCTCGCCACGTGCGACCGCAGCGCATCGGCCCAGCGGTCGCGGATGGTGCGCAGCGCCGCGCCCGCGGCAGTGTGCCCGCCCTGCGCGAGGCGCGAGACGGCGACCAGCGCCCGATCGAGCGCGTCGTCACTCATCGCGGATGTGCGCACGAAATAGGCGACGGGGCCCTCCTCGGACGCCGACATTCGGTCCAGGTCCTCCTCGACGAGGACGTGGAGACGTTCGAGCAGACCCACCTCCAAGGCGTCCTTCGAGCCGAAGTGGTAGAGCAGGCCGCCCTTGGAGACGCCGGCCGCCCGGGCTGTCGCGTCCATCGTCGCCGCGCGTTCGCCCTCGGCGACGAGAAGCCTCTCGAAGGCGTCGAGCACCAGCTCACGGGCGCGCGGGGGTCGACTCATGGTCTCGATGGTACTGACGACGGGCGCTCCATCTCTGTTACTATACCAGCCGGACGGTATAGAAACACATGAACACACTCACTCAAGACATCGCCATCGCCGAGGCCGCGGGACGACGGGTCGGATGGCGCGGCTGGGCGGCCCTCGTCGTCCTGATGCTCCCGGTGCTGCTGGTCGCGGTCGACAACACCGTGCTGAGCTTCGCGCTGCCGGAGATCGCCCTGCAACTGCAGCCCACCAGCACGCAGCAGCTTTGGATCATCGACGTGTATCCGCTCGTGCTGGCGGGTTCCCTCGTGACGATGGGCACGCTCGGCGACCGTTTCGGACGCCGTCGGATGCTGCTGATCGGCGCCACGGGGTTCGCCGCCGTCTCAGCGCTCGGGGCGTTCGCCCCCAACGCCGAACTGCTCATCGCCGCCCGCGCCGTCATGGGTGTCTTCGGTGCGATGCTCATGCCCTCGACGCTGTCGCTGCTTCGCAGCATCTTCACCGACCGCAATCAGCGGCGCCTCGCGATCGCCGTGTGGGCTGCCATGTTCTCGGCGGGCGCGGCGCTCGGACCCGTCGTGGGCGGGTTCCTCCTCGAGCACTTCGCCTGGGGATCCGTGTTCCTGATGGCCGTGCCCGTGCTCATCCCGCTGCTGGTGCTCGCGCCGATCCTGGTGCCGGAGAGTCGCGACCCGAACCCCGGCCGCGTGGATCCGGTGAGCATCGTGCTCTCCATGGCCACCATGGTGCCGATCGTCTATGCGATCAAGGAGGCGGCCGCGCACGGTCCGAGCCCGCTCGTCGCCGCGCTGCTCGTGGCCGGCGTCGGGTTCGGTGTGCTGTTCGTGCGCCGCCAGCGTCGCTCCGAGACGCCGATGCTGGACGTCCGTCTGTTCGCGCGCGGCGCGTTCAGCGGTGCGCTGCTCGTGAACCTGCTGAGCGTGCTCGCGCTGGTCGGGTTCATCTACTTCGTCTCGCAGCATCTGCAGCTCATCGTCGGTCTCTCGCCCATGACCGCGGGCCTTGCACTCGTGCCGGGTCTCGCGCTCATGATCGTCGCGGGTCTCGCGATCGTGCCCGTCGCCAAGCGCGTCTCGCCGCGCATCGTCATCCCGGTTGCCCTGGTCTTCTCGTTCGCGGGATACGTGATGGTCGCGCTGTCCACGGACCCGGGCTCGGTGGCCCTGCTCGTGGTCGCCTTCATGGTGCTCGGCATCGGAATCGGCGCGGCCGAGACGGTCTCGAACGAACTCGTGCTCGCCAGCGCCCCGCCCGCGAAGGCGGGAGCCGCCAGCGCGGTCTCTGAGACGGCCTACGAGGTGGGCGCGGTACTGGGGACCTCGCTTCTCGGCGGTCTGCTCACCGCGCTGTACCGCGCGAACCTCGTCGTGCCGCAGGGCGTACCCGCGGACGTCGCGGATGCGGCGCGCGAGACGCTGGCGGGCGCCGTGAGCGCCGCGGACGGCCTCGCGCCCGAGACCGGTGCCGCACTCCGGGATGCGGCCGCGCATGCCTTCGATGCGGGTGTCGGCGTCACCTCGCTCATCGGCGCGGGTCTGGTCGTCGTGGCTGCGGTCATCGCCGCCACTACGCTGGGAGCATCCCGCAACTCGCCGCGGCGGTGATGCCCGCGGCATCCTGAGACAGGAGTGCCATGTCGCGCGTCGTGAAGCTCGCCGTCATCCCCGGTGACGGAATCGGTCCCGAAGTCGTCGCCGAGGCCGACAAGGTGCTCGAAGCGGTGGCCGCCGGCACCGACGTGACTTTCGAGCGCACCTGGTTCTCGCTCGGTGCCGCGCGCTTTCTCGAGACGGGTGACACGCTCACCGACGACGACCTGGCTGCGATCGCCTCACACGACGCGATCCTGCTCGGCGCCGTCGGGGGAGTGCCCGGCGACCCGCGCCTGAAGAACGCGAACATCGAACGCGGCCTGCTGCTCAAGCTGCGTTTCGCGCTCGATCACTACGTGAACCTGCGTCCGTCCAAGCTGTACCCCGGTGCGAGCGGTCCGCTTGCCGACCCGGGCGAGATCGACTTCGTCGTGGTGCGTGAGGGGACTGAGGGACCCTACGTCGGCAACGGGGGTGCGATCCGCGTCGGAACCCCGCACGAGGTGGCCAACGAGACCTCGGTGAACACGGCTTTCGGTGTCGAGCGCGTCGTGCGCTTCGCGTTCGCCGAAGCCGAACGTCGCCGCAAGAAGCTCACCCTCGTGCACAAGACCAACGTGCTCGTGCACGCCGGGGGGATCTGGAAGCGGATCGTCGACGAGGTGGCGACGGAGCACCCCGACGTCGCCGTAGACTATCTGCACGTCGACGCGGCCACGATCTTCCTGGTCACGAACCCCAGCCGCTTCGACGTGATCGTCACCGACAACCTCTTCGGTGACATCCTGACCGACCTGGCAGGTGCCGTCACCGGTGGCATCGGCCTCGCCGCATCCGGGAACATCAATCCCGACGGCGACTTCCCCTCGATGTTCGAGCCCGTTCACGGTTCGGCTCCCGACATCGCGGGCCAGCAGAAGGCCGACCCCACGGCCGCGATCCTCTCGGTCGCTCTCCTGCTGAACCATCTGGGACTGCGCGATGACGCCGACCGCCTCACCCGCGCGGTCGAGGCCGACATCGCGGAGCGTTCCGATTCGGTCCGCACCACAGCACAGATCGGCGACGCAATCATCGCGCGACTCCAGGCGTAACCTGGAGCCCGCAGCCGTCGCCCGTGACCGCGCCGTCAGGCGCAGATGAAGCGAGATCCTCATGACACTCCTCGACACCGATCCCGACCAGGGCCTGGCACCGCTCGAGTTCGCCGTCACCCGCAACCTCGCCGCCCGCGGCGCCGCGGAGCGCGAGCAGATCCTCGAGAACCCCGGCTTCGGCACCGCCTTCACCGACCACATGGTCGACATCTGCTGGTCGATGCGCGGCGGCTGGCACCGTCCGCGCGTGCAGCCCTACGGCCCCATTTCGCTAGATCCTGCCGCCGCCGTCCTGCACTACGGCCAGGAGATCTTCGAGGGCATCAAGGCCTACCGTCACGCAGACGACTCGATCCACACCTTCCGTCCCGACCAGAACGGCCGGCGTCTGCAGCGCTCGGCGCGGCGGCTCGCGCTTCCGGAGCTGCCGGTGTCGTACTTCGTGCAGTCGCTGCGCGAGTTGATCAAGGTGGATGCGGCCTGGGTGCCCTCGGGGGCGGACCAGAGCCTGTACCTGCGCCCGTTCATGTTCGCCAAGGAGGCGTTCCTGGGCGTGCGCCCGGCGCAGAAGGTCGCGTACTACGTCATCGCGAGCCCCGCGGGCGCCTACTTCAAGGGCGGCGTGCAGCCGGTCTCGATCTGGCTGAGCGAGGACTATTCGCGCGCCGGCAAGGGCGGCACGGGCGCGGCGAAGACCGGCGGCAACTACGCGGCCAGTCTCCTGCCGCAGTCCGAGGCGTACGAGAACGAGTGCGACCAGGTCGTCTTCCTCGATCAGGACGGCAACGTCGAAGAGCTCGGCGGCATGAACATCGTGTTCGTCAAGAAGGACGGCACCCTCGTGACCCCGCAGTCCGACTCGATCCTCGAGGGCATCACCCGAGACTCGATCCTGCAGCTCGCGGTCGACCGCGGCCACAAGGTCGAGGGGCGTCCCGTGTCGCTGGCCGAGTGGCGCGACGGCGTCGCCTCGGGCGACATCGTCGAGGTGTTCGCCTGTGGCACGGCCGCCGTGGTGACACCGATCGGTCAGCTCAAGGGCAAGAACTTCTTCGACGAGCAGCCGACGGGCTCGCTTGCGCTGTCGCTGCGCGAGGAGCTGACCGACATCCAGTACGGACGTCGCGAAGACACGCACAACTGGCTCGTGCGCCTCGACGCCTGATCCCCGCAGCGGGGCGTCCTGGATAGGCTGAGCGGGTGAAGATCGCTCGTTTCAGCCACCGGGACGCCATCGCTTACGGAATCGTCGACGACGACGAGCTCGTGCAGCTCGCCGGGGACCCGATGTTCGCCGGATTCGAGCCCACGGGCACGCGTATCCCGATCGCGGATGTGGCGTTGCTGGCGCCGGTGATCCCGCGGTCCAAGGTCGTGGCGATCGGACGCAACTACCGCGCCCACGCGGAGGAGCTCGGCAACGACGTTCCCGCCGAGCCTCTGATGTTCCTCAAGCCCAACACCGCGGTGATCGGTCCGGGCGACGTCATCGTGCGTCCCACGCAGTCCGAACGTGTCGACTTCGAGGGCGAGCTGGTCGTGGTGATCGGTCGCATCGCGAAGAACGTGCCGGTGGACAAGGCGCTCGATGTCGTGTTCGGGTACACGGTCGGCAACGACGTGACCGCGCGCGACCTCCAGCGCAGCGACGGCCAGTGGTCGCGCGCCAAGGGCTTCGACACCTTCTGCCCGCTCGGACCGGTCATCGAGACGGAGTTCGATCCCGCATCCGCCGTACGCGTCGTGACGCGCGTCAACGGCGAAGAGCGCCAGTCTGCGCCGCTGACCGATCTGATGTTCCCGATCGCCGAGCTGATCGCGTACGCGTCGTCGGTGTTCACGCTGCTGCCCGGCGACGTCATCATGACGGGAACCCCCGCCGGCGTCGGCCCGCTCGTGGCCGGCGACGAGGTCGAGGTCGAGGTCGAGGGGATCGGCGTTCTGCGCAACACCGTGCGCGATGCCTGAGGGCGCTGACCTGTTGCCGGATGCGGCCGAGCTGACCCGCATCCGACGCCGCACGCTGTGGCTGCTCTCGTCCGGACAGATCCTCGGCGGGATCGCGTTCGGCGCGACGATCTCGCTGGGCGCGATCCTCGCTACCGAGCTGTCGGGTGACGAGGCGTTCTCGGGCTGGGCGACGGCGGCCGTGACGCTCGGCGCGGCCGCGTTCGCCATCCCGCTCGCGGCCCTCGCGCGGCGAAGCGGGCGCCGTCCCGCGCTCGCGGCCGGGCTCTCCGTGGCGCTGATCGGGGTGCTGCTGGTGATCGGCGCGGTGGCGGCCGCATCCTTCCCGCTGCTGCTGGCGGGTGTCGTGCTGATCGGCGCCGGGCAGGCGGCGAACCTGCAGTCGCGTTTCGCCGCGGCCGATCTCGCGACGGACGCGTCGCGCGGTCGCGACATCTCGGTCGTGGTCTGGGCGACGACGGTCGGCGCGGTTCTCGGCCCGAACCTCGTCGGACCCGGGCAGGCGCTCGGCGACCTCGTCGGGATGCCCCCGCTGACCGGCCCCTATCTGTTCACGATCGTCGCCCAGGTGCTGGCCGTGATCCTGTACGTCGCCGCCCTGCGGCCCGATCCGCTCGTGCTGGCGCAGCGCCTGGTCGCCCGGGATGCGGCGGGCGCGGGCCCTCGGATCGCCCGCGCCGACCGGCCCGTGGCCGCGCGGTACGCGATCCTCGCGATCGCCGCCTCGCACGGCACGATGGTCGCCGTCATGGCTATGACGCCCGTGCACCTCGTGCATCACGGCGCGAGCCTCACGATCGTGGGGCTCACCATCAGCCTGCACATCGCCGGGATGTATGCCCTGTCGCCGGTGTTCGGCATCCTCGCCGACCGGATCGGCCGGGTGCCGACCGTGCTCGTCGGACAGGGACTGCTCGCCGCGTCGCTCCTCGTGTCGGGGTTGGGGCAGAACTCGAACACCGCGGTGACCGTCGGCCTCGTGCTGCTGGGGCTCGGGTGGAGCGCCTCGACCGTGGCGGGCGCGGCGTTGCTCGTGGAGACCAGCAGTGAGGCGATGCGCACCCGCAGGCAGGGCCGCAGCGACCTCGCGATGAACCTCGTGGGGGCGGCCGGCGCGATTCTCGCCGGAGTCATCCTCGGCTGGATCGGATTCGGCGGGCTCGCGTTCGTCACCCTTGCGCTGGTGGTGCTCGTGGTGGCGGCGTCTCCGCTCGCTCGCTCGGGACTCGAGGGGGCTTAGCGCAAGGCGCGCAGCGCGCGGTCGACGTCGTCCGCGTCGTTGAAGACGTGGAAGGCGAGGCGCGCGCGTCCGGCGCGGCCGGATGCGGTGATGCCAGCGGCTTGCAGTCGCGCGAGGTCGGCGGCGTCCGCGTCAGTCCACGTCACGATCGCACTCGGGCTGGTGGGGGCGGGCAGGCCCATCTCGGTGAGGAACCGGCCCGCGAGCCCCGTCGTGTGACGGTGGATCGCGGCCATGTCGGCATTGGCGAAGAGTCCGAATGCGGGTTCGGCGCCCACGAACGCCTGCCACGCGGGGGAGACGTCGAACCGGCGGGCGTCCGAGGCCAGCGTCGCGGCGTCGCCGTAGCAGGACTGCCAGGGGTCGGCCCCCGCGTACCAGCCGGCGTGAAGCGGTGTGAGCGTGGCCGCGAACTCCTCCGTGAGGGCGAGGAAGGCGACACCGCGCGGGGCGCACAGCCACTTGTACGCGTGCACGACGAACGCGTCGAACGCGGAGGCATCCACGGGGAGCCAGCCGACGGCCTGCGTGCCGTCGCACAGCGTGCGCGCGCCGACGGCGCGGGCGGCGGCGGTGATCGCGGCGTAGTCGGCGGCCTCGCCGGATGCGGACTGCACGATCGAGAAGGCGACGAGCGCCGTGTCGGGACGCACCGCGTCGGCGAGCTCTGCGAGCGGTGCGCAGCGCACCCGGAGGCCACCACGGTGCACGAACGGGAGAACGAGGGAGGAGAAGTCGCCGTCCGGCACGAGCACCTCGCTGCCTTCGGGCAGGGATGCGGCGATGAGGCTCACCAGAACCGAGGTCTGCGACCCGATCGCGACGCGTGCCGGGGCGACCTGCAGAAGTCGTGCGGCGTGCTGGCGGGTCTGCTCGACGACCACGGAGTAGGCCGCCGCATCCGCTCCGTGCGTCACCGAGCGCATGATGTCGGCGATGAGGGCATCGCGACTCGCGCGCGGCGGCAGCCCGCCGGTGCAGGCGGCGAGATAGTCGCGACCGCCGTCGAAGGCCGCGCGGACGGCGGTGAGATCCAGCGGTGCGGTCATGCCTCCAGCATCGGGATGCGCGAGGTCGGGGTCTACGGCAGAAGGGGCATCGGGTTCATAAGCTCACGTTATATATTCGGCGCATGGCCGATCCGGATGAGGGCGAGCTCGCCGTGCAGGCGTTCCGCGTGATGCGTGCCATCGCCGACACGGGCTCCATCACCGCGGCTGCCGCATCGCTCGGCTACAGCCAGCCCGCCGTCAGTCAGCAGGTGCGCCGGATCGAGAGTCGTGTCGGGATGCCGGTGGTCGAGCGCGTCGGGCGCCGGGTGCGCCTGACCGAGGCGGGCGCCGTGCTCGCCCGCCACGCGGATGCGGTCGCGCGCTCCATCGACGCCGCCTCCGACGAGCTGGCGCAGCTGCGCGGGCTCGCCTCGGGCCGCGTGCGTCTGACCGGATTCCCCTCGGCGTCACCCACCCTCGTGCCGCGGGTGCTCGCGGCGCTCTCGGGCAAGGCTCCCGGGCTCGCGGTGACCTACGTCGAGGCGGAACCGCCGGAGGCGATGGCCGCGGTGCGCGAGGATCGCGCCGACATCGCGCTCACGTTCAGCTACCCGGGCGACGAGAACGATCCGCACGGCGAGAGCGCGCGCGGGCTCGTGGTGCGCACGCTCGGCGCGGACCGCATGTTCGTCGTGGTTCCCGAAGGGCACGAGCTCGTCGGAGCATCCGTCGCGCAGCTCGGCGAGCTCGCCGACGCATCCTGGATCGCGGGCTGTCCTCGGTGCCGCGGTCACCTCCTGGAGCTCTGTGCGCGCGCCGGGTTCACGCCGCGGATCGCGTTCGAGACCGACAACATCGTCGCGGTGGAGAACCTCGTGGCCCGCGGTACCGGCGTGGCGACCCTGCCGGGATTGGCGCTCGACTCGTTCCCGCTGCTGCCCGGCGTGCGAGCGGTGCCGCTGCCGCCGGGGGAGCAGCGCACTCTGCACGTGGTGACGGCGGCCGACGCGCACCGCGTGCCGGCGCTCCGGCTCGCGCTGGCGGCAGTCGGCGAGGCTGCGCAGGCCGCGGGAGTGGGCCGCGGCACGGCGGGGCGACGCGGGTAGGCTGGGAGCCTATGGTTTCCGCACCCGATCCCCGCACCACGACCGCAACCGGCTCCGACATCCGGGTGCGGTTCTGCCCCTCGCCCACGGGCCTGCCGCACGTCGGCCTCATCCGCACCGCGCTGTTCAACTGGGCCTACGCCCGGCACAACGGCGGCAAGCTCGTCTTCCGCATCGAAGACACGGATGCGGCCCGCGACAGCGAGGAGAGCTACCAGCAGCTGCTCGAGGCGCTGCGCTGGCTCGAGATCGACTGGGACGAGGGCGTCGAGGTCGGGGGACCCCACGCCCCGTACCGGCAGTCGCAGCGGCACGAGCTTTACCGCGAGGTGCTCGACAAGCTGGTCGCCGCCGGTGTCGTCTACGAGAGTTACTCGACCGCTGAAGAGATCGACGCGCGCAACGAGGCGAACGGCCGCGCCAAGCAGCTCGGCTACGACAACTACGACCGCACGCTCACCGAGGAGCAGAAGGCCGCGTTCCGTGCCGAGGGACGCGAACCCGCCTACCGCCTGCGCGTGCCGGACGAGGACCTCACCTACGTCGACCTCATCCGCGGCGAGGTGACGTTCCCCGCAGGGTCGTTCCCCGACTTCGTCATCGTGCGCGCGGGTGGTGTGCCGCTCTACACGTTCGTGAACCCCGTCGACGACGCGCTCATGGGCATCACACACGTCATCCGCGGCGAGGACCTCATGCCTTCGACCGCGCGTCAGCTCTCCCTCTACCGCGCGCTGATCGAGGCGGGCGTCACCGACTTCGTGCCGCGCTTCGGTCACATGCCGCTGGTGCTGGGGGAGGAGGGCAACAAGAAGCTCTCCAAGCGCGATCCGAAGGCAGATCTGTTCCTGCAGCGCGAGAAGGGCTTCATCCACGAGGGCCTGCTGAACTACCTCTCGCTGCTCGGTTGGTCGCTCGCACCCGATCGCGACGTGTTCTCGCTCGACGAGCTCGTCGAGGCCTTCGACATCGCCGACGTGAACCCCAACCCGGCCCGCTTCGACCAGAAGAAGGCCGAATCCATCAACGGCGATCACATCCGGATGCTGGCGCCCGAGGACTTCGCGACCCGCATCCTGCCGTACCTGCGCGACGCCGGGATCATCGGCGAGACGCTGGACGATCGCGAGCGGGCGCTCATCGCCGCCGCGGCACCGCTCGTGCAGGAGCGCGTGCAGCTGCTGGGTGACGTGCCGGGGCTTCTCGGCTTCCTCTTCCGCGACGATGTGGAGTTCGCCGACGACGCCCTCGCGTCGCTGCCGGCGAACGCGGGCGAGGTGCTGGTCGCCTCGGTCAACGCGCTCGAGCTCGTACCGCACGCGGAGTTCGCTGCAGCATCCGTGCAGGAGGCCTTGCAGAAGGCGCTGATCGAGGAGCTCGGCCTGAAGCCGCGCGTCGCATATGGCCCCCTGCGGGTCGCCGTCAGCGGTCGTCGCGTGTCGCCGCCGTTGTTCGAGTCGATGGAGCTGCTCGGCAAGAGCGAGAGCATCCGCCGTCTCGACGCCCTCGTGCAGAAGATCGGCTGACGCGCTGACTTACCCCGCGGTGCAGGAATAAAGCGTCGCGCCCGCGCGAGCATCGCTGGCCAGGGCGCAGGCGGATGTCACCCACGCGCTGATGTCGTTCGTGGAGGCGCGAGCAGGTACCAGCCGAGGCTCCGCTGCTGGATCGCCCGCACCGCGGCCCACGCCACCAACGCGAGCGCGAGGACGAAGAACGTCTGCGGCTGATTGGACCGCGCGACCGCGATGAGGATCGGTGTGGTGGCCACCACGGCTCCCGCGAGCAGACCGCCCGTCGTCCCGACCAGCCGACGGGCCGTGAACGCGCTCACGGCGGCCGCCGCGGTGGCGGCGATGGCGTTCGGAAGGATGACGGCCGCCGGTGAGAAGCCGAACAGGCGCACGGCCAGGGCGGGGATCCAGAAGGAGCCCGGGATCTTGTCGAGCGACACCGTGCCGGCCGGGTCGAAGGCGCCGAAGAAGAGATTCGACCAGCTCTTGCTCATCGACATGGCGACGGCGCCGTAGTAATCGCTCATCGATGCGGACACCTGCCATCCGGTCAGGACGGCGGCGGCGATCACGATCAGCACGAGCCCCATGGGCTACGCGGCACGGGTCTGCGAACGGGCAGGGGGAGCGGAGACAGCGGTCATGGCAGGACGGTAGAGGGGATGGTGAAGGATTACAGATGAGCCGCCGATGGCGTCGCCGTGAGCGTGCGCCGGTTTGGGATTGCCGCGGGCGTGGGCTAAGCTCTTCTCTTGGCGCTACTTCGGTAGAAGCCGGTGGGGTATGGTGTAATTGGCAACACGGCTGATTCTGGTTCAGTTGTTCTTGGTTCGAGTCCAGGTACCCCAGCAAGATGAAAAGCCCCCGCTTCGGCGGGGGCTTTTGCGTTGCGCCGCGCGCTCGTTCACCTCGTGGCAACCCGCGAGAAAGACGGGAGCAGGGTGCGCCGCGTTCACTGTGTCGGTGCTGAACTCGCGACGACCTCCTCTGCTGCTCGCCACGACCGTGGTGCTGGCGATCTCGATCGCCGGATGCTCCGCCGCCGGCGGCGCCGGCACGACTTCGCCGGCGGCGAGCGGCGAGACACTGCCGGAGCCGGGCCGTACGGTGGCGGCGACGTCCGTCGACGACGTGACGTCGGTGCTCGCGAGCGGGGCGACGCTCTCGGTCGTGTGGGTCCCGTCGGAGCCGGCCACCGCGCTGCTCGCGGGTCTCGAGGAGGTGGTCGCTCAGGCGGGCGCGAGTATCGAGCTCTTCGAAGCGGCGAGCGAGGCCGATGTCGAATCGGCGTTCGCCTCGGCGCTCGACACGCAGCCCGATCTGCTGGTCGGACTCGGCGCCGACGTCGTCGACGTCTTCTCGTTCGAAACCCCGAAGCAGTTGTCGCAGCAGTTCCTCGTCCTCGGTGCTCAGCTCGCCGAGCCGACCGCCAACGTCACGGCGGTCGTGTGGGACGGGGCGACGTCGCGCGGCTCGGGTGCGTCCGCCGACGGGCCGCTCGACGGTGCGCCGCCGAGCGACCGGCTCGCCGGCGACGCGGCGGTCGCGGGGCTCGCCAGCATCCGTGACGGCGTCACCGGTGTCGTCGTCGAAGTCTCAGCGTCTCGTTGAAGGCCGGGAGGCGGGTTTTCGCCCGCTGATCAGGCGAGGTGAGCAACAGGTGAACGATCAGGTTCCCGCCGTTAATGAGGGCGTTCCCATCGAGTCACTCTGAGTTGTGAGAGTGCCGGATTGTGCGTGCCCTGTGTGCGCGCTTTTCCTATCCTCTGTGCTCCCTATGACTCAGATTGGCGTGACATCTCTTGTTGACCCACGAAGCTCATCCGACCCCCGTCGGTGCCTCTTCTCGGAGCTCGTTCGCGCGGCGCTCCCTCGCCGCGGCGGCCCTGTTCTCTGTGGTAGCGGCGTCCGGCGCCGCTGCCGCCCTTCCTGCTGCGGCAGCCCCCCTCGGCTCCGGCCCGGTCGCCGCGGCCGCTGATGGCATCGCCGTCGAGCCGGTGCGCATCCAGGCCGAGAGCTACACCTCGGACAACGGCAACGGTCTGAAGAAGGAATCCGGCACCGACGCGACCGGCCAGTCGCTCGGCAACGTCGGCGGCACTTGGAACGGCGGCGAGCTGGTCTACGACCAGATCAGCCTCGGTTCGGCCCCGCTGTCGACGCTCACGGTGCGCTACGTCAACAACTCCAGCCGCGTGGGTCAGAACCCGTCGCTCACCTTCTACCTCGACTCCAAGACCGAGGAGAACAAGCTCACGACGGTCGCGCTCCCGGTCACCGGAAGCAACTGGAACGCGTACAACACGACGACGGTCGACCTGCCGCGACCGGTCTCGGGTAACCACAAGCTGATCGTCACGATGGCCGTCACGCCCGACGCGAACCACCCCTACGTCGGCAACTTCGACTACTTCGAGTTCGGCCCGGAGGCGCTTCCCGCGACCTACCTCACGACCGACGACGAGTGGCGCTACTCGGACAACGGCACCGACCCCTCGGGCAACGGCACGCTGTCGTGGACGACGGCCGACTTCGACGACTCGGCGTGGAAGAGCGCCGCTGGTTCGTTCGGCTCGAAGAAGGGCGCGGCCGACCTCGGTGGCGGCTTCAAGGCCGACACGTTGATCCAGTACGCGAAGACCGGCTCGTCCGACACGATCGAGACGTACCACTTCCGCACCGACGTGGACATCTCGGCCGGGCAGCTCGCCCAGCTCGACGGCCTCACCGGCTCGATCACCTACGACGACGCCGTGCGCGTGTTCGTGAACGGCCAGAAGGTCGCCGGGTTCGCCGACGACCGCGTCGCGACCGCGCCGAACCAGAATCTGACCTACGCGGGAAACAGCGCGGGCGACCCCGTCACGAGCACCTTCACCGTTCCGGTCGAGGCGCTCAAGGCCGGCGAGAACACCATCGCCGTCGCGCTCTACCAGGACCGTGCCAGCTCGAGCGACATCTACCTCGACGTCACCTCGCTCGCCCCGCTCGAGATCGTCCCCGAGCCGGAGACCGCGAACATCACCGACCTGGTGCTGGGCGTGGGCGCGACCGAGGCCGAGCGCAACCTCAACTGGTACACGAACGTCGACGTCGAGCAGGTCGCGCAGATCGCGCCCGCATCCGCCGTCGTGAACGGGGTGTTCCCCGCTTCGGCGAAGACGGTCGAGACCTCCGCCACAGGTGGCACCTCGAGCGGCGAGTTCTTCCGCAACGCGACCTTCTCCGGTCTCGCGGAGAACACGGAGTACGCCTACCGCGTCGGCAGCGAGGCCAAGGGCTGGTCGGACGTCAAGACGTTCCGCACGCAGGACTTCGCGGGGGACTTCTCCTTCCTCTTCTTCGGTGACCCGCAGCTCGGCGCGTCGGGCAACCTCACGAACGACAACGCCGGATGGCTCGACACGCTGAACGTCGCGACGCAGAGCTACCCCGACGCGGAGATGCTCTTCTCCGCGGGCGACCAGGTCGAGTCGGCGGGCAACGAGGCGCAGTACGAGGGCCTGTTCGCTCCCGAGCAGATGCAGCGCATCCCGTTCGTGGCCACCAACGGAAACCACGACGTCGGCTCGAAGGCGTACGAGCAGCACTACAACCTGCCCAACGAGGACCTCACCGCCGGTGCCGGCGGGACAAGCTCGTCGGGTGGCGACTACTGGTTCATCTACAAAGACGTGCTGTTCGTCAACCTCAACTCGAACAGCCGCGACTACGCCTCGCACAACGCCTTCATGGACAAGGTCATCGCCGAGCAGGGCGCGAACGCCAAGTGGCGCGTGCTGGCGTTCCACCACTCGATCTACTCGGTGGCCTCGCACTACGGCGACAGCGACATCATCGACCGGCGCAACACGATGCCCTCGAAGATCTCCGAGCTCGACTTCGACGTCGTGCTCATGGGCCACGACCACAACTACACCCGCAGCTACCTGATCAAGAACGGTCAGATGGCGGATGCCGCCGAGCTCAAGGGTCAGTCCATGGTCGAGGCCAAGCCGGGTGAGGTGCTCTACGTCACGGCCAACTCGGCCAGCGGTTCGAAGTACTACAACACGACAGCGCCCGACGCCTGGTTCGCCTCGGTGATCAACCAGGAGCGCGTGCGCAACTACTCGGTCATCGACGTGACCGACGACGAGTTCACCGTGCGCACCCTGCGCAGCCAGGCGAACGGTTCGGCCAAGCCGGTCAACTCGGTCGTCGACGAGGTCGTGCTCACGAAGGACGCCGCACCCGAGCTGACGGTTCCGGCCGACAGCGAGCTCACCGTCGGTGACGAGTTCGACACCTTCGCGGGTGTCTCGGCCGTCGACAACGTCGATGGCGACCTGACCGCCAAGGTCACCGCATCCGGTGTGGTCGACACGACCAAGCCGGGCACCTACACCGTGACGTACTCGGTCAAGGACGCACGCGGCAACGAGACCACCGCCACGCGCACCATCACGGTTGTCGCGGGACCCGTGGACCCCGAGCCCACGCCGGAGCCGACGGTCGAGCCGACCACGGAGCCCACCCCGGAGCCGACGGTCGAGCCGACCACGGAGCCCACGCCGGAGCCGACCGAGACGCCGGGCAACGAGCAGCCGACGGGCACCCCCGTCGCGCCCGTGAGCAACGGCGACAACCTGCCCGTCGACCTGAAGGACAAGGTCTCGGTCAGTGTCGTGAACGGTCGTACTGTCACCGTCAGCGGCCTGCCCGCCGGTGAGTGGCACTACCTGTACGCGTACTCCACGCCGACCGCGCTCGGTTGGGCTCAGAGCTCGGCAGCGGGCTCCGTGACGGTCGCCCTGCCGGACTCGCTCGCCGCCGGCGCCCACCGCATCGCGGTCCTGGACGCCGAGGGCACGCTGGTCGGTTGGACCGAGGTCACGATCGCCGCCGGCCCCGCCGCAGCGCCCGGTGCGCTTCCGGCAACCGGTGGGAATACCGCAATGCTCTGGGGCTTCGGTGCCCTCGGCGCTGCGCTCCTCGCCGCCGGTGGCGTGCTCGTGATCGCGCGTCGCCGCAGCGCCGCCACGCGCTGACACCCCTGATGTCGGGGGTCGGAACCCAGGTTCCGGCCCCCGACACTCGCGCCGCGGGGCGCTCCATCGCCGCGGCAGCCCGTTCTCTCGTGAACCACCCGCACCCCAGGAGACCCCCGCGCATGTCGCTCACCTCCCGCTCTCTCCGACTCGTCGGGGCAGGCATCGTCGCCGCCGTGGTCGGATCGGCACTCGTGCCGACCGCCGCATCGGCCGCGACCGCCGTGCCCGAGACGTCGACCGACTTCACCGCCCTCGTCAACAGCTTCGTCTCGACCGAGGACGACTTCGGCCAGGACCTTCCGGGCGCCGAAGCGCCCAACTCGATCATCAAGATCAACCCGATGACGACTCCCGGTCGTTCGCACAGCGGATACGACTACGCGGAGAGCCGGATCGCCGGCTTCACGCACACGAACCTCAACGGCGTGGGCGGTTCGGGCGGTGGCGGCGATCTGCTCGTCGTCCCGACCTACGAGACCTACACCTCGAAGCCGTCGACGAGCTCGTACGCCAAGACGTACAGCCACGACGCCGAGGAGGCGGAGCCCGGCTACTACGGCGTCGAGCTGCAGACCTCGCGGGGTGCGATCCTCGCCGAGGCGACCACGGACGTGCGCACCGGACAGGATCGCTTCACGTTCCCGCAGGCGGGCACCGCATCGGTCGTCGTCGACCTGCGCAACAACTTCACCAGCCGCCGCGACGCCGCGATCCAGACAGAGACCCTGCCCGACGGTCGCGTCGCGCTCTCCGGCGAGTTCATGGGGCACTTCAACGGTTACGACTACCGCATGTACTACTACGCGGAGTCGACGAGCGCGGCATCGAGCGTGCGCACGTGGGGGAGCGCGAACGCGCTGACCACGGCCGCCACGCAGACGGGCACCGACGTCGGCGCCGTGCTGCAGTTCGACGTCGCCGCCGGGCAGGAGGTCGGCCTCAAGGTCGCCATCTCGCCGATCAGCGCGGCGCAGGCCGAGGTCGACCTCGGTGTCGAGATGGGCGCGCGCAGCTTCGACGATGTGCGGGCCGAGACCAAGGCCCACTGGAACGAGATCCTCGGCCGCCTCAAGGTCACGGCCTCGGCGACGAGCGATCCGACGGGCAACCTGAGCGAGCTGTTCTACACGCACCTGTACCGCATGTTCGGCGCTCCGGTGAATGCGACGAGCACGAGCGGCACCTACCGCGGTCTCGACGGCGAGGTTCACACCGCCGATGGCTACACACACTACGACGGCTGGGGCTTCTGGGACGACTTCCGCAAGTTCGAGGTCCTCGCGGTGGGTTACCCCGAGGTATTCCGCGACATGGCGCAGTCGATCGTCGACCTCTACGCGACGTTCGCCGCCACGGGCAAGGGCTCGCTGTCGAACGCCGTGCACGCGGTGCCGACCGTGCGCTTCGAGCGTGCGGCCGTCGTCGTGGCCGACGCCGTCGCGAAGGGCGCGCAGCTGCGCGACCTGGACGTCGCCTGGCCCGCTCTCGTGTCGCAGTCGCAGGGCGGCTACGGCAACGCCGACAACGTGCGCAACGGCTACATCGCGAACGAGGTCGATGACACCCTCGGCACGGCCTACGACGACACCGCCATGGCCACGATCGCCGACGCGCTCGGTCGCACCGACGAGGCAGCCGCCTACCGGCTGCGCGCGGCCAACTGGACCAACCTGTTCAAGGCCGACTCGGTGACCCTCGCCGACGGCTCGCGCTCGGGCCTGGTGTTCCCCAAGAACGCCAGCGGAGCGTGGGCGGACGTCGACCCGGAGCGCTTCGAGGCCGGCAACGTCTACCAGGGCACGCTGTGGCAGTACAACTGGTACGTCGCCCCCGACATGGGCGGAATGATCGAGAAGATGGGCGGCGAGGCCAAGGCGCGCGCCACCCTGAGCTTCATGTTCGGCGAGCACGCCCCGGGCGACGGCTCGCGGATGCTCCACGCGAACGCGAACGAGATCGACCTCCAGGCGCCCTACCTCTTCAACTACGTCGGGGCCCCCTCTCGCACGCAGTACTGGGCGCGCAACATCTACACCGCCGAGACGTGGAACCGCTACATCGCGACCGGCTCGACGCACGAGTCGCCGTCGGGAGGCGGCGAGTTCACCCCGCCGATCAAGACGAAGGTGTACAAGAACTCGCCGCAGGGCTTCCTGCCGACGATGGACAACGACACCGGCACGATGTCGTCGATGTTCGTCGCCGCCGCGATCGGCCTCTTCCCGGTCGCCGCGGGCTCGGACGAGTACCAGATCGGTTCGCCGTTCTTCGAGAACGTGCGCATCTCGTACGAGTCGGGACGCACCTTCGACATCGCGGCGCAGGGCGTCTCGCCCTCCGCGTACTACATCCAGTCGGCGCAGCTGAACGGCGAGTCCTTCGACCGCACGTGGCTCACGTACGACCAGATCACGGGCGGCGGCCGGCTCGCGTTCCAGATGGGCGCGCAGGCATCCGACTGGGCCGCCGATGGCGTGGCCGCGCCGTCGCTCAGCGACGTGCTGCCGAGCTCGATCTACAACCCGACGAGCGCAGTATCGGTGTCGTCGCGTCAGTTCCGCGAGTCGGACGCCGGTGACGGAGCGATCGGCGACACGATCGCGCTCAACATCAGCAACGGAACGTTCTCCGGCGCCACGGGAGCGGACCTCGCCGCATCCGGAGCGATCACGGCGACGAACGTTCCCACCGGACTCACGCTCTCGGCCGTCCGCACCGGCGACCGTTCGGTCACGCTGTCGCTGACGGGCAACGCCGTGGCATCGAACGAGTTCGGCAGTATCGACGACCTCGTCATCTCGGTGTCGGATGCGGCGTTCTCGCGCAAGCCCTCGACCGGGACCCGCGAGTTCACGATGAAGGTCACCTTCCAGGGCGCGACCCTGACTGCCGAGCGCACCGCGCTGCTGGCCGCTGCCGACGGCACGGTCGACACCACGGTGGCGCTGGTGCTCACGGGCGCGACGTTCGCCGGTGGCGACGGTCGCGACCTGGTCGTGGATGCGGCGCTCACGGTTCCCGGCCTGCCGGCCGGCGTCACCGCAACGGCCACGAAGCGCTCGGCGTCGACGGTCGACCTGCGCCTGACGGGGTCGCTGGGTGCGGCGAGCACCGCGACGTTCGCGCTGGCGTTCACCGACGCCGCTCTGCGCGGCGTCACGGCGGCGCAACTGCGCGGCGACGGGGTGTCGGGACTGGGCGTCATGACGCTGTCCGTCGACCGGGAGTGGAAGCGTCAGCTCGCGAGCGCGCTGGCCGAGGCCGACCTGGTCGAGCGTGGCGCGTACTCGACCGCCACCTTCACCGCCTTCGCGGCGGCGCGGGATGCGGCACGGGCCGTGCTGGCCGATGAGGCCGCAACGGAGGGTGCCGTGCGCTCCGCTCTGGACGCGCTCAACCGCGCCGCGGCGGCGCTGCGGATCGCCGCAGCGACCGACCGGGCGATCCTCGACGGCGTCACCTATGGCACCGTCGCCTTCGACGACGACTTCTCGACCGACCGTCTCGGCGAGTACACGACGCGTGGCGACGTGAGCGAGGCCGCGGCCGACCACGTGGTCGACACGGCGGCGGGCGTGCTCACCGCGACCTCGACGAGCGGACGTCGGTGGAGCCACATCGAAATCCCGACGGAGACGAGCGAGCGCTTCGCGATCGTCGTCGAGCCGAAGAGCTTCGCGGCGACCGGCGACTTCGAGGACAGCATGTTCATCGGCGTGACCAACGGTGTGGGCAACCGCGTGCACAGCTGGTTCAACAACACCCGCAGCGAGACCGGCTTCGATGCCGTCGTCGGCGGCCAGGGCGTGAACCTGGGAGCGGGCAACCAGGGGGGTATCACCTGGCAGCCGGGCGATCGGCTCGCGACCGTCATCGACAACGGTCAGATCACGTCGTGGATGGAGCGCGGCGGCGTCTGGACGAAGCTCCGGAGCGCGTCGATCTCGCCCGCACTCACGGCCGAGCAGCTGAAGACGTGGAAGCCCACAGTCAGCCTGCGTCTGGACCCGGGTGTGATCGCCCTCGACCGGGTGACGGTGCTGCGTGCCGACGAGGCCGCTGCGGTCGTCCCGGCACGCATCGAGGCCGAGAGCTTCGCGTCGTCGAGCGGCGGTTCGCTCGTGGCCGAGGGGACGAGCCCCAAGGGCAACGTCGGGGGAACCTACGACGGCGGCGAGCTGACCTACGACGCGGCGTTCGGCAAGGGCCCGCTCACCACGGTCACGGTGCGTTCGTCCACCCGTGACGAGCGCGTCGGGGCCAACCCGCGCCTCGAGTTCTACCTCGACGACAAGACGCCGGGTAACCGGATCGCGTCGGTCGCGCTGCCGAAGACCGGTGGCTGGGGCAACTACGTCACCACGACGGTCGATCTCGAGCGTCCGGTGTCCGGTCGCCACACGCTGATCGTGGTCATGCGTACCGACCGGGTGTCCGGCCAGGAGTTCCACTACGTGTCCAACTTCGACTGGTGGGAGTTCGCTCCCGCCCCCGACGCGCAGCAGCCGGCGGACCATGGTCCGCTGCAGGCGGCGGTCACTGAGGCGGAGCAGGTGCTCGCGAACGCCGACCGGTACATCGCGATCGATCTCGCGGTCTTCCGTCTCGCGTTTGACGAGGCTTCGCGGGTGGCGCAGGACGCCGCCGCTTCGCAGGGGCAGGTCGACGAGGCTCTCCGTGTGCTCACCACGGCGCAGGGTCAGCTCGTCTGGAAGGTGGTCCGCACGCTTCCGCTGCTGATCGCCGAGGCCGAGGCGATCGTCCGTGACGGCTACAGCGAGAAGACCCTCGCCGCGCTGGACGCGGCACTCGCCACCGCGCGGGGCGTCGAGGCCGGGGCGACCTACGAGGTCTTCTCCGCCGCGTACAGCTCACTGCAGCAGGCGATCAACGGGCTCGCGGCACCGGAGGAGCCGGGCACCGACCCGGAGGAGCCCGGCACGGACCCCGAGGAGCCGGGTACCGATCCGGAGGAGCCGGGCACGGACCCCGAGGAGCCGGGCGCCGAGGAGCCCGGGACCGAGCAGCCGGGCAACCCGCGTCCGGGCTTCGTCCCCGGTGCTCCCAGCATCGACGGCAGCGACCTGCCGCTCGTGTTCCGCGACGTCATCACGGTGGCCGTCTCCGGACGCGAGCTGACGGTCACGGGTCTCGGGGCCGACGCGTGGAACTTCGGGTACGTGTACTCGACGCCCCAGCCGCTCGGCTGGACGCTGGCGGACGGCGCGGGTCGCGCGACCTACACCCTGCCGACCGGCCTGGAGGCGGGCGTGCACCGTCTGGCCGTCCTTGACACGGCCGGCGGGCTGGTGGGCTGGACGGAGTTCCGTATCGACGGCTCCTACGACCTGCCCGCGACGGGTAGTGAGGCGACGCTGTCGCTGCTGATCGGCGGGATTGCCGGCGGGCTGATCCTGGTCGGTGTGGTGCTGTTCGTCCGACGCCGCCGCATGACCGCGTCGTAACCGAACACGCGAAGGGGGCGGTGCGTACAGCGCGCCGCCCCCTTCGTCGTCTCCGGCTCGTCAGAACGTCCGGGACCGCGGAACCGGGGGCGGCGGGACCTCCTTGGCGGCGATGATCGCGCCGCGGGGGATGCGCTCCAGGCCGCGCTTGCCGTCGACGACGACGGTCGCCGCATCCGCGCTCAGCAGCTCACCGAGCGCATCGGTCGCGCGGCCGTCGGGCAGTAGATAGCGCACCACGACGCGGCGTCCGGGAGCGGGGAGGTTCACCATGCGCCGGGGGCGTAGTCCTTGAGGAACACGCCGAAAAGGTCGTCGCCGGCCTCGACGCGCACGATGGGGTCGTACACGCGCGCCGCGCCGTCGACCAGGTCGAGCGGGGCGTGGAACCCCTCCTCGGCGAGGCGGACCTTGGTCGGCGGCAAGCCCGAGGCGGGCGAGACCCCCGACCTCACGCTCCGCCGTGAACTGGCGGAGGAGATCGGCGTCGAGCTGGCCGCATCCGATCTGCGCGCCCTGGGCTCGTTCACCGCCGTCGCCGCCAACGAGCCGGGCTTCCTCGTGGTCGCCGAGGTCTTCGAGGTGGAGCTGGGCGATCAGATCCCCGTGGCCGCCGCCGAGACCGCCGAGCTGCGCTGGGTTTCGCGCGACGAGGCCGGGAGCGTGGAGATCGCGCCCCTCGCGCGGGACAACTTTGACCTGCCCCACGGAAAGGGTTCCAGTTTCGGTGGCTAACTGGTGACCTGACACGCCGAGAGTAAAACTGGGCACGCAATGTACTGACCTGCGTGTACCTTGGTGGCATGACCGCAGAAGATGACGCACTCTCCGCTCTCCAGGCTTCTGGACTTCTCGACGTCCTGAAGTGGGGCGCGCCAGTGGCGTTTGCGGCGACTGATCAGCTCTACGACGAGGATCAGGGCCACGATCAGGGTGTTGTCGGCTATCTCAACTTCAAGCACCTGCGGGATCTCCTCGACCGGGCCACGGCGAACGGCCGTTTCAAGCTCGCCGAGGACCTCGAGAGCCTCGGCGAGGATGTGCTGAAGCGCGGGATCACCCCGGAGGCCTTCGACTCGATGCCGACGCTCCCGGCGGACGCGGTAGCGCGCCGGGACTACAAGCAGTCCCCGGGGTGGGCGATCGAGGGCTATCGTGTCCTGCTGCAGTCCTTCCCCTCCGGCAAGATCGACGAGATCAAGTGGGCACAGCGCAGCGACGCGAAGAAGCGGGTCGCGGACCAGCTATTCGTCGGCGACAACACCCTCTTCGATGACGAGGAGTTCGGCCTGGAGTCGATCGCCGGTATCCCGGACGACGATGACTTCGCTGGCGTGACGCTCATCGCGGCGCACGCCTCCAACCCCACGACGAAGCAGTTCGAGCTCTATATCGGCCAGAGTAAGAGCCCGGACTATCCCGGGGACTCCTGCTGGCACTGGAGGAAGCTGCTGCTCTCCGGTGGCACTCCGATTGGTGGGACTGGTTTGCCGGTCGCACCGCAGATGCCGAGCGGTGGCGCGTCGACGGACGTTGAGGATGTGCCGGTGAGGATCAAGCGGACGGCTGCGGGCGAAGGGTCGGGCGCCGCGAATGGCTGAGGTGCGTCGGCCGTCCCAGACGCTCGCCGCCGCCGCTTCGTTCTTCAACGGTGAGCGACTCACCATGGCCCGTCAGCTGAAGGGGCTCAAGAAGTCCCATCTGGCAGCCCGGATTGAGATGTCGCCGGCCTCGGTGACGGCATGGGAGAGCGGTGCCAAGCAACCCAATCGTGCGACGGTGGCGAAGCTGGCGCTTGCGCTTCAGGTCGAGCCGCAGTTCTTCGGGGGAGGAGCGCCACCGAAAACAAACAAGCCGCACTTCCGGTCCTTGCGTTCAACGCCGCAGATCGCGCAGGACGAGGCGGAAGCCTATGGCCGGTTCGTGGCTGAGATCTCCGGGATGCTCGAGAACGCAGTCGAGTTCCCAGAAGCCTTGTTGCCGGATCTCCCTGTCGACCCCGACGAGCACTCGATGACGCCAGAGGACGCCGCACGGCAAGCACGCGAGTTCTTCGGTGTCCCACCCGGTCCCGTGCAGCACGTGGTGCGCCTTGCCGAGCGCAACGGTGTCGTCGTCGTGTTCAGCGAGCCAGGGGTGGCCTCGATTGACGCCTACTCCCTGCACTCGGCGACGCGGCCGATCATCGTGCTGAACCCGGTGAAAGACGACTACTACCGGCAGCGCTTCGATGCTGCTCACGAGCTCGGCCACCTGATAATGCACCACGATGCCGAGCCTGGTGGCAAGGTCGCGGAGGAGCAGGCCAACCGGTTCGCGTCCGAGTTCTTGATGCCGGCTGAGGAGATCGCGCCTTCCTTGCCTGCGTCCACCGCGGGCAAGGCGTGGGCGACGCTGGCCGAGTTAAAGGAGTATTGGGGCGTCAGCCTCGCCGCGCTTCTCTACCGCGCTCGGGCGCTCGGGATCATGAGCGACGTTTCGTATCGCAACGCGGTGATCCGCATGTCGCAGAACGGCTGGCGCCGGTCGGAGCCGGGGCGCATCTCATCGCTGGAGATGCCGTCGATGCTGCCGCGCGCCCGGGAGGTGCTGCGCGAAGCGGGTGTCGACGAGGAGTCCTTCCTCGCAGGGTCAGGGCTGCCTGTCTGGCTGTATGAAATCGCGGCGTCGCGAGTACCGGTACCGACTTCCATTTCGGAAGAGGAAAGCAGCACAGCATGACGCACAACCTTGAGGTGACCGGTGGCTTCACCAAGGGTGTATGGCAGCCGCTAGACGGAATTGACGCGGCCGACCAAGATGCCGTTGCTCTCCAGGAGTGAATCGGCCTGACTTTCGTTCCGTTCTTCAAGCAAGGATGGAACTCGATGAACAGGAAGTATTCGCCGGAGATGCGTGAGCGGGCGTTGCGGATGCTCGCGGAGACGCGGCCGTCGCACCCGACGATGATGAGCGCGGTCCGTCACGTGGCCGGTCTGCTGGGGATGAGCCCGGAGACGCTGCGACTCTGGCAGCGGCGCCTCGAGGTCGACGCCGGCGTGCAGCCCGGGCTCACGACCGATGCGGCGGCGGAGATCAAGCGGCTGCAGAAGGAGAACGCCGAGCTGCGCAAGGCGAATGAGATCCTCAAGGCTGCGAGCGTGTTTTTCGCGAAGGAGCTCGACCGCCCCTGACCGAGATGATCCGGTTCATCACCGAGTACCGGGATCGTTTCGGGGTCGAGCTCATCTGCCGCATCCTCCGACCGGCAGTTCAAGGGTTCCTCACCTCCCGCGGCTACCGCGCTGCCGTCGGTCGTGCGCCGTCAGCGCGGCAGCTACGGGACGAGCTGCTCGTGCCGGAGGTCGCCCGGCTGCATGCGGAGAACTACGGCGTTTACGGGCGCCGGAAGATGCATGCGCTGATGCGCCGGCAGGGTTGGGACATCGGCCGCAACCAGACCGAGCGGCTGATGCGGCTGGCCGGGGTGCGCGGGGTGAAGAAGTCGAAGCGGGTGTTCACCACCCGTTCCGACAAGGCCACCGTGCTGCCGAGCGATCTCGTGAACCGTCGGTTCACCGCACCAGCGCCGCGACGGCTCTGGGTCTGCGACGTGACCTACGTCGCGACCTGGTCCGGGTTCGCTTACGTCGCGTTCGTCACCGACGTCTACTTGCGGCGCATCGTCGGGTGGAACGTCGCATCGACGCTGCGCGCCGAGGTCCTGCCCTTGCAGGCGCTCGACATGGCGGCCTGGGGCGCCGGCGGCCACCTCACCGGGCTGACCTACCACTCGGACCACGGCTCGAACTACATGGCGATGGTCTACACCGACCGGATCGTCGAACTCGGCGCCGTCCCCTCCACCGGAACCGTCGGCGACTCGTTCGACAACGCGATGGCCGAGGCGGTGAACAACCTCTACAAGACCGAGCTGATCCGTCAGCGCGGGCCCTGGCGAACGGTCGAGCAGGTCGAGCTCGCGACCCTCGAATGGGTGTGGTGGTGGAACAACTCACGGCTCCACGGAGAGCTCGACATGCGCACCCCGATCGAGGTCGAGGACGCGTACTACGCTGGCCAAGAATCAGGCCAACCGGCACCTGCCGGACAAGGCTCCCGATAGGAACGAAAGTCAGGCCGATTCAATCCGCACCCGCGTCACGCCCGGCACGTCATGCAACACTCGACGGCGGCGCCCTCGACCGATCGCCACGACCCCGCACAACGGGCACCCGGTCGGCGCCGCCGGTGTCGAAACGGTGACGATCAGCAGCCCGTCGCGGCGGTCAACGTGCTCGACATGGACGCCGTCGAGACCGACCAGCAGATCGCAGCGGGAACACGGATCAGCGGCAGAGCGCGCGTCAGCGCACCCCGAAGTAGGGTGAAGCACGTCGAGGTCCTCGTGATAGATCAGCAGTTGGCGCTACTGATCCTCGGGGACCTCGACCCCTACCCGCCGACCATCACCCGGCGAGCCTCACCCCCACCGCATGTCCGAAGAGCCCCTTAAGGGGCACTGCTCAGAAATTTCACCGAGCTAAGAAGACGCCCGCCGAAAACGATCGTTTTCGGTGACCAGCGTGCTGAACGAGTGGCAGGCTCGGAGAGTAAGCCGAACGGGGACAGATAATAGGTACGAGCTTGAGCCAAGCTGTGTCGGCCAGCTTGGTTCCCGTAAGGCCGAGCAACCCCACGCACCATGACATTCGAACATCGGAAATGCTATGCAAAAGACCTCACTCATCGCCCTCGCGCGACACGAACTCTCTCAGGCGAAGGAAGCGTCCAGTGGTAGAAGCGCGAAGACCGTCTTCGGAGGACACGAGCATCAACTCCGACAAACGCTTATTGCTCTCAAGGCCGGCGAAAGCCTGGCTGAGCACGAAAGCTCCGGAGAGGCAACCCTGCAAGTCCTCGAGGGCCGCGTCCTGCTCAGATTCGGAGACCTGTCGTGGAACGGATCTCCCGGTGACCTCCTCATCATCCCGGACGGGCTCCACTCACTCGACGCCATCGAGGCCTCAGTCATCCTCCTGACCGTCGTTAAGAAGCACTGAAGCAGGTTGCGTACAGATCGTGGGAACTCCGCAGTACGGTGCACTTGATCCTCTCGCGCTCATCCATGATGAGCTGATACACGATTCCACCAACAACGCGCTGCGCGAGCAGGGCATGGACCCCATTTACACGGTGGGTGCCGCTGCGCGCGTGGCCGTCATTGGCCAGGCGCCGGGACGCCGCGCGCAGGCAAGCGGGGTGCCGTGGGACGACGCCAGTGGTGCCACCCTCATGCAGTGGCTTGGTGTCACCGAAGGACAGTTCCGAGACCCGGACAATTTCGCTCTCTTGCCGATGGACTTCTACTACCCCGGCCCCGGTCGCAGCGGGTCGGGAGATGCGCCGCCGCGTCGAGGCTTCGCGGCCAGGTGGCATCCGCCGCTCTTCGCGTTGATGCCTGATATTCGTTTGACTTTGTTGATCGGACGCTACGCACAGCAGGCGTACTTGCCGATTGCGAAGACCGCGACGCTGACCGCGACGGTACGGAATTGGAGCCTGACCCGGTTTCCCGGACGGGTTCTCTTAGTTGATCATGCCGCGGTTGCGGCGGGGATGTGAAGTTTCTCGAACTCCACGGGGCTGAGGTTGCCGAGCGCGGTGTGCCGTCGGGTGGGGTTGTAGAACCCTTCGATCCA
>JASCPH010000021.1 GCA_029959545.1 Microbacteriaceae bacterium PS02066 | reverse complement strand
CGCCGCCGGGTGCGGCGAAGACGGTCTCAACCTGCGGCGCGGCCGCGCCCACCTCGGCCGCGGGCGTGGGGGCCGCGGCACCCGGCAACCCCGGGGGCCCGGACGGACCCGGCACGCCGGGCGAGCCCGGCAACCCGGGTCTGCCGGGCACCGGTGGCGCCGGGGCGCCCGCGGAGTCGGATCTGACCGACGCGACGCGCGGCGGCATCACGGCACCCGACGCGGTGACGGCCGGATCGTCGATCACGATCGGCGTCGGTGCGTCCCGCGCCGGTTCGTCGGTCGACGCCTGGCTGTTCTCCACGCCGATGCATCTCGGCACGAAGGTCGTCTCGACGGCGGGCGCGATCACGGTCACGGTCCCGGCGGATGCGCCCGCGGGTCAGCACCGCCTGGTGGTCACGGATGCCTCCGGCGCGGTCATCGGCTGGGTGCCGCTCGAGGTGCGCGCCGCATCCGGTCCGCTGGCCGTGACCGGCCTCGACCTCGGCCCGACCCTGCCGTTCGCCCTCGGGGCGCTGCTGCTGGGCTCGCTGCTGGTCGGCGTCTCCACGCGCCGCCGCTCACCCGCGGAGTGACCGCGCGAAGGGGGCGGAGCCGCACGCCGGCTCCGCCCCCTTCTTCGCGCACTCCAAAGTCCGCGAGACTGCATTTCCCGCACGAGATCACTGCGTTTACCCGTGATCTCGTGATGAAAATGCAGTCTCGCGGAAATGTGGGAGTGCGAGCCCGTAACGGGGACCAACGGATGCGGGTAGCCCCGAGTGCGGGCGGCCCCGGATGCGGAGGCTCCCCGCCGAGGATCAGGCGCCGGAGAGGGCCTCGGACACCACGGCGCGGGCCTCGTCCTGCACGTCGTGCAGGTGGGCCTCGCCGCGCAGCGACTCCGCGTAGAGCTTGTAGACGTCCTCGGTACCGGACGGGCGCGCGGCGAACCACGCGTCCGCCGTCACGACCTTGAGCCCTCCGATCGCCGCGCCGTTGCCGGGGGCGTGCGAGAGCTTCGCGATGATGGGTTCGCCGGCGAGCTCGGTGGCCGTGACCGCATCCGGCGACAGCTTCGCCAGCGCCGCCTTCTGCTCGGGGGTCGCCGGGGCGTCGACGCGCTGGTACACGGATGCGCCGTAGGTGTCTTCGAGCTCCGCATAGCGCTGCGAGGGGGTCTTGCCCGTCACCGCCAGGATCTCCGCGGCGAGCAGGCACAGCAGGATGCCGTCCTTGTCAGTGGACCACACGGTGCCGTCCTGGCGGAGGAACGATGCGCCGGCGGACTCCTCGCCGCCGAACGCGACCGACCCGTCGAGCAGGCCGGGCACGAACCACTTGAAGCCGACCGGGACCTCGTAGAGGGTGCGGCCGAGCGCCTCGACGACGCGGTCGATGATCATCGAGGACACGAGCGTCTTGCCGACGGCGGCATCGGCGGGCCATCCGGGCCGGTGCGAGAAGAGGTAGTCGATCGCGACCGCCAGGTAGTGGTTCGGGTTCATGAGGCCCGCGTCGGGGGTGACGATGCCGTGGCGGTCCGCATCCGCGTCGTTTCCGGTGAGGATGTCGTACTCGTCGCGTCGGGCGACGAGCGCCGCCATGGCGTTGGGTGAGGAGGGATCCATGCGGATCTTCTCGTCCCAGTCGAGGGTCATGAACTTCCACGTCGGGTCGACGTCGGGATTCACGACCGTGAGGTCGAGGCCGTAGTGCTCGGCGATCAGCGCCCAATAGTCCACGGATGCGCCGCCGAGCGGGTCGGCGCCGATGCGGATGCCGGCCTTCTTGATCGCTTCGATGTCGATGATCGCGTCGAGATCGCGCACGTACGCCTCGCGGAAGTCGTACTGCGCGAGGGTGTCGCTGTCGATGTCGGCGTAGGGAGTGCGCTTGACGCCTGCCAGCCCCGCGGCGATGAGCTCGTTGGCGCGGTCTGCGATCCACGAGGTGGCGTCGGTGTCGGCGGGTCCGCCGTGGGGTGGGTTGTACTTGAACCCGCCGTCGCGCGGCGGGTTGTGGGAGGGCGTCACGACGATGCCGTCCGCGCGTCCCGCGTCGTCGGCGGTGCGATCGCGGTTGTAGGTGAGGATCGCGTGGCTCAGCGCGGGGGTGGGAACCCATGAGTCGCGGGCGTCGACGCGCACGTCCACACCGTTGGCGACGAGCACCTCGATGGCCGTGCGCTCGGCCGGCAGCGACAGGCCGTGGGTGTCGCGTCCGAGGAAGAGCGGGCCGGTGATGCCCTGACCCGCCCGGTAGTCGACGATCGCCTGGGTGGTGGCGAGGATGTGGTTCTCGTTGAAGCTGGTCGACAGGCTCGACCCGCGGTGACCGCTCGTGCCGAACACGACCCGCTGGGCGGGCACCGAGGTGTCGGGCTTCAGGTCGTAGTAGGCGGCGATCAGCTCGTCGATGTCGATCAGATCAGAAGGCTCAGCAGGCTGTCCGGCACGGCTCATGCCCCTAGTCTGCCGTGCCGGCAGGGCCTCGTCACTCTCCTGGCGCACGACGGCCTCATTTCCGGTGTTCACCGGAGGTACTCGGGGGCGGTCTAGGCTGAGTGCCCGTGAGCACCGCATCCGCTGACCGTCGCACCTACAGCTATCTGGGTCCGGCCGGCACCTTCACGGAGGCGGCCCTCGCGCAGGTGCCCGAGGCGCGCGGTCAGATCTGGCGTTCGGTGCGCAATGTGGGCGAGGCGCTCGCCGATGTCGTCGAGGGCCGATCGGATGCGGCGATGATCGCGATCGAGAACTCGGTCGACGGCGGCGTCTCCACGGCGCAGGACGCGCTGGCCACGATGCCGGGGCTGCGCATCATCGGCGAGTACCTCGTGCCGGTGAACTTCGTCCTCGTGGGCCGGCCCGGGCAGCGTCTCGAGGACGTCTCGCTCGTCGCCGCGCACCCCGTCGCGTATGCGCAGTGCCTGCAGTGGCTCAGCCGTGAGCTCCCGGCCCACGCGCACCTGCCCGCATCCAGCAACGTCGCCGCCGCCCTCGGTCTGCTCGACGGAACCAGCGATGCGGATGCGGCGATCGCCCCTCCCGGCATCCTCGAGCACCACGAACTCGACCTGCTCGCGGAGGGCCTCGGCGACAAGAAGGACGCCGTCACCCGCTTCGTGCTGGTGGCCCGCACGGTGGCGCCGCCGGCACCCACCGGAGCGGACAAGACCTCGCTGATCGTGGAGCTGCCGGAGGAGTACCCCGGCGCGCTCATGGAGATGCTGGAGCAGTTCGCGACGCGCGGGATCAACCTGTCGTTGCTCGCATCCCGTCCGATCGGCGACGCGCTCGGCCGGTACCGATTCGTCATCGACGCCGACGGGCACGTTCTCGACGAGCGTGTGGCCGACGCCCTCATGGGGCTGCGTCGGTTCAGCCCGAAGGTGATCTTCCTCGGCTCGTACCCGCGGGCTGATCGTGCGATCAACCGCTACCCCGAGCGGTACTCCGACGACGTGTTCGTCGAGGCCCGCGACTGGCTGCGCGCGCTCGTCAGCGGAGAACCCGAGGCCTGACCCGCCCGCCTCGGGCGTTGCGCGGGGCCCTGTGCTCGGGTCTTTCCGGTGCTCGCCTGCCTGAGATCGACCCGCGGGCGTCGATCTCAGACAGGCGAAGCGGAAGCCCGACCCGCCCGCATCCGGGGTGCTCGCCTGTCACGGATCGACCCGCGGACGTCTATCTCAGGCAGGCGAAGCGGAAGCCCGACCATTCCCCTGTCACAGATCGCGCTCAACGCGTCGATCTCTGACAGGGGAAGCGACCCGACCGCCGGAGGCTGACCGCCCGGAGGCTGGCCCCGCCTCAGGCGGCGAGCAGCGGCGTGAGAAGCTCGAGCGTCTGGGCGCGCCCGCCCGCGGTGTCCAGAGGCTCCGCGTCGTAGGCGCCGGCGACGGGGGAGACCATGATCTCGTCCACGCCGTAGCGGGCCGAGAACGCGCGGAGGGCATCGGCGGTCTGCTCGGGCGCCCCGACGAACCAGGTGCGCTGGGCGTTGTCGATGATGTGCGCGGCGAGGTTGTCGTGCGCCTCCGCATCCCGCGCCTGCTCGACGGTCTCCATCGGCACGAGCGGACGGCCGGAGCGGATGCGGGACATCATGCGCAGCTGCGGCAGCGCGCGCTCCCACGCTTCGGCCTCCGTCGGCGCGACGACCGCGTTGGCGGTGACGAAGGTGCGCGGGCTCGGGTGTGCCTCGGAAGGCTGGTACTGGTCTCGGTACAGCGTCAGCGCGCGCTCGAGACCGTCGCCGGCGAAGTGGTTCGCGAAAACGTAGGGCAGGCCGGATGCGGCGGCCAGCTGCGCGGAGTAATCGCTCGACCCCAGCAGCCACACCTCGGGAAGGGTCGTCGCGGCGGGCGTCGCGTGCACGCTGTAGGTGTCGCCGGAGGTGAAGCGCACCGTGGCGCCCGCGTCGCTCGTGAGCGACAGGATGTCGGCGATGTGCTGCGGGAACTGCTCCACATCGCTCGTGGTGCCGCTGCGGCGCAGCAGCTGGGTGATGACCGGATCGCTGCCGGGAGCGCGCCCGATGCCGAGGTCGATGCGGCCCGGCGCGAGCGCCTCGAGCGCGGCGAACTGCTCGGCCACGATGAGGGGTGAGTGGTTGGGGAGCATCACGCCGCCCGAGCCCACCCGCATCCGCTTCGTCCGTGCCGCAGCGGCCGCGATCAGCACGGGCGGGCTGGTCGAGGCCACCGCGGGCATGTTGTGGTGCTCGGCGAACCAGTAGCGGCCGATGCCCAGCTCATCGGCGCGCTCGGCGAGGTCGAGGGATGCAGCGACCGCCTGGGCGCTGGTCTGGCCGGTGCGCACGGGAACGAGGTCGAGGACGGAAACGGTGATGCTCATCGCAAGGCACAACCGGCACGGCTGTGGAAGCATTCCCCGGCAAACCGGTGATGCTGAATATGGTGGCTTCATGCGAGAGGGAACGATGCGCTGGCTGAGCGCGGCCGTGGCAGTGGTGACGGTGGCGGGCGTGGCGTGGCTGGGGTTCGCTCCGACATCCGCCGCGCTGTCCAACGGGGTGGGCTCGATCGAGTGCCGAGCGGTGCTCGCTCCGGTCGAGGGCATGAGCCTGATATCGAACCTCACCCCGCAGCAGAACGAGATCGCCGAGGAGTGGCTCGTCGCCGTCGGCTACCTGAACGAGGGTCAGTCGCCGACGGCCGACCAGATGAGCTCCGTCGTATCGAACGTGCATGACGTCTGCGCCGACGCTCAGCAGCAGCGCTCGACGTGGATGCTGCTCGCCGCCGTCTTCGGCAGCGTGCTGGCCCTCGCGCTCGCTGCGCGCGCGCCCCGCCGCTCCGCCGCACCCCACGAGAGGATGGACGTCCATGGCTGAGTACAGCGAGCTGCCCCAGCTCATCCAAGAACTGAAGCTCGCGGCGATCGACGCCTACATGCGCACCCAGCCGTATCCGTGGACGATCAACGGCGACCACTACGAGATCAATTCGAGCAGCACCCACACCAAGGTGACCCGGCCCGGCCCCGATGGCGAGGGAGGCGGCGACTGGTCGAGTGACAACTTCATCGCCGAGTGGTTCACCGGCGGGTCGCAGGACGAGCAGTGGTATGCCGCGTTCGACTCCGTCCGCTCCCGCATCGATACCGCCATCCAGCCGTGGCTCACGTTGCCCGACCCCGCCGACATCGACCCCGAAGTGGAGGAATGTCGCCAGGTCACACGTCGACTCTCGGGAGCCGCAGCGGCCTCGGGGGGAGCACAGAGCGGTGCGGGCATCATCCCGGGCAACATCTCGCTGGTGATCGAGAACAGCTCGGCCATGTCAGGCACGGCGATCGCCGCGTTCAAGTCCAACTTCCTCGCTCAGCTGGGCCCTGTCATCGGCGGCCATCACGGCATCTCGCTCGTTCTCGGCAGCGCCCTGGCCGCCGAAGCGGGGTTATGGGAGTCGGCGCGAAAGGGAGTCGCCGGGATCGTCGCCGCAGCCCGCGACGCATCGCGGAATCTCGCCGACTCGGGATCCAGCGGCAACGTCAAGGCGGTGCTCGACGTGGCGGGCTGGGCTGTGAAGGGCGCCAAGGCGTTCCTCCCCGGCGCGGGAGCGGTGCTCGAGGTCGCCAGCATCGGGATCCAGATCCTGAGCGGAACGCCCGCCGGATCGCGCGAGGAGCAGATCTCGGGAGCAGATGCTGAGGCCGTTCTGACGTCGTTCGAGAATGCGCTCGCCGCCCTCAACCAGAGCATCGCCGACGAGGAGACTCAGCTGCAGACGAATCTCAGCGACAACCTCGCCAACGTCGCTGCCGATCGGTCATCGTACGATCTGTCGGTTCCCGGGGTGCGTAACGATCCCGCCGACCCCGACGACGTGATCGCATACCAGCCCGCGCTGATCTCGGAGATCACCAAGACCTACCTACCGACGATCGCAGGCGAGTTGACCGCCGTCTCGTCGGCCGTGCTGTCGGCGTCGATGAGTGGCGTCACGCGCGACCCCGCGATCGGGATCGGTGCGCGGGGTCCTGGAGACGCGTGGGCTCAGCTGCGTTGGTTGCTCCACGAACTGCTGAAGAACCTCTCATGGGATGTGACCCAGGGGGCGACGAACCTCGACCTCGTGCTGCAAGACCTGCAGAGCCACGAGCAACGCATCGCCGACGAGATCGAGCAGGTGCTCGCACTGCTCGACGCGGGCAACCCGACCGACCCCTGGGACTGATCGGCGCCCGGCCTCCGCATTCCGCGGCGCGCCGGATCGCGGCGGCGGTTACGGCTTCCAGGTGACGGGCTGCTGGGCGTAGGAGTGTTCCTCGTCGGCGAACGTCGCGGATCGGCTGGTGCCGTTGAACTCGACCCCGCCCAGATCAGGCCCTGTCGTCAGGGCGACCCAGCACTCCAGCGCGGTCCCGTCCTCCGGCTCGGGAAGCGACAGTCCGCACGCATCCGCATCGCCCATCGCGACGTTGCCGACGTCGTTCGCGAGCCAGCCGGCGAACGAACCGTCCGCTTCGATCGGGATGAGCGGCACGGTGCGGGTCGTGCTGTCGTACTCGCTGACCGGCGTCCACGTGTACTTCACGACGATCGCGAACGGATGCCGGCTGCTCAATTCCGCCTTCTCGGCGTATCCGTCGATCTTCTCGGGAGCCAGGGGATCCATCGAGAGGACCGCTGCGCCCACGAGCTCCGTGTCGCCGCTCGCGGCGGGGACCTTCACCCATGCCGTGTCGCCGACCGAGAGCGTCGTGCCGGGGAGGGTCGCTTCCACGGGTGCGTCTCCGACGTCTACCGGAGAGACGTCGGGACCCGCAGCCGTGCACCCCGCGAGGGCGAGCGTGGCAGCGGCGGCAAGTGGCAGCAGGAGCCTGCGGGCGGTACGGGGCGTCTCGGGTCCTTCCAGGGCGCTCAGCGCGCGGCGGCTTTCACGTGCTCGTACGCGTCCAGCGCGCGTTTGCGCGATGCCCCCACGTCGACGAGCGGGTCCAAGGATGCGGAATCCGGGGCCCACTGCGAGACGTAGAGACCATCTTTGTCGAACTTCTCCGCTTGGGTCTGGGGGTTGAATATCCGGAAGTACGGTGCTGCGTCGGCGCCCGAGCCGGCGACCCACTGCCAGTTGAACGGGTTGGAGGCCGCATCCGCGTCGACGAGGGTGTCCCAGAACCACTGCTCGCCGTGGCGCCAGTCGATCATCAGGTTCTTGATCAGGTACGAGGCCGTCACCATGCGCACGCGGTTGTGCATGATCCCGGAGTGCCACAGCTCCCGCATCCCGGCGTCCACGAGCGGCACCCCCGTGCGCCCCCGTTGCCATGCCTCGAGGTGCGAGCGCTGCAGCCGCGGCCAGGGGAACGCGTCGAAGGCCGGACGCAGATTCTTGCGGGCGAGATCGGGGAAGTGGAACAGGGTGTGCCAGGCGAACTCGCGCCAGCCGACCTCGGAGAGGAAGCGCCCCGCATCCGCGCCGGTCGCCAACGTGTCGTGCCAGACGGTGAAAGGACTCAGCTCGCCCCAGCGCAGGCGCGGCGACAGCAGGGACGTGACGCCCGCGGCGGGCTCGTCGCGCGCGGTGTCGTAGCCCGCGAGATCGTCCTTCAGGAACTGCGTGAGACGCGCGCGGGCGGCGGGCTCGCCCGGCTCCCACGTCTCCCTCAGGCCCCCTGCCCAGTCGGGGCCCGTCGGCAGCAGTCGCCAATCGTCGAGCGCGTCGGATGCGGGCGTCCTGCCCACCCCGTCGATCTCGCTCGGTTCGGGCAGCGGTGCCCGCGGTGCCGGCAGATGCAGACAGGCGCGCCAGAAGGGCGTGAACACGGAGAACTGGGTATCGGAGCCGGTGCGCACGGTCCACGGCTCGAACAGGAGCGACGCCTGGAACGAGCGCACCTCGAGGCCGGCATCGCGCAGGCTCTGCTTGAGGCCGGCATCGATCTCGCGTTCCGGTCCGCCGTAGCGGCGGTTCCAGAAGACGGCACCGGCACCCGCATCGGACACCAGCTCCGGGAGCACGGATGCGGCGGCGCCGCGGCGCAGCACCAGGCTGCCGCCTCGCTCGCGCAGGCGCTCGCCGAGGGAGGCGAGCGAGTGGTGCAGCCACCAGCGGGCGGCACCGCCGAGGGCGCGCACGCCGGGCGACGCCTCATCCAGCACGTACACGCCGACGACCGGTTCGCCGCGGTCGATCGCCGCGCGCAGAGCCGGATTGTCGGCGAGGCGCAGATCGTCGCGGAACCAGACGAGGGTGGGGCTGCTCACCCCCTCATCCTCGCGAATGGGTCGCAGTCGGAGTCGAAGGGTTGACAGTCAGAGCCGGCTGAGGTCGTGCCCGGTCGGCACGGTCACGCGCAGCGCGCCGGCGTCGATGCGGCTCACGATCCGCACGGCCTCGCCGAACTCGTCGCCGTCGAGCTGCACCGGATGCGGCTCGGCCGCGGCGACCTCCATCGTCCGCCCGCGCATGTAGCGCACGGCGTTGTCGCGGGTGCGCAGCTGCAGCACCCGACGGCCGGCGCGGAAGCGGCGCAGCACACTGTTGTCCCAGGCGACCCGGCGCCAGACGAACAGCCACCCCCACCATGCCTTGGGCTGGAACAGCACGACGTCCATGGTCGCGTCGACCACCGACGCCTCGGGAATGAGGGACAGCCCCGCCGGCAGCGACCCGCAGTTGGCGTAGAGCACACTCTGCACACGAGCCGAGTGCAGGCGCTGGTCGCCCACCTGGTAGACGATGCGAAAGGGCGCGGCCCGGACGAGCGAGCGCGCCGCTCCATCGACGTAGGCGACCCAGCCGACGCTCTTCTTCAGTGACGGGCGGGTGTTGGCGATCATCGCCGCATCCAGTCCGATGCCGCCCATCACCACATACGCGTGGGTCTCACGCGCCCCGTCGACGCGGTGCAACTCGGCGAAGCCGACATCGATCATCACCGTGTCGCCGGTGAACGCGGTGCCGATCACGCGGTCGGGGTCGTCGAGGGGAAGCCGCAGGTTGCGGGCGAGGAGGTTTCCCGTGCCGCTCGGCACGATCGTCAGCGGCACGCCCGTGTGGGCGAGGGCTTCGGCGACCGCGCGCACTGTGCCGTCGCCGCCGGCGACCAGTACCGCATCCGCTCCCTGCGAGAGTGCGCTGCGCGCCTGCCCCTGACCCAGATCCTCGGGGGTCGTTTCGAAGAAGAGAGGTGCGCCCCATCCCGCCCGCTCGGCGGCGTGCGCGACCTGCGCCCGCAAGCGGCGGGCGTCGACCTTCACCGGGTTGTACACCAGCGCCGCGCGCCGGACGGCGGCGGCATCCGAGGTCATGCTCACAGAGTAGGGCCGCGGGCGCCGGGTGGATGCCGGGATGGCGCGGCTTCGGCGGTTGTCTCCGCATCCGCCCGCTCGTGCTCTACATGTCCCACTTGCGGCACTTTTCGGGGCCGGTTGACTCTGCGTGTCCCAATTGTTGCAGTTTCAGGGGTCGATTTCTGCAGGAAGTGGGACATGCTCTGCGGGAAGTGGGACATGCGTTGCGGGAAGTGGGACATGGCGGGCGGAATCCGAGGCGCACCCGCCGCGTCTAGACTTCACGGGTGATCGATCTGGCCCTCCTTCGCGATAACCCCGACCTCGTCAAGCGCTCCCAGGAAGCCCGCGGCGAGTCCGCGGAGACGGTGGATGCGGCGCTCGCCGCCGATCGCGACCGACGATCGGCCATCACGGCGTTCGAAGAGCTCCGTGCCGCGCAGAACGCGCACGGCAAGAGGGTGGCTGCCGCCCCCAAGGAGGAGAAGGCTGCGCTCGTCGCCGAGGCGAAGGAGCTGAGCGCTCAGGTCAAGGCCGCACAGGCCGCCGTGACCGAGGCGGAGGAGGCTGCCGCGGAGGCGCTCGCCAAGATCGAGAACATCGTCATCGAGGGCGTGCCGGTCGGTGGCGAGGACGACTTCGTGACGCTGCGCACGCACGGCGAGATCCCGTCGTTCGACTTCACCCCGCGCGACCACCTCGAGATCGGCGAGCTGCTCGGCGCGATCGACATGGAGCGGGGGACCAAGGTCTCCGGCAGTCGCTTCTACTTCCTCACGGGTGTCGGCGCGCGCCTTGAGATCGCGCTGATGAACCTCGCGCTCGATCGCGCCCTGCAGGCCGGGTTCACCCCCATCATCCCGCCGACGCTCGTGCGTCCCGAGGTCATGCGCGGCACCGGATTCCTCGGCAAGCACGCCGCCGAGGTGTACCACCTCGACGACGAAGACCTGTACCTCGTCGGAACGAGCGAGGTGCCCCTGGCCGGGTATCACATGGACGAGATCCTCGACCTGGGCCGTGGGCCCAAGCGCTACGCGGGCTGGTCGACCTGTTACCGCAGCGAGGCGGGCTCGTACGGAAAGGACACCCGCGGCATCATCCGGGTGCACCAGTTCAACAAGCTCGAGATGTTCGTCTACGTCGATCCGGCGGAGGCCGAGGCCGAGCACCTGCGCCTCGTCGGGATGCAGGAGCGGATGCTGCAGGATCTCGGTCTCTCGTACCGCGTGATCGACGTCGCCGCGGGGGATCTCGGTTCCTCCGCAGCGCGCAAGTACGACATCGAGGCATGGGTCCCGACGCAGGATGCGTACCGCGAGCTCACCAGCACGAGCAACTGCACGACGTACCAGGCCCGGCGCCTGTCGATCCGGTACCGCCCCGAGGAGGGCAAGACGCAGCCGGTCGCGACGCTGAACGGTACCCTCGCGACCACGCGCTGGATCGTGGCTCTTCTCGAGACGCACCAGCGCGCCGACGGATCGGTCACCGTGCCGGAGGTGCTGCGGCCCTTCCTCGGCGGCCTCGAGGTTCTGGAGCCGATCGCGTGAGTGAGGCGCGGCTGCCGGAGACCGGAGAGATCGAGATCGAGACGCCGGCCGAAGCTGCCGCTCTCGTCGAGGAGATCGCGACCGCGGATGCGGAGCGGATGCTGATCGTGCTCGACATCGACGGCACGGTGCTGCTCGAGGACGAGTCGCCGAGCCCCGGGATCGTCGAGGCCGTGGCGGATGCGCGACGCGCCGGTCACGAGGTGATGCTCGCCACGGGTCGCAGCTGGGAGGCGACCCGCGGCATCCAGGAGCTGCTGCAGATCGCGCCCGACTACGCCGTGTGCTCGAACGGCGCCGTGATCATGGCGCGCGTGGGCGCGGCGGATCCCGCATCCCTCGTCTACGAGCGCAGACACGTCGAGACGTTCGATGCGGCCGAGGTGCTGACGCTGCTTCGTGAGCACCTGCCCGACGCGCATTACCTCGTCGAGCTGCCCGACGGGCGCCGCGAGTACACCGACTACATGGACGACTGGAACCTCGACCGCGCGTCGAAGGTCGCCTTCGAGGATCTCGCGCGCCAGCCGGTGACCCGTGTCGTCGTGGTTTCGCCGGAGCACAACGAGGGCGACTTCGTCGAGCTGGTCGATCGCGTAGGGCTCAACCAGGTCTCGTACGCCGTGGGCTGGACGGCCTGGCTCGACATCGCCCCGAAGGGCGTCGACAAGGGCACGGCGCTCGCGCTCGTGCGCGACTGGCTCGATGTGGCGCCCGCGAACGTGCTCGTCATGGGCGACGGCCGCAACGACGTCGGCATGTTCGCGTGGGCGAAGCAGCACGGCGGCCGCGCGGTCGCGATGGGGCAGGGCCCGCAAGAGGTGCAGGATGCGGCGGGCGAGGTCACCGCATCCGTGCTCGACGGGGGCGTCGCAGAGGTGCTGCGCCGCCTCTGAGTCGTCAGCGGGTCGACTAGACTCGGCCCGTTCGGCGCGTGCGATCTGCGCGTCGGGAGGGTTGTCCGAGCGGCCGAAGGACCCGGTCTTGAAAACCGGTGGGCAGCAATGTCCCGTGGGTTCGAATCCCACACCCTCCGCAACGACGAAAGCGGGCCCCGCAGGGGCTCGCTTTCGTCGTTATGACGAGTTGAGCGGGTTCGAACGGAGTTGGGCCCACGCCGCCCGAGGCTCCGCGCGGCGCGCAGCGGCGCGTGGAGGGGCGGTGGGGAGAATCCCACACCCTCCGCAACGACGAAAGCGGGCCCCGCAGGGGCTCGTTTTCGTCGTTATGACGAGTTGAGCGGGGTCGAACGGAGTTGGGCCCACGCCGCCCGAGGCATGCCGACCGAGATTGCATTGTTTCCTCGCTTGAGTTTTCTTTCGGCGCGCAAGATGCCGAAATGCAAAAGGTTGATGTGTCATACTCCGGAGCTATGGCCAAACAGCATTTCACCCGACTCATCGACGACCTCGACGGCGAAGTTCTCGAAGAGGGAAAGACAATTCACTTCTCTCTCGAGGGGCGTTCGTACGAAATCGACCTTTCCGAGAAGAATGCCGAGAAGCTGCGCGAAGCTTTCGCGCCGTTCATCAAGGCGGGCCGCTCCATCGGCAGCGCGTCGCGCAGCACCACGCGCGGTCGCAGTGCGAAGAAGGACACGCGTGACCTCGGTGCCGTGCGTGAATGGGCCGCGGCGAACGGCTACGAAGTGAGCGCACGAGGACGCGTTCCCGCTGCCGTTCTCGAGGCATACGACGCCGCGCACTAATTCGCGCGTTCGCAGAAGTCCTTTCGCCCGAACTCCTGCAATTCCTGCTCGACAGGAGAGCGAATGGATGCGGAACGCGCATTCTGCAGGAGTTCGGGCAGGCGCAGGTTCCGGATCCACACGGCGAGCCCGTCCCGCCCGGCGGCACGGGCTGCACAACGAGGCCCCGGCGGGAATCACCCGCCGGGGCCTCGTCGTGTGCTCAGGCCGCGCGGCGGCGACGCCGTACGAGGTACGCTCCCGCGCCCAGCAGCGCGAGTGCGGTCGCACCGATCGCCCACAGGGGTGAGGCGTCGACGCCGGTCTGCGGCAGGGACCCGCGTGCCGGCCCAGCCGGTACCGCGGCCGACGGATCGGATGCGGCAGCTGCTCGAACGGTGGGGGTGAACGTCGCCGTCACCTCGGTGCCTCGCGTGTCCGCCACGCGGTACGTGACCGGGGTCGCGGTGCCGATGAAGCCTGCCTCGGGAGTGAAGACGATGCGCTCACCGTCGAGGTCGTACCGACCCTGGCCCGTGACCGTCACGGAGGTCACGGGAGACGCGGCCGCCCGGGCGGACGCGTCGTCCGCCGCATCCAACAGCGTCAGCGTCGCGGCATCCAACGGGATGTCGGCGTCGCCGGCGCGGTCGTTGGCGAGCGGGGTGACCGTGATCGGCTCGCCCGGTGCGCCGGATGCGGCGTCGTCGACCGCGACCGGGGTCACCGCGACGAAGCCGTCACCGAGGTCGGCGACGAAGGACGCCACCCACGCGAGCGCGGAGTTCCAGTTCACCGTGATCTCGTTCACGGACCACGCGCCGATGTCGTCGACGTAGCATGCCTGCGGCGCGCAGCCCGCGAGCCAGGCGCTCGCGACCGGATCCTGGATCGACGAGTTCGGTCCGCCGGCCACCGTGCCGACAGGCGGATGCGGCAGCTGCGGGTCGAGTGCGTTCGCGTACCACCGGCTGTGCTGGTTGCGCGAGTCGTTCGTGCCGTAGCCGGTGACGTACGACTGGCCCAGAACGTTGCGGCCGAACAGGTAGTCGTACGCCTCGATGACCGCGCCCGCGTAGCGCGGGCGCTTCGTCAGGTCGAACGCCGTCGCCAGCACCACCTGGTTGTTCAGCACGGCCGAGTTCGAGCCCCAGTCGTAGAGGCCTTCCTTCGGGGCGTACGGCTGACCGAACGGCTGCGCCTTCTGGTCGGCGATCAGCTTCTCGGCCGCATCCACCACGGACTGACGGATGCGGTCGATGTCGGGAAGATCGGTGCCGAAGCGCGCGAGCTGCATGCGTCCGAGGGCCGCCACGTCGCCCCAGTAGAAGCCGCCCGCCGTGAAGATGTCGGCGGTGTGCAGCGGGTTGTTCTCGACCTCGTCGCGGTAACGGTCGCTGCCGGTCGTGAGGTACAGCTCCGCCGCCGCCCAGTAGAACTCGTCCGTGACGGTGTCGTCGGCGTACGTGCCGCCGCCCACGCCGTCCTCCTCGGGTGCGAGCAGGTCGGGGTGCGCGAGAGCCGCGTCGTACGCCGTCCGCGCCGCGTCCAGCAGGCGCGCCGCGAAGGCCGCGTCGTACGGCTCGAACAGGCGCGACGCCTGCGCGGCCGTGGCCGCGAGGTTCAGTGTGGCGGCCGTCGACGGGCGGTGCAGCAGTCGCTCCTGCGGGTCGTCGTGCGGCATGAGCGGCAAGCCCGTCCACGCGCGATCGGTGACCTTGTGCCACGCCATCCCCGCCAGCGGGTCGCCCGCGGGAACCTGCATCTTCAGGAGGAACTCCAGCTCCCAGCGCGACTCGTCGAGGATGTCGGGCGTGCCGTTGCCGCGCTCCGGGACGGCGAGGGTCGAGTCGCCGAGAGCGGCCTCGGTGCCGGCGGGGAGCGAGCGCTCGTACGCCGACAGCAGCTGGGCGACGGCGATACCACCGTTGACCACGTACTTGCCGTGATCTCCCGCGTCGTACCAACCGCCCGTGACGTCGTGGCGGTCCGAGCAGGTCCACCCGTCGGACCAGGTCTGCGGTTCGAGGCAGCCGACGTTGCTGTCGCCCTGGTTCGCGCCCTCGTTCAGGTGCCCGGCCGGTCGCGCGTACTCGGCGCCCGCGATGTCGCCGTCGATCGCGATGCCGGATCGGTTCGTGTAGAAGAAGCGCAGCGAATCGGTGCGCAGCGACTGGAACACGTCGGCGGCGATCCGGAACGGGTGGCTCAGCTCTGTGCCCACTCGCAGCCGCATGCCGTCACCGGTCGCCGTGACGTCGGAGAAGTCGATCGTGTGCACGTCGACCCCGGCGCTCGCGTCGAACCCGGCCGGTGTCGTGGCGCCCGTCGCGACGGTGTCGCCGCTCGCGTCCTCGAGCGTCCAGACGAGCGGCTCGGCCGCATCCGTCACGAGCGTCGCGCGCTTCGGCCCGCGCGGGAGGTAGCCGACCTGATTGACCTTCACCGCCGGGCCGGTGTCGGCCTGGTAGGTGTACTTCGTGCCCGTGAGCGTCACGTCGTCGAAGCAGATCACGGTTCCGTCCGGCACGCCTCCGACGCGGAACTGCACCTGCGAGAGGTGGAACGTGTCGGCGGGCGTCGTCTCGAACGTGTACGAGTAGGTCTGCGCCGCGGTGCCCACGGCGAAGGTGCGCTCGACGAAGTCCTCCGTCGATGCGCCCGAGTAGGTTCCGACCTTGGTCGAGGCTGTCACCGGAGCCGAGGCGGATGCGGTGAAGTCGAGCCGGAAGGCGGTCGCGCCGGGCAGGGGGATGTCGTTGTGTCCGACCAGCACGTCCCAGAGGTTGGCGGTCGCGCCGGTCACGGTGGCGCAGAGGTTGCTGTCGGGGTTCGACAGCACCACCGGGCCGGCCGTCCACCACGGAGTCGTACCGCTGTCGAACGTCGGGTTCGGCAGGAGCTGATCCGTGCCGACGACCGGGTCCACGGGGTCCGGATCGACGGGCGGCACGGAGTCCTCCTCGATGAGAGAGACGTTGTCGAGACAGAAGGTAGTGGCAGTGCTGTTGGCCCCGAGGCGGAACTGCAGATCGGAGACCGTGCCCTGGCCGAAGTCGCGGGCGGTGAAGGTGTAGCTGAGCGTCTGCCACGCATCCGTGAGCGAGGCGGTCCGACTCGTGTAGGTGCTGAACGACGCGTCCGCGACCTTCGGAGCCACCTGGGTCACGAGCGTAGCGGGATCGCTCGCGCGCACGTCCGCGGTGACGATGTAGTCGACGCCCGCCGTCAGCGGCAGGTCGCTCTGCCCCACGAGGACGTCCCACGGGTTGGTCGTAGCGGGGACGTCCGCGCAGAACACCCCACCGTCGGTGCGGAACGCATCCACCCCGGCAGACCACCACGGTTCATGCCCCGTCGTGAACGTGCCGTTCTGCACGTAATCCGTCGGGGCCGCAAGTGCGGCGGTGGGGAGGGACACAGCGCCGGCCGTCGCCAGCGCTCCGATCATCAAGACGGCAAGGTTGCGTCTCACGTGCCGCGTCGTCGCGTGCATTCAAGCTCCTTCGCTCTGGGAGCGCTCCCACGGAACTTAGCAGAACGCATGCGCCGGTATCGAAAGATTTCGACAAACTGTGGATCACGCGACCGGCCGCCGGATCGATCGCACGAGCGGCTCGGTCGAGGCGAGCGAGGCCAGCACGAGAGCGACGCCCACGGCGAACGTCCCGGCGATGATCAGCAGCGACGTCGGAGCCAGCACCAGGGTGATGCCGATGATCGGCAGGCTCAGCGCGATGCCCGCGATCGCGCCGCCCAGCGCCGCCCAGCGCAGCGGCAGCAGTACCGTGATGCGTCGGGCGCGGGCGAGATCGGACGCGGGAACGCCGAGACGGTCGAGACCCACGATCAGCTCCCGGTCCTCGAGCACGGATGCGGCCTGCGTCACCCCGACCGAACACGCCAGGAGCAGGAACGCCGACGCGAGCGTGACGAGCACGCCCGTGCGGATGTCGGCGAACACCGTGCCGCTGTCCGCCGCGTCGTCGCCGGCCAGCGCGACCAGGCTCATGCCCGCCCCACCGACGACCGCGATGAAGGAGACCATCGCGATCGCGGAGACGCGTCGCCAGGCGACGGCGGCATGGGCGGCGAGTTCTCGCCCCGCGATCAGGTGCGCCGCATCCCCGGCGCGGCGCGCCATCGCGCGCCCGCGCGCGGCGACGATCGGGGTGCCGATGAGATTCAGCAGGCCGAGGGAGCCGGCAAAGAGCGCCAGCAGCAGCGCGACTGAGACGGCGGGGCCGACCAGCTCTCCGATGGCCGAGAGATTCAGGACGATGAGGGTGACCGCGGCGACGCCGATCACGCCCACGACCACCGCGGTACGTCGACGGGGTGCGGGATCCGAACGCCGGCGCACGCCGAGCGGTGTGAGCGCGACCCGGCGGAGCCCGAGGGTGGCACTCACGGTCGCGAGGGCCACGACCCCCACGAGCACGAGGGCGAGGACGTCGAAGCCGGCCCACACCGCGGCCACGCCGATCGGGCCCCCGAAGAAGGGCAGCAGGCCCACGAGCGGCAGGATGGCAGCGTAGACGATCGCCCCCAGCGCGGCGCCGACGGCGGCCGTTGCGGCGGCTTCGAGTACCGTCATCGCCGCGACCTCGCCGGAGGTGGCGCCCAGCAGGCGCAGGGTCGCGAGGCGGTCGTCGCGCCTCCGGCTCGACAGCCGAGCCGCCGCGGCACCGAGGGTCGCGAGGGGAACGGCCAGCAGCACGAGCGCGAGCACCGCGAGGATGCCGTACATCCCGGTGAACTCGCCCCCGCGGTCGTCGGTGAGGAACATGCGTGTGCCGCCGGCGACGATCAGCAGCAGTGTGGTCGTGGCGGCGAACGCGACGACAGGCAGCACGATGGCCGCGCGGGACTGGCGCGACGGCCGGGCGAGGAGGCGCGAGAGCGTGAGCGTGCGCCGCACCGCGCCCTGCGAGGCGAGCGCGCTCATCGCTGCGCCTCGGCCGTCGAAGCGGCGTCGAGGATGCGGCCGTCCCGCATCCGGACGACGCGATGGCACCGTGCCGCGACGTCGGCGTCGTGGGTCACAACGACGAGGCTGCGCCCCTGACCGACCGTGGCGTGGAGGAGGGCCGACATCACCTCGGCGGAGGTGGCGGAGTCGAGCGCGCCCGTGGGTTCGTCGGCGAAGACGAGCGGTGCGCCGGTCACCTGCGCACGGGCGATCGCCACGCGCTGCGCCTGCCCGCCGGAGAGCTGGCCGATGCGGCGACCCTCCATGCCCGCCAGCCCCAGGGCGTGCAGCCATCCGGCGGCGTGCTGCTCTGCGTCGCGCCTCGGCACGCCCAGCACCAGCAGGGGGAGGGCGGCGTTCTCCAGCGCGGTGAGCTCCGGCAGCAGCAGGTGCTCCTGGAACACGAACCCAAGCTGGCTGCGACGGATGGCGGAGCGTCCCTTCTCATCCATGCCGACCAGCTCGACCGGTTCGGCCTGGCCCAGGCGGACGGAGCCGCCGTCCGGGGCGATGACCGCTGCGAGGCAGTGCAGCAGGGTGGTCTTCCCCGATCCCGATGCACCCATCACCGCCACGGCCTCGCCCGCGGCGATCGTCACATCCACGCCCGCCAGGGCGGTGAGTGTGCCGTAGCGCTTGACGAGACCGCGCGCGGCGAGAACGGGACGAGAAGGTGAGGGAGCGTGCATGTCTTCGAGCCTCCTCGGAGGCCGCAGCGATGTCGTCGGCCTCGGGGATCATCCGCATCATCCGCGGGGATGATCGCGGCTGTGTCGCGGGATTGATACACAGGTGCGACCGTCCTGCGACCGACAGGCCGCGCCCTCTCGATACGGTCAGTGCATGAGCACCACCGCCCCTCGCACCCTGGCCCTCGTCGCGGCCGTCGGAGTACTGGTCGCGGGATGCGCCGCCGAGCCCCGTCCGTCCGCATCCGCCCCCGCCGCTGCGAGCACGCCGAACGCGTCGTCGACGCCGACCGTCCCCGTCGTCGCGGGCTACGCGCCGGGCGAGGTGCCGCCGGTCCCGCTGTTCACGATGCCCGACCTGTCGCTGCTCGACAGCTCGCTCGGCGGCTTCGCGATTCAGCTGGATCACCAGATCGCGCCGCGATCCGGCGTCGAGGTGCGCCCCGCCGCCTGCGGCGATGTGACAGAACGCGCGAGTGCGCAGGGGTCGGTGCTCCTCTACGGCGACGGCTCAGGAACCTTCACCGGACCCGACGGCGCGGTGCACAACTACGGCGACGGCTCGGGCAGCTTCACCCTCAACGGGGTGACCGCGAACGTCTACGGCGACGGTTCGGGCTCCTACATCGCCGACGGTATCGAGATCCACAACTACGGCGACGGTTCCGGCTCGGTGACCACGGCCGACGGTGCCACCTGGGTCTACGGCGACGGTTCCGCCTCGCGCACCGGCAACGGCGTCGAGCACTGGAACTACGGCGACGGCTCGGCGATGTACCGCGACGCAGACGTCGAGATCCACAACTACGGCGACGGCTCCGGCTCCTACATCGCGGCCGGCCTGGACATCCGCAACGACGGCGACGGCACGGGCACGGTCAACGGCGAGCCCGTCGAGGTGGACGCGCTCCCCGCCGTCGCGCCGGTCGGCGTGTTTCCGCCGATGGGCACGCTCGCGCCCATCACCTCCTGCGGCACCACGATCACCCTCAGCGACGGCGTGCTCTTCGATTTCGACCGATCTGAGATCCGGGCGGATGCGGCGGGCGTGCTCGACGCGTTGGCGGCCGCGATGACGGAGCTCGACGTCCCGACGGCCGAGATCGGCGGGCACACCGACGCGATCGGCTCCGACAGCTATAACCAGGAGCTGTCCGAGCGGCGCGCCGCATCCGTCGTCGCCGCGCTGAAAGACCGCGGTGTCACCGCGTCGCTCAGCGCGGTCGGGTACGGTGAGGGCGCGCCGGTCGCCGCGAACGAGATCGACGGCGTCGACAACCCCGCCGGACGCCAGCTCAACCGCCGCGTCGAGATCTTCATCCCGGCCTTCTGAGCGGACGAGACGATGAAGAAGACGCTGCCGCTCGCGCTCGCCGCCCTCGCCGTGCTCCTGACCGGGTGCTCCGTCGCCTATGAGGCGCCCGGAGCTCCCGCGGCCGACCCCGCTCCCTCGTCGACGCCGGCGCCCGCGACGTCGGTCCCGAACGAGCAGGCGCCATCGCCGGGCCCATCGGGGCCTCCATCCGCGGCGTCCGACGAGCTGCGCGAGCGCTATGCCGACGTGGCGCAGCAGACCTCCTGCGCCTCGGGCGAGGTCGTCGTCGCGCAGGCGGGAGCGACCGTGTCGATCGAGGGGGAGTGCGCCCTCGTCAGGGTGACGGCGAGCGGCGCCGTCGTGCTCGCCGATCGCATCGGCACGCTCGAGATCACCGGAGCCGCCAACCAGATACAGGCTGCGTCGGTCGATATCGCCCAACTCGGTGGCAGCGGCAACGACGTGCGGTGGGAGAGCGGATCCCCGGACGTGACCGATACCGGCGCAGCGAACACGGCGCGCGCCACGACCGGAGGATGACCACCATGTCCCAGCCCCCGCAGCAGTATGTCTACGTCACGCGCCCCACCGACGGGCTGGCCATCACGTCCTTCGTGCTCGCATTGCTCGGGTTCAACCTGCTCGCGGTGATCTTCGGCCACGTCGCGCTCGCCCGCATCCGCCGCACCCATGCCGACGGAGCGGGCTTCGCGATTGCGGGCCTCGTGATCGGCTACCTCACGATCGCGGCGATCGCCGTCCTGATCCTCGCCGCGTTGGGAATCGGGATCTGGGCGGTGAACGCCTCGTGAGCGACCAGGCGCGCACCCGTGTGCTGCTCGTGGACGACGAGGAGGCGATCACCTCCACCCTCGCGCCGTTCCTCGAACGCAGCGGATTCGATGTGCGCGTGGAAGCCGACGGGCAGAGCGCCCTCGACGCGCACGCCGCCTTCGCGCCGCACATCGTCGTCTCCGACGTGCTCATGCCCCGCATGGACGGCCGTGAGCTCGCGCGGCGCCTGCGCCGTGCGGATGCGTGGACCCCGGTCATCATGCTCACCAATGTGGATGCGTCGTTCGAGCGCACCGCGGCGCTGGAGGAAGGCGCCGACGACTATCTCGGCAAGCCCTTCGACCCGCCGGAACTCGTCGCCCGCATCCGCGCCGTCCTGCGCCGCACGGCGGGCGGCGGCAAGCCGCTGACCGCATCGTCGCAGCTGGTCAGCGCGGGGCTCCGGCTCGACCGCGTGGCCCGTCGCGTGCACCGCGACGGGGCGACGCTCGAGCTGACGCCCAAGGCGCTCACCCTGCTCGAGTACCTGATGTCGCACCCCGACGAAGTGCACACGAGGGAGCACCTGCTCGAGACCCTCTGGGGCTTCGAGTTCGCCGTCACCACGCGCGCCGTCGATCACCGCATCGCGGAACTGCGTCGCGCACTGGGCGACGACGCCCAGCAGCCGCGCTGGATCGAGACACTTCCAGGCGCGGGCTACCGCTTCTGCGCACCCGTGAGCGCGTCATGAAACCCGTGCGCCTGGTGCTGGTCGCCGCCCCTCTTGCCCTGGCCGCGCTCATCGCCGTCGTGCTCGCACTCGCCGGAGGCAACGGCTCCCTCGTGCTGCGGGTGCCGCTGGCCACCGTGCTCGTCGTGTCCGGTTCGCTCCTGTCCGTTGTTCTGATGCTCGCGCTGTTCGTGCGGCCGATGCGGCTGCGGCGGCGCGATGCCGCGCTGGTCGCCGCCCGCGCCGAGGGATCGGTCGCCGAGCGCGATGCGCACCGGCGGTTCCTGCGCCGGCTCGATCACGAACTCAAGAACCCGGTGACCGCCATCCGTTCGGCGCTGGCGGCGGGGGAGCAGACGCCGTCGGAGAACCTGGTGATCGCGTCGGCACAGGCTGCACGGCTGAGCGGCGTCGTCATGCAGCTGCGCGCCCTGTCCTCCCTGGAGACGCGGCCGATCGAGGCATCGCGAGTGGACCTGACGGTCATCGTGGAAGAAGAGGTGGCCGCGTTGCGTGACGAACTCGCCGCACGTGGCACACACCGCAGCGTCGAGACCGTCCTGCCCACCGTCCCCTGGCCGCTGCCCGCCGTGACCGGGGATCCCGACCTCCTTGCCGTCGCCGTGCGCAACCTCCTGCTGAACGCGGTGAAGTACTCGGACGAGGGCGCTCGCATCGAGGTGCGCGGCACGGAGGAGAAGGATGCCGTCGTCATCGAGGTCGCCGACACGGGGTGGGGTATCCGTGGCGAAGACGTCCCCTTCGTGTGGGAGGAACTGTGGCGGGCCCAGGACGCCCGGGGCGTCGAAGGAACGGGTCTCGGTCTCTCGCTCGTGCGCGTGGTGGTGCACCGGCACGGCGGGGAGGTCTCCCTCCGGTCGCAGTTCGGGCGTGGAACGAGCGTGCGACTCACGCTTCCGCGGGCACCGCGCTGAGCGCGCCCAGATGATCCGCACGTCGTTCTCAGGTCGCCACTCCTAGGATGGGCTCTGATCTATGGGGGCAGCGCGTGTGGATAGCGCCGCGCCTGCAGCTTGTGCATACGAGAGGACCCGTGTGAGCCCGACCCGAAGCGGGCGTCGCCAGACGGTGGCGCGCCACGGCCGATTGCGCTCGCCGCATCCCGTCGCACAGTTCTTCAAGCTCGTGGCCGTCTCGCTCGCCGTGGTGCTCGTCGCCGGCATCGGCGTCGTCGGCTACAACGTCTGGAGTCTGACGACCAACCTCACGCAGGACGCGGTCGCGCTCGAAGGCCAGAGTGCCGTGCCGCCGGACATCGGGGCGATCGAGGGCGGAGTGAACCTCTTCCTCGCCGGCACGGACGCATGCGAGCCCGAGTATGCCGCACTCTTCGGCGAGCGGTGCACCGGCGCCGACTCCGAGGGCGACCTCAACGACGTCAACCTGCTGCTGCACATCTCCGACAACCCGCGCCGGGTGACGGTGATCTCCTTCCCCCGCGATCTCATGATCCCGATCCCGTCCTGCACCCGACCGGACGGCTCGACGGGCTCCGCCATGAGCAAGCAGCAGCTGAACTCGACCTTCTCCTACGGTGGTCTGAGCTGCGCGGTGAAGACCATCTCGGAGCTGACCGGCCAGAACATTCCGTTCGCGGCATCCGTCACCTTCGGCGGTGTCATCCAGATCACCGACGCGATCGGCGGCGTGGATGTCTGCATCGCCAACGGGATCCGCGACCCGTACACGGGCATCGACTGGCCCGCCGGCACGCGCAACGTGCAGGGTCTCGAGGCCCTCCAGTTCTTGCGCACGCGGCACGGTGTGGGCAACGGCGGCGACCTCGGCCGCATCTCGAACCAGCAGCAGTACATGTCTCGTCTCGCCCGAAAGCTCGTCGGCGAGGGCGTGCTCAGCGACCCCGCCACGCTGTACAAGCTGGCCACGGTCGGCGTCGAGAACGTCACCCCGAGCGAGAGCCTCACGAACCCGATGACGCTCGTGCAGATCGCGCTCGCCGTCAAGGAGGTGCCGTTCGACGACATCGTCTTCGTGCAGTACCCGACCCTGACCGACCCGGACGACGCCAACCGGGTCGTGCCCAACAAGAGCGCCGCCGAGGCTCTGTTCGATGCGATCGACGCGAACCAGCAGCTCGTGCTGACGGGCTCGACGAGTCAGGGAGACGGCACGATCGTCGCTGATCCGACCCAGGCGCCGACCGACCCGACGGCGCCCACGCCCACCCAGTCGGCAGATCCGGCACAGCCCACCACCCCGACCGACAGTGTGGCTCTGCCCTCCTCGATCGCCGGGCAGACGGCGGCCGAGGAGACGTGCTCGAACGGAAACCTGCGCTGATGCGGAAGCGGCGCCTTCGCGGCGCGCCCGTGGCCCGGCACGGACGGTTGCGGTCCCCGCATCCGCTGCTGCAGGCGTTGTCTCTCGTCGGCGTCGCCGCCCTGGTCGGCATCGCCTCGGCTGCGGGGGTCGTGGGTTTCCACGTTTGGGATGCGGCCGCGACCATCGGTGGCAACTCGGTCGAGATCGGGAACGAGGGGGACCCCGCGCTGCCGCCGGGGCTCGGCGAGATCGAGGGCGGCGTGAACCTGCTTCTCGTGGGCACGGATGCGTGCGAAGGACAGGATGTCGCCCTGTTCCCGCGGTGCGGCATGGACGACGACGGCGGTGAGCGCAACGACGTCACGATGCTCGTGCACATCAGCGACGAGCCTCGCCGCGTGACGGTCGTCTCCTTCCCGCGTGACACCTACGTGCCGATCGCCGAATGCCAGAATGCCGACGGCGACACGGTGGGCGGCGGCACCGAGAAGATCAACGCGTCGTACATGTACGGCGGGCTGCCGTGCACGGTGCGCACCGTCGAGGAGCTCACCGGCGAAGACATCCAGTTCGCCGCCGCCATCCGCTGGACCGGCGTGATCAACCTCTCCGACGCCGTCGGCGGCGTCGACGTCTGTGTGCAGGGCGACATCTCGGACCGGCACACGGGTCTCGTGCTGACAGCCGGGACGCACACACTGCAGGGCGTGCAGGCGCTGCAGTTCCTGCGCATCCGTCACGGCATCGGAGACGGTTCGGACCTCGGTCGCATCTCGAACCAGCAGCAGTTCATGTCGTCGCTGGTGCGCAAGATGCAGAGCGATGCCGTGCTCGGTGACGCCGGCAAGCTCTTGAACTTCGCGAACGTCGCGATGACTCAGGTGCGCGAGAAGCAGCTCGTGCTCGACAAGCAGCTCGCGAACCCGACCCGCATGGCGCAGATCGCGATGGCGCTGAAGGACGTGCCGTTCGAGGACATCGTCTTCGTGCAGTACCCGGCGGCCTACTCCGGAGACGGGCTCGTTCCGATCTCGGGCGCCGCGGATGCGCTGTTCGCGGCCCTCCGCGAGAACCGCCCGCTACAGCTCACGGGCGAAGCCAGCGGTGGGTTTGGCGTGGAGGTGACCGGTGAGGTGCCCGACACGGCTGCTCCCGACCCGGGCGCGACTTCTCCTGCGCCGGGGGCCACGGAGGGCGGCGAGGCGCTCCCGTCCGACACGGCCGTCGAGCTGCCGTCGTCGATCTCGGGGCAGAACGCCAGCCAGGTGACCTGCACGGTTCCGCAGAAGTAGACCTCAGAGTTCGAAGCGGTGCGGCATGACGTCGGGGACCTCCCCATAGGGCGTGAAGCCCCGATCAGGGGCTGATTGTCCGCGTCACCCTTCTGACGACGACGCTGGCCGTGTTCTCCGGCGGAGAACGAGCACGCCCGCTGTCGCCGCCGCGGCGACGGCGGGAAGCCAGAGCGCCACGGGGCCGACCAGGCGCGCCGCCGCCGCGCCGGCGATCGCACCGATCGCGATCGCGACCCACAGTACGAGGTGCCGCATCCACGCGCGCCGATCGCCGCCGCGGAAGGCGGCGACGATGTTCTCCGCGAGCTTCATGAGCTGACCCGTCATGTACGTGATGCCGAAGGGCGCGGCGCCGTCGCGGGAGTGCACGGCGTTCGTGGCGCCCATCGCGGCCGCGAGCACCGGTCCCGCCGCCAGCACGTCACCGATCCCCGCCAGAACCGCGGCCACGAGGAGCGTGAGCGCCACGAGGGTCATGACGCCGCGCGACCGTGCGCGGATCGACACGGCCGTGCCCGTCACGCCCCCGGCGACGAAGGCCGCGACGAGCAGTCCCGCGTATCCCGCGGCGCCCCACGCGCCGCCCGTCAGCTCGGCGGAGGCCTGCGTCGTGTTGCCGCTCATGAACGACACGAAGAAGCCGCCGAGCATCACGAACGCGAAGCCGTCGACGAAGCCGGCGAGCAGCGCGAGCGCCGCCGAACTGGCGAGGTGTTTCGGATCCACCGCATGCCCTTCCGGATGCGGTGCCGACCGCATCCGCTATCGAGTATCCGGGACCTGTTCGGCGGGGGCGAACCGACCGGTTATGATGGACGGGTGTGTTCGGCGCAAGCCGCCACTGGAGACGTCGCATAGTCAGGCCTAGTGCACCACCCTGCTAAGGTGGAGTCCCCGTAAGGGGACCGAGGGTTCAAATCCCTCCGTCTCCGCCATGAGCCCCGGTCTTCCGGGGCTTTTGTGCTTCGCGGCTAGGCGAAGGTTCGTCTCACTCTGAGGGTCTGCGTATACGTGGCGTGCGGGTACAGCTCGACCGCGGGGAGTTCCTTCAGATGCTCAGGGAGCTGATCGATGGCGGTTGCAACCACATCCTGAAGGACTCCGACGATCTGGAGCGCGTACTCGCGTAGATGTCCTTCGGGCAGCTGCGCGTCGGTCTCGAGCCGCTGGATGCTGCCTGCATCGAAGGTGCCGAGCGTGTTCGCCCCATTGACGGTGAAGGCGAGTTTGATGTCATCGAAAACGGCGGGGTCGTGGGCGCGAACCTGCTCGGACAGCGTGAACGGGAGCGAGCTGTTGAGGTCGTAGAACGGGGCAAGCACGCTCCGGCCGGGCACGTGAGTGAGGGAGTAGTTCTTGGAATGTCCATCGTTGTGCCCGACGATCCACGAGAAGACGAGCAGCTTCGCGAACCGTTCCTTGGCGGCTCTGACATCGCCTGCGCTGAGGTTGCGGTCGAAGACGCGGAAGATATCGCGATAACCAGGGCCTCCGTCGGCCTCATACTTCTGGACGTGCGAGGTTCCTGTCGCTTGCGCAAGGTCTTCCTGGTGGAGCCGACCTATGGAGCCGTTGACGCGCACGCGGTCGAAGCGTTCCACGATGAGGACGTGCTCGCCATCGAACTCGCCGATAGTGGAGGCGGCCGCATCGATTCCGAGCAGCCGTGCGACGTGCAGGGTGATGTGCTCGGTGACATCTGAGCCGGGAAGCAGTTGGATTCCTGGCTTGAAGATGTGAGTCGACGGCAACCGGCCAGAGGGTTCGTACCACTCGTCGTCGAGGAGGGTGAGGGCGAATTTTCCCTGCGCGCCGCCGAGGGAGAAGCCTTGTTCGGCGGCGCGGTGCTGCAACCAGTCAGAGTCGTCACGACGTATTCGCCGGATGCGGTCGCCGATCTCTTCCTCGGTCAGCGGTGTCAGATTCGCTTCCTGCCTGGGGGCGGTGCCCGCGGGGTAGAACTCGAGCGCGCCGGCGACGTCGGCGCCGTAAGCGGTGAGCAGCTCAAAGGTGCTGTCGCTAGCCAGCCTCGCCTCCCGCGCCCAGCGGGAGCGAACATCGGCACGATCGGGCAGCAAGTTGTCCAGGAAGCGTGTGGTGTCGTCGTTCCCGAACGGCGTCATGACGACGGGCAGCGTCACGGAGATGGGGACGGGGCTCTCCGACTCGACGTAGTCGGGCAGGTATCGCAGCTGAAGGTTCGCACCGCGTCGAGTGATAGTGGCGACGTGGGCGTCATAGAGGTACACGTCGAGGGCGCGGATCACTCGGCGTCCTCCGCGGCATTCTTGTCAGCGTCGGATTCGGGCGTCGTGGCGCGTGTGGCTTCGCCATCTACCCCTCGGGGCGGGGTGCGGAGTACGGAGCCGGGGATGGCCAGACTCTCGGTGAGCCCTCGTGAAGCGTCGCGAATGGAAGCGAGGGTGGCCGGGTCCACGCTGGCTTCAACTCGCTGTAGAGCCCGAGCGACATCGAATGTGGGGCGGGTCGCAGGATCGAGCTGGGAGAGGATCCGCTTATGGAGGGCCTCGAGCGCTCTCGAGGTGACCAGAGGGTCGACGCGCTTGGCGAGTGCGGCGGACGCCGCCTGGGCAGCGCTCGTCGTGCCGAGCTCGACGGGGCTGTGGAGACGGTGTTCCGGGGCTGACTCCAGACTGATGCCGAGATGGTCGAGGATGCGCAGCACGGTGTTGAACGAGACGCCACCGTGGCCCTGCTCGATGCGCGCGAGAGACTGGCGGGTGATGCCGACGGCGTCGGCGACATCTTGCTGAGTCGCGCCCCGCTGGGTGCGGGCGTTCTTCACCAGGCGGGCGAGATCTGCCGAAGACTGCAGCTTGATGTCGATCACCTCCAATGTTCGAGAAATCGCACGTGGTGCATATGTTAGAAAAATATACCACCTGACCTACGTCACATAAATATCACATGGAAGTAATGTGCGAAAAAGAGAACAGTGTGGAGTGTGCGGGTCGCGTAGGCGCATCGCGTGCGGCTGAACAGTCATCGATCCGGTTCGTCTCGGGCACATCCGGCCGCACCCCGCATAATGGGCGGGTGTCCTACACCGTTGAACGTCGCCGTAACCCGAGCGCCTGGGCGGGATTCTGGTTCGGTCTTGCCGGCCTCATCCTCATGCCGATCCCGCTGTTCATCGGGCTCATCCTCGGCGGTGGGCTCTCCATCGTCGCGGCCGTGTTCACGGTGATCGGCCTGCTGAAGGGTCTCGCGCGCAGCGGTCAGGGGATCGCGCCCGTCGTGTTCGCGATCATCTTCATCCTGCTCACCTGGGGTGGCATCTCCGTCGGTGGCGGCACGATCTGGTGATCGATGCCGGCGCCTGAGCCGGAGCCGCGGTTCGCACAACCTGCGATCCCGCATGCCTCCGGGCCGATATCCTCGCTGAGGGCATCCGCCCCTGCAGCCGTTCGGCTGCGGCCCTCGTATCCGGGAGAGTGCGTATGTCGGTCGGCTTGCTCGCCGTCGTCGATGACATCCTGACCGCCGCCATCAAGGCGAGCGCGAAGACCGCGGGCGTCGTGATCGACGACGCCGCCGTGACCCCGCAGTACGTGCAGGGCATCACGCCGGCGCGGGAGCTGCCGGTGGTGTGGAAGATCGCGCTCGGCAGCCTCGTCAACAAGTTCGTGATCATCATCCCGATCGCACTGCTGCTGACCGCGTTCGCGCCGTGGGTTCTGCCGTTCCTGCTGATCCTGGGCGGTGGGTTCCTCTGCTTCGAGGGCGCCGAGAAGGTGCTCGAGTGGTTCGGCGCGCACCACGAGGATGCCGACGAGGACGGTCCCCGCGACGAGAAGAAGCTCGTGTTCGGCGCGGTCCGCACCGACCTCATCCTCAGCACCGAGATCATGCTGATCGCCCTGTCGAGCCTCGATCCCGCCTTCGGCATCTGGATGACCCTCGGCGCGCTGCTGATCATCGGTCTCGCCATGACCGCGTTGGTCTACGGCGCGGTCGCGCTGCTCGTGAAGATCGACGACATCGGCCTGCGTCTCATGAAGAGCGACGCGCGCCGCATCCGCCGTTTCGGCGTACGCGTCGTCGCGTCGATGCCCGCCGTCTTCCGGGTCATCAGCGTCGTCGGCACCGTCGCGATGCTCTGGGTCGGCGGTCATCTCGTCGTGGGCAACCTGGCCGAGACGCTCTGGGACGGACCCGAGCACCTGGTTCACGCCATCACGCACCTCGTGGAGGCGGCCGGTCCCGTGGTGGTGTGGATCGTCGAGACGGTCCTGTCCGCCGTCTTCGGCCTCGCCCTCGGCCTCGTGATCGTGGCCGTCGTCACCGGAATCTCACGTCTCACGAAGCGCGGCGCCCGCGCGGATGCGGCCCACTGAGACCTGAGGCGCGCACTGCGGGATCCGGCGGGATTGCGTCGCAGGTCGTATCGGCGCGCCTCGCCGGCTGTCATGATCGCGGCGTGAAATCTCTCAAGCCGCTCGTCTTGGCCGCGGCAGCCCTGGTGCTCACCGGCTGCTCGCAGGCTGTGACGAACACCGCCGAGTCCGCGGGGAGCTCGGCTACGGCGGACGCCGATTCGGGTTCGGCGCCCGCGCCGGAGGCGGGGTCGGGCACGGGCGACGCATGCGCGCTCGTGCCCTCCGCCGACATCGCCGCAGCTCTCGGCGTCGACACGATCGAGGGTGTGGCTGCCGAGGGGCAGCAGGGACTGCAGCAGTGCACGTGGGCTTTTGCCGACACGCACACCGCGATCGCCCAGTACACCGGCGACGCCGACGCGTTCCTGCCGGCCGAGCTCTATCCCCAAGGCGCGAACGCGCAGCCGATCCCGGGCGTCACCCGCGGCTGGGCCGATGCCTCCATCGGCACGATCCTCGTCGTCAAGGGCAACGAGGGCCTGCTGCTCGTCGACATCGATCCGGGCGGATCGGGCGCAGACCCGGCGCTGTGGGCGAGCCTCGGGGAGACGATCGCGAACCGCTTCTGACTTCGCGCGCTGCGGGTTTCGGCGGAATCCGCATCCGGTTCGTATCGCGGCGGGCCTCTCGCGTGGCACGATTCCCCCGAAACGGGCAGAGGGGCGGACCGCGTGGGGGACGATGTCGACGGCAGCGCCGAAGCGTGGCGGTTCGTCACGGGCATCCTGCTGCGCGTCTTCGGCGGGGATGCGGCCGCCGAACTCGAGGGTGCCTCGGCGCGCTCGGAAGCGGCTACGCACCGCGCCGACCGCGCGCTCTTCCGGGTCGCCGCGACGATCGCCGCGGTGATCGCCTGCCGCTTCCCGGATGCGGCCGCGCACGCCCGTCGCGCGCTGGACGAGAGCGACGGGTGCGCGGTTCCCGTCGTGCGCCTGGCGGCATCCGCGATGCTGACCGCGGATGCCATGGCGGGCACCGAGCACGCGCACCGTCTCGGCGTAGACCCGAACGCCGTGGCCGAGGCCCTCTCCGATGCAGGTGAGGGGTCGCTGCTGACGCGATATCTGCTGGCCGAGGCCGCGCTCAGCTCGGGGGGCTTCGATGTCGCCGACGCGCTCATCCGCGGTGCCGAGCTCACCCCCGGACAGGTGGTGACGCACGACGCCGAGCGCGCTGACCCGGCCGCCGTGGCCCTGCAGCTTCTCGCCGCGCGCAGCGGTGCCTTCCACGGGCGCCGCGACGAGGTGCGCTCCATCGCGGAGGGACTCTTCCGCAGCGCGGCGATCGTGCCGCCGCGGGCGCTCGTGGTGCTGCAGGCCATCGGAAGTTACGGCGCCGCTGTCGCCGGCGACCGGGACCGGTTCTTCACCCTCGCCGATGCGGTGATCGCACGCACGCGCCGCGACGAGAACTATCTCTCCGTGGGCTCGTCGCTCTACGTGGCCTGGGGCTTCCGCGCCGTGGGGCAGTTGCAGCGCGCGGCGGCGCTGCTCGTCTCGGCGGCGGGCGCCGACCTGTCACGTTGCAAGGTATGGGACCGCGCCTTGGCCACGGAGGTGCTCGTCGAGGCGGCGCTGTCGCGGGGGGACACCTATCGCGCCGGCGTCCTGCTGCGTCGCAGCGGCGCTCTGGCCCGCCATCGCGTGGCGGCCTCGTCACTCACTCGCGCTCGTGGTGCGATCGCTCTGTCGCAGGGGCAGGCGGCGGATGCGGAGGCGCTGGCCGCGGCATCCGTGCGCATCGATGAAGCCGCGGGAGCGGCGACCGAGGTGCTGCGCGGGGAGCTCGTGCGTGCGGACGCGCTCGCTGCCGTGGAACCCGCGGCGGCGCTGGAGCTGCTGCTGCGCCTCGCGCGGCAGGCCGATGCGGTGGGCTACGAGCGCCACCGCCTGCTCGCCGCTCGCCGGTGGCGGGAGTTGGCCGTGCGGGTCGGCGGAGCGCGGGGCGATCTCGCCGTGATGACCGAGAAGCAGCGCGAGGTGGCGGTGCTGCTCGCCGAGGGGAACACGAACGCCGCCATCGCGCAGGTGCTCTACCTCTCGCCGCGCACCGTCCAGAGTCACGTCGAGGACATCCTGCGGATCACGGGGACGCCGACGCGTGGTCGCGCGGCGGCCCTCCTCGGTCCGCGGCGCGGGCTCGACCTGGCGCAGCTGAGCCCGCGTCAGCGTCAGGTCGCGGAGCTCGCCGCGGCGGGAAGCCGCAACGCCGAGATCGCCGCATCCGTCGGGCTCAGCGTGAAGACCGTCGAGCACCACCTCGCCGAGGCCCTGCATCGGCTCGGGCTCCCCTCGCGAGCGGGCCTCGCCACGGTCTCCTTCGAGCCGATGACCTCAACCGCGGTTGCCCCGGCGCCGGATCCCGGCTCCGACCGCCAGCGCCGCGCCCCCCAGCAGCGCGCCGAGCGCGACGATCGCCGCACCTGACGCATCCGCTGCGCCGCTCGCAGCCAGTCGCTCCGGGCCGGTCGCAGCGCCCGCGGCCGGCGCCGTCGGGGACGTCGATACGTACCTGGCCGCTGGCGGGGGCGGGCATCGGCGCGTCCTCGTAGCGCAACACCTCGGGGCCGCCCGTCTCGTGGAACCGTACTGTCTTCATGATTGTCTCCTCAGATAAGTGCTTCGGATTCGAAGCATGGAGCCGGCAATAGCAGTGGTTCGAGTTCGAAGCAACTGTTTCGAATCGGTAGCACTGCTACGCTCGCTGCATGGGGTCATCGCCGACGGGTCCGAGCGCCGTCCAGCTCGCCGCGTACTTCGGTCTGATCGAGGTCAGCAGCCTCCTCCGTCACGCCGTGGAGCAGCAGCTCAAGGAGGCGGGCGATCTGAGCTATGTCCAGTTCCAGCTGCTCGCGACGCTCGGCGATGCGCCGGACGGCTCGCTGCGGATGACGGATCTCGCCGATGGCGTGGTCTACAGTCGCAGCGGCCTGACCTACCAGGCTCAGGTGCTCGAGAAGCGAGGGCTCCTCGCCCGATCGACGTCGCCCGACGATGAACGCAGCGTCGCAGTGACTCTCACCGCGCAGGGCAGGGAGGTGCTCGGGAGGGTCTTTCCCGGCCACATCGCCATCCTCGACGACCTGCTCTTCGCGCGGCTCACGCCCGGCGACGTCGATGCCCTCGCCGACATCCTCGGGCGGGTGCGCGACCATATGAGGCACACGCCCCCGCGGTCGGCTGCCGCCAGGCGTCGCCGCGCGGCAGCATCCGAGAGGGATCTCGCATGATCGAGCTCGATGCCGTGCGCGTCGTCTCCGGTGATGTCACGCTGCTCGACACGGTCACCCGGCGCGTGGATGCGGGCAGGGCGCTGGCCGTGCGGGGAGGCAACGGAGCCGGGAAGACGACGCTCCTGCGGGTGCTGGCCGGGATGCAAGCACCGTCGACGGGATCCGTGCGCATCGCCGGCGCTGCCATCTCGCAACGCGATCGTGCCTACCGCCGACGCGTCGCGGCGATGATCGGCCTGCCGCCGTTCGCGCCCGATCTCATGGTGCTCGAGCACGTCAGGCTCGTCGCGGTGACCTGGTTCCCGCCGGCGGAGGCCGATGCCCGTGCCCGCGCCGTGCTCGGCGAGCTCGGATTGCAGACGCTGCACGAGCGGTTCCCCCATGAGCTGTCGTCGGGGCAGACGCAGCTCTTCGGCCTCGCGCTCGTGCTCGTGCGTCCCTCCGAGGTGCTGATCCTCGACGAACCCGAGCAACGTCTCGACCCAGAGCACGTGGATGCGGTCATCCGGGCCTTGCGGGCGCGACGCGACGCGGGGGCCACGCTCGTGATCGCGACGCACCATCCGCGGTTGGCGGAGCTCGTCGCCGACGAGTCGGTGTACCTGGAGCGCGTCGCGTGAGCGGCAGTGTGCGCACCGCGGTCGCCCTGTGGCGGCAGCGGGGCGCGAGGAGCGGCGGAGAGCGAGCCTTCACCGTGTACCTGGTCGCGATGGTCGCCCTCGTCGCGGTGGCGCCGGTCGTGCGCGCGGTCTGGTTGAGCGCAGTGGGGCCCGACGGACTCTCGCTGTTCGCGGACCCGCGCGCTCCCGGCGTGATCGCGCTGATGACATCGGTGGTGTGGTCGGCCGCGCTGGCATGGGGGCCGTCCCGCGGCCCCGCCCTGCGTCCGCCTGCGCTCACCTACGCGCTCGCTGCCAGCGCCGTCCCCCGCTCGCGAGCGTTCCTGGGGCCGGTACTGACCGCGGGGATGTTCTCGATCGGGCTGTGGACCGTCGGTGCGGTGCTGGCGGGCGGGAGCCTCGTCGTGAACGGGGTGGCCTCCGCGGACGCCGTGATCGCGTTCGCCGCGGCCGCTGCTCTGGGGGCGTGGTCACCGTCGGCGCCTGGCTGCTCGGGCAGGCACTGCCGCGCCTCGCCCTCCCGGCGGCGACGGTCGTGCTGGGCCTCGGGGTGCTGGCGGTCGCCGTTCCCGCGGCGAGTGCGCTGACGCCGGTGGGCTGGGTTGCCGCGTCTTACCCGCTCGGCGAAGCGACGAGCGGCCTCGTTCCTCTCGCGGCTCTTGCGCTTGCGCTCTCGGCGATGGTGCCGTGGCTGCTGGACCGGCTGCGGACGGACGAGCTGCTCGCGCAGGCGGCGCGCGCGGATGCGGCGCAGACGTCGGTGGTCGGACTGGATCTCGGACAGGCCGCGGACGTCTACCGCGCCCGTCCCGCGCACGCCCGGCGCCTGAGTGCCGTCGGTGCGCGCGGCCGGCTGTGGGCCGTCATCCTGCGACGGGATGCGGTCGGTGCGCTGCGCACGCCGCTGCGCCTCGCTCTGGGCGCGACGGCGTTGACGCTCGCCGGCATCGTGGCGGTGCTCGCGGTCGTACCCGGCGCGCCGACGCTCGTGCTCGGCGCTGTCGCCGGGCTGCTCGCCTTCGCGGGCCTCGGTCCGGTGACCGACGGCATCCGTCACGCCGCGAGCGCCGCGGCCGATGTGCCGCTGTACGGGGTGACGGACGCGTCGCTCGTTGCTCTTCACGCCCTGTTCCCGCTCGTGGCTGCGATCGCCCTCGCGACGCTCACCGCCGGGCTCGCCGCGGCGGCCTCGGCGGTGGGGGCGGTGACCGTCCTGGCCGTCGCGCTCCTGGTGCTGATGGCGCTCGCTCTTCGCCTGGCGGGGGCGCTGAAGGGATCGATGCCGGTGGCGTTGCTCGCCCCCGTGTCGACGCCGATGGGGGATCCGATGGCCGGTGTGCGGCGCGTGTGGGCGCTGGATGCGGTCGTGCTGGCCGCGGCGTCCGGAGCGGCGATCGCGCTCCTTCCTGCGGCCCCGGTGGCGACCTGCGCACTGGCGGGTGTGATCGCCGCCATGATCGCCGTGCGCTGGCGCAGCCGGCGCTGAACCCGCGGCGTCCCCGCCGAGCGAGCATTCTTTCATCGAGCGAGCACACGATCGGATGCTCGCTCGGCGACCGGATGCTCGCTCGGCGGCGGCCCGACCACCGCGTAGGCTCGAGGGTTATGGCTGCCGGCGCGACGATGTACACGTTCGATGTGACGCTGTCGGATGTGGACCGCGGGGTCTACGAGCAGTTCACGGTGCGGGCGGCGCGCCATCCCTCCGAGACGGATGCGTTCATGCTGACCCGCGTGCTCGCGTTCTGCCTGGAGTACGAGGAAGGCATCGCCTTCAGCGAGGGGATCTCGCAGGCCGAGGAGCCCGCGGTGCTCGTGCGGGACGCGACGGGCGCGATCACGGCATGGATCGAGGTCGGCGCCCCGGATGCGGCGCGGCTGCACTTCGGCAGCAAGCTCGCCGGCCGGGTGGTGGTCTACACCCACCGCGATCCGGCGAAGGTCGCCGCCGCGTGGGACGGCAAGAAGATCCACCGGGGCGATGCGATCCGCCTGGTCAGCTTCACGCCGGGGTTCATCGACGAGGCTCGCCCCGCTCTCGAGCGCCGTAACACCGCGACGGTCTCCGTCGTGGAGTCCCGCCTCTATCTCGAGCTCAACGGCACGGCCGTCGACGCGGAGGTCATCGCGCAGCCCGCGCAGTAGCGCCGCTCAGCGGGCAGCGAGCACCCGGGCCAGCCGATCGGCGAGACCCGGTGCCGAGTCCGACGGCAGCGCCGCCACCGGCCACCACGCCACCGCATCCGATTCGTCGCTGACGACGAGAGGAACGGCGATGTCCGAAACGCGGGCCGTGACGCCGATGTCGAGGTGCGACGCGCACCGGCCGAACCCGCCGCCGAGGGCGTGATGGTCCAGATCCGCCGCAACGACGCCGTCCAGCCGTGCCGCGGGCACCCCGGTCTCCTCGTGCAGCTCGCGCAGTGCGGCACCTTCCACGGAGGTGTCGCCCGCCTCCAGGTGCCCGCCGGGCTGCACCCAGAACCTGCCCTTGCCATGGAAGCACAGCAGCACGTGCGCGGCGTCCTCGTCGAACACGAAGGCGCTCGCCGTGACGTGCGTCGGCGGGCCCGAGCGCTCCAGGGCCGCCTGGCCGTGATCACGCAGCGCCTCGACGAAGTCCGCACGCGTCGCGGCCTCCGCCTCGTCGCGCGTGCGCCAGGCGTCGACAGCGGCGGTGACGGATGCGAGGAGGGCGCTCATCCCTCGACGGTAGGCGATGCGCGTACTCCTCGGCGCCGCCGAGGTCAAGGTTCCATCGGGGTGCGCTTGGCGGGAGTAGGAATATCGGCGGCAGGGGCAGCGGTGCCGCCTGCGGAAGGAATGAGACATGTCGCTGCAGCCCACCGAGATCCGATCCCTCGTCCCCGCCCGCATGGATCGCCTGCCGTGGTCGAGATTCCACTGGATGATCGTGGTGGGCCTGGGCTTCTCGTGGATCCTCGACGGACTCGAAGTGCAGATCGTCGCGGCGACGGGATACGCGGCCACTCTCGGCATGGGCTCGTTCGAGGTAGGGCTCGCCGCCACCTTCTACCTGCTGGGGCAGGTCACCGGCGCCCTCGTGTTCGGACGACTGACCGACAAGCTCGGGCGCAAGAACCTCTTCCTCATCTCCCTCGCGATCTACCTCGTCGGCAGCGCCGTCGCCGGCCTCGCCTTTGCCCCGTGGTTCTTCTACATCTGGCGCTTCGTCGCCGGGACGGGCATCGGCGGCGAATACGCCGCGATCAACTCGGCCATCGACGAGATCATCCCTGCCAAGTACCGCGGACGCGTCGACATCGCGATCAACGGCACCTACTGGGGTGGGGCGGCGCTCGGTGCCGTGGCCAGCTCCTTCTTCCTGAACCAGGACATCTTCGCGGAGGACCTCGGGTGGCGGCTGAGCTTCTTCGTGGGGCCCGTGCTGGGCATCCTCATCATCTGGCTGCGTCGCCACATCCCGGAGAGCCCGCGGTGGCAGATGACGCACGGACGCGAGGAGGAGGCCGAGCGCGGCGTCGACGAGATCGAGGAACGCATCCGCAAGGAAGGCAAGGAGATCCCGCCCGTCGACGAGAGCAAGGCGATCGTCGTCAAGGAGTACGGTCGCGTGCCGTTCCTCGTGATCGCCAAGGTGCTGTTCCGTCAGTACCCCCGGCGCACTCTGGTCGGGGTGACGATGATGGTGACGCAGTCGTTCCTGTACAACGCGATCTTCTTCACCTATGCGCTCGTACTCGAGAACTTCTACGACGTCCCACCCGCGTCCGCATCGCAGTACTTCATCGTCTTCGCGCTCGGCAACCTGGCCGGCGCCCTCGTGCTGGGGCACTTCTTCGACACGTGGGGCCGGCGACGGATGCTGTTCGGCACCTACGTGCTGGCCGGGCTCATCCTGTTGGTCAGCGCGTTCCTGTTCCACGTCGGCGCCTTGGATGCGGTGACGCACACGATCTTCTGGTGCGCATCGTTCTTCTTCGCCTCCGCCGGGGCGTCGGCGGCGTATCTGACCGTGAGCGAGATCTTCCCGTTGGAGCTGCGCAGTCAGGTGATCTCCTACGTCTTCTCGATCGGCCAGCTCGTCGGGGCCGCGGCGCCCGCGCTCTACGGGGCCCTCATCGGGAACGGATCGGATCGCGGGCCGCTCTTCTGGGGGTACGTGCTCGGCTCCGCGGTGATGATCCTCGGCGGAGTGGTGTGCGGCATCTTCGGCGTCAGCGCCGCCGGCAAGTCGCTCGAGGACATCGCCGATCCGCTCTCACTGGTCGACACGAAGGGCGGGGAGCGCTCGTGACCCGCGGGGGTTCAGCCGTCTTGGCGGCGCAACGCACGCAGTCGCGGGACGCTGTCGCGCCAGGACGCGCGCGCAGCGGGGATGTCGCCGACGAGCACGACGGCAGCTACGGAACGGGTGTCTCCCAGTGCGTAGCCTTCGGGGAGATCGTCCACGAGCTGCCCGGCTCGGGGTCCGCCGTCCAGCATGTACATCCCGGCAGGATAGCGCGCGGCGATATCGGGGGGCCGAGGGGTTGCGCAAAACCGCGTCGTCGTTCTCGACCCCGGGTTGTGGTCGTCCCGCGGGTCGGCGAGGATGGTCGCTAGAGAGACTAGTAGTTAATCCGGGAGTGGAGTGACATGGCGGGCGCGACGGCAGAGGAACGCACCATCGATCCGGCGGTCTCGGCCATCGAACGGCTGAGGCTCGCCGAGGCCAGCCTCAGCCGGCGTCGCCAGACCGCGTGCGGCCCGAGCGAGAACGCGCGCGCCGCGATGCGTCTCATCCTCGAACGCGCGGATGCGGGAGAGGATCTCACTCCCGGCGAGATCGCGGAGCACCTGGGCGTCTCGCCCGCAGCGGTCAGTGGCATCCTCGACAAACTCCACGCCGGCGGGCTCGTGACCTTCCGGATCAACCCGGACGATCGCCGCAGCAAGCTCGTCGTTCCCTTCGACCGCGACACCGACATCGACGATCTCGACCCGGTGGGCGCTCGCATCCGCGAAGCCGTCGGAGAGCTCGACCCGGAGACGTCGGCGGCGGTGGTTCAGCTGATGGAGAAGATCACGCAGGCTGTCGATGCGGAGTGTCGCTGACTGTCGGCTCGGGCGACAGCGTCAGGCCGTGAGGTCCATTGGCCTCGGCCATCATGGCATCCAGCCACTCCCGGTTGAGTGCGGGGTTGCGGCTGCCGTAGAAGGCGAACACCAGGGAGATGCCCGGGTGCACCCAGAGGCTGCGGGTACCGATGCCGGTCGTGTCGGCCAGGTGCAGAAGGAACGGCTCGCCACGGCGCAGCTTGTTCATGAAGACGAGGCGCAGGTGGGCGAGGGCTCGGTCGTCGATGTCGAAAGACTGGCTCCCGCCATCGTAAAGTAATTGGCCCATAGCCCTAAGGTAACCCCGGGTGGAGGCTTAACTAATTCTGTTTAACTAGCTTAACTACTTTGGGTATCGTGCCGGAACCGGCGGGGGAGGATGACCCAGAGTCCGATCACGAGCGCGGCGCCCACGACGAGCGTTATCGCGCCGGCCGTGCGGCCGAGTGCGACATCCACGATGAGGGCAGTGACCCCCAGGCTGAGCAGGGCGATGACGGCGAGGTCGACCGCGATGATCCGCGCGGCGACGCGAACGAGCGCCGGCTTCATCCGGCGCGCGAAGACGGTCCGGTGCAGGGTGACGGGAGCCAGCGCGAGGAGGGTCGAGAGGCCCGCGAGCACGACGAGCGAGACGTAGAGGGCGACCTGCAGGCCGTCGAGGTCGGTGAAGCGGGGTTGGAAGGCGACGGCGAGCAGGAATCCGGTGAGGATCTGGGTGCCGGTCTGCATCACGCGAAGCTCCTGCATGAGTTCGTCCCAGTTGCGATCCGCCCGCTCGTTCGCGCTCTCGTCGCGACCGTCTCCCGGTACGGCATCCTGCGCTCGCTCCGACATGTCGCCTCCCTCCTGGACGTGACTAGCAGATCGTTTGTTCGGCTGCCAGGGGCACCCGGATGTCGGAGGTGCGACGCAAGCTTTCGGATGTGGAGGCTCACACGATGATCCAGCAGATGCCCGACGCGGCTCCGCGGGCGCTGTGGGTGCAGGTCGAAGACGGACTCCACGTCGCCAGCACCGCGTCCGCGTTCGTCGGCACCGTCACCGAGGAGGCGAACGGCTTCGAGGCCGTTGACGGGCTCGGCACCTGCCGCGGTGTCTTCAGCAGCATCGACGACGCCAAGGCGGTGCTCGAGGCGGCTGCTTACGCCGACGAGATCCTCTGACGCATCCGGCGATCGTCACCGCGGTTCCGTAGGCGCAGACCTCCACGCCCCCGGTGTCGCCTTAGTCGTTCGTCTCGAACCGGAACGCGACGACGGCGTTGGTGATCGAGGCGCTGCGCGGGTGGACCCAGGCGCCCATCATCGTCGTCTCCGGCCGCACCGGCTCTGCAGACAAGGTGGACGCGCTGGATGCGGGTGCCGACGATTACGTGACCAAGCCGTTCCAGATCGACGAGCTGCTGGCACGCCTGCGGGCGCTCGGGCGGCGAGCCGCCGCATCCGTCGACGATCCTGTCGTGCGCTTCGGCGACGTCGAGCTGGATCTGGCGACGAAGACCGTCACCCGCGCGGGTGCCCGGGTGCACCTGACCCCTACGGAGTGGCGGATGCTGGAGTTCCTCGCGCGGCATCCGGGCGCCCTCGTGACGCGCCAGAGCCTGCTGAAGGAGATCTGGGCGAGCGAGAACGTCAACGACTCGGGGTATCTGCGCCTCTACATGTCGCAGCTGCGCAAGAAGCTGGAGGCGGACAGCGCCAGCCCGGTGCATCTGCTCACCGAGACCGGAATGGGATACCGACTCCAGCTCTGAGGAGGGCGTCAGTCCTCGACGACGCGGACCGTGACCTCGATGTTGCCGCGGGTGGCGTTGGAGTAGGGGCAGACCTGGTGTGCGGCGTCGGCGAGGGCCTGCGCCTGGTCGGTGGGGAGGTCGGGGATGACGACCTCGAGCTCGACGGCCAGCTGGAAGCCGCCCTGGCCGTTGGAGCCGATGCCGACGCGTGCGCCGACGCTCGTGTCGTGGATGGCGACCTTCTGCATCCGGGCGACCGACAGCAGAGCGCTGTGGAAGCAGGCCGAGTAGCCGGCGGCGAACAGCAGCTCGGGGTTCAGTGCGCCGCCCGCTCCGCCCATCTCCTTCGGAACACGCACGTCGGCGTCGAGCAGTCCATCGCTCGTGGCGACGTGGCCGTTGCGGCCGTCTCCGGTGGCGAGGGCTTCTGCGGTGTAGAGGATGTCCACGGGGGATACCTTTCGTTGATTCTTCGGGGGTCTTCGGGCTCAGTCGGCGTCGGCGTGCAACGTGTCCGTGAGCGAGTGGAGCGCCGTCAGCAGCGCGCGGGCTGCATCCGGCTCGAGTCCGTAGCAGTTCCACATTTGGGAGGGCAGGTCGGACATCTCGGTACGCAGGGCCGTGCCGCGCTCGGTCGGTGCGACCGTCACGACACGGCCGTCATCGCCCTCGCGGGTGCGGCTGACGAGACCCGCCTTCTCGAGCCGCTTGAGGAGCGGCGACAGCGTGCCCGAGTCCAGGCCGAGGCCCTCGCCGAGCTGGCTGACGGTGCGCGGCCCGCGGTCCCAGAGCTCGACGAGCACGAGGTACTGCGGGTAGGTGAGGTGCCACGGCTCGAGCAGACGGCGGTACACCTGGGTCGTCGCCCTGCTCGCCGAGTACAGCGAGAAGCACAGCATCCGATCCAGTGCCGGTCCGGTCGTCTCCGTCATGGCAAAAGCATTGCACGCAATTGAGTTGTGCGCAATTCAATCCCGTGGCGACGGTGGCGACGATGGCGAGGATCTGTGACGGGGTGTGACGTCGGGTGACGTGCTGTTGCGGCGGGCCGTGAACGCCGGATGCCGGGCGTGCAGGCTCGCGGTATGACGTCCCCACCCGTCATCGCCCCCCACGACCTGCGCGACGCCCTCGCCGCCGCTCGGCGCCCCGTGCGGCTGCTCGACGTGCGCTGGCGGCTCGACCTGCCCGAGGGGCGCCCGGCCTACCTCGCCGGGCATCTGCCCGGTGCCGTCTACGTCGACCTCGAGCGCGAGCTCGCGCGTCCCGGACATCCGGAGGAGGGCCGGCATCCGCTGCCGACGCTCGCCGACCTGGAGCGTTCCGCGCGGGCGTGGGGAGTGGATGCGGGGGACCTCGTCGTCGCGTATGACGACAACGACGGCGTTGCGGCGGCCCGCGCCTGGTGGCTGCTGCGCCGCCGAGGCGTCGATGTACGCGTGCTGGACGGCGGATTGCGAGCCTGGATCGGAAGCGGCGGGCTGCTGGAGGGCGGCGATGTGCGTCCGGAGCCGGGGAACGTTCGGCTCGCCGACGCCGACCCGGGGATCGCCTCGATCGAGGCCGCTGCGGGCGCCCCGCAGCGCGGCGCACTGATCGACGCGCGTGCACCGCAGCACTACCGGGGTCTCGCTCCCACCGCCGATCCCGCGGCCGGTCACATCCCGGGCGCGATCAACGTGCCGACCCTCGCCCACATGCAGACCGACGGGCGGTTGCGACCTGCCGCCGAGGTGCGGCGGACGCTCGCGGATGCGGGTGTTGACGCATCCGCCGAGCTCGTCCTGACGTGCAGCTCGGGCATCGCCTCGGCCCACAGTGCGCTCGCGCTCGCCGCGGCGGGCATCGATGCGCGGGTGTTCCCCGGCGGCTGGAGCCGTTGGTCGCGCACCCCCGGGCGTCCGATCGCCGTCGGACCCACCCCCTGGGGCGAGGTCTTCGCCTGCTGAGCGTGTGTGCCCCGCCGTGTGCGTGTTCCGCCGAGCGTGTGCCCCGTCGTGTGCGTGTGCCCTGTCGCGTGCGTGTTCCGCCGCATGCGTGTCTCACTTGTGCACGCGGACGGGCGGTTTCCCGTGAACGTTTGAGACACGGAAGTCTGCGTCGGTCGGGCAGACGGATGCGTGTCTCAGTTGTGCACGCTTGAGGGGGCTTTGGGGCCTGCCCCGCTTTCCCGGACACCTGAGTTGAGGCGATGATCGTCTCGGAAGGAGTCCGTGAGATGCCTGCAGCCCACCCGCCGGAGTTCCGGCGTCGAGCCCTGGATCTGGTTGCCCAGGGAAACCCTGTCGGCCAGGCCGCCCGTGATCTCGGGATCAGCGAGTCCTGTCTTCGCAACTGGATGAATCGTGACGCGGTCGACAGCGGCCGCAAGCCCGGGCTGACGACCGACGAGCACAAGGAACTCGTGGAGCTGCGCCGCCGGCTGCGAGTCCTGGAGATGGAGAACGAGATCCTCAAGCGCGCCAGCGCCTACTTCGCGAGGGAGAACGTGCTCCCAAAATAGGGTTCCGGCTGGTCCAGGAGATCGCCGCGGACGGTGTCCCCGTCGCGGTGGCCTGCCGGTTCCTCGGGGTCTCGACCTCGGGATACTACGACTGGCGAGATCGATCACCGTCGGCCCGAGCCCTGGCGGATGCGGAGCTGACGACAACGATCAGGCGGATCCACGCCGACTCGCGAGCAACCTATGGCGCCCCGCGGGTGCTGGCTGAGCTGCGGCTCGGGCTCGGCGTTCACGTCGCACGCAAACGCGTCGCACGGTTGATGCGGCTGGACGGGCTGGTCGGGGTCTCCCACCGGCGAAAACGGCGTGGTTGGAAGCCGGACACCGCGACACACGAGGATCTCGTGAAGCGGCAGTTCCGCGCCGACGCCCCGAACCGGCTCTGGTTCTGCGACATCACGCAACACCGAGCCAGGGACGGATGGGTTTACTGCGCCGCCGTGATCGACGCCTACTCCAGGCGGATCGTGGGGTGGTCGATCTCGGACCGGATCACCGCGGAGATCGTCGTCGACGCGCTCGAGATGGCCAGGTGGCGTCGCCGCCCGGAACCCGGGACCGTGGTCCACGCCGACCGCGGAGCGCAATACACCAGCTGGCTCTTCGGACACCGGCTCCGCCAAGCCGGCCTGCTCGGATCGATGGGCAGAGTCGCCTCCAGCGTCGACAACGCGCTCATCGAGAGCTTCTGGTCGACCATGCAACGCGAGCTCCTCGATCGCACGAGCTGGGACTCCCGGGCGCAGCTCGCGTCGGCCATGTTCGAGTGGATCGAGGGCTTCTACAACCCCCGCCGCCGGCACACCAGCCTCGACAACCTCAGCCCCGCCGACTACGAAGCACTTCACACCGCCGCAGAAATCGCGGCATGATCAACACACAAGAACCGTCCGGGAAACCGGGGCAGGCTCCCTTTTGCGTGAACAGTTGAGACACGGAGGTGTGCGTTCGACGAGGGATGGATGCGTGTCTCACTTGTGCATGCGGACGGGCAGTTTCGCGTGAACGATTGGGACACGCATGCCGGGGCGGCCGGGCGACGGGCCATACGCGAACACGGATGCGATGGGCCACACGCGAACACGGGCGACGGGATCGGCGCGAGCACGGATGCGCCGGGTCGAGCGCGTGCTTCGCATGCGCCGGGTCGAGCGCGTGCTTCGGCTCCCGCCGGGTCGCGTGCGTGCTTCGGCTCCCGAGGGGAGGACGCCGCGGTGGGGCGGTGGGTGGCGGGATGCGGGTCAGCGGCGGGCGGGGTGCGTTGCGGGGAGGCGATCGCCGGCGCCGAACAGGCGATCGCGCAGGGTGGTGGGCTCGCCGTCGTCGCGGAGTCGGCCACGCCGGCGAAGCTCCGGAACGACGAGCTCGGCGACATCCCGGAGCGTGTCGAAGGAGTGGTACTGGCGGAGGTTGATCCCGTCGATGCCGTCCTCGTCGAGCCACCGCTCGATCTCGTCGGCCACGACTCCGGGGGTGCCCACCACGAAGTACCGGTCCTCTCGGCTGCGCCGGAACCCGTCGAGAGTCTCCGCGACCGTCCGCTCCGGCGCGAGACCGAGGCCGTTGATGTCCACACCCGCCAGCCCTGCCGCCTCCGCGACGGTCAACGACCCGTCGAAGGCCGTCAGGTCCAAGGGCACGCTGGCGTGCGCGAGGATGCCGTCGAGGCTCGTGAACCGGCGATAGGTGTCCCACTTGCGCGCCGCCTCCGCCTCGGTGCACCCCACGACGATGCCCGCCTGCACGAGGAAGCGGAGATCATCCGCGGAGCGGCCCGCGGCGATGGCGGCATCCTGCATCCGTGCCCTGTTGCGACGGAAGTCCGCCGCGCTCTTGCCGCCGGTGAAGACCACCTCGGCGTGGCGGCCCGCAAGGGCGATCCCGGCGGGAGACCCCGTGGCCTGGAACAGCACGGGAGTGCGCTGTGGCGTCGGCTCGACCAGATGCGGTCCCGCCACCCGGAAGTTCGCACCGACGTGGTCGATGTAGTGCACCTTCGCCGGATCCGTCACCACGGCGGCGTCCGTGTCGAACAGCACGGCGTCTTCGTCCCACGAGCGCTCCCACAGGGCGTAGACGACCGAGAGGAACTCTTCGGCGATCCGATACCGCTCATCGTGCGGGATCTGCTCGTCCAGGCCGAAGTTGCGCGCGGCGTTGGGCAGGTAGGACGTGACGATGTTCCATCCCACGCGTCCCCGCGTCAGGGCGTCGAGGGTGGACATGCGCCGGGCGAAGGCGAACGGCGGTTCGTAGCTCGTCGAGAACGTCACGCCGAAGCCCAGCCGGCGGGTCACCGCGGCCATGAGCGGCACGACGAGCAGTGGATCGTGCGAGGGGATCTGCAGCCCCTCGCGCACGGCCGTTTCGGGCCCGTCGCGGAACACGTCGTAGGCGCCCACGACGTCGGCGAGGAAGACCGCGTCGAACCTACCCTCCTCGGCGAGCTGCGCGACCTCCTGCCAGTAGGCGATCTCGCCGTGGCGGTGCCGGTTGTTGCCGGGTAGCCGCCAGAGTCCGTGCGTGATGTGACTGACCGTGTTCATCTCGAACAGGTTGAGGATGAGCTTCTTGGGCTCGGACATGGATCTCTCTCGGGTCAGGTTCTCGGGTGGGACGGGGCGGTTACTCGGGCGCTGTCGGGGTGTGCTGGGGGCGGACGCCGCAGGTGAGGGTGCGCCGGCCGGTTCAGGTCTCTCCGACCGTCCACCAGGACGCGAGCGGCGTGCCAGTCAGTTCGTGCTCGCCCAGTGCGCGCGCTTTGAACCGTAAGGGATTGTGTGAGGCGAGCGTGCGTGCGTTGCGCCAATGGCGATCCAGAGCGCGGTCGGCATCGAGCGCGCTCGCACCGCCGACCTCGAACAGGCGGTTCGCGGCCTCCAGGACGGCGGGGAGGATCACCAGTTGCGCCGCGGTGACGGCTCGATCCGCCGCCGCCACCGCGGGGCGGGCTCGTTCGTCGTCGCCGGACAGCACGGCCTCGGTCGAGGCGTCGAGAGCGGCGGATGCGGCGGCCAACGCGGCGTCGGCCGCGAACGAGGATGCGGCGATGTCCCCCACGACCTCCTGCACGAGCGGGTCGTCCTGCGCCCTGCGGGCCACCCCGTGGCTGAATCCGCGGGTGCGGGTGCGGACGTATGTACTCGCATCGTCGAGCACGGCGCGCCCGATCCCTGCGGCGGCCGCGAGCAGCACGAGCTGTACGAAAGCGCCGGCGTGGCTCACTCGCCCCTGCTCCCGGGCGATGATGTCGTCCTCTTCGATGCGCACATCGCGGAAGATCGTCGTGCCGCTGCCCGTCAGGCGCTGGCCGAACCCCCGCCAGTCGTCGACGCGTTCGACGCCGCTCGCCGTGGTGTCGAGCATCACACTGACCTGCTCGCCCTCGTACTCGGCGAGGACGCCGACCGTGTCGGCGAACAGCGTGCCGGTCGAGTAGAACTTCCGCCCGTCCAGGCGCAGGCCGCGTGCGTCCCGGGTGACCGCCGTGGCGACGTGGCCGACGGAGGCAGGTCCCCGCTCGAACGTCGCGTTGCCGTGGATCGCTCCCGCGGCGACCCGCGCCAGCAGACGCTCGCGGCGGGCCCCGGGCGGCGAGAGCAGGGTCCGGTCGACGAAGGCGAAGTGCGACCGCAGCAGCTGTGCGAGGTTCGGATCGCGGCGTGCGAGCTCCGCCAGCAGCTCGAACAGTTGCGACGGGCCCGCTCCGCGCCCGCCGAGCGCGACGGGAAGAGTCACGCGCGTGAATCCCGCGTCACGCAGCGCCTCGACTTCTGCGCGCGGCAACCGCCGCTCTCGTTCTCGCGCGACGGCTTCCTGCCCGACGGCGTCGAAGACCGCATCGAACTCGCGCACCAGGGCCGCCGATCCGACGCTCATGTGACCGAACCCGTCGCGGGGATGCCGGTCGGCGCGCCGGGCGCCTGCCAGGCGGGAAGCGTTCCGTCCAGCTCGAAACGGCCGACCGCGCGCACCCGCTGGAGAACGGGATTGTGGGAGGCGATCGTGCGCACATTGCGCCAGTGCCGGTCCAGGCCCAGTGTGCGCGACGTCGCGCTCGCGCCGCCGACCTCGAACAGCCGGCTGGTGGCGGCCAGCACGAGCTCGATGACCGTCTGCTGCGCGCGGTACACGTCCAGCTCGATGTCGCGCAGCGCGGCGCCGTCGTGGTTGGCCGCGGCTGCGTCCAGATCTGCCGCGACGCTGAGCACGATCCGCCGTGCGGCGGACGCGGCGGCGCTGATCTCACCCACCACAACCTGCACAAGCGGGTCATCGACGGGCCGCGTCTCGCCGGCGAAGCCGAACGTGCGTCGTCGCGGGCGCACGAAGGCCACCGTGTCGGCGACCGCCCTGCGGGCGATCCCCGCGATCACGGCCAGAAGGGTCAGCTGATAGACGCCGCCGATGACGCGGTGACGATCCTCGTCGTGCCCGCCCAGAGGGAACACATCGCCGGGATCGACCGCCACCGCATCCAGGAACGTCGTGCCCGAGGCGGTCAGGGGCTGCCCGAATCCGTCCCAGTCGTCCACGATGCTCACCCCGGGCGCATCGGAGCGTACCGCCAGAGCGACGCGCTCGCCGGATGCGTCGACGGCCGCGACGTGGACCCAATCGGCGTAGAGGGAGCCCGTCGTGTAGTGCTTGGTGCCCGTCACCCGCAGGCCGTCGTGGCCGGTGTCGGTGAGTCGGGTGGTCAGCTGCGCCGTCTCCTGGCGTTCACTGAACGCGTTGCCCACGACATCTCCGGCGGCCAGACGCGGAAGCCAGCGCGCGGCCGCCTCCGTGTGCCAGCCGTCCCAGCGGAGCTGCTCGACGAAGGCGATGTGCCCACGCCAGATGTGCGCGAGGTTCGAGTCGACCTCGGCGAGCTCCACCACGCGCGCGAGCACGTCGACCAGCGACGCCTCAGCGCCGCCGACGGTGCGCGGCAGGCGGAGGGCGCCGAAGCGCTGCGCCCGCAGCTCGTCGACGGCCGCGAACGGAAGATCGCGCTCGCGCTCTCGCTCCGCGGCGCCCGCTCGCCATCTCGCGAGCAGCCCGTCCCATGCGTCGCTCATCAGTGCATCACCTTTCGCGAGACCCAGTTGCCGAGCAGCTGGGCGGCCTGGACGAGGACGATCAGCACGACGACGATCACGAGCACCACGAACCAGTCGAAGCGCTGATAGCCGTACTTGAGTGCGAGGTCGCCGAGTCCTCCGCCGCCGATCGCGCCGGCGACGGCCGTGGTGTCGACGAGCGCGACGACGATGTAGGTCAGGCCCAGCGTCAGCGGTCCCATGGATTCGGGGAGCACGACGGTGAACAGCACCCTGGCCGGGCTCGCCCCCATCGCCACGGCTGCTTCTATGGCCCCTGGATCGACCGCGACGAGGTTCGACTCGACGATGCGGGCGATGGCCATGGAGGCCACGATCGTGATCGGCACGGTCGCCGCGAGCGGCCCGATGCTCGTGCCGATCAGCAACCGGGTGAGCGGGATGATCGAGACCGCCAGGATGATGAACGGCACCGGCCGTACGATGTTGATGACGAGGTTCAGACCGCCGAAGACCACCCGGTTGGCGAGCAGGTTGCCCGGCCTGGTCGCGTACAGGAGCAGGCCCAGGCCGAGTCCGAGGATCGTGGCGAGGGTGAAGGAGATCGTCACCATCAGCAGCGTTTCGAACAGCGCTCGGCCGATGCGCGGGAGCAGGGCGTCGAGGTAGGCCGCATCCATCAGCGTGCTCCTTCCAGCTCGGTGACCAGTGCCGCATCCCGAAGATCTGCGAGCGCGCGATCCACGTTCTCGTCGGTGCCGAGCAGCTCGACCGTGAGACTTCCGAACAGACGCGCCTGCAACTCGTCGACGCCGCCGTAGACGACGTTCACGTCCACGTCGTGTGCGCGGGAGATGCGGGAGAGGAAGGGATCGTTCGACTCGCGGTTCTCGATGTGCAGCTGTACGAGGCGCCCGGTGTGCACTGTGCGGATGCGGCGGACGGTCTCCGTCGAGGGCAGATGGTGGAGCACGGAGGCCACGAAGCGCCGTGAGGTGGGATGCTGCGGGTGCGCGAACACGTCGTACACGCTGCCCTGCTCGACGACGCGGCCCTCCTGCATGACCGCGACGCGATTGCAGACGTCGCGGATCACCTCCATCTCGTGGGTGACGACGAGGATCGTGATGCCGTACTCCGCATGCACGCGGCGCAGCAGATCCAGCACCTCGCCCGTGGTCTGCGGATCGAGCGCGCTCGTGGCCTCGTCGCTGATGAGCACGTCGGGGCGGTTCGCGAGCGCGCGGGCGATGCCCACGCGCTGCTTCTGCCCGCCCGAGAGCTGCGAGGGGTACTGGAGCGCCTTGTCGGACAGGCCGACGAACTCGAGCAGCTCGGCCACCCGGTCGATCGTGTCGCTCTCGGAGACGCCCGCGAGCCGGAGTGGGTACGCGATGTTCTTGTACACGGTGCGTGAGCGCAGCAGGTTGAACTGCTGGAAGATCATGCCGATCCGCTGGCGGGCGCCACGCAGCGCCGCCGCGTCGAGCGCCGTGATCTCCCTGTCGCCCACGAACACGCGTCCGCTCGTCGGACGCTCGAGTGCGTTGACGGTGCGAAGGAGCGTGGACTTGCCGGCGCCGGAGTACCCGACGATCCCGTAGATGTCGCCGGCGTCGACGGTGAGGGTGACGTCGTCGAGCGCGGCGAGGGTGCGCCCGCGCGCTGTGGTGAAGGTCTTCGAGACGTGCTCGAAGCGGACTGCGGTGCTCATGCTCCTCCAGGGAGTGGATGCGGGTGCGTACGTCTCGTTCCGCGCCACGGCCTCGCTCGACGACCGAGGCTGATGTCGGTCGTCGCGCGGGCCGGCGGCGGCT
>JASCPH010000020.1 GCA_029959545.1 Microbacteriaceae bacterium PS02066 | reverse complement strand
TCTCCCCCTCCCCCCCCCCCCCCCCCCGCCCCCGCGGCGGGCCCCCGCGCCGCCCCCCCCCCCCCCCCCCCCCCCCCGCGGGGGTCGTTCCGATCAGACCGAAGTGATCGCCTTGTCGTTCAGGCGCTCGCCGCTCTCGAGGTCGAACACGTGCACGTGGCCGGGCACGGGCGCGAGGATGACCGTCTCGCCGGCGCTCGGGTGACGACGACCGTCGACGCGCGCCACGATGTCGGTGCGCTTGCCGTTGATCTCGGAGTGGCCGTACAGGTAGCCGTCGGCGCCGAGCTCTTCGACAAGGTCGACGACGACCGAGAGGCCCTTGCCGTCGGCGGGAGCCACCTGGATGTCCTCGGGACGCACACCGATCGTGACCTCGGAGCCGTGCGCCTTGCCGAGGATGTCGGCCTCGACGGGGACGATGAGGTCACCGAAGCGGACGCCGCCCTCGGCCAGGTCGGCCGGGAAGAGGTTCATGGCGGGGGAGCCGATGAAGCCGGCGACGAACACGTTCTTGGGCTTCTCGTACAGGTCGCGCGGGGTGCCGACCTGCTGCAGCAGGCCGTCCTTCAGCACGGCGATGCGGTCACCCATCGTGAGGGCCTCGGTCTGGTCGTGCGTGACGTACACCGTGGTGACGCCGAGACGGCGCACCAGCGACGCGATCTGCGTGCGCGTCTGCACGCGGAGCTTGGCGTCGAGGTTCGACAGCGGCTCGTCCATGAGGAACACCTGGGGCTGACGCACGATGGCGCGACCCATGGCGACACGCTGACGCTGACCACCCGAGAGGGCCTTCGGCTTGCGGGTCAGGTACTCCTCGAGGTCGAGGAGCTTGGCGGCCTCGAGCACACGCTGGGCGCGCTCCTCCTTGCCGACGCCGGCGATCTTGAGCGCGAAGCCCATGTTCTCGGCGACCGTCATGTGGGGGTACAGGGCGTAGTTCTGGAACACCATCGCGATGTCGCGGTCCTTCGGCGGGACGTCGGTGACGTCGCGGTCGCCGATGCGGATGCTGCCCGAGTTGACCTCTTCGAGGCCGGCGAGCATGCGCAGCGAGGTGGACTTACCGCAACCCGAGGGGCCGACCAGGACGAGGAACTCGCCGTCTCCGACCTCGAGGTTGAGCTTGTCGACTGCCGGACGGGTTCCCCCCGGGTACAGACGCGTTGCGTTGTCGAACGTGACAGTTGCCACTGTTTCTTCTCCTTCACCGGCAGGTACGTGCCGGACGATCCGTAGTGATGGATGCGCGGGGGTGACCCGCAACGCCCGCCATCGGGCGCACCTCTCAGTATGGCACGAGCGTCTGGGCATTTCTCAGGCTGTCTGGCTAGCATCGGATCGGCCGTTTCCCGTGCGGCTCGACCGGACTCCGCCGGTCCCTATGTTTCTTCAGAGGTCCTATGTCGAGCGACGACTCATCGAACGTCCCGGCGCCGAGCGACCGCCGCGAGGCGGTGCGCGAGAAGGCGCAGCGAGTGCGGCAGCGCCATGCGCGGGTCGGTCGACTTCGTGTGGCCGCGCTCTCGATCAGCGGCGCGGCGGTCGTCGGTGCTGTCGTCGCAGCCGTGGTGTTCGCCGTGAGCTCGTCGACCTCCTCCCCGCAGCTCCAGCCCAGCGGTGCGGTCGACGGCGGCTTCGCGGTCGCATCCGTTGCGGGCGTGTCGGTGCTCGGTGGGTCTGTGGACGAGCCGGCTCCGACCGAATCCTCGGCGCCGCAGGGCGATACGACGCCCACGCCGGTGCCGACGAACCGGTCGTCCGTCGACATCCGCGTCTACGTGGACTACCTCGCCCCCGGGGCGAAGCAGTTCGAGACGGCGAACGCTCCCCAGCTCTCCTCGTGGGTGACGGAGGGGGCGGCGACGCTCTCGTACCACCCCGTCGCCATGCTCACGGCCAAGTCGAACGGCACCAAGTACTCGTTGCGTGCCGCGGGTGCGGCGGCTTGCGTCGCGACCTATTCGCCCGACACCGTGTTCGCGTTCAACCACCAGCTGCTGCTGCAGCAGCCCGAGGCCACATCCGACGGGCTCAGCGACGACACGCTCGCCGACATGGCCCAGGCGGCAGGGGCGACCGAGCCCCGTCAGGTGCGCTCGTGCATCGAGAACGGCGAGTTCATGGCGTGGGCGAAGAGCGCGACGGATGCGGCCGTCGCCAACATCCCGGGCACCGATGGGCTGACCCTCACCAGCACGCCGATGATCTTCGTCAACGGTGAGCTGTACCAGGGCGCGCTCGACGACCCGAAGGAGTTCGCGCAGTTCGTGCTCACGACGGCGAGCGACGCGTACTACCGCACCGCCAGCCCCTCGCCCACGCCGACCCCGTCGTCGTAATCCGCGCGGCTGGAGCGCATAGACTCGTCCCTGCGCTCGCGAGGGCGTCCGACCGCCAGGCGGTCATGCCGGCTTGGCGCAATTGGTAGCGCACCGTACTTGTAATACGGGGGTTGCAGGTTCAAGTCCTGTAGCCGGCACAACAGGGAGCGGGCGTCGACGCGCACGTTGTCATACGGGGGTTGCAGGTTCAAGTCCTGTAGCCGGCACCACGGGGAGCGGGCGTCGACGCGCATGTTGTCATCCGGGGGTTGCAGGTTCACGTCCTGTAGCCGGCACAACGGGGAGCGGGCGTCGACGCGCACGTTGTCATCCGGGGTTGCAGGTTCAAGTCCTGTAGCCGGCACAACACAGACCGGGCGTCGACGCGCACGTTGTCATACGGGGTTGCAGGTTCACGTCCTGTAGCCGGCACAACAGGGAGCGGGCGTCGACGCGCACGTTGTCATACGGGGGTTGCAGGTTCACGTCCTGTAGCCGGCACAACACAGACCGGGCGTCGACGCGCACGTTGTCATACGGGGGTTGCGGGTTCACGTCCTGTAGCCGGCACAACATGGGCCGGGCATCGACGCGCACGTTGTCATACGGGGGTTGCAGGTTCACGTCCTGTAGCCGGCACAACAGGGAGCGGGCGTCGACGCGCACGTTGTCATGCGGGGGTTGCAGGTTCACGTCCTGTAGCCGGCACAACGGGGAGCGGGCGTCGACGTGAACTCGACCCTCACAGCTGCCAGGCCTCAGAATCCCGGAAGCAGAACGCCGGCGGTGACGGCCACGGCGATCGCGGCGAGCCCCGCCCACGTCGCAGCGACGAACGGCAGGCGCTCGCGCATGCGCAACCGCTGACGGTTGATCGGGTCCGAGACGACCGTCATCAGCGACGCCTTCGCGGCGGCGAGCGTGGTGTAGCGCCCCACCGGCGAGGAGAAGCGGTCGAACGCGACGAAGCTGCCGTCATCGTTCCGATCGATGTAGCCGAAGAAGTCGCCGTCGCGCTGGGCGACGTACAGTCCGTCGTCGGCTTGATTCCACGTGGTCCGGGAAGCGGCGGCGACGAACGGCGCGAGAGTCGTCGTCATGCCGCCCGCCGTCGCGGCTGCTGCTGAGCGGTCGGGACCTCTTCGTCGATGTCCACCGTGAGCCCCGCCGTCGAGCTGGCCGCCTCGGCGAGCGACTGGAGGAAGCCGGGGTTGAGCGACTCCGGCTCGGCGGAGGAGAAGACGAACCGCAGCGGGATCGACGAGTGGATCCACAACGTCTCACGCCCCGCGGCGCCGCGGAGATTGATCGTGAAGGACTCCTGGCGCCGCAGCTTCGTCGTGGCGACGACCTTGACGTGCGCCAGCAGACGATCGCTCATCTCGATCGGGGCAGTGGCGTTGGCGTAGTAGAGATGTCCCATGAGGGTGCCTTTCGATCGAGAGAAGCTTGTTCGATGAGGACATTACTAGGTAGGCTAGCGATATGGCAAACAAACATTTCGCAAATCGTGGGGTCCGATGAGCGACCGCGCGATGTACTGGTACGACGCGAATGATGTGCGCCAGCAGGCCGGCCGGCGAGTCCTCGACGCGCTGCGTACCTATCGCGCCTCCGAGATGGCGATGCGTCGTCGTACGCAGGAGTCCATGGGGATGGGCGAGAACGATCTCCTCGTTCTGCAGTACCTGATGCGGGCAGCGAACCAGGGCGGGGAGGTCTCGCCTGTCGATATCGGCCGCTACCTCGGGGTCTCCACGCCCTCGGTCACCGGCATCCTGGATCGCCTCGAGCGAAGCGGACATCTGCGGCGCAAACCGCACCCGCAGGATCGACGGCGCCTCCTCGTCGAGACGACCGAACTCGCGCACCTCGAGGTGCGCCGCACTCTCGACGGCATGCACGCGCGGATGATGGCCGCGGTCCGGTCCCTCGACCCGGATGACGCGGATGCCATCGTCGGCTTCCTCCAGGCGATGACGGAGGCCGTCGATGCGGTCGAGCCGCCGCTCGTACCGGGCTCCGTCCCCGCCTGATCCCTCATACCGTCCGCGACGGGCGCGGCGTACACTCGCCCGCACGAGGGGGTAGGGGATGGGTAACACCAAGTTCAGCGGTGCCGTCGTGATCGCGGGCCTGGCGCTCATGCTGACGGGATGCGATGGCACGATCGGATCTCCCGCGGCGACTAGTCCGGCGGCCACGCCGGTCGATACACCGATGTCGACGCCAGCCGCGACGGCCACTCCGGCCCCGGAGTCGAAGCCGGCGCAGATCCCCGCCGACTGCGGTGCGGTCGGCTCCGCCCAGACGCGTGCGGCGACCGTCGACCAGATGACGGAGTACGGCGACGCGGCCCAGTTCACGCGCCCGGCGCCGCCCGGCGCGAGCCTCGCTCTCGGATGCAACTGGATCGTGGGGGATGCGACGGGATACCTCTTGCTGGTCAGTCGAGCGGATGCGGCCGCCGCGCAGTCGTACGCAGAGTCGACCCTGCCGGGACAGGGCTACTCGTGCCAGGTGGGCGATATGCCCGCGTACATCTGCACGCAGACGATCGCGGGTACCACGTACCCCGTCGACACCGTCGAGACGGTCTACGTGCGCGACGGTGTGTGGATCTATCAGTCGGCGACGAACACCGGTGGCGAGGCGCTGCTGACCGACCTGGTCGCTGACATCTGGGGGTCGTGAACCGGGCGCCCGCGTAGGCTCGATCGGTGCCCCCGCTCCACCCGCGACGCCTGCCGCGACCGATCGCCGTGGCCGGCGCTGTTCTCGTCGGGGTGCTCACCGCCACCCAGACGCAGATCAACGGCGCACTGGGCGCAGCGATCGGAGATGCGCTGACGGCCGCCGCCATCTCCTTCGGATCCGGCTTCGTCATCCTGCTCGCTCTCAGCTCGCTGCTGCCAGCCGGCCGCGCGGGAGTCGTCCGCCTCATCGGGGGCGTCCGCGAGCGCCGCATCCCGGTATGGATGATCCTCGGCGGCGGCGCGGGAGCGTTCACCGTCGTCACGCAGGGGCTGGCGGTCGCTGCGATCGGTGTCGCAGCCTTCACGGTCGGTGTGGTCGCCGGTCAGACGGTGAACGGTGTCGTCCTCGACCGGATCGGCTACGGGCCCGCGGGCGTTGTCGGGGTCACGGTCGGGCGCTTGGCCGGAGCTCTGCTCGTCGTCGCGGCGGTGGCGGTCTCCATGTTCGGTGAGGGAGCGGCATCCGGCCCGATTTGGTTGCTCGTACTGCCCCTGCTCGCGGGAGCGGGAATCGCCTGGCAGCAGGCCACGAACGGGCGGTTGCGCAACGAGGTGGGCAGTCCCTTGACGGCCACGCTCGTGAACTTCTGCGGGGGGACGGTGATCCTGGCGGCGGGAGCCGCCATCCATCTCGGGATCGCAGGCCCACCTCGGCTGCCGTCGGAGCCGTGGCTCTACACGGGTGGCGTCATCGGTGTGGTCTACATCTTCCTGTCGGCGGCGCTTGTCCGCCACACCGGCGTGCTGCAGCTGGGGCTCGGATCGGTGGTCGGCCTGCTCAGTACTTCGGTCGTCATCGACGCGCTCTTTCCCGGGCATGCCGGACCGCCCCTCGAGGTGGCAGTGGTCGCCGTGGGCGTCGCCGTCACCGGCGTCGTCGTAGCGACAGTTCCACGGTGGCGACGCCGGTGATCAGCGCGGCATCCTGCTGAGGAACGCGGCGCCGTCGATCTGCTTGATCCGCGTTTCGCGGGAGCGATCGGGCTTACCGCCGACGTAGAGCCAGCCCAGCAGTCGTTCGTTCTTGCGCAGCCCGTGCGCCTTGGCGACGGCCTTGCTTCGGGTGTAGCTCCCGGTGCGCCAGATGACGCCCCATCCCGCCTCGTCGAGCGCGAGGCTCAGCATGTGCGCGACGCCGGATGCGACCGCCTCCTGCTCCCAGTCCGGGACTTTGTTCTTCTGGATGCGGGCGATGACCGCGATCAGCAGCGGGGCGCGTAACGGCTTGGTCGATGCGCCGTGCTTCTTCTCCGCCTTGTGGATGGCGCGTCCGAGGCGCTCGCGGTCCGCGCCGCGCAGCTCGATCAGCCGCCACGGCCGCAGCGACGAGTGGTCGGCCACCCGTCCCGCGGCCGCGACCATGTCGACGAGCTCGTCATGCGTCGGCGCCTTGTCGGTCACTTTGGACCACGATCGGCGCACGCGCATCGCGTCGCGTGCGCCGGTGGTCATTCCCCGGCCTCCGGCGTGAACTCGAGCGCGATCGAGTTCATGCAATAGCGATCGCCGGTGGGGGTTCCGAAGCCATCGGGGAACACGTGGCCGAGGTGGGAGCCGCAGGAGGCGCAGCGCACCTCGGTGCGCACCATCCCGTGGCTGTTGTCCTCGATCAGCTCCACGGCCTCAGGACGGACCGACTCGTAGAAGCTCGGCCAGCCGCAGTGCGAGTCGAACTTCGTTCCGCTCTGGAACAGCTCGGCGCCGCACGCGGCGCACGCGTACAGACCCGCTCGCGACTCGTCGAGCAGCTCGCCCGTCCACGCGCGCTCCGTCGCCGCCTCACGCAAGACCGCGTACTTGTCTGCTCCGAGCTCCTCGCGCCACTGCTCCTCGGACTTGTTCACTGCGTAGCTCATTGGTCCTCCTTCTGCTCCATTCAACCCGACCCGCGAGGGCGCTGTTCCCGTGTGACCGAGAATGAGCGGGTGAGCGAACTCGAGGCCGTCATCGCGCGCTACCGGCGCTTCGCCGAAGAAGAAGCGCCGGGCCGCAGCAGTCTCTACGAGCAGTGGGCGTACTCGGTGTGGACCACCCCGGAACTCGCCGCAGTCCTGGCGCGGATTCCGGCAACCCATCGGCAGCCGCCCCTGGTGTTCGCCGTCAGCAGGCTTCTGGGGGCGCCGGAGACGGACGGCGCGGAGTGGGGGGCATGGGTGCTCGCCCACGCCGACGCCCTCGTGGCGGAGTCCGCGGCGCGTTCGGTGCAGACGAACGAACCCGGGCGCTGTGCCGCCATGCTTCCCGCGCTGTCTCGGATCGAGGGACCCGTCGCGCTCCTGGAGATCGGCGCCAGCGCAGGCCTGTGTCTGTACCCGGATCGCTACTCCTATCGCTACGTGTCGGAATCGGGCCGGGCGCGACCGCTGGATCCGATCGCCGGTCCTGCACCCGTCGTGCTCTCGTGCGACTGGAGCGGTCCGGAGGCGGAGCTGCGCATCCCGACGGTCGTGTGGCGGGCGGGCATCGACCTGCATCCGCTCGACGCCCGCTCTGCCGAGGATCGCCGCTGGCTCACGGGGCTCGTGTGGCCGGGGGAGAGCGGACGTCGGGAGCGCATCGATGCGGCACTCGACGTCGCGGCCGAAGAGCCTCCGATCCTGCACGCGGCGGATGCGGCGGCTCCCGGCGTCATCGCCGAGCTCGCGCGGGCCGCCCCGCCCGACGCGACGCTCGTGGTCACGACGCCGGGAGTCCTCGCCCACGTGCCTCGGGCCGGGCGGCGGCGCATCATCGACGCGGCACGCGCATCAGGACGCTGGATCACGATCGACGCCCCGGGACTGCACGACGGGTGGAGGCGACCGATCGACGCGTCTGCCTGGCCGAAGGATCGCTTCGCCCTGGCGCTGGACGGTGAGGTGCTCGCCGCCGTCGACCCGTTGGGGGCGGCCGTGGAGTGGCGTCCGGATGCCGCGGGACCGCTCGGTTAGCGTTGTCCCGTGCCCGTGCGCGACTCCGCATCCGACGCTCTGAGCGAGCGCGACTCCCAGCTGCTCGCCTTCGAGGCGCGCTGGCTCGGACATACCGGCGCCAAGGAGGAGGCGATCCGCGTCGAGCTGCAGCTCGCTCCGGCGCGGTACTACCAACTGCTGGGAAGGTTGATCGACTCGCAGGCCGCCCTGGCCCACGATCCGCTTCTCGTCGGCCGCCTGCGCCGCATCCGCGATGAGCGTCGACGCGACCGCTCAACGGTTCGACGCGGCGCCTGAGGCCGCGCTTCGTGGGCGGGATGACGCGCTCCGGTAGCATCGTGGGGTGTCCCGAACCCCGCATCCCCGCGACCGCTTCGACGACCTGCCGAACACCTCGGGACGTGTGGGAGCCCATCGTGCCGAGAACCCGCGCATGCGAGCGGGTGTCGTCACCCTCTGGGCGATCGTCGTCACGATCGTCCTCATCGCCGCGGGGATCTTCGGGAGCCTGGTGCTTTCCGGTCGGATCGTGCTGGTGCCCTCTCCGACGCCCACACCCACCCCGACCGCCGAGGTGACGCCGGTCGTCGACATGTCCTTCTCCGTGCTGGTGCTCAACGCGACGCCGGAGACGGGACTCGCGACCGCCCTGAAAGACGAGCTCATCGCGAAGGGCTGGGGTGCCGACCTCGTCAACGCGAGCAGCGCCAGCGCCACCGACTTCCCCCAGACGACGGTCTATTACGCCTTCCCCGGCGACGAGGCGGCGGCGAAGGGTCTCGCCGAGCTCATCGGCGGAGCGGATATCGCCCAGAGCACCCAGTATCAGCCGACGGATGACGCCGGCACCGCCGATGTCGACGAGTCGCAGGCGAAGCAGCTGACGGTCGTCATCGGACTCGATCGCACCGCGGCGGGGGCGCCCAGCCCCAGTCCGACCTCCTGAAGCTGATCGCCGAGGGTCGCGTGTTTCCGCGGCGTAAACAGTTCGCTGCTGCTGTGTCAACTGTGCCGAATCCGGCGCTTCGGCGCTGTTTCGGCTGCATACGATGACTGCGTTCTACAGCATCAGGAGACTCGTATGGCCCAGGGCACCGTCAAATGGTTCAACGCCGAGAAGGGGTATGGATTCATCACCTCCGGCGACGGTGAGGACGTCTTCGTCCACTATTCGAACATCGACATGACCGGATTCCGCGTCCTCGAAGAAGGGCAGGCCGTGGAGTTCACGGTCGGCAGCGGACAGAAGGGTCCGCAGGCCGAGTCGGTTCGCATCGTCGCCTGAGACCCCGCTCACGAGACCCCCGAGCACCCGTCGGTGCTCGGGGGTCTCGTCGTGTGTGCCGCGCCCTCGCGACACGTTCGCGGCGGCTTGCACTCCCCGGGGGCGAGTGCCAGAATGGATTAGCACTCGATATCACTGAGTGCTAAAGACGCAAGCCAACGTCCGGGAGGGACGAGACACACATGGCAAAGATCATCGCTTTCGATGAGGAGGCCCGTCGTGGCCTCGAGCGCGGCCTGAACATCCTGGCCGACGCCGTCAAGGTGACCCTGGGTCCCCGTGGCCGCAACGTCGTCCTCGAGAAGAAGTGGGGCGCACCCACGATCACGAACGACGGTGTCTCCATCGCCAAGGAGATCGAGCTCGACGACCCGTACGAGAAGATCGGCGCGGAGCTCGTCAAGGAGGTCGCCAAGAAGACCGACGACGTCGCCGGTGACGGAACCACGACGGCCACGGTCCTCGCACAGGCACTCGTGCGCGAGGGTCTGCGCAACGTCGCCGCCGGTGCTGACCCCATCTCGCTCAAGAAGGGCATCGAGAAGGCTGTCGCCGCGGTGACCGAGGCGCTGCTGGCCGACGCCAAGGAGATCGAGTCCAAGGAGCAGATCGCCGCCACGGCGTCGATCTCCGCCGCCGACCCCGCGATCGGCGAGCTCATCGCCGAGGCGATCGACAAGGTCGGCAAGGAGGGCGTGGTCACGGTCGAGGAGTCCAACACCTTCGGCACCGAGCTCGAGCTCACCGAGGGTATGCGCTTCGACAAGGGCTACCTGAACCCCTACTTCGTGACCGACCCGGAGCGTCAGGAAGCGGTCTTCGAAGACCCCTACATCCTGATCGCCAACCAGAAGATCTCGAACATCAAGGACCTCCTGCCGATCGTCGACAAGGTGATCCAGGACGGCAAGGAGCTCGTCATCATCGCCGAGGACGTCGAGGGCGAAGCTCTCGCGACCCTGGTGCTGAACAAGATCCGTGGCATCTTCAAGTCGGCCGCCGTCAAGGCTCCCGGCTTCGGCGACCGCCGCAAGGCCCAGCTGCAGGACATCGCGATCCTCACGGGTGGACAGGTCATCACCGAGGAGGTCGGTCTCAAGCTCGAGAACGCCACCCTCGACCTGCTCGGCCGTGCCCGCAAGGTCATCATCACCAAGGACGAGACCACGATCGTCGAAGGTGCCGGCGACTCCGCTCAGATCGAGGGTCGCGTGACCCAGATCCGTCGCGAGATCGACAACACGGACAGCGACTACGACCGCGAGAAGCTCCAGGAGCGTCTCGCCAAGCTCGCCGGCGGCGTTGCCGTCATCAAGGCGGGCGCGGCCACCGAGGTCGAGCTCAAGGAGCGCAAGCACCGCATCGAGGACGCCGTCCGCAACGCGAAGGCTGCCGTCGAGGAGGGTGTCGTCGCCGGTGGTGGTGTCGCGCTCATCCAGGCCGGCAAGACCGCTTTCGGCGGTCTCCAGCTGACCGGTGACGAGGCGACCGGTGCGAACATCGTGCGCGTCGCCATCGAGGCTCCGCTCAAGCAGATCGCCCTCAACGCCGGCCTCGAGCCCGGTGTCGTCGCCAACAAGGTGGCGGACCTGCCCGTCGGTCACGGCCTGAACGCCGCGACCGGTGAGTACGGCGACCTCTTTGCGCAGGGCATCATCGACCCCGCCAAGGTCACCCGCTCGGCGCTGCAGAACGCCGCGTCGATCGCCGGTCTGTTCCTGACCACCGAGGCCGTCGTCGCCGACAAGCCGGAGAAGGCTGCTGCCGCTCCCGCTGACCCGTCGGGCGGCATGGACTTCTGAGTCCAGACCTCACGAAACGGATGCCCCGGCCCCGCAAGGGACCGGGGCATCCGCCGTTTCGGCGTGGGAACCGGAGACGTCAGCGGAACAGCGTCATGTTCGCCTGCTCCGCCTCGGTGTAGTGCTGCGCGGCCACACCCAGCGCCACATGGATGCTCGCGAGGGCATCCTCCACGGTGCGTTGGGCGGCCCGCCACTGTTCGATCGTTCCTTGGAACATGCCGGATGCGGCGCCGGTCCACGAGCTCTGGAGTGCGCCGAGCTGCGCGAGCAGTGCCGTGGACTCTCCCTGCAGCCGGTCGATGGTTCCACGGATCGCGATGGTCGCTGCGGTCACTTGGTCGCTGTCTACGGCGAAGGTCGCCATGGGAGCCCCTCTCTGTCGGAGACTCCGACGTTAGGTGCTGTATCCCGCGCGCCGCCGACCCTGCCGCGGGGACGGGGAGCACGCACCGGATCGTGCCGGTTGGGGAGATCAGGACAGCGGCAGATCCGGGAGACGCTCCAGGGGCTGGGTGTCGATGAGCAGGTGCGCGGACGCATCCTGGTCGACGGCGAGGGGGAGCGAGACCCGGAAGGTCGCTCCGCCGCCCTCGCTGTCGCGCACCTCGACGGTTCCCTGCAACGATTCCACGATCGAGGCGACGATCGACAGGCCGAGCCCCGATCCGCCCGTCTCCCGGGCGCGCGAGGTGTCGGCGCGCCAGAACCGCTGGAAGATCTGGGTGCGGATCTGCTCGGGAATGCCTTCGCCGTGGTCGATCACGTCGATCCAGCCCATGCGGGTCTCGAGGTCCGTGCCCACGCGCAGCTCGATAGGGGAGTCCTCTGCGGAGAAGCGCTGCGCGTTGCCCAGAAGGTTCGCGATGACCTGACGGATGCGGTTCTCTTCGCCCATCACGACGGGCGGCATCATCGGGGTGCGCGGATGGAAGGCCACCGGCAGCGGATGCACCTCGCCGGTTTCGCCGCCCTCCCGTGTGCGTCGCCGCAGGCGGGCGGCGAGAGTGATCGCGGCCGTGGGAACGGCTCCGCGCCGACGCGGCGGCACCTCTGCGGGTGTGTGCGGCGAGGTCGACACCGGGGGTGTGCGCAGCGGCTCGGGAGCGGAGGAGGTCGTGTCGATCACGCTCACGCTGCGCTGCGGCGCCGAGGCACCGACATCCAGTGCCGCGTCGCGGGCGATGGGGCGCAGATCGACGGGCGAGAGCACGAGGTCGCGCTTCTCGTCGAGGCGTGCGAGGGCCAGGAGATCCTCGACCATGGAGGTCATGCGCATGGCCTCCTTCTCGATGCGCTCCATGGCCTGCGCGGTGGCATCGGCATCCTGGATCGCACCCATCCGGTAGAGCTCCGCGTAACCGCGCACGGTCACGAGGGGAGTGCGCAGCTCGTGGCTCGCATCGCCGATGAACCGGCGCATCTGACGCACGGTGGCGTCGCGCTGCGAGATGGCCGCATCGACGCGTCCGAGCATCGTGTTGATGGCGCGCTTGAGGCGGCCGACCTCGGTGGTGTCGGGCTCGATGTCGGTCATGCGCTGACTGAAGTCGCCGCCGGCGATCGCATCGGCCGTGCGTTCCACCTGTCCGAGACTGCGGAAGGTGAGGGTCACGACCCACCGGATGAGGAAGGCGCTCGCGATCACGATCACCAGCGCCAGGATCGCGTAGATGCCGAGATAGGTGGCGACGATCCGCTCCGTCGGACCGGTGGGCACCGCGACCAGCTGCACGACGGTCGCATTGGTGCCCTCCACCGGCGTCACGATGACCGTCGCGCGGAAGTGGGAGTTGTTGCTGCCCTCGAGCGTCGTGACGGTGTCCTGGTCGATGTAGGCGCGGTCGCAGGGATAGGTGTCGGGAAGCACCGGCGTCGTGGACGCATCCTGGCCGCCCGCGACCGCGAGCCGTGTGCCCTCCGCCGTGCACGCGTACAGCGCAACCGTGTAGGCAGTGCCACCGGCTTCCGCTCGCGGGGCGAACTCGAGGTTGCCGTCGGAGTCGATCGTGGCTTCCACCAGCGCGCTCGCGATCGCGGACTGGGCGACCTGCTTGAGGTTCTGATCGAGGTTCGTCAGCAGCGTCGTGCGCAGGAACACCATGGTTCCCAGCCCTGCCGCGAGCAGTCCGATGACGAGCACCGCCACCGTCACCCCCGTCACCTTCGCGCGCAGGCTGATCCCGCGCCACCAGCGTGTGACGCTGTCGCTCTCGGTGCCCAGGGCGCGCTCCGGTGTCAGGACTTGGTCTTCAGCATGTAGCCGAAGCCGCGCTTGGTCTGGATGAGAGGCTCGGAGGAGTGCGGATCGATCTTGCGACGCAGGTACGAGATGTAGCTCTCGACGATGCCCGCGTCACCGTTGAAGTCGTACTCCCAGACATGGTCGAGGATCTGAGCCTTGGACAGAACCCGGTTCGGGTTGAGCATGAGGTAGCGCAGCAGCTTGAACTCGGTGGGACTCAGCTCGATCTGCGCGTCACCCACGTACACGTCGTGGGTGTCCTGGTCCATGGTGATCTCGCCGGCGCGGATCACCGACTCCTCGTCCGCCTGCATCGTGCGGCGCAGGATCGCCTGGATGCGGGCGACGATCTCGTCGAGCGAGAACGGCTTGGCGACATAGTCGTCGCCACCGGCGTTCAGTCCGGTGATCTTGTCTTCGGTGTCGTCCTTCGCGGTGAGGAAGAGGATCGGGGCGGTGTATCCGGCCTCGCGGAGGCGCTTGGTCACGCTGAAGCCGTTCATGTCGGGAAGCATGACATCGAGCACGATGAGATCCGGCTCCTCCTCGAGGACGGCCGAGATCGTCTGTGCCCCGTTGGAGACGGCGCGAACCTGGAAACCGGCGAACTTCAGACTCGTGATGAGCAGGTCGCGGATGTTCGGTTCGTCGTCGACGACGAGGATGCGCGGTGCGGTCATAGGCCCATTATGGTGACCGATTCGGTGGGATGGCTGGATGCGGGCGTTCCCGGCGGGTCAGCGCGTTGCGGCCAGTAGGTCGTCCGCATCCAGGATCGTGTAGCTGTAGCCCTGCTCTGCCAGGAATCGCTGCCGGTTCTGCGCGAAGTCCTGATCGACGGTGTCGCGGGCGATGAGCGTGTAGAAGCTGGCCGTGTGGCCGTTGCTCTTCGGCCGCAGGAGGCGTCCGAGACGCTGCGCCTCCTCCTGGCGGGACCCGAACGATCCGGAGACCTGGATCGCCACGGACGCATCAGGCAGGTCGACCGAGAAGTTGGCGACCTTCGAGACCACGAGCAGCGGCACCGTTCCCTCACGGAAGGCCTGATAGAGCTGTTCGCGCTCGTCGACCGGGGTCGCACCGGTGATCTTCGGGGCGCCGAGCGCCTCGGCGATGATGTCGATCTGGTCGAGGTACTGGCCGATCACGAGGATCTGCTCGTCGCTGTGTCGTGCGGCGAGCGCCCGCACGACGTCGATCTTCGCCGGGGCCGTGGCGGCCAGACGATAGCGGTCCTCGTCGACGGCTGCGGCGTATTCGAGCCGCTCGTCGGCGGGCAGATCGACGCGCACCTCGAAGCAGGCGGCCGGGGAGATGAACCCCTGGGCTTCGATCTCCTTCCAGGGTGCGTCGAAGCGCTTGGGGCCGATGAGGCTGAAGACGTCGCCCTCGCGTCCGTCCTCGCGCACGAGCGTCGCCGTGAGGCCGAGGCGGCGTCGAGCCTGCAGATCGGCGGTCAGCTTGAACACGGGTGCCGGAAGCAGATGCACCTCGTCGTAGACCACGAGGCCCCAGTCCAGGGCATCGAGCAGCGCGAGGTGGGCGTACTCGCCCTTCCGCTTCGCGGTGAGGATCTGATACGTCGCGATCGTGACGGGCTTGACCTCTTTGACCTGGCCCGAGTACTCGCCGATCTCCTCGGGCGTGAGGGTGGTGCGCTTGAGCAACTCGTCGCGCCACTGGCGCGCGCTCACGGCGTTGGTCACGAGGATGAGCGTCGTCGTCTTGGTGTCGGCCATGGCGGCCGCCCCCACGAGGGTCTTGCCCGCGCCACAGGGGAGCACGACGACGCCGGAGCCGCCCTCCGTGAAGATGTCCACGGCCTGACGCTGGTAGGGCCGCAGCGACCAGTCGGTCTCTTCGAGGTCGATCGGATGCGGGGTGCCGGGCGTGTAGCCGGCCAGGTCTTCGGCGGGCCAGCCGATCTTCAGCAACTCCTGTTTGATCTGACCCCGCGCCCAGGCGTCGATCACGTGAACGCCCGGGGAGGGGTGCGCGATGAGCAGGGGCTGGATGCGCTTGTTGCGGGAGACCTCGGCGAGCACGGCCGCATCCGTGGAGCGCAGCAAGAGGGCGTCCTCGTCGTCGCCGTACGGACCTCGCTCGATGACGAGGCGTCCGTAGCGGCCGACGGTCTCGCGGATGTCGGTAGCGACCGACGGCGGCACGGGAAAGCGCGACCAGCGGTCGAGGGTGTCGAGCATGTCCTGCGCGTCGTGTCCGGCCGCGCGGGCATTCCACAGTCCGAGGCGCGTGATGCGGTAGGTGTGGATGTGCTCGGGAGCACGCTCGAGCTCGGCGAAGACGGCCAGCTCGTGCCGTGCGTTCTCGGACTCGGGGTGGGCGACTTCGAGCAGAACCGTGCGATCGCTCTGGACGATCAGGGGGCCGTCGGACATAACCGTCGAGTTTACCGGCGCGGCGGCGGATGAGGGTCGGCTCGCCGTCAGCGCGGGCTCACCGAGACGATGCTCGTCATCGGCAGCGTGCGCTCGACATCGGCGGCACGGTCGAGCCCGCGCAGGCGCCCGCCGCCGAGACCCGTCGCCTCCAGCGCGAAGACCCTCGTCGAACCGTCCGGCAGGCTCACCGTGACATCGATCGTCGCGCGGGCGCGCACAGCCTGTTCGAGTTCGCGCTCGAGCCAGGCGGCGTCCGCGTCCCCGGACTGCGCGCCGCGCAGGGCCGCGATGAGCTCCCGGTACTGTTCGCGCGGGGGCGGCTCGGGCGCGGCCTGTCGCATCGAGCGGCGCAAGACCCGTTCGAGATGATCGTTCTCGTCGACGGCGACCACGGGGTAGCGCGCATCCACGAGCGACCAGTACACGGCGTCCCGCCCGGCGCGCGAGACGAGGGCGCCCTCGTGCTCCACGAGACCGACGGGGCGCAGCGACTGATCGACGGCGATGGTCGCCAGCAGCTGCGGGGACGAGCTGCGCACCACCGTACGGCCCGTGGCGGCATCCGTGCCGACGCGGATCGCGCCGTGTCGCGCCGCGGTCGCGTCGATGAGATACGCCAGCGGCTGGGGGATGCCGGTGAGCGAGATCTCGGACAGGAAGGCGTGCACGGACTCTGCGCTCTCGCCGCCGCTCATCGCGGCTGTCAACGACTCGGCGGTGAAGCGATAGGTCGAGGCCTGCGCCCTGGTCTCGCGCGTCGCCATCCGACGCAGGCGCTGCTCGAGTCGCGGCGCGAGCGGGCCGGGAGAGATCGCAGAAAGATCGGCCTGCAGGTAGATCTTGTCGACTTCCGGCGGCAGGGCCGCCGTCAGGGTGCGGGTGTCCACTTCTCCCGTGCGGGACAGCTGCGCTGTCCAAGGCAGCAGCCCGTCGTCGGCGAGGACCCCCCACAGCACCCCCCGGCGCACCAGTGCCGCAGCCTGTTCCGGCCATTCGGGGTCGAGGCGGTAGACGCCCGGCCACGCGGGAGGCGGGAGGAAGCCGCCTTCGGGAGTGCGTAGAGCCTCGGGGAGAGCGCGCACGTACGCCGACGCCACTTCGCCCCACCGGTCGCTCGTGCCCTCGTCGAGCCACTCGGGTGCCGCATCCGTCGCCTGCCAGCTGCGATCCTCGTCGCTGAGCAGCCCCGCGTCGGCTCCGAGCACGATGAGGTCCTCGAGCTGTTCCGCCGAGGCGACCGCGCCGTCGTCGATGAGTCGACGGCGCTCTGTCGCGCTGATGGAGCCTGCGCCCGTGCGCGACAGGGGAGCGGATGTGGCAGCGAGCAGGATGTCGACGAGCGAGGCGACCTGCTCGAAAGCGCGCTCCGCGGCAGCCGCGACGCTCTGCGGATCCGCGGGGGGGAGAGGCGCCACCGCGGGGGAGGTGAACGCCTCGGACCCGGCTCGCTCGGCCAGTCGCGACCGCACCGTCTGGAACGGGACGCCGTCGGCATCGAGCAGGGCGCGGGATGCGAGCGCTGAACGAAGGGGCGCAGCGACCGGCCCCGTCTGCGCGGCGGCCAGGGCGGCGAGTTCGGGTGCGGCCAGTCGCGTCAGGGCGCGATCGACGCTGGCGTCGGTGAGAAGCGTTGCCGCGATGTCGAAGAAATCCTGCGCGGGGGTCGACGGCGGGAGCTTTCGCGCGGCGAAGAGCTGGGCCAGTTCCTCGTCGCCGGACGCGGCAAGCAGCGACGCCAGCGCGCGTTCGTCCGAGGGGCCCGCCACCGTCACCTGGCTCGGTTCGCCCGAGCCCTTCTGATGAAGGCGCGGATGATGACGGTGAGCATGAGCACGAATGCCAGCGGGGGAGCGACGTAGACGACGGCGCTCACGGCGGGCCAGATGCCCGTGCCGTAGTCCTCGTGGGTGAGGCCCATCGCGGTGCTGATCATGATCGACAGGAACGACAGCACCGAGAGCGCGAGAAGCCCCAGCGCCATGAACGCGAGGATGCGGTCGAGGCGGCTGACCGGGAGGTCGCTGTCGGGCGTGGGCGTGCTCATCCGCATCAGCCTATCGCCTCGCCGGGGGTGTCGTAGGCTGGAACCAGGGGATCTTCCGATCCGCGTTCCGTCGCGCCCGCGAACGATTTCGGGTGCAGAGCAGCAGCGAGGTGTCCATGCCCACCGGCAAGGTCAGGTTCTACGACGAGGAGAAGGGGTTCGGCTTCATCTCCTCGGATGACGGTCAGGACGTCTTTCTTCACGCCACGGCTCTCCCGCAGGGCACGACCTCGGTCAAGCCCGGGACGCGGCTGGAGTTCGGTGTGGCCGACGGCAAGCGTGGTCTGCAGGCGCTGTCGGTGAGGGTGCTGGATGCCCCCGTCAGCCTCGCGAAGCGTGCGCGCAAGCCCGCCGACGACATGGCGATCATCCTCGAAGACCTCGTGAAGCTGCTCGACGGGATCGGCGGTGATCTGCGTCGAGGGCGCTACCCGTCGTCGTCGCACTCCAGGAAGATCGCTGCGGTGCTGCGCAAGGTAGCCGATGACCTCGACGCCTGAGTCCGGCGCAGAACCGGTCTGGGACGAGGCCGTCGATGCGGAGCTCGTCGCACAGGCCGACGAAGCCGTCGTGACGGAGGTCGCGGCGGAGGAAGCCGCCATCGGCGATGCCGACACCGTCGAGCCCGAGCCCGAGCGCGAGGTCGAGGCTGAAACCGAGCCTCGTGAGCCGGATGCCGAGCTTCTCGCCGCTCATGAGCTGGCGCTCTCCGCTCTCCACGAGATCACCAAGCCCCAGACCGTCGGGCCTGCGGCCGGGTACACGCTCGAGCCCGACGGTGTCGTCTCGCTCCGCTTCGAGAACCGCCTGGCCGGATACCCGGGCTGGTACTGGACGGTTTCGCTGGCGCGCGTCGAGGGAGCCGAGCCCACGGTCCTCGAGGTCGAGCTGCTGCCGGGTGACGGCGCCCTCCTTGCGCCCGAGTGGGTGCCGTGGGCGACGCGCCTGGCGGAATACCACGCCCAGCAGGCCGCGGCGGCGGAGGCGGCCGCAGAAGCCGAGGACGATGAGGACGACGCCGAGGACGACGACTCCGACGAGGATGCGGACGACCTCGACGAGTCGGAAGACGAGGAAGACGACGCGGAGGACGGCGGCGAATCGATCCTGCACGCGGGCGATGTCGACGGCGTCGACATCGACGAGCTCGACGACGACTACGACGAAGACGAGGATCTCGACGACAACGAGTCCGAGGAAGACGCGGATGACGAGGACGACTCCGACGAGGACGAGTCCGAGGACTGAGTCCGCCACGGGCGACGCCCAGTGAGCATCCGTTCGCCGGGTGAGCATCACATCGAATGCTCACCCGGCGAACGTGTACTCACCCGGCGGGGGTGCGGAGCCCCTCCGGTCAGAGGTGCTCGAGGGTGTAGTCGATGCTGCGCGTCAGCTGACGCACGTCGTCGGGATCGATCGAGGTGAACGTCGCCACGCGCAGCTGATTGCGTCCGAGCTTGCGGTACGGCTCCGTGTCGACGATGCCGTTCGCGCGCAGGCTCGCGGCCACGGCCGCCGCATCCACGCTCTCGTCGAAGTCGATCGTGACGACCACGGGGGAGCGGTCGGCGACATCGGCGACGAAGGGCGTTGCCACACTCGACGCCTCGGCCCAGTCGTAGAGCACCTGCGACGACTCGGCGGTGCGGGCAGCGGCCCAACTCAGGCCGCCGCTGGCGTTGATCCAGCGCACCTGCTCGTCGAGCAGCACCAGCGTCGACAGCGCCGGAGTGTTGAGCGTCTGCTGCAGGCGGGAGTTGTCGAGCGCGTTCTTCAGGCTCAGGAACTCCGGGATGTAGCGATCGGATGCGGCGATGCGCTCGATCCGCTCGATCGCCGCGGGCGAGACGGCCGCGAAGAACAGGCCCCCGTCGGAGCCGAGGTTCTTCTGAGGGGCGAAGTAGTAGACGTCGGTCTCCGCGACGTCAAAGTCGATGCCGCCCGCCGCGCTCGTCGCGTCGATCACCGTCAGTGCGCCGGCATCCCCCGCGACGCGGGCGATGCGGGTGGCGACGCCGGTCGACGTCTCGTTGTGCGGCCAGGCGTACACGTCGACGCCCTCCACGACCTCGGGTGCGGCGCTCGTGCCGGGCGCGGCCTTGCGGACGTCAGGCGCCTGCAGCCACGGTGCCGCCGCGGCAGCGGCGAACTTGCCGCCGAACTCCCCGAACACCAGGTTCTGTGCGCGGTTCTCGATGAGACCGAACGCGGCCGCATCCCAGAATGCGGTCGATCCGCCGTTGCCGACGACGATCTCGTACCCGTCCGGCAGGCGCAGCAGTGCCGCGAGGCCCTCCCGCACGCTCGCGACGAGGTTCTTGACGGGGGCCTGGCGGTGCGAGGTGCCCAGCAGCGACGAACCGCGCTCGGCCAGAGCAGCGACCTGCTCCGGGCGGATCTTCGAGGGACCGCATCCGAAGCGGCCGTCGGCGGGCAGGATCTCGCGAGGGAGCACGACGTGGGACATGGCTCGATTCTAGGGGCGTGCTCGCCGCCGACCGCCGTGACCATCGTCACGTTGGATAGGCTCTCTTCGGGCCCCTATGACTTCGAGGACACGTTCATGACCGACCTGATCGACACGACAGAGATGTATCTGCGCACCATCCTCGAGCTCGAGGAGGAGAACATCGTTCCGCTGCGTGCACGCATCAGCGAACGGCTCGGTCACTCTGGCCCGACCGTCTCGCAGACAGTCGGTCGGATGGAGCGCGACGGTCTCGTCATCGTCTCCGACGACCGCTCGCTGGAGCTGACGGGTTCCGGTCGACAGAAGGCCGTCGACGTCATGCGCAAGCACCGCCTCGCCGAGCGTCTGCTGAGCGACGTGATCGGGCTCGACTGGGCGTACGTCCACGAAGAGGCCTGCCGCTGGGAGCACGTCATGAGCGAGCAAGTGGAGCGTCGGCTCGTCGAGCTGCTCGGCCACCCCACCGAGTCGCCCTACGGCAACCCCATCCCGGGTCTGGACCAGCTGGGCGATCTGCCCAGCTCCACGTTCGAGGAGGGCGTCGTCGGCCTCGTCCGCAAGCTCGACGCCGAGGGGGGGCCGATCACCGGCACCGTGCGTCGCCTCGCCGAGCCCGCCCAGGTCGACCCCGAGCTCCTGCAGCAGCTGCGCGCCGCCGGTGTCGTCCCCGGCGCCGCCGGATCGTTCCAGTACAACGAGGGCTACGTCCTCGTGCAGATGGACGGTTCGGACGAGGGACTGGAGCTTCCCGTCGAGGTCGCCGGCCACATCTTCCTCGTCGCCGACGCCCGCTGAGAGCTGCTCTCCACAGCTCGTCGCGGTATTGATCCGGCCCGCACCGGCGTGACTTATTCGTTACCTTCGGGTAACCTCGGACAGTCCGCAGGTGAGAAGCCCACCGATGGATCCCGTACGGATTGCCTCTCCGGCTCGTCGTCCGTGTGGTGCAACCCGCATATCGTGCCCCGACATCGAGTGCCGACGAGCCAGCGCTATGAGCGCGGAGGCGCCGGAGGATGATTTGGCTGAACAGAACGACGATTCGTCGGCAGGCGCGCCCGAGGCCGCCGCGAATCCCGTGACCAGTCGCCGCAGCATGCGCGAACTGGCTCGCACCGCCCAGGGTCAGGTGGCCCGCACCAAGACCGTCGTCGTACGTGCCGCACGCCCGGCCCGCATCGGCCGCAGCTTCCGCAAGCCCCTGCGCAGCGTCGTGATCCTGAGCATGGTCGGCGGCCTCGTCGCGACCGTCGCCCTTCCCGCCTACGCCGCGTTCAACGGTGGCACGGATGCGGCCACGATCGAGCAGGTGGCAGCCGAGAACCCGCAGTCGCTCGTCGTCGCCTCCACGGTGACCTCGGCAGATCTCGACCGCGGCACCTACGGCGCGACTACGCCCGAAGAGGTCGAGAAGAAGAAGGCCGCCGAGGCCGCCGCCGCGCGCATCGCCGCCGCCGCATCCGCCGCCTCGGTCTCCGCCGCCAACGTCGACTTGAACATGGTCGCCCCCGGTAGCGGCGCCGTGCGCTGGCCGCTCGACATGTCGCAGATCCGCGTGGGCCGCGGATTCGGCGCCGACGGCTACCACCAGGGCGTCGACCTGCTCGGAGCGGCCGGTACCCCGGAGTTCGCCGCCGCCGCAGGAACCGTGCGCGTCGCCGGCTGGTACTACGGCTACGGCTACGCGGTCGTGCTCGACAGCGTGATCAACGGTCAGAGCGTCACGACTCTCTACGGCCACATGACGCAGACGCTGGTGAACCCCGGCGACTACGTCGAAGCGGGCCAGATCATCGGTCTGATGGGAAGCACCGGCTCCTCCACCGCAAACCACCTCCACTTCGAGGTGCGCATCGGCGGCGGCCTTGTCGACCCCTACGCCTGGCTGCAGGCCAACGCGGGTTGACCCCGACACGATTCCGAGAGTTCATCAAGCGCGCGTCCCGGGCGCGTCGCGGTGGGCTACCCTGAGGGCACGACGCTGAGAGAAGCGGAGGGCGCCGATGGGCAGTTCACCACGCATCCGAACCATGGATGCGCTCGGTCTGCTCGTCCTTCGGCATCACGTGACCGACACACACGGGTTTCCCGTGTGTTCAAGGCGCTGTCCATGAGACAGCGCCTTTTTTCATGCCTCCGCACCCGCGATGCGTCCATCGAATCGAATATCCGCGAAGCCGTCCGGGCCATTCGAGAGGACAAGGAATGCGCACACTGGTGTTGAACGCCGGCTACGAGCCGCTGGCCGTCGTCTCGTTCAAACGAGCTCTTGTGCTCGTCATGAACGAGAAGGCGACCATCGTCGAACGCGTCGAGGACGTGCCCATCTGGGGCACGACGCAGATCTATGACCGGCCCGCGGTCATCATCCTCACCCGTTATGTGCGCATACCCAACGTGCGCAACGTGCCGGTGACCCGCCGGGGAGTGCTGCGCCGCGACGGACACCGCTGCGCGTACTGCGGGAAGGCCGCATCCACCATCGACCACGTGCTGCCGCGTTCGCGCGGCGGGCGCGACACCTGGCAGAACCTGGTGGCGTGCTGCCTGCGCTGCAACAACGTCAAGGGGGATCGCACGCCGCAGGAGATGTCGTGGACGCTGCGGCTCGTGCCCGACGTGCCGCACGGCTCGGGTTGGAGCGTGCGCGGAACCGAGCGCGCCGATCCCCGGTGGGAGCCGTACCTGGCGCTCGCCGCCTGAGCCCTGCTATCGCTCGAGCTGCTCGCTCCAGTGCTGCAGGATGCGGGCGAGCTGCTCCGCATCCGGCGCGTCCAGCATCTGGACCAGTCGGTGTTCGTTGGCGATGTGGGCGGTGAAGGCGTCATCGATCAGCGCGCGCCCGGCATCCGTCAGGCAGACCAGGCGGCGCCGGCCGTCGGCGTCGGATCCTGAGCGCGTGACAAGGCCGCGCTCGACGAGGCGGTCGACCCGCTTGGTGAGTCCGCCCGAGGTGACCATCGTGTGCTCTGCCAGCTCGCCGGCCGGCCGGCTGTAGGGCGCGCCCGCCCGCCGGAGTGACGCGAGCAGGTCGAACTCCGCCTCGGTGAGCCCGAAGCGGGCGTAGACCGCGGTGAGCTCGCGGGTGAGGGCCATGCCCACACGGTGGATGCGGCCGATGACGCCCTGGGGGGACGGGTCGAGGTCGGGACGCTCCCGTCGCCAGTCGTCTTGGATGCGGCTGACGCGATCCTCGGTTCCGCTCATGCAACCACGATACCTTCCATGGAAGGTAGTATTTCCTTCCATGGAAGATAAATGGCGACGATGGGTCCTCATCACTGCGATCGCGCCGATCGCGTGGGGAAGCACCTACGTCGTGACCCGGCATCTGCTGCCGCCCGACGTGCCACTGTGGGGCGCTGTGATCCGTTGTCTGCCCGCGGGGCTGCTCGTGCTGCTGTTCGCCCGCCGCCTCCCGCGCGGCTCGTGGTGGTGGCGGTCCCTGCTGCTGGGAGTGCTGAACGTCGGCGGCTTCAGCGTGCTGATCTACATCGTCGGGCAGCGGCTTCCGTCGAGCCTGGCGGCGACCCTCATGTCCACCTCGGCGGCATGCATCATGCTCTTCGCGTGGGCGCTGCTGGGTCAGCGACCACGCGTCGCCGCCGCCCTGGGCGCGGCGATCGGGATCGCGGGCGTCGTGCTCATGCTCGGTGTCGGCGCGGGCTCGGTCGATCCGTGGGGCATCGCCGCCTCGCTGGGGGCCATGGTCGCCTCCTCCTTCGGCTTCGTCCTCACCTCGCGCTGGGGGCAGGAGGTGCCGGCGCTCGCGATGACGTCGTGGCAGCTGCTGGCGGGCTCCATCGTTCTCGTGCCCGTCGCGCTGATCGTCGAGGGGCCGCCACCGCACCTCACGCCCGAGGCTCTCATCGGGTTCGCTTACGTCATGCTCATCGGCACAGCGGTGGCCTACGCGGCCTGGTTCGCCGGTCTCCAGCGGCTGCCCGCCGCCGCGGTCGGCCTCGTCGGACTGCTGAATCCGGTCACCGGCGTCGTGCTGGGGGTCGTGCTCGCGGGGGAGCCGTTCGGCCCCGCGCAGGTGTTCGGGCTCGTCCTCGTGCTCGGCGGTGTGGTGTGGGGCGTGCTGCCGCATCGCCGCCGCATGCGGCGGCAGGAATCGGTCGCCGGTCGGCAGCCGGATAAGGCGCCGGTGCCGGTGTCGCGTGGTGGGATGAAGGCATGACGCGCGCGCTCGTGGTGATCGACATGCAGAAGGGGTTCGACGACCTGGAGTTCTGGGGGCCGACGGCGAATCCGCAGTGCGAGCAGAACGTCGCCGCGCTGTTGCGGTATGCCGAGCTCGAGGGCATCCCGGTCGTCGTGGTCCGTCACGACTCGCGCAGCGAGACCTCCGTGCTGCATCCGACCGCCGCGGGCAACGCGCTCGTCGATGTCGTCGACCGCGTCCCGGCCGCGCTGCTGATCACCAAGAGCGTGAACTCCGCGTTCTACGGCGACCCCGACCTGCATGCCTGGTTGCAGGAGCGGGGGATAGGCGAGCTGCTGATCTGCGGCATCCAGACCAACATGTGCGTCGAGACGACGGCGCGCATGGCGGGCAATCTCGGATACGACACCACGGTGGTGTGGGATGCGACCCGCACCTTCGATCTCGATGCCGAGATCAGCGGTATGGGGCGTGTGATGCGCACGGCGGCGGAGATCATGGCGACCACGGCCCTCGTTCTTCAGCAAGGCGGGTTCGCCCGCATCCGGACGACGGCCGAGATCGTCGCATCCGAGCGAGATGTGCACGATCGATCGCTGAGGTGATGTCACAGGCGGCACGTAGGGTGCCGCCTGCCCCACTCCTCGCGCACACGTCGCGGGTCGCCTTGTGACGAGGATGTCCGAACTCGTTCGTATCTTCGAATCTGACATTGAAGAACTAGAATATCCGTTCTAGCCTGTCGGAGTGAAGGTGATCGTGCGAGAAGACGCCGTGGGTGAGGTTCATCGCCTCCGCGCGCAGCTCGAGCGCGTTCAGGGGCGGCGGATGGATGCGGCCGTGCGGCCGGTGCATCCGGCGCTGGCGGAGCTCCTTCCGGGTGGAGGGCTTCGCGCCGGCTCCGCATACACGGTCGCCCCCTCGACGTCGCTGCTGCTCTCGCTGCTCGCACGCCCCTCGCGCGAGGGGGCGTGGTGCGCGGCCGTGGGGATGCCGGAGCTGGGCGCCGAGGCCGCGGCGGGACTGGGTGTGGCGCTTGAGCGCCTCGTCCTGGTCCCCGAGCCCGGCCCGCGCTGGCTCGCCGTGGCCGCGACCCTCGCCGAGGTCATGCCGGTGGTCGCCGTGCGGCCTGCCGGGGCTGTGTCGGATGCCGAGGCCTCCCGCTTCATGGCGCGACTGCGCGATCGCGGAGCGAGCCTTCTGGTGCAGGGGGTGTGGCCGCAGGCGGAGGCCGCTCTGCAGATCGTCGATTCCCAGTGGGACGGCCTCGGCGACGGCTACGGCTACCTGTCGTCGCGCACGGTGACGATCGCCGTGCAGTCGCGCCGCTCGCCCGTGCCCCGGCGGGCGCGACTCATGCTCCCCGATCGCGACGGCGCCCTCACTCCTGTCGCTCCCGCCGCACCCGTGCCCATGAGGGCGGTGGGCTAGATGCCCGTGCGCACTCTCGTGGTCTGGATCCCGGACTGGCCGGTGGTCGCCTTCACACGCGAGAGCGGCGAGGAGGAGGCAGCGGTCGCCGTCGTCGAGAAGAACGTCGTGGTCGCCTGTTCCGCCGCGGCCCGCGCCGAGGGGGTGCGCCGTGGCCAGCGTCGCCGCGACGCGCAGGGCGCCTGTCCTCGCCTGCGGATCGTGGCGATGGATGCGGCGCGAGACCACCGCGCCTTCGCGCCGCTCGTGGCGGCGATCGAACGCCTCGCGCCGCACGTGCAGATCATCCGCTCAGGGCTGTGCGCGTTGAAGGCACGGGGCCCTGCCCGGTACTACGGCGGCGAGGAGGAGGCCGCGCACGTGCTGCGTGCGGCGCTGCACGAGGCGGGGGTGAGCGACGTCCGCATCGGTGTGGCCGACGGTCCCTTCACCGCCGAGCAGGCTGCCCGCGCCGCAACAACCGCCGAGGCACCGGTCCGGTGTGTACCGCCGGGGCTTTCGGGCCCGTTCCTCGCGCCCCTGCCCGCCACACTGCTGCACGATGCCGGGGCTGAGACCTCGCTCGCCTCGCTGCTGGCGCGCCTGGGCATCCACACCCTGGGGGCGTTCGCCGAACTGCCGACCGACGGCATCCGCGATCGCCTCGGAGAGCAGGGAGTTCGGCTTCAGGCGCTCGCCGCGGGAGCGGACTCCCGTACGGTGGCCCCCCGCGAGGTGCCGCCCGAACTCGATCGCGAGGTCGTGTTCGAGCCGCCGGTCGAGCTCGCCGAGCAGGCTGCGTTCGGGATGCGGGTGGCGGCTGAGGAGTTCATCGCGCGTCTCGACGCGCTGCGGCTGGTGTGCACCGAGCTGCGGGTGGAGCTCGAGTCGGAGCGGGCAGAGCGCAGCGAACGGGTCTGGCTTCATCCGGGCACCTTCGACGCCGCGGCGGTCGTGGACCGGGTGCGCTGGCAGCTTGCCGAGCAGCAGGAACTGCGCAGTCCTGTGGCCCGCGTGCGCATCTCTCCCGAGGCCGTCGACGACCAGGCTCACCACGTGCCGGGACTGTTCGGCCGGGGAGAGCGTGAGAAGGTGCACCACGCGCTCTCGCGAGTGCAGGCGATGCTCGGGCATCGGAGCGTTCTGACGCCGGTCATCGCCGGCGGGCGCTGGCTCGACGAGCGACAGGTGATGGTGCCCTGGGGTGACCGCGCTGTCGCCCCGCGCGATGCGTCGCTGCCCTGGCCCGGTTCGCTGCCGGCTCCGCTGCCGACCACGGTGTTCCCCGAGCCCCGTCCGGCGGAGGTGCGTGATGCCGAAGGCGCCCGCATCCTCGTCGATGAGCGCGGGGCGCTGTCGGGAACGCCCGCCGACATCGCCGTCGGGGGAGCCCGTCGCGGGGTGCTCTCGTGGGCGGGGCCGTGGACGGTCATCGAGCGGGAGTGGGATGCGGCCCGCCGTCGGGTTGCGCACCGGTTCCAGATCGTCGACGCGGCCCAGGTCGCCTGGCTGCTCGTGCACGAGAACGGCCGCTGGAGCGTCGAGGCGAGGTACGACTGATGGGCTGGCACAACCCGCCCGTCCCGTGGTCGGAGCTCGAGCGCGCCCTCAGCGACGCGCGTCGGCCGAGGCCCGTTCCCGCCGGGGCAGACGGCGGCGACAGCCCGGCGTGGTCGCACAAGCGCGGCCCCTATGTGCCACCGGCGATCGAGCGTCCCGAGCAGGTCGTGCCCTACGCCGAGTTGCACGCCCACTCGTCGTACTCGTTCCTCGACGGGGCGTCCTCGCCGGAAGAGCTCGTCGAGCAGGCGGAGCGGCTGGGACTGCATGCGCTGGCCGTCACCGACCACGACGGCTTCTACGGCTCGGTGCGTTTCGCGGAGGCGGCGGAGCCCCGCCGGCTGCAGACCGTGTTCGGGGCCGAGCTGTCACTCGATCTGCCCGCGCCGCAGAAGGGGCGCCCCGATCCGGTCGGGCGCCACCTGCTGGTGCTCGCCCGTGGGCAGGAGGGATACCACCGTCTCGCCGGTGCGCTCACCCGCGCCCAGCTGCGGGGAGCCGAGAAGGGTCGTCCGGTGTACGACGTGACCGAGCTCGCCGAGCAGTCCGGCGGCCCGAAGGATCCGCAGTGGGCCGTGTTCACCGGATGCCGCAAGGGCGCCGTGCGCCAAGCGCTCACGCTTGAGGGGCCGGCGGGGGCGGCGCGTGAGCTCGATCTGCTCGTCGACCTGTTCGGACGGGGTGCGGTGCAGGTCGAGCTCATCGATCACGGCGATCCCCGCGACACCCAGACCAACGACGTCCTCGCCGCCCTCGCCGCAGAACGAGGACTTCCCGTGGTCGCGACAGGCAACGTGCACTACGCGGTGCCCGAGCGCAGGCTCCTGGCCGCGGCGATCGCCGCCGTGCGGGCCAACCGCAGCATGGACGAGCTCGACGGGTGGCTCCCCGCACACGGGGGTGCGTTCCTGCGTTCGGGCGCCGAGATGGCGGCCCGCTTCGCCCGCTACCCCGGCGCGGTCGCGCGCAGTGTAGAACTCGCCGACGAACTGGCGTTCCCGCTGCGCAAGGCCGCGCCGGCGCTGCCCAAGCTCCCCGTCCCCGAGGGGCACACGCCCATGTCGTGGCTGCGCCAACTGGTATGGGATGCGGTGCCGCGCAACTATCCGAAGCTCACCGAGGATCAGCGCCGACGCATCGAGCGCGAGCTCGAGGTCATCGAGATGAAGGACTTCCCCGGCTACTTCCTCATCGTTTACGGCATCGTGCAGGAGGCCCGGCGGCGCGGCATCCTTTGCCAGGGTCGCGGCTCGGCGGCGAACAGCGCCGTCTGCTATCTGCTCGACATCACCGCGGTCGACGCGATCGCCTACAACCTCCCCTTCGAGCGATTCCTGTCGAGCCTGCGCGACGAGGAGCCCGATATCGACGTCGACTTCGACTCCGATCGGCGCGAGGAGATCATCCAGTGGGTCTACCAGCAGTACGGGCGTGAGCGCGCGGCGCAGGTGGCCAACGTCATCCAGTACCGCCCCAAGAACGCCGTGCGCGACATGGCGCGGGCACTCGGGTTCTCACCCGGACAGCAGGACGCCTGGTCGAAGCAGGTCGAGCGCTGGGGTGCGTCGCTCGAGAGCGCGCCCGACCACGACATCCCGGATCAGGTCGTGGCCTATGCGACCGAACTGCTCAAGGCGCCGCGCCACCTCGGCATCCACTCCGGCGGCATGGTGCTCACCGAGCGGCCGGTGGGCGAGGTCGTGCCGATCGAGCACGCCCGGATGCCGGGGCGCACCGTCATCCAGTGGGACAAGGACGACGCCGCGTGGATGGGACTGGTCAAGTTCGACCTGCTCGGACTCGGAATGCTCTCCGCTCTCCAGTATTGCTTCGATCTGATCCGCGCGGCGACGGGGGAGACGTGGGAGCTGCGCTCCCTGCCGAAGGAGGAGGCGGCGGTCTACGACATGCTGTGCCGCGCCGATTCCATCGGGGTGTTCCAGGTCGAATCGCGCGCGCAGATGGGGCTCCTGCCGCGCCTTCAGCCCCGGGCGTTCTACGACCTCGTGATCGAGATCGCCCTCGTCCGGCCCGGTCCGATCCAGGGCGGAGCGGTGCATCCGTTCGTGCGGCGCAAGCTCGGCCACGAGGAGGTGACGTACCCGCATCCCGACCTCATCCCGGTGCTCGAGCGCACCAAGGGGATCCCCGTCTTCCAGGAGCAGTTGATGCAGATGGCGATGGTGGTGGGCGACCTCTCCGGAGAGGACGCCGACCTCATGCGCCGGGCGATGGGCTCCAAACGCGGTCAGGAGCGGATCGACTCGCTGAAGGAGAAGCTCTACGCAGGAATGGCGCGCCACGGCCTCGTCGACGAGGACGCGGATGCGATCTACCGCAAGATCCAGGCGTTCGCGAACTTCGGGTTCGCCGAGTCGCACTCGCTCTCGTTCGGCCTCCTGGTCTACGCGAGCTCATGGATCAAATTGCACTACCCGGCGGCGTTCCTCGCGGGGCTGCTGCGGGCGCAACCCATGGGCTTCTACTCACCCGCCACGCTGACCGCAGATGCCCGGCGCCACGGCGTCGAGGTGCGTCGACCCGATGTGCAGCTCTCGGGCGCTCAGGCCGGGCTCGAACCGCTCGGGGACCGCGCCGAGCCGACGGGGATGGAGGCCTGCCGCGGCCCGCAGCCGCCCGTGGGGCCTTTCGACGCAGCGGCTCCCGACGAGTCCGCCGCGCATCGCCGCGACGGCGCGTTCGCGGTGCGGTTGGGGCTCGCAGCGGTGACCGGCATCGGTGAGAAGGTGGCCGCACGCATCGTCGCCGCGCGCGACGCGGAGGGGCCGTTTCGCGACATGCGCGATCTGGTGCGCCGGTGCGATCTCTCCGTGGCGCAGCTGGAGGCGCTGGCGACGGCCGGTGCCTTCGACTGCTTCGGGCTGACCCGCCGCGAGGCCATCTGGTCCGCCGGCACCGCCGCGCAGGACAGGGCGGAGTTCCTCCCCGACACCGTCATGGCGGTGCAGCCGCCGCTGTTCCCCGACCCGTCGAGCTACGAGACGCTCGCGGCCGACCTCTGGGCGACAGGCATCTCCACCGACGACCATCCGCTGACCCACTACCGTTCCACGTTGGATGCGCGAGGAGTGCTGACCTCGCGCGAGATGCGCGCCCATGAGTCGGGGCGACGCATCCAGGTGGCGGGGCTGGTGACCCACCGGCAGCGGCCGGCGACCGCATCCGGCATCACCTTCCTCAACCTCGAAGACGAGCACGGGCTGGTGAACGTGATCTGCTCGACCGGCGTATGGAACCGATACCGACGCATCGTGCGCGACTCGCCGGCGCTGATCGTGCGCGGGATGCTGGAGCGTTCGGCGGAGGGGGTCACCAACCTCGTGGCGGATGCGTTCGAAGACCTGCGGGTGGGGGTCTCGCACCGTTCGCGCGACTTCCAATGACACGGCAAAGGCCCCCGGGCGAACCCAGGGGCCTTTGGGCGGGGTCTCAGCCCCGGACGCCGAGGGCGAAACGGACGGAGCCGTCGTCGCCGACCTCGGCATCGAGCACCCTGTCATCGAGGGCATCCGTCGCACCGGAGTCCACGAAGACACGAGCACCCGACGTCTCCACCACCGCATCCTGCGGTTCGGGGGCGGCAGCGAGCGCGAGCTCGAATCCGGTCTCGGTGCCGGTGTCGCGAATGCGCAGCCCGCCACCTTCCGCCGGGATCTGGGACGAGATCGTCTTGACCGCCGAAGCAGCGTTCTCCGTCAGAGTGAGCATGGTGCTCCCTTCCATCGATGTCTGCGGACCGGCCACGATTCCGAGAATCGAGAGCGGAATCAACCCCTCCGCGCGGATCGGATCGAACTCACACGAGGTTCACCGGGAACTTTTCAGGACGTCAGCTGCTGGTCCGTGTTCGAGTAGCTGATCGAATCGGCGGTCGCGCCGACGAGTCCGAGCGTCACCCGCAAGAGCGTCGGAGTGATCCCGTCGCGGGGCGGGGGTGTCTCGGCGCCGAGCGTGTACGACGTGCCGTCGGCGCCGGTGGCGGTGAGGGAGTTCAGATACACCGACACGTTTCCCGAGAGGGTCATGGTGTCCGCCGTGGTGACCAGGCCGGACCCTCAGCGTGTCCTACGGTCAGGGCGAAGCCGGTGATCGTGATGCTGTCCGCGCTGATCTTGAGAGCGTGCGCCCGGGTGCCGTCGGCGAGGGGCACGGTCACGAGTGAGATGCCCCTGAGTCCGCTGATCGACAGGCCGTTCGAGCCGAGTTGTGCCGGCGGCTGGGTGAACACGGGCGCGGTCTCATCCGGCACCGCCTCGACGGGCGTCTCCGGCTCGGCGGGAGCCTGCGGGGTCGGCGACGCACCTGGGGTGGGGCTCTGCCCGCCGAGATCAGGGAGGCCGGGCAGGCCGGGCTCCGACGAAGCGCTCGGGGAGGGCGTGGGTGACGGCGTGGGCGACGGGTCGTCGCACGACATGAACAGCGGAATGCACCAGGCCGTGGGTCGCTCGGTCGGGGCGACGGCGGCGCCCGTGGTTGCGAGCAGCGCGCCCACCAGGGCGACGGGCAGCAGGCGGCGGATCATGCGGTCTCCTTCTCGCCGTCGGCTCGCACCCCCTGCTCCTCGCCCGATGCGAGCGCGGATGCGGCCTCACCGGACCGCGGCGCCCACGACACGACCGTGATGCCGCCTACGCAGCCCAGCAGCATCCCGACGATGAACCCTCCGAGGTTGACGCCGACGATCGAGTACACCGCGAGGCCGAGAGTTATCACGCCGTAGAAGATGCGGTGCGCCGGCATGAAGATCGACAGCGCGCCGAGCAGGACCAGCGCCAGCGGCACGATGGTCGCCTGCAGACCTTCGATGCCGAGTTGGATGTGCAGCTTGCCGAAGTCGAGCTGGCTGGACAGGAACATCACCAGACCCGCGACGATGACGAGCACACCGCCGACGAAAGGGCGCTGTGTGCGCCAGGTGCGCCAGCGCGACGGCTTCTTCTCGGTCTCGTCCTCGGTCACCTCACCCTCGGCGAGGGATCGGCGTGTGGCGTTCAGAAGCATGTCTTCGTTCCATCGGTCAGCTCCAGCTTCATCCCGGTCAGGGTGAAGGTCGACGCCTGCGTGCTCCACGAGTTCTGCTGGAGGTTCGCGATGCTCACCGTGTCGGCGTCCTGCGCGAAGTCGCCGGCGGATCCCTTCGCCGCGGTGTTGACCGTCGACGCATCCACGCCGATGCGGATGTTGCCGAAGGACGAGTCTCCGCGCAGGCCCGTCATGCCGATCTGCAGGTTGGTGGCGCTCGCCGGGTTTCCGCCGCCGCCGGCCGTGATGAGCACGCCGACCTTGCCGAGCGGGGTGTCCGACACGACGGACTGGCACAGATCTGCCAGTGTCGCCGAGGCGATGTTCGCGATCGCGACCGAGTGCTGGGTGCCCGCGGTGTCCTGCGTGACGCCGGCGTACTGCGAGAACCCGCTGCCTTCGAGCTGTGAGGCACTGATCTGGAACTCGCTGCCGGACACCGCGAACGAGACGGGAACGGCGCCCTGGGCGACACCGCCGAACAGCAGACTGGATGCGGCCACGACGGGGATGGTGGCCAGGGCGACACGACCGGCGCGCGAGCGCACCATGTTGGGGAACTTCATCGATCCTCCGGGGGTGAGGGGACGGCGACGATGCCGTCGGTGAGTGAGCCGAGACCTCGTTGACGAACTGTCAATAGCGAGAGGGCGGGTATGAGAGGACTCTCACCCCGGGCGCAGCCGACCTCTCGCCTAGGCTCTGGCTATGGGCAGTGAGCGGCGCACCAGGCTGAGTCCGGAGCAGCGTCGCGCGCAGCTGGTCGCGCTCGGCGTCGCGTTCCTCGCGGACAGGCCCCTCGACGACCTGACCATCGAGGAGCTGTCGGAGCGGGCGGAGGTCTCGCGCGCGCTGATCTTCCACTACTTCGGCTCGCGGCAGGGCCTTCATCAGGCGGTGGTCGCGCGTGCGGGTGACGCACTGTTGGAGGCGACCCATCCCCGTGAGGAGTTGGCCGCGGTGGAGCGGCTGCGTGACACCCTCCGCCGTATCGCACTGTTCGTGCGCGAGAACCGTGGCACGTTCTTCTCGCTCGTGCGCGGCGTCGCCAGCGGAGACCCCGAGGTGCGCCTGGTCGTGGACCGTGCCAGGGACGCCAACGCCCAGCGCCTACGCGAGGTGTTCGCCGAGCTGGGGGTCCCCGCCAGTCCGCTGCTCGACGTCGCCCTGCGGTCCTGGGTGGCGTTCGCCGAAGAGGTTCTGATCGAGCTGGCTGTCGATGACGACGTCGACATCGACGACATCGTGGGCTTCCTCGAGCGCAGCGTGCGGGGCGTCGTGTCCGCCGTGACGCTCTGACGCACGTCGGGCACCCGTTCGTCAATCGTCCTAGCCGGATCCGGCAGTTCGTTCTAGCGTGGAGCCATGGCCGGAAACGTCGCAGAACTCTTCGTCCGCACTCTTCGTCACGCCGGAATCACCCGCATCTGGGGATTGCCCGGCGACTCCCTGAACGCCTTCACGGATGCCCTGCGCAAGGACGGCGGCATCGAATGGCTGCACGCCCGGCACGAGGAGTCCGCGGCGTTCGCGGCGGGTGCCGAGGCGGAGATCACGGGGGAGCTCGCCGTCGTCGCCGGCAGCTGCGGCCCCGGCAACCTGCACTTCATCAACGGCCTCTTCGATGCGCACCGGTCGCGCGTGCCGCTGCTGGCGATCGCCTCCCACATCCCGTCCGCCGAGATCGGCAGCGGCTACTTCCAGGAGACGCACCCGCAAGAGCTCTTCCGCGAGTGCAGCCACTACGCCGAGCTCGTCTCCGACCCGGCTCAGCTGCCGTGGGTGCTCGAGACGGCGATGCGCACCGCGGTCGAGAAGCGTGGAGTGGCCGTTGTCGTCGTTCCGGGCGACGTCTTCTTCGCGGATGCGCCCCACCGGCGCCCGTCCGCTCCGATCCGCGCCACGCGGCCGGTCGTGGTGCCGTCCGCATCCGAGCTGGAAGAGGCGGCCGCCGTGTTGAACGCAGCGGGCAAGGTCACGATCCTCGCGGGGGCCGGGGTGGCAGGCTCCCATGACGAGGTGCTCGCGCTCGCCGGGCGTCTGCAGGCGCCGATCGTGCACGCGTTCCGCGGCAAGGAGCACATCGAGTACGACAACCCCTACGACGTGGGGATGACGGGTCTGCTGGGCTTCTCCTCCGGCTACCGCGCGATGGAGAAGTGCGACGCGCTGCTGATGATCGGTACCGACTTCCCGTACCGGCAGTTCTTCCCCGAGAAGGCGAAGATCGTGCAGATCGATATCCGCGGCGAGCAGCTGGGACACCGCACGCCCATCGATGTCGGACTCGTCGGAGATGCGGGGGCGACCGCATCCGCTCTGCTGCCGCTGATCGAGGCTGACCGCAAGGAACATCACCTGAAGGAGTCGGTCGAGCACTACCGCAAGACGCGGCGCGAGCTCGACGGGCTCGCGAACGACGACGGCAAGAAGCCGATCCACCCGCAGTACGTCGCCCGTCTCGTGGACGAGCTGGCGGCGCGGGATGCGGTCTTCACGGCGGATGTAGGCACGCCCGTCATCTGGGCGGCCCGCTACCTGCACATGACCGAGCAGCGACGTCTGCTGGGCTCGTTCACGCACGGCTCGATGGCCAACGCCCTGCCGCAGGCGCTCGGTGCGCAGGCCGTCGACCGATCCCGCCAGGTGATCGCGCTCGCCGGCGACGGCGGGCTCGCGATGCTCATGGGGGATCTTCTCTCTATCCGTCAGAACGATCTGCCGGTGAAGATCGTCGTGTTCGACAACTCCGCGCTGGGCTTCGTCGAGGTCGAGATGAAGGCGGCCGGCATCGTCAACTACGGCACCGATCTGCACAACCCCGACTTCGCCGCCGTGGCTGAGGCGGTGGGGATCACCGGCATCCGCGTCGAGAGCGCTGCCGATCTCGAGCCCGCGCTGCGGCGTGCGCTGGCCGATCCAGGTCCGGTGCTCGTGAACGTCGTGGTCGCCCGCGAGGAGCTCTCGATGCCGCCCTCGATCACTGCGGCGCAGGCCAAGGGCTTCTCGCTGTGGGCGCTGCGCACCGTGCTCTCGGGCCGTGGCGACGAACTGCTGGATCTGGCCGACACGAACCTCTGGCGGCGTCTGTTCGACTGAGCGGGCGTCGTCGCGTCACCTGTCCATCGCGTCGCTGCCGATAGACTCGACGGGCCAGCCTCTGTAGCTCAGTGGAAGAGCCACTCCGTCCTAAGGAGCGGGTCGGGGGTTCGAATCCCTCCAGGGGCACCATCGCGTTCTGCTTGCCGGTGCTCACCCCTTCTTCGGGGTGTAATAAGCGCTGAGCCAGAAGTCGCTTCCGTCCGGGACATCGGTGCGCGGGGTCGTCGCTGCGGACGGAGCATCGAGGGGCACGGCCGCGATGGATGTGCCCTCCGTGCCGCAGGTGGCGCCGACCTCGTTCGGGTGGGCTTGCTCGACCGTCTCCGAGTAGCGGCCGTCGCCGGTGCAGGTGAGGAGGAGCACGACGTCGACGGGAGCGGTCAGCTCCGCGGGGGCAGAACCACACGAAGTGCGCGCGGCCCTGCGCGTGTCTCAGTCGTGCATGCGCTTGGGCTCTGCGGCGTGCATAAGTGGGACACGAAGTGCGCGCGGTCCTGCGCGTGTCTCAGTCGTGCACGGATTCGGGCGTTTCAGCGTGCGCAAGCGAGACACGGATGCCGGCATGCGGCGCGCAAACCCGCCGAGGCCGTCGCCGAGGTCATCTCGACTGCGGCGCGCGAGGCGGCACTGTCAACCAGCGCCTAAGTTCGGCTCCTACCCTGGGCGGCGTGTATCGCCGTCTCGCCGTCCTGCCCCTGCTCGCCGTCCTGGCGCTGGCCGGATGCGCCTCCGGCTCCGCGCGCACCAGCGCGGAGGCCTGCCTCAACGTCATGAACTCCTGGCAGGAGTACGCGAGCTTCGCCGAGACCCCCGGTCGCGCGGATGGTGCGGTGGCCGAGGGACGCGCTGCGGTGCGGGATGCGGTGAGCCGCGCCTCGATCGGCGCGCCGGAGTGGATGCTGGCGCAGATGAAGGAGGCCGACAAGGCCCTCGACGCGGTGACCGCCGCACCCTCGAGCCCCGACGGCGAGGCGGCTTTCCAGGCCGCATCCGACGCATTCGAGACGATCCGCGATCAGTGCAAGGCGGACCGGAACCTCTAGCGGCGACCCGTGATCTCGGATGTCATCTGGAAGCGCCAACCGGACTGCCGGGCGCTCCAGGTGACGGTCTCGCCCAGACCGATGAGGCCGCTCGTGACGCCGGCAATGGCGCGTTCACCGGAACGCGCCATCGACTCGATGTGCGCGTCGATGCTCAGCGACTGGTCGAACAGTCGCTCCACCGCAACCCGCGCCCGGGTGACGACGGTGAACCTCGAGACCATGCTTCTCCCACGCGACGGTGGCGGCCGTCTCACGGTGTGACGTGCCAGCCGCCCGCGATAATGGAGCGGATGGAGCCGTGGGAACTGCGTGAGTGGCATGCCGAGTACCTCGACGCCTGCAACCGTCACGACCTCGACGCGGTGCGCGGCCTCGTCGATCCAGAGGTGCGTCGGGCGCATCTGCCCAGCGGGCAGGATGCGTGGATCGACGATCTCGCGGATCTGTTCCACGCCTTCCCGGATTGGCAGTGGCGCCGCATCCAGCTCGTGATCGAGGACGACCGGATCGCAGCGCACCTGCGCGGCAGCGGAACTCACGCCGGCGTCTACCGCGGCATCTCGGCCACACGTCGCCATGTGAACGTCGCGGAGTTCGCGATGTACCGGGTGTCCGGTGGACGCATCGTGGAGTTCACGGGAACCGGCGACGCGGAACTGCGGCAGCAGCTCGGCGCGTGACTCGTGTCAGTGCGCGGCGTCGTATGCGTCGATGACGGATGCGGCGACGCGCCCGCGCTCCGACACCTGGTGACCGTTGGCCTTCGCCCACTCACGGATCGCGGTGAGGTCGCGCGTGGACGTCGACCGCACGCGTGGCCGGGCGGGCGCTGCCGACCGAGCGGACGAGATGCGACGGGCCGCCGACACATAGGGCGCCATCGCGTCGCGCAGGGCGGCGGCGTTCGCATCCGAGAGGTCGATCTCGTAGGCGATGCCGTCGAGGGAGAAGAGCACGGTCTCACCCTCGCCCACCTCCAGAACGGAGTCGTCGAGGTCGTCTACGAGCTGGTGGACGATTCTGCGCGCCATGACGTCACCATACCGATCCGCGGCTGATCAGGGCAGCAGCCGCGCCCGGCGCGCCTTCGCCACCGCTGCGTGCCGCGTCGTGGCCTCCAGCTTCGACATCGCCGCAGCCAGATACGACTTCACGGTCGTCTCCTTCAACGCGAGCTCCTGAGCGATCTGTGCGTTGGTCGACCCGAGAGCGGCCCACGCGAGAACGTCCAACTCGCGTGGGGAGAGCTGCACCGCTGTCGACGATGCGGGACGATCGCCCGCCATCACCTCGGCGAGGCGGCGTTCCACGGCAGCGAGACGTTCGCGCAGGGCGGCGTCGCTGACCGTGGCGGAGATCGCCCGTAGCTGGGCGAAACTCTCCCGCACCTGCTCGCGCGCCGCCGCATCCCATGCGCGCTCCGGGGCCGCATCCTCTGCACGCTCGACACGGCGCGCGACCTCGTCGCGGATGCGGAGCTCCGAGGCGAGGGCGTCTGCGATCGTCAACGCCGGCGCCGCCGTCACATCATCGACGGCCGTCTGACCCCAGGACCCGCAGTACAGCACCCCGCGGGTGCGGCCGGCAGCGATGACGGGGACCGCGAAGAGCGTCGCGATGCCTTCGCCGAGGATCGGGCCGTCGTAGTCGTGGGTGATCCCGCGCGCGCTGCGGTAGTCCAACGCGAGGCGCGGCCGCTTCTCGGTGAGTGCCCGTCCGCCGAGCCCGCGTTGCTCACGGACGATGAGGCCCTCGATCGTCCTCCCGCGCGCGCCGACGATGGAACTCACGTGTACGGAGTGCTCGCGGACGAGCCCGCCGAAGGCGACGGGAAAGCGCGTGCGGGCGACCAGATCGTGGACGGCGCGCGTCATCAGTTGCAGATCGCTGGTGGTTCCGGGGGGCATAGGTGCTACCTACTTCCGGGGGTGTCGGCCTCGTTGCCGATTTTCGTAGCGTCGACCCTACCATCGCCGCGAAGAGGCGACGACGGCTCGGATGGACACCCCGCATCCGCGGCATGAGGCAAGGAGGCCACATGACTGAATCGCACGACCGCGCCGCCGACGGCGCGGGAATCGACTACATCGAGGTGGAGGAATCACCCCCGTTCCAACGCCTGAAACGAGCGCAGCGCGCCTTCGTCTTTCCCCTCGCGATCGCGTTCCTGCTCTGGTACTTCGCCTACGTGCTGCTCTCGTCGTTCGCGGCGGACTTCATGGCCACGCGTGTCTCGGGCGACATCACCGTGGGTCTGCTGCTCGGACTCGGTCAGTTCGTCTCGACGTTCGTCATCACGATGGCATACGTCGCCTACGCCAACCGGCGCCTCGACCCGCAGTCGCGCGCGATCCGTGAGGACCTGGAGCGGCGAGAGGCGGGTGCGCGATGAACGAGGTCTTGGGAGCCATCCACGCAGCCGTTCAGACGGTCGAGAACGATCCTGTCCTGAACATCTCCATCTTCGCGGCGTTCGTCGCGGTGACGCTCTTCATCGTCATCCGCGCGTCGCGCAACAACAAGACCGCCGCCGACTACTACGCGGCCGGTCGCTCGTTCACCGGGCCTCAGAACGGCTTCGCGATCGCCGGCGACTATCTGTCGGCCGCATCCTTCCTCGGCATCTGCGGTGCCATCGCGATCAACGGCTACGACGGGTTCCTCTACTCGATCGGGTTCCTGGTGGCGTGGCTGGTCGCGCTGCTGCTCGTCGCAGAGCTCATGCGCAACACCGGACGCTTCACGATGGCCGACGTCCTGTCGTTCCGCCTGAAGGAACGACCGGTGCGGATGGCGGCGGCGATCACCACCCTCGCGGTGTGCTTCTTCTATCTGCTCGCGCAGATGGCGGGCGCCGGCGGTCTCGTCTCGCTGCTGTTGGGCATCGGCGATCAGATCGGGCAGTCGATCGTCGTCGCGGTGGTCGGTGTGCTGATGATCGTCTACGTGCTCATCGGCGGGATGAAGGGCACGACCTGGGTGCAGATCGTGAAGGCGTTCCTCCTCATCGGCGGCGCGCTCGTGATGACCGTCTGGGTGCTCGCGATCAACGGATTCAACCTGAACACGCTGCTCGAGAGCGCGGTCGCCGCCTCGCCCAAGGGTGAAGCGGTGCTGGGTCCGGGTCTGCAGTACGGCAAGAACCCGTGGGACTTCATCTCGCTCGCCCTCGCGCTCGTGCTCGGCACGGCCGGCCTGCCGCACGTGCTGATGCGCTTCTATACGGTGCCCACCGCCAAGGAAGCACGGCGTTCGGTGGTGTGGGCGATCTGGTTGATCGGCCTCTTCTATCTGCTCACCCTCGTGCTCGGCTACGGCGCGGGCGCACTGGTGGGGCCCGAGACGATCGCGGCGGCGCCGGGCGGCGTCAACTCCGCGGCCCCTCTTCTCGCCCTCTACCTGGGTGGTCCGGTCCTCCTCGGCTTCATCTCCGCGGTGGCGTTCGCGACGATCCTTGCGGTCGTCGCCGGCCTCACGATCACGGCGGCCGCATCGTTCGCGCACGACATCTACGCGAGCGTCGTGAAGAAGGGCAACGTGCCGCCGGACGGCGAGGTGAAGGTCGCGCGACGCACGGTGATCGTCATCGGCGTGCTGGCCATCCTCGGCGGCATCGGCGTGCAGGGTCAGAACGTGGCGTTCCTGGTCGCGCTGGCCTTCGCCGTCGCCGCCTCGGCGAACCTGCCCACCATCCTGTTCTCGCTGTTCTGGCGCAGGTTCACGACGCGCGGTGCGGTGTGGAGCATGTACGGCGGGCTCGGGGCGGCGATCGTGCTGATCGTGCTGTCGCCCGTGTTCTGGGGCACGCCCACCAGCGTGTTCAAGGACGTCGGGGTCGCGATCTGGCCGCTCAACAACCCGGGCATCATCTCGATCCCGTTGGGCTTCTTCCTCGGGTGGCTGGGGTCGGTGACCTCGCGCCGCGCTGAGGATCGGAAGAAGGCCGCGGAGATGGAGGTGCGCTCACTCACCGGGTTCGGCGCCGAGAAGGCCGTCGACCACTAGCGACATCGTCCGGCGGGCGGCCTACACGCCCGCCGGACGATGCGCGGCCTCGAGATCGAGCAGGTAGCGCTTGTGCTCGGGGCGCCCCCCGTACTCGCCGATCGAGCCGTCGGAGCGGATCACGCGATGCGCGGGGATCACGAGCGAGATCGGCGTGTGAGCGCAGGCCGAGCCGACGGCGCGATGCGCCCGCGGCGAGCCGGCCTCCGCCGCGATCTCGCCGTAGCTCGCGGTCTCGCCGTACGGGATGCGGGAGATCGCCTCCAACGCGTCGCGGGCGAAGCCGCCCACGAGACTCAGATCCAGGTCGATGTCGAACGCGGTGCGCGATCCCTCGAAGTACTCGTCCACCTGCGCCAGCAGAGCGTCCGCGTCGTCGTCGATCGGCACCGGCTCCCGACCCAGACGCTCGGTCCACGCTGCGAGGGCGGAGCCGAGCGGGGCGGAGAGGAACTCGAAGCCGATGAGGCCGGCGTCGCTCGTGAGAACGAGCGCGTCGCCGAGGGGCGTGGGATGGATGCGGAAGCCGGTCGGAGTCATGAGTTCATCCTTCTCGTGCGCGCAGTCCGTCCCCGGTGAAAGCGTCCGACCGGCGCACAACGCGCGGGTCGGGTGATCGTGGGGAGGAACGGCCGGTCTGTCCGGCGTGTCGCGAATCCGGCGAAACTCGGCCGTGGTTGAGGCCCGCTCGCCCATCTCACGCCTATGGTGACACGTGTGTGGCGTGGAGAAGGCACCATGATCTCTGGTGCAGACGAGGCGACGAATCCGGTGCGCCCGAGTGATCTCGGCGTCGCAGAGCCGGGTGTCGTCGTCGCGCACGTGGCCGACCCGGAGCGTGCCCGGCTTCGCGCGCAGGCGGCTCTGCTCGGTGGGCGCTCGACGCTCCTCTTCTATGAGGACTCGCCCGAGCGCGGCATCGACATCAACAAGGCGCATCCGGGGAGCCTGCCCCAGTTCCTGACCGGCCGGTCGACGCTGCTGTCCAACCTCTACCGCGACGAGGTTGCCCTCCGCACCGCGCGGATGGCGGCGGAGCGGATCACCGCCAAGAACGTCGAGTTGCGCACGGCGCGTGGCCTGGAGACTGTCTCGCTTGCCGTGGGCATGGCCTCCTGGCGCATCGGCGGGATCATGTGCACGGCCCCGGTGCTGCTGCGACCTCTCGCGATCCGCCGGCACCACACCGACTTCGAGCTCAAGCTCCACGGCTCCTTCATCGTGAACCCGGAGCTCGTGCGCGCGCTGGGGACCCACTTCGGCATCCATCTGGACTCGGCAGCCCTCGCGGGCCTCGCTCACGACGGCGCCGTGTTCCGCCCGCAGCCGGTGATCGACCACCTGCGGGCGCTCACGACCCACATCCCGACCTTCACGGTCGTCCCGCGCCTGGTCGTCTCCAACTTCGTCGACGTCGGATCGGGCATGGCTCGCGACACGGCCGACCTCGACCACCCGGTGCTCAACGCGCTCGCGGGGCATCCCGACGAGCGCGCGCGCCTCGCTGTGCGTCCCGCGCTTCCCCGCGTCACGAGTCCCGATGAGCGCACGCCCGCGGCGGACACGCTCCTGCTGGATGCGGATGAGGAGCAGGAGGCGGTGCTCGCGCGCATCGCCGCAGGTCACTCGCTCGCGGTGCACACCCTGCCCGGCACCGGAGGCACGCAGACCGTCATCAACGCGATCGGTGCTCTCGTGCAGAGCGGTCGACGCGTTCTCGTGGTGAGCGCTCGCCGCTCGACCCTCGACGGCGTCCGTCATCGCCTCGCCGGCATCGGTCTCGACGCGCTCGCCGTCACGCCGCGACACCTGCACCGCGATCTCATCCGCGCCATCGGACGCAACGAGAAGGCCCAGCCGCCGAAGGTCGCCGAGATCGACGACGCGCTGATGCGACTGCGTACCGTCCTGCGCGACTATCGGGGCGCGCTGACCGCCTCGCATCCCAGCCTCGGAACCTCGGCCCTTCAGGTCGTGCGCCGGTTGACCGAGCTGAGCGCGTTGTCGCCGGCGCCGTCCACCACCGCCCGTTTCGACATCGCCACGCTCGAGGCCCTGCGCGACGCGCGGCCGGAGGCGGCTGCGAAGCTCGTGGCCGCGGCGAAGCTGGGGGAGTTCCGCTTCGGTCCCGACGACTCGCCCTGGTACGGGGTGAGCTTCGACACCACCGAGTCCGCACGCGCCGCACACGCGCTCGCCGGCAAGCTCAGCGGCCGCGAGGTCCCGAGTCTGCTCGAGCGCGGCTACGAGATGATCGCGCAGACGCGGATGCGGCCATTCCGCACGATCGATGAGCTCGGCGACTATCTGCGCCTGCTGCAGGGCATCCGCGAGACCCTCGACAAGTTCAGCCCGAGCGTCTTCGAGCGCCCGCTCGTCGAGCTCATCCAGGCGCACGCGCCCAAGCGGGAATCCGCCGACATGTCCAGCGCGAACCGACGCCGCCTCAAGCGCCTGTCGCGCGAGTACGTGCGTCCCGGCGTACACGTCGGCGACATGTACGAGTCGCTCGTGCGCATCCAGCAGCAGCGCGCCGACTGGCAGCGCCTGGTCGACGCGGGCGTCGTGCCCGAGGTGCCGGTCGGTCTCGCCGACGTACACGTCGCCTGGCAGCGGGTGCACGCCCAGCTCGGCGAACTCGACCAGATCCTGCGCCGTCGCGAGTCGAACCGACTGGCATCGCTGCCGGTGGCGCAGCTGATGCGCGTGCTGGCCGGTCTCGCCGCCGAGTCGGCGTACTTCGAGAACCTCGTCGAGCGTGCCACCCTGCGCACGGAACTCGACCGCATTGGACTCGCCCCCCTGCTCACCGAGCTGTCGGTGCGTCACGCTCCCGAGGACCAGGTCGCGGCCGAACTCGAGTTCGCGTGGTGGCAGTCCGCCCTCGAGCATCTGCTGCGCACCGACCGTGCACTTCTCGGCGCGAACACCGCGGTCCTGGACCGCCTCGAACGCGACTTCCGGCTGGTGGATGAGGCGCACGCCGCCGCGTCCGGGCCCGTCCTCGCGGCGCAGCTCGCGACCCAGTGGAAGATCGGCCTGGTCGATCACGCCGACGAGGCTGCCGCCCTCAAGCAGGCGCTCAAGGGCGGTGTCTCCGCCCCCGAGCAGCTCGTGCGAGCGGCGCCCACGCTCATGCGCACTCTCGCGCCGGTGTGGCTCGCCTCGCCCTACGAGGTGCCTGAGATCCCCGATCATCCGCCGTTCGACGTCGTGATCATCGCGGATGCGGCAGCGCTCTGCCTCGCGGAGGCGGCGCCTGCCCTGCGCCGCGCGCGCCAGGTGGTGCTCTTCGGCGATCCCGTCACCCAGAAGCCGACGCCCTTCGCCGTCGGCGCGGGCGAGCGCGCGGTCGCGGACGAGTTCGACGAGCCGTTCGACGAGGTCTCGGTGTTCGAGCGGATGGCGGAACTGCTCGACGTCGCCACATTGACCCGCAGCTACCGCGCGGGCGGCGAGGATCTGGCGCAGCTCGTGAACGACGCGTTCTACGGCGGTGAGTTGGTCTCGCTGCCCTGGGCCGGTGCCTACCTCGGACGGGGGAGCCTCAGCGTCGACTACGTCGAGGGGGGAACGGGAACCCCGGATCCGATCTCGGGCGCCGTCGAGAGCCCCGATGCCGAGGTCGCGCGCGTCGTGACGCTTGTGACCGAGCACGCGGTCAACCGTTCCGGTGAGAGCCTCATGGTCGTCACGGCCAGCAGGCGGCACGCCGAACGCATCCGTGCGGCCGTGGACGTCGCCTTCGCGGGCCGCGCCGACGTGGCCGACTTCGTGTCGCGCGAGACGGCCGAACCGTTCGCCGTGCTGACGCTCGAGGAGTCGGTCGCGGAGAGTCGTGACCGTGTCATCTTCTCGCTCGGATTCGGGCTGACCAAGCACGGCCGCGTCCTCAGTGACTTCGGTGACCTGTCCACGGCGGACGGCGAGCGACTGCTCACGGTGGGGATGACCCGTGCTCGTCGTTCCATGGTGATCGTTTCCTCCATCCGTCCCAGCGCCTTCGAGGACGGCCGGCTCGAACACGGTGCGGCGACGCTCATGAGCATCCTCGGCGGAGTGGCGGCGAGAGCGCGCGAGACGCGTCTCGAAGACCTCGCCGATCCGCTCACCCGAGCGCTCGCGCGTGAACTGCGCGCGAAGGGCATCAAGGTCGATCTCGACTACCGCGGGTTGCTGCCGCTCGTCGCGGGCCATGACGGCAAGGCCGTCGTCGTCGAGAGCGACCCGGAGACGCGTCCCGAGTCCCTGCGCGAGTCGCTGCGTCTGCGGCCGCAGATCCTTCGACGCCTGGGATGGCACTACCTGCGGGTGCACGCCTTCGACCTCTACAGCGACCCCGCGGCGGTCGCGGCGCGCGTGGCGACGCTGCTCGGGGTCGAGGCGGGTGCGTCGCCGCAGGCGAGCACGCAGCCGATCGATGTCACCGAGTGACGACCGCCAGCGCGTCGTCCGCGTGCAGGGAGCACGGCGCGCGCGGCTGACCCCGGCCCCCGGCGCGGTCGATGAGCCCGACAGCAGAAACGACGACGCCGTATCCGCCGCGTCCGAGGCGGGCCCGAACGACGAGCGGATGCGGCGCGAGGTCCCGCCGCACTACTGAGGCGTCAGGGGCGGGTCTTGTTCTGCTGCTCGAGCAGGTCACGGATCTGGACCAGCAGTTCCTGCTCGGTGGGGGCCGGAGCCGCTTTCGGCTCGCGCACACCCGCGCGCGCGGCCTGACGTGCCTTCCAGAGGTTCATCGGCATGACGAACGCGAAGTAGACGACGATCGCGACGGCGAAGAAGCTCACGATCGCCGTGATCAGCCCGCCGATCGGGAACGTGACCGTGCCGCCGTAGATGTCGGGCACGGGGATGCCAGGAACGCCGTTCTCGTCGGCCTTCCAGAAGATCGCGATGAGCGGCGTGATGATCGACGCGACGATCGCGTTGACCACGGCGGTGAAGGCCGCACCGATGACGACCGCGACCGCGAGGTCGATCACGTTGCCGCGGAGGATGAACTCCTTGAAACCCTTGATCATCGAATCTCTCCTCATGTCGTCGGCATCGGGCCGGTCAGGATGCCGCGGGGGCGGCGGGAGCGGGGGCTCCCGTGTTCGATGATGCCTCGGACGAGCCGGAGTCTCCACTCGACGTGCCGGTTGAGCTCGAGCCCGATGTGCCGGCGCGCGAGTCCGTGCGGTAGAAGCCGGAGCCGTTGAAGGTGACGCCGATCGAGCCGTACTCCTTGCGCAGCACACCGCCGCACGAGGGGCAGTCGGTCAGTGCGGGGTCGGAGAAGGACTGGACGGTGTCGAAGCGGTGTCCGCAGGACTTGCAGGCATAGGCGTAGGTGGGCATGGTGCCTCCGGGGTCGGGCGCTCAGCGCGCGCGTAGGGACAGGGTGCGGGTGGGGGTGACGACGCCGTCGACGGGCTGGTCGTGCACATCGGTGGGGACGGCGTCGAGGATCTCCGAGTCATACACGACCGCGTAGACGGGAGGACACTTCTGCATCGAGCCGATCGTCTTGTCGAAGTAGCCGCGCCCCCATCCCAGCCGCATCCCTCGACGGTCGACGGCGGCAGCGGGCACGATCATCAGGTCGACGTCGTTGACGGCGATCGGGCCCAGCAGCTCGCCCACCGGCTCGGGGAGGCCGAACAGGCCCTCCGCGATCTCGCCGTCCTCCGTGGCGACCGCCCAGTCCAGCAGGCCGTCCACCCGCGTGACGGGCAGGAGCACCCGGATGCCGCGCCGCACGGCCTCGCGCACGAACTCACGCGTGTCGGGCTCGGCATTGGTCGACAGGAAGCAGGAGAGCGATCTCACGTGGTGCGCCGCGGCGAGGGCGTCGAGTTGCTGGTGGACTCCGGCACCCGCGCTGTCCCGCGCGGCAGCCGACAGTGTTTGCCGCCGCTCCCGCAGGTCGGCGCGGAGTGCGCGCTTGACGTCGTCCACTGCATTGCGATCGTCACCGTCTGACATGCACATGATTCTAAGGACCGCAACCGGGGGAGGCGTGCCGATAGGATCGCGGCATGAGTCACAAGCCCTTCAAGGCCGTCATTCCCGCTGCGGGTCTGGGAACACGATTCCTGCCCGCCACGAAGGCAATGCCGAAGGAGATGTTGCCCGTTGTCGACAAGCCCGCCATCCAGTACGTGGTCGAAGAGGCGGTCGAAGCCGGCATCCAGGATGTGCTGATCATCATCGGCCGCAACAAGAACAACATCGCCAATCACTTCGACGCGATGCCTGAGCTGGAGCAGAAGCTGCGGGAGAAGGGCGACACCGACAAGCTTGCGAGGGTGGAGCACTCCTCCGACCTCGCCGACGTGCACATGGTGCGTCAGGGGGAGCCGAAGGGCCTCGGGCACGCGGTGCTGCGTGCGCAGGCGCACGTCGGCGACCACCCGTTCGCGGTGCTGCTGGGCGACGACCTGATCGATGAGCGCGACCCGCTGCTGTCGAAGATGCTCTCCGAGTATGACAAGCGCGGCGCGGCGGTCATCGCCCTGATGGAGGTCGATCCGGAGCACATTCACCTCTACGGTGTCGCAGCGGTCGAGGAGACCGACGACGACGGCGTCGTCAAGGTGACCGGCCTCGTCGAGAAGCCCAACAAGGAGGACGCCCCCTCCAACCTTGCCATCATCGGCAGGTACGTGCTCGGGCCCGAGGTTTTCGAGGTGCTCGAGCGCACCGAACCCGGCAAGGGCGGCGAGATCCAGCTGACCGATGCGCTGGAGGAGCTGGCCACCGATCACGAGCGCGGCGTCTACGGGGTGGTCTTCCGCGGTCGGCGCTATGACACGGGCGACAAACTCGACTACATCAAGGCGATCGTCCAGCTCGCCAGCGATCGCGACGACCTCGGCCCGGACCTGCGGCCCTGGCTGAAGGACTTCGTCGCCGGACTCTGAACCGGGGGAGGTTCGAGGTGGACCTGTCGGCACCGCGCGAGCACGGGCGGGTCGGCATCCGTCTGATCCGTGCGCGCGATGCGCGCGTGCTGCAGGATCATCTGATGTCGAACCGCTCATGGTTGCGCCCGTGGGAGGCGACGAGCCCCGACGGTGCCGTGCTCCTCGACATGAAGATCGGAATCCGTCGGCTGCTCCAGCAGTATCGCGACGGCGCCGGCGTACCGTTCGTCATGGAGTACGACGGGCGCGTCGCCGGCCAGCTGAACGTGTGGGGGATCGCGCGCGGGTCGCTCGCATCGGCGACGATCGGCTACTGGGTCGCCCGCGAGTTCGCCGGCCGGGACATCACGCCGACCTCTGTGGCTCTTGCGACGGATCTCTGCTTCACGGAGCTGCGACTACACCGGATGGAGATCTGCATCCGGCCGGAGAACGAAGCGAGTCTGCGGGTCGTGCAGAAGCTCGGGTTCCGCTACGAGGGTCTGCGCCGTCGCTACATCCACATCGACGGCGACTGGCGCGACCACTACGCCTTCGCCCTCACGCGCGAAGAGGTCCCCGAAGGCGTGCTGGCTCGATGGGTGGCCGGGCGTGCACCGGCTTATGCCGCGCACGTGCCGGAGCGCGACCGCATCGCCCCCTCCGACTGACGCCGACACGCCGACGCTTGCCGTGTCGGCCGGGATGCGTCGCCTACCGTTGACGGCATGGGTGGACAGGTGCTGGGCGGAGGAGTGATCTTCCTCGTCGCTGTGACGCTGTGGCTGCTCTATCTTCTGCCGTCATGGCACAGCCGGCACCAGTACAACGCGGCCGAGCGCAACGCCGTCCGACTCAATCAGGCCCTGCGCGTTCTCGCCGAGACCAGCGAGACCCCCGAAGAGGTGCGGCTCGAGCTGACGGCTCGCACCGCATCCGCGCAGCAGAAGCTCGCCCGTCAGACGCTCGCCGAGCGTGAGCGGGCGCAGCTCGAGGTCGCGCGCCAAGAGCTCGCCGCTGCCAAACAGGAGGCCCGCGCGGTGCGCGAGCGTCCCGAGGTGCGCATGGCGCGGGCTCGCAGGCGCGCGCGGCTGACCGCCACCGTCCTCGCGCTCCTCTCGCTCGCAGGAGCGGGGCTGGGCATCTGGGTGCAGCTGACAATGGCGAGCGCCACCGTGCTCTGGGCGTCGGGCACGGTCTTCGTCGTCTCGGTGCTGATGCTGCAGCAGATGTCGCGTGTGGCGCGTCGGGCAGCTCGCCGAGTCGCTCCCGTTCCGCAGGTGGCGGTGGAGACCCGCCAGGCTGATGTGCAGGATGTCGTACTGCCGACACGGTCCGCGCCCGCCACGTGGGAGCCGCGTTCGTTGCCCCGTCCGCTGGCGGCGACCTCGGGGTCGCGCGCGTCGCTCGTTCAGGATGCGGCGGATGCCCGTGAGGCGCTTCGTCGTGCCGCCGTCGAGGAGGCCAAGCGCGAGCGCGCGGAGCAGGCCGCGCCGCCGTCGATCGACACCGCACGGGTCGCCAAAGCGCCCGAGGAATCGCCCTTCGCGCGGATGGGGTACGTCGACGATTCCGAGATCGAGGACCACGTTCGCCGGCTGCTTTCCACCCGCCGCGCAGCGGGCTGACGAGGTTCATCCGCCTCTTCGAGCCGTGATAGGCTCGTTGAGTTCCGGGCCTGTGGCGCAGTTGGTAGCGCGCTTCGTTCGCAATGAAGAGGTCAGGGGTTCGAATCCCCTCAGGTCCACCACCGAAAGGCCCCCGCTCAGCGGGGGCCTTCGTCGTTCTCGGCATTGTCGAGAGGATGCGGGAGGAGCCCTCAGCGATCGGGCGCCAACCGGGGCGGTGGGCAGGGCGTGGGCGGCGCGCGAGAGAATCGGCGCACCGCCGGTGGCGATGCTGGTGGAGGTCATCGAGCGCTGGATCCGCCGCGGTGTCGTGTCCGCGGATGTCCCGGTCGCACGGAGCGCCGACATCGTGCCGGCGGCCGCGTTCAGGAGCGTGGTGCTGCAATAGCGCGGGCTCCCACGGCAGAGCGTCGTCGATCTCGTCGACCACGTGGTGCTTCCCGCGCTCACGGTCGGGGCGAAGCAGCGACCCACCTGACCCGATACCGCACGTCGGTGGTCCTCGTTCTGGTCGTTCGCGCTCTCCACCACCCGCGAGACTGCATCTCTCGCATGAGATCACTGTCATTACCCGTGATCTCGTCACGTAGATGCAGTCTCGCGGGAGTGGGAGTGGGAGTGGGAGTGGGAGTGGGAGTGGGAGGCGCGGGGAGGAGCGGGACGTCATCGGCCGGAAACATGCGCGACACGCCCGGGGTGTGCGCTCGAGTTGGCAAACGCCCGGAACCCACGTAACTTATTACTTGTTCGCCCCACAGGGAAGAACGGAGAGGCTGAAGCCCCGTTCCCCTCAAGCGGAGAACACACTCCCACACAAGCGAGAAGATCTCAGATCTGACGTGAGTGTGGGGTGCCGATCGTTCCGTCGATCGCCGCCTCGGCGGTGAGAACGATCCGCTCCGGCGGATTTGACACGGCGAGCGAAACGGCTAAGATGGAGAAGTTGCCCTGCGGGCGAGGCTGAGAGGCCGAGCGGCAGGAGCATCCGTTCCTTGAGAACTCAACAGCGTGCACTTGTCAAATGCCAAATAACCTCGTTCCAGCTTCGGCTGGGTGAGATTCCTTTGGATCAAGTCCAACCCTTTGGGGTTGGCGTTATGGATTG
>JASCPH010000001.1 GCA_029959545.1 Microbacteriaceae bacterium PS02066 | reverse complement strand
CCCTTCGCCGCGTTTTTGGGAAAACCCCGTCGGCCCGCCGCTTGCTCCCGGGCATCGGCCGGTCCGACGGCATATGAGGCAGGATCGAAGAGTGAGTACGGACGCCGCCACCCGCGCGTCGGGCAGTAACCGCCCGATCGATCCGCGGCTGCTGCGATACAGCTCCGCGTCGCGCCACTTCCTGTTGATCACCGCCGCGATCGTGCTCGCGCAGACCGGTGTGATCATCGGCTTCGCCTGGCTGTTGACGACGGCGCTGGTCGGCGCGATCGCCGGCGAGCCCGTCGAGACCCTCCTTCCCGCGCTCGGGGGCGCCGCGGCGCTCGCGCTCCTGCGCGGACTGCTGATCGCCGCATCCGAGCGCACCTCGGCCGTGGGCGCAGCGCGGGCGTCGCTCCAGCTGCGTGCGGCCCTGGTGAGAGCGGTCGACCGGCTCGGCCCCGCGTGGCTCTCCCGCCGCAACAGTGCCGCTCTCGCGGTCACGGCGGGCCACGGTCTTGAAGCGCTCGACGCCTACTTCGGCCGCTACCTGCCGCAGCTGGTCGCCACCGCGATCACGATGCCCATCCTGATCGTGACGATCCTCGTCTCGGACCCGCTCTCGGGCCTCATCGTCGTGCTCACGATGCCCCTGATCCCGCTGTTCATGGTGCTGATCGGCTTGGCCACACAGACCGTGCAGCGCCGGCAGTACGACACCCTGCAACATCTCGCGTCGCGCTTCGCCGACACGGTGGCCGGTCTCGGGACGCTCAAAGTCTTCGGACGCCAGCACCGCGCTGCACGCAGCATCGAGAAGGTCACCGGCGACTACAAGCGCGAGACGATGGCGGTGCTGCGCGTCTCGTTCCTGTCCGGTTTCGCGCTCGAGTTCCTCGCGTCCATCTCCGTCGCGATCATCGCCGTCGAGATCGGCTTCCGCCTGCTGGGCGGGCAGATGCCGCTGCTGGTGGGCCTGTTCGTGCTGCTGCTCGCGCCCGAGGCGTATCTGCCGTTGCGGCAGGTGGGCGTGCAGTTCCACGCGGCGGCCGAGGGTGTCGCCGCGACCGACGAGATCTTCCGGACCCTGGACGACGCCGAGGCCCTGACGCCGGCCGCCCCCGTCGACTCCCGGGCGGGATCGGTGCCGACCGATGCACCTCTGCTGCGCTTGCGCGAGCTGCGCGTAGCTCGCGGCGACCGTGTGATCGGCCCGATCGACCTGGAGCTCTCCCCCGGAGAGGTCGTGCTGCTGGAGGGCCGCAGCGGCGCCGGCAAGTCGAGCATCCTCGCCGCCCTCCTCGGCTTCGCCGATTACACGGGTCACCTCGAGGTGGCCGGGATGCCGACCACGGATGCGGCCGCACGCGGCATCCTGGCGTGGGCGGGCCAGCGGCCGGGGCTCGTCACCGGATCCGTCGCGGAGAACGTCGCCCTCGGCGACGACCGACCCGATGAGGCTCTCGTGGCGCGGTGTCTGGCGGACGCGGTCGCCGATGTCGACGGCGCCGTGGTGCTCGGCGTGTCCGGAGCGGGTCTGTCGGGCGGTCAGGCACAGCGCGTCGCGGTCGCACGCGCCCTGTACCGGATGCGGCGCCGCGGTACGCCCGTGCTCGCACTGGACGAGCCGACGAGCGCCCTCGACGCGCACACCGAGGCGGAGCTCTGGCAGACGGTGCGGCGCGCGGCCGACACCGAAGGCGCCGCGGTCCTGTTGGTCTCGCACCGCCCGACGGCGCGGATGATCGCCGACCGCGTGATCGCCGTGTCATCCACCGCCGCGCTCGGCTCCGCGGTGGAAGGGGGCGCGGCGTGAGAACCTCCGACGTCCTTCGGTCGGCGCAGCCGCCGCTGCGCCGCTTCTGGTGGGCGCTTGCGGCAGGAACGGGAACCGCCGTCAGCGCGATCGCTCTCCTGGCGGCCAGCGCTTGGCTCATCACGCGTTCCGCCGAGCAGCCTGCCGTGATGTACATCACCGCCGTGGTGGTGGCCGTGCGCGCCTTCGCGCTCGGGCGCGGCGTCTTCCGCTACCTCGAGCGCCTCAGCGGCCACGATGCCGCGCTCGGACGCCTCGCAACCGTGCGCGCCGACCTCGTGCGGCGCATCGTGCCGCTGGCTCCCGACGGGCTGGGCACGACCCGCCGCGGGGCACTGCTCTCCCGCCTCGTCGACGACGTCGACGAGCTGCAGAACCTGCCGCTGCGCGTCGTCATGCCGCTCGCCACCGCGACCCTCGCCTCGGTCGCGAGCGTCGTGTTCACCGCCTTCCTGCAGCCGATCGCGGCTGCCGTGCTCGCGGTGTGCCTCACGGCGGCGTTCGCCTTGGCCGCGTGGGTGGGCTGGCGGGCCGGCGCGCGGGCCGAGAACCGCATCGCGCCGCTGCGCTCGCACCTTTCCGACGCTCTCCTCGACCAGCTGACGACTCTCGATGTGCTCACCGCGTTCGACGCCACGGATGCGGCTCGCAGCCGCATCCGTCAGGCCGACGAGCGGCTGCGCCGGGCCACGGTGCGCCGCGCGGGCGCGCAGGGGCTCACCTCCGGCGCGGTGTCGCTCGTCGCCGGGATCGCCTCGCTCGCAACCCTCCTCGCCTGCGCCGCGCTACTCGGACAGGGCGGCTTCGACGGACCGGCCCTGGCCGTCGTCGTCCTCCTGCCGATGGCGGTGTTCGAGGTCTTCGGGGCGGTGCCGCTGGCCCTCGCGGCGTGGCGCCAGGTGCGCACGGCCGCCGAGCGCGTGGCCGAGACCGTGCCCGACGAGGTGCCCGCGGGACTCCCCCGCGACGAGCCGACGGCGACGGGAGATGCCCCGCCCCTCGGCGACGGACTGCGCCTGTCGGGCGTGTCGGCGCGCTGGCCCGACCGCCTCGACGCCCGCACGTTCCGCGACGACGCGGCGTCCGCATCCGTCGACGATTCCGGCCGATTGGCGGACATCGACCTCCACGTGCGCCCCGGCGAGCGCGTGCTGGTGACGGGCCCGAGCGGTGCGGGCAAGACGACCCTCGCCCACGTCCTCGTGCGCTTCCTCGACTACGGGGGGTCCTACCTCATCGGCGGGCGCGAAGTGCGCGAGATCTCCGGCGATGACCTGCGCCTCACGATCGGCCTCTGCGAGCAGTCGCCGTACCTGTTCGACGAGACGCTCCGGCAGAACCTGCTCTTCGCCCGCGAGACCGCGGACGACGCAGACCTCTGGGACGTGCTGGAGCGCGTCGGGCTCGCCGAATGGGCGCGCGAGCGTGGCGGACTCGACGCCGACCTCGGCGAGCGCGGTGCGCTCGTGTCCGGCGGGCAGGCTCAGCGGATCGCGCTCGCACGCGCTCTGCTCGCGCGGTTCCCCGTGCTCGTGCTCGACGAGCCGACAGCGGGCGTGGATCCGGCCGCATCCGATCTGCTGCTGCGCGATCTGCTGAGCGCCGTCGAGGCGGACCGCGCCGTCGTGCTCATCTCGCACGTCGCACCGCCGGAAGGGCTCGTGGACCGGGAAGTGCGTCTCGAGAACGGCCGGCTGGCGGCATCCGCCTGACTCAGAGATCGAGGGTGAACAGCTGGGCGCCCTCGGGCGAGGCGGCACGCACGAACCCGAGACGGTCGTAGAACGTCAGCGCTCCGACGTTGCGCGCGTCCGCGCCCAGGTGCAGGCCGCGCACGCCGCGCTCGCGTAGCGCCGCGACGAGGGTCTCGACCAGACGCCTTCCGGTGCCTTGCCCCTGCAGCACGGGCAGCAGGTCGATGTGCAGGTGCGCGGGGTGGGTGGTGCGCAGCGCGCTGCTCTCCGTGCGCGCATCCGCTTCGGCGACGATCGCCCGCTGCCGGGCGTTCGCGTCCGGCAGCGCGTAGCGCGCTCGGTGGGCGGGCCACCAGTCCCGTGCGAACCAGGCGTCGAAGGCGATCGTGTCGTCGGTGGCGACGATGTAGCCCGCCGGGCGACCTTCTGCATCCTCCGCCACGAAGGCGAGGTCGGGATGCCGCTCGAGGTACGGCGACAGGTAGAGGTCGGCCCAGAGGCCGTCGTCACTCAGGATCCGCCCCTTCCTCCCGGCCGAGCGAGCATCCATTTGTCGAGTGAGCACTCAATCGGGTGCTCACTCGATGAACGAATGCTCGCTCGGCGACGGGGATGAGGGGATCAGGCGGGCAGCAGTCGGACGCGCTCAGGGGCCACGGAGAGGGTGACCTCCGCCCCCGGGCGCAGGCCGCGCGCTGCGAGCTCGTCGAGCGACACGTCGACCGCGATCCCGCCCGTCGCGGTGTGCACGCGCGCGCCCGCGATCGTGGGCTCGACGCGCACGACGCGGGTCGACCACGACGCGGGCTCACCTGCGGCGGCGATCCGCACGTCGATGGGATGGAACACCGCGGCCGCGACCGGCGTCCCCTCGAGGTCGCCGCGCCCCTCGATCAGCACCCCGTCCACCACGACTCCGCCGGATGCGGGGGCGCCGACCACGCGGTTGAGTCCGGCCAACGAGGCGACGAACGCCGTCGCCGGGGCACCGAGCACGTCGCGCACCGCCCCCTCCTGGGTGAGCCGGCCTTCCTCGACCACCGCGACGCGATCGGCGAAGGCGACCGCATCCACCGCGTCGTGCGTCACCAGCACACACGTGCGCCCCTCGAGGTGCTCGGCCAGAAGAGCCCGGATGCCGTCCGCTGTCACCGGATCGAGCGAGGTCAGCGGCTCGTCGAGCAGCACGAGCCGAGGGGATGCGGCGAGCGCCCGCGCGATCGCAACGCGCTGCTGCTGCCCCCCGGACAGGTCAGCGGGTCGCCGGTCCCCCGCATCCGCCAGTCCCACCCGCGCCAGCCAGTCCTCCGCCCGCCTCCGCGCGGCGCGAGCGGGTGTCCCCGCGGCGCGGGGTCCGAACGCCACGTTCTCGCGCGCGCTCAGGTGCGGGAACAGGTGGGGGTCCTGGCCGAGCAGCACGGTCCCGCGCCGTGCGGGAGCGAGCTGGAACCGGGGGGTCGAGACCTCATCCCCGCCGAGGAGGATCCGCCCGTCGCTCAGCGGCACGAAACCGGCGAGCGCATCCAGCAGCGTGGACTTGCCGGCGCCGCTCGGGCCCATGATCGCCAGCGTCTCGCTGGATGCCACCGAAAGGGGGACCTCCAACTCGAACCCCGGGCGCGAGACGTGGATGCGGGCGTGCACAGCGGTCATCGCACCGCCCCCGGGCGCCAGGCACGCACGAGCAGCAGAACCAGGACCGCGGTCGCCAGCAGCAGCAGCGACAGCGCGACGGCGGTGCCCTGTGACACACCGGCGCCGTTGAACGCCGTGTAGATCGCGAGCGGCATGGTCTGGGTCACACCCGGCGCATTGCCCGCAAACAACGCGGTGGCGCCGAACTCGCCGATCGCCCGCGCGAAGCACAGCACGACGCCCGCGACGAGCCCGGGGGCGGCGAGCGGGAGGGTGACACGGCGCAGCACCGTCCACCGACCGGCGCCGAGGGATGCGGCGGCACGCTCGTAGCCCGTGCCGATGGCACGGAGCGACCCCTCGACGGCGAGCACGAGGAACGGGAGCGCGACGAAGACCTGCGCCATGACGACGGCCGCCGTCGTGAACGGCACGCGCACCCCGACCATGCCGAGGGCGTCGCCGAGCACCCCGTTGCGTCCGAAGAGGTACAGCAGCGCGACACCGCCGACCATCGGCGGGAGCACGAGCGGCACGGTCACGAGAGCGCGCAGCACGGCGGCGGTGCGGGCAGTCGCACGGGCGATGAGCAGGGCGAGCGGCACGCCGACGACGACGCAGACGGCCGTCGCGACGGCCCCCGTGCCCAGCGACAGGGTGAGCGCGCTCAGTGCGGCCGGCGACGTGATGTCGGATGCGAACGTGGACCACTCGACGCGGGCGACGAGGGCGAGCAGGGGCAGCAGCAGGAACGCCAGCCCGATCGCAGCCGGGATGGCAAGGGAGCGCGGCAGGTGGCCGCGTGGGGCTCCGTTCACGGCGCGCCGAAACCGTGCGCGGCCAGGATCTGCTGGCCGCGCTCACCGCGCACATAGGCCACGAAGGCCGCGGCGGCAGCCGCATCCGGAGCATCCGTGAGCGCGACGATCGGGTACCGGTTGACGACGGATCCCGCTCCTTCGGGCGTGAGCGAGTCCACATCGTCGCGGCCCTTGACGTCGGTCGCGTACACCAGGCCCGCGTCGGCCTCGCCGGCGGCGACCTTCGTCAGCACCGCGGTCACGTTCTGCTCCTGGCTGACCGGGGTGACACTGACACCCGCCGCGCTCAGCAGCTTCTGGGATGCGGCGCCGCACGGCACTTCCGGCGCGCACAGGACGACGGTCGCGCCGGGCTTCGCGAGGTCGGCGAGCGATTCGATGCCGGCAGGGTTTCCTGCGGGCACGGCGATGACGAGCGTGTTCGTGGCGAACACCTGCGGGTCTTGGGCGAGGCCGGCGTCCACCACCTTGTTCATGTTGTTCTCGTCCGCGGAGGCGAACACGTCGACAGGCGCGCCGCCGATGATCTGGGTCGCGAGCGTCGACGAGCCGTCGTACGAGATCGGCAGGACCTGCACGCCCGGGTACTGCTCATGAAAGCTCTGGGCGATCTCGTCGAACGCGGCGCTCAGGGAGGCGGCGGCGGAGATCGTGAGCGTTCCGGTCGGCTCCGCGGTCGCAGATGTGCTGGGGTCGGAGGTCGGCGCGGCCGCTCTGGCGCAGCCGGCGAGCAGGAGGGCACCGGCGGCGACGACCCCGATGAGCGAGAGGCGGCGAGCGGTCATGTCAGTCCTTCGGGGTTTCGACGATCACGGTTGTCGCCTTGACGACGGCGACGGCGAGAGACCCGGGCTCGAGCGCGAGGTCCCGGGCCGACTCCGCCGTCATGAGCGAGACGACCCGGTGGGGGCCTGCCTGGATGTCGACCTGGGCCATCACCCCGTCGATCTGCACCCGGGTCACGAGGCCCACGAAGCGGTTGCGGGCACTCGAGAGCACGTCGCTCGGATCGTCGGATGCGGCGGCGAGCTCACTCGCTCGCGCGGCGAGCGCATCGCCGGGGATCTCGACGGGGGTGGCATCGGTCGTCGGCAGGATGCCCTGGTCGATCCACCGCCGGACGGTGTCGTCGCTGACACCGAGCAGTCGAGCGGCGTGAGACACCTTGAAGGAGTGCATACCCGCCACATTATCCGCATCTGCGTGCCTCGAGCGCGATTTATCCCGCATTCGCGTCTTGCATCAGGGCGACGATATCGTGAAGACATGCCGACGAATCAGAGAACCTCCCGTCCCCGTGGGGCGTTTTCTCCCGCGGTTCGGTGACGTCGATCGACGGCGAGGTCAGGGGCTTCGAGCGGTTCTCGGTCGCCGGCGATCCGCACCTCACGCTCGAGACCGGCGACGCGGCGATCGCTGCGGAGCTTCTGAACCGCCTCGAGGCGTTCCTGTCGCGTCGCGCGCTCTGGGAGCGCGCAGCCACCGACGCGGTGGTCGTCGAGTTCAGTTCCGAAGACCCGACGAAACTCGAGCTCGATGAGGCAGCCGTGGACCTCAGAGCCGAGCAGATCGTGGTCTTTCCCGACGCCGCCGTCACGACGCTGATGTCCGCCCGATCCGATACCCGCCGGCCGCGGCTACCCTGGGGTCATGCCCCTGCCCGCGCTCGTCGAGCCGGTTGCCGCGCTGTCGGAATCCGAGCGCGCGCGCACCGCGCGCCATGCCGTCCTCGCCGGCTTCGGTGAACTCGGCCAACGTCGTCTCGCCGCCGGCCGCGTCGCCGTCATCGGCGTCGGGGGCCTCGGCTCTCCGGTCGTGCTCGCGCTGGCCGCCGCCGGTGTGGGCGAGCTCATCGTCATCGACGACGACGAGGTCGAACTCACCAACCTGCAGCGTCAGGTGCTCCACCGCGTCGAGGACGTGGGCGCCCCGAAGATCGACAGCGCCCGTCGCGCCGCGGCCGATCTCGGCTCGGCCACCGTGGTCACCGGCATCCGGACGCGCATCGACGACACCAACGCCGACGACCTCCTCGCGACCGCCCACCTGGTCATCGACGGCAGCGACACCTTCGCCACCCGTGCGGCCGTCGCCGCCGCGTGCGAACGCCGCGGCATCCCGCTCGTGTGGGGAACCGTGCAGGAGTTCGCGGGCCAGGTGACCGTGTTCTGGTCGGCGCCGCCGAACGGCGTCGCCCCGGTCGTGCTGGCAGATCTGTACCCGCCGGAGACGGTGGGCGAGGTGCCCTCCTGCTCCCAGGTCGGTGTCCTCGGGGCTCTGTGCGTACAGGTCGGCGGAATGCTGGCGATCGAGGCCGTCAAGCTCCTCACCGGCATCGGCGAGCCGCTGCTGGGCCGCATCCTGCTCGTCGACGCTCTCACCGCCCGCGTCCGCGAGGTTCCGCTGCGCCCGAGCGGACAGAGCCCGACGCCGGCACCCGATCCGCTTCCCGAGATCCCCGAGATCGACACCGCGGAGTTCGAGGCGCGCCGGGCCGCCGGCCTCGCGGTGCTGGATGTGCGCGAGCCGGAAGAGACAGAACTGGGAACCGTTCCCGGCGCTCGACTCGTGCCGTTGGCCGCGGTCCTGGAGAATCCCGCTGCGCTCGGCGCCGGGCCCTATGCGGTGGTCTGCAAGGCCGGGATGCGGGCGCACCGCGCCGCCCGCGCCCTCGCCGCGGCGGGCGCCGACGTGGTGGTGCTCTCCGGCGGCATGGATGCGTGGACCGGAGGGCGCGCATGAGCATCCGCACCGTCGAGGAACAGCTCGCTCTCGTGCTCGCCGAGGTGGCGACGCTACCCTCCGAACGGGTCGCGACCGCGGCCGCGGCTGGTCGCACGACCGCCGCGCCGGTGCGCGCCGGCGTCGACATCCCGGTGTTCGAGAACTCCGCGATGGACGGTTTCGCGGTGCGCTTCGCCGACGTCCGAGCCGCGACGGATGCGGAGCCGAGCCGGTTGCGCGTCGTCGCCGACCTTCCCGCCGGCACCGCCCTCGACCCCGACCTGCGCCCCGGTGAGGCCGCGCGCATCATGACGGGCTCCCCCGTGCCCACCGCCGCCGACACCGTCGTGCCGTTCGAGCACACGGCAGGCGGCCTCGACGATTCGCTGGCCGAGATCGCCGTGCTCATCGCCCCACCCGCGCCCGGCGCACACGTGCGCCGACGCGCCTCCGACCTCTCCGCCGGCGATGTGGTGATCGATGCCGGTGTTCTCCTCGGTCCGCTGCAGATCGCGGCGGCCGCGGCGGCCGGCGTCGGCGAGGTGGAGGTGACCCGGGTCCCGCGCGTCGCCGTCGTGTCGACGGGCGACGAGCTCGTCGCTCCGGGCCTTCCGCTCCGGCGCGGACAGATCCCCGAGTCCAACAGCATCCTGCTGGCCGGCCTCGCCGCAGCCGCGGGCGCCGACGTCGTCCTGCGCGCGAGCGTCGACGACACGGACGCGTCGCTGCTCGCGGTGCTTCGCGATGCGCAGGCAGCCGGCGCGGACGTGGTCATCACCTCCGGCGGCGTCAGCGCGGGGGCGTACGAGGTCGTCAAGAACGCGCTCAGCGGCGACATCGACTTCCCCAAGATCGCCATGCAGCCGGGCAAGCCGCAGGGTTTCGGGCGTCTCGCCGCAGGACCCCTCCTGTTCGCGCTGCCGGGCAATCCGGTCTCGTCCGCTGTCTCGTTCGAGGTGTTCGTGCGACCGGCGCTCCTGCAGATGCTCGGTCGTACCAGGCTGCACCGCGACCTCATCCGCCTGCCCGCGACCACCGGCTGGCGCACACCGCCCGGGCGGCGCCAGTACCTGCCCGCAGCCATCGACCGCTCCGATCCCGCCGGCTGGCGCGTGGGACCTGCCACCGCGGGCGGCTCCGGCTCGCACCTCGCGGGCGGCCTCGCGCGTGCCGAGGCCTACGCGGTCGTTCCCGCGGAGGTCGAGGAGGTCCGCGAGGGCGATCTCGTCGATGTCATGCTGATCTCATGAGCTTCACCCACCTGGATGCGGCGGGCCATGCCCGCATGGTCGACGTCACCGACAAGCAGCCGACCGTCCGCTCGGCGACGGCCCGGGGCTTCGTGCGCACCTCCGCCCACATCGTGGCGGCGCTGCGCGACGGCTCCGTCCCCAAGGGGGACGTGCTCGCCGTCGCCCGGATCGCCGGCATCCAGGCGGCCAAGCGCACACCCGAGCTGCTGCCGCTCGCGCACGTGATCGGCGTGCACGGCGCCGTCGTCGACCTGTCTGTCGCGGACGACGGCGTCGAGATCGAGGCGACCGTGCGGACGGCCGATCGCACCGGCGTGGAGATGGAGGCGCTCACGGCGGTGAGCGTGGCTGCACTGACCGTGATCGACATGGTCAAGGCGATCGACAAGTCCCCCTCGATCGAGAACGTGCGGATCGTCCGCAAGGAGGGCGGCAAGTCCGGCACCTGGCAGCGTCCGGGCGAGGCATGACCGACGTACAGGCGATCATCCTGACCGGCGGCCGCGCGTCCCGTCTGGATGGCATCCCTAAGGCGCTCGTGCGCCTGGAGGGCACCACGCTGCTCGAGCGCGCGGTCGATGCCGTCCGCACCGCCGACGCGGCGCCCGTGATCGTCGCCGGGCCCGAGGTGGCTCCTGCCCCCGACGAGGCGCGATGGGTGCGGGAGACCCCTGCCTACACCGGGCCGGCGGCAGCGCTGCACGCCGCGATGTCGCTCGCCTCGGCCGATGCGCCCTGGACACTCGTGCTGGCGGTGGATCTCGTTCGCCCCGCCGAGGCGGTCGCCCGCCTGATGGCGGATCGAGAACTGCTGCCCGCCGACACCGACGGCGTCTGTCTCGGCGATGCCTCCTCCCGTCCGCAATGGCTCACGGGGCTCTACCGCACCGCCGCGCTCGCACGCGGAACCGCATCCCTTGCCGACGAAGGCAGGGACCAACCGGTGCGGCAGATCATGGCAGAGCTCGCGATCGCTGTCGTGCGCGCGCCGGACGAGGTCGTGGCCGACATCGACACGTGGCAGGATCTGCAGGATGCGGGCGCCGTCACGCCCGGCATCGAGAAGGAGGAGGACCGATGAGCGAGCACCTTCCGCCCGAGGCGCTGGACGAATGGGCGGCGCAGATCGCCGAGCGTCTGGGACTCACGCCCGACGACCTTCCGATCTCGGCAGTGCTGGATCTGGCGGGTGTGGTCGCGCGCGGCGTCGCGCGTCCCGCCGCGCCGGTGAGCACTTTCGCGGCAGGACTGGCGGCCGGACGCGCCGGCGGCTCGGCCGAAGACGTGCGGCGGGCCATCGCCGAGATCGCCGACCTCGTCGCCGAACGCGAGGCGTGATGGCGCACGTCCGCTACTTCGCCGCAGCCGAGGAGCTCGCCGGCCGCGCCGAGGAGCACCGCGCGGAGACCACGGTCGGAGAGCTCCGTCGTGCCCTCGCCGCGGAGCGCCCGGGGCTCGGTGGCATCCTGCCGCGGTGCGCCGTGCTCGTCGCCGGGGCGCGGCGCGACGACGATGCGCCGCTGGACGCCGACACCGTCGTCGACGTGCTGCCGCCCTTCGCCGGCGGCTGAGTCAGCCGCCCAGGCCCTTCCAGGCCGTCGTCCCGTCGGACTCGACCTGGCGCTTCCACACCGGCAGCTCTCGTTTGATCTGCTCGATCACCTCGCGGCACACCGTGAAGGCCGCGTCCCGGTGTCCGGAGGCGACGGCGATGACGACCGCGGCGTCGCCGACCTCCAGCCGGCCGATGCGGTGGCTGACGGCGACGAGCGCACCGGTGTCACCGATGGCCTGCTCGGCGATGCGGTGCAGGAACTGCTCCGCATCCGGGTGGGCCGAATACTCGAGGGCCACGACCGCGGTGCGCGCGTCGGGGTCCTTGTCGCGCACACGACCCACGAACGTGGTGAGCGCGCCGGATGCGGCGTTGTCCACGGCGGCGAGGTGCGCGTCGAGATCGAGGGGCTCGGCGCTCACGCGTGCGATGACGACGGGCATCAGTGATCTCCTCCGGCGAGCTGGTCGATGACGTGGTCGGCGACGGCGAGGATCAGCGGCATGCCCTCCGCGACCGCCGCAGGCTTGCCCGGCAGATTGACGATGAACGCGCCCTGCGCCGTTCCGGCCAGACCACGGGTGAGCAGCGCCGCAGGCTTGCTCTCGCCCCCGCGCCGACGCAGCTCCTCCGCGATGCCCGGCAGCTCCCGCTCGATCACGCGTGCGCTCGCCTCGGGGGTCTGATCCCGAGGCGACACACCGGTGCCCCCCGAGGTGACGATGAGCTGCGCTCCCTCGGCGAGAGCCGCGCGCAGTGCGCTCTCGACGCTGTCGACGCCGTCCGCGACGACACGAGCCGGCGCGCACTCCCACCCCGCGGCGCGCAGTTGCGCGACCGCGACGGGTCCGGATGCGTCCTCGCGCTCGCCGGCGGCGGACCGATCGGACACGGTGATGACGGCGGCCAGACGCATACCGGTCAGCCTACGACGCGTCTCAGAGCTCACGCGTCTCCGCGGCCGCGATGATGTGCTCGGCCATGCCGCGGAAGACGAAGCCGTGGAACGGCAGGACCGCGAGCCAGTACAGGCGGCCGCTGAGCCCGCGCGGGAAGAACACCGCCCGCTGGTCGTAGCGCGATCCGGTGCCCTCGGGCGTCACCGACAGTTCGAGCCACGCGAGCCCCGGCACCTTCATCTCGGCGCGCAGCCGCAGCATCCGTCCGGGCTCCACCGCCTCGACGCGCCAGAAGTCGATCGCGTCCCCGACGGCGACGCGGGTGCGGCTGCGTCGGCCGCGGCGCAGACCCACGCCGCCCACCGCGCGGTCCATCCACCCGCGCACGGCCCAGAGGATCGGCGTGGAGTACCAGCCGTTCTCACCGCCGATACCCGCCACGACGCTCCAGAGATCCTCCGGGGACGCGGTCGTCACGGCGCTGCGCGCGTCGGTGTAGACCGTCCGCCCCGCCCACTCGGGGTCGCTCGGCAGCGGGTCGCTGGGGACCCCGGAGACCTCGGCGTCCTGCCAACTCGTCTCGATGTCGTCGGCGTCCACGCGCCCCAGCGCGAGCTGCACGGCGCGCCGGTACGAGGTGAGACCGCCCTCCGGCGGCGGGATGACCTCGTCGATCGAGCGGTCTTTGATGACGCACTCGTTCTGCAGCGAGGCGATGAGCGGTCGCGCGATGGAACGAGGCACCGGGGTGACGACGTTGACCCAGTGCGAGGCGAGTCCCGGCGTCAGCACCGGCAACGGCGCGATGGGGCGCTGCGGGAGGCCCGCCTCGACCGCGTAGCCGTTCATCATCTGGCCGTAGCGGGGCGCGTCCGGCCCACCGATGTCGAAAGCGCGGTCGACCTCGGGCGCGAGACGCGCCGCCCCCAGCAGGTAGTACAGCACGTCGCGCACCGCGATCGGCTGCACGCGGTTGCGCACCCACTTCGGCGCCGGCATGTACGGCAGCACCTCGGTGAGGTGGCGGATCATCTCGAAGGATGCGGAACCCGAGCCGATGACGATGCCCGCCTGGAGCACCGCGGTCGGAACCGGGCTGTCGAGGAACACCTCGCCGACCTCCACCCGGCTCGCGAGGTGCGGCGACAGCGGCACGCCTTCGGGGTGCAGCGCCCCCAGGTACACGAGACGCGAGACGGATGCGGCGGCCGCCGCATCCGCGACCGTGCGCGCGGCGACGAGGTCGGTGTCCTCGAACCCCTTGCCCTGCCCCATCGAGTGCACGAGGTAGTACACGACGTCGACCCCGTCACAGGCCTCGGCCATGGCTTCGGCGTCGGTGACGGAGCCCTCGACGATCTCCACGTCGCTCCCCCATGGCAGGGCCCGCACGCGCTCGCCGTCACGGGAGAGCACGCGCACCCGATAGCCCGCGGCCAGCAGGCGCGGGGTGAGCCGTCCGCCGATGTATCCGGTGGCGCCCAGTACCAGCACGAGCGGCGCCGAGCCGTCCTCGCGGTTCTGGGCGCGAAGGGCGGGCTCGTGCCCGGTGGGCGAGGAGAGCGTCGTCATCCTGCGAGGGTAAGCCCGCCGCCCGCGGCGGGAGGCGGCTCTTGACAGGTCGAGCGAAGACGCCGCTCAGCGGCGCTCGGGCTCGAGGCGGCGTCCGAGGAGGGCGACGCACACCAGCGCGACGCCCACGCCGACGGCGATGCCGCCGATGGCGTCCGTGAGCCAGTGCGCGTGCAGGTAGGTGCGGCTGAACGCCATGAGCAGCACCCACGCGGCGGCGACTATGATCGTCCACACCCGTGGCAGCAGCACGACGAGCATGGTCGCCACCGTGGCGGCGTTCGCGACATGGCCCGACGGGTACGAACCGAAGTCGCTCAGCACCGACATGTCGGCGGGACGCCCCCGCGCGAACACGTTCTTCAGGATCTGCACGACCAGCGCGCTCGCCGCGATCGCGATCACGAGCGTCGCGGCGGACCAGGGACGTCTCGCCAGCATCAGGATCGTCCCGCCGACCACGGGCACGACGAGCGAACCGACGAGCGTTCCGCCGGCGACGTTGAGGAACAGTGAGAGCTGGGTCAGAAACGGCGAGGCGGACGCGGCGAGCAGGTCGTTCCAGGCGGTGTCGATGGCGAACGGGGCGTCGCCGCTCAGCGCGATCCACACCCCGATCGCCACTCCGATCGCGACCAGTACTCCCCCGACCCACAGGATGCCGCGGGCAGAGGCGCTGGGCTGGTTCATCGCGTCAGTCTGGCACGCGCATCCGGGATCCGCGGGGTGTGGTCGCGATGGTGTATCAGGGCGCGAGCTGGGCGACCGTGCGCGGACGCACGACGAACCAGAGCGACAGCGCGGCGATCACGCCACAGCCGACCATCACCGAAGCCATGGTCGTGGGCGAGATGGGCGCCCCGTGCGAGAGTCCGCCCACGAGCGGGGAGATGATGCCCGCGACGCCGAAGTTCGTGGCTCCGATGATGGACTGCGCGGTTCCCGCCGCGTTGCCGTGCCGGTCGAGCGCCAGCACCTGCACGCACGGGAAGGTGAATCCGCACGTGGTCATGAACAGGAACAGCGGCACGACGGTTCCCCAGACGCCCAGGTGCAGTTGATCGCCGACGATGATGGCGGCACCGGTCAGCACCAGAGCCGATGTCGAGAACGCCAGAACCCACTGCGGCCCGAAGCGGGCGGCGAGCCGGGATGCGGTCTGCACCCCGATCACGAGGCCGACCGAGTTCGCGGCGAACAGCAGTCCGTACTGCTGCGCGTCGAAGCCATAACTCTGCTGGAACAGGAACGACGACGCCGACAGGTAGGAGAACAGCCCGCTGAAGGTCATGCCGCCGATGATCAGCACGCCCACGAAGACGCGGTCGCTGAACACGCTCCGGTAGCGCTGCCAGATCGTCGTCGAGCCCCGCTCCTGACGGCGCGCACGCGGAAGCGTCTCAGGGATGAAGACGAGGGCGGACACCAGCATGACGACGCCGTAGATCGCGAGGACGACGAAGATCCCGCGCCACGGCATGACCTGCAGCAGCCAGGAGCCGACGAGCGGCGCCAGGACGGGGGCCACGCCGGAGACGAGGGCGAGCCGCGAGAGCATGACCACGAGTCGACGTCCGCCGAACAGGTCGCGCACGATCGCCGCCGCGACGACACCGCCGGCCGCGGCGCCCGCGCCCATGAGCACGCGGGTCACGCCCAGGCTCACGAGATCCGGCGCGAAGGCGGCGGCCGCACTCGCCACGATGTGAAGACCGGTCACGATCAGCAGCGGGACGCGGCGCCCCAGCTTGTCGCTGAGGGGTCCGACGACGAGCTGGCCCAGGGCGAATCCGATGGTCGTGCCCGTCAGGGTCAACTGGATCATCGCCGCGGTCGTGTCGAAGTCCGCCTCGAGGATGGGGAACGCCGGGAGGTACAGGTCGATCGTGAACGGTCCGAGCGCGGTGAGCGCGCCCAGCAACACGATGTACAGCACGCGACGCCACGTCGGCATGGCATCGCCGGGGTGCAGCACGATGGGGGCGGTCGCCGGGTTCGAGCCGAGCGTGCGGATCGCGCCCGTCGCCGGGCGCGGCACGCGCACCGAACCGGTGGCGGTGGTCTCGTTGCGGTCGGGAGCGGGGACGTCAGACAAAGGGGTACCAGTTCGCAAGAGAGGGTGGCGCCGAGCGGCGGGCGGCACTCGAAACGATTCGAGCGGCACATCGATTCTATCCGAGCTCCCCCGACGGCGGCCGTGAGGTCTTCGCAGCCCACACAAAATGCGTTCGCATACAATCCTTGCGGGCCGACAGCATGGCCCGTGTTCCGCCCTTCCGTGCCCGCACCCACCCGAGGACGTACATCACATGACCCCGACGCCCGACAAGCGCCAGAGCGGCAATCCCGCGACGCAGGCGAAGATCGCCAGCTCCCAGAAGCAGGAGCGCGAGCAGCGCCGCCAGGAGAAGCTCGCCGAGTACCAGCGCCAGCTCGCCAAGCGTCGGCGCAGCAAGCTCGTGTGGTGGGTCGTCGGCTCGGGTGCAGCGGTCGTCGTCGTCGCGCTCGTGGTCGCCTCGATCGTCTTCACGCCGAAGCCGGTCACCTACCAGGCGCAGAACTCAACGGGTGCCGTCATCGAGGGCGTCGAGACCTTCTCCAACACCACGAACCACGTCGAGGGCCCGGTCGAGTACCCGCAGACCCCGCCGGCGGGCGGCGAGCACAACCCGTTCTGGCTCAACTGCGGCATCTACACCGAGCCCGTCCCGAACGAGAACGCCGTGCACTCGATGGAGCACGGCGCGATCTGGGTCACGTACGACCCGGCCAGAGTGGGCGACGACGAGCTCGCGGCCCTCAAGAGCTACTTCCCGCAGACCTACACGCTGCTCTCGCCCTATGAGGGCCTGGACTCCCCCATCGTACTGAGCGCATGGAACGCGCAGCTGAAGCTGGATGCGGCGGACGACTCCCGCATCCCCGAGTTCTTCACCGAGTACTGGCGCAGCCAGAACGCTCCCGAGCCTCTCGCCGCGTGCAGCGGCGGCGTCGACGCCCCCGGCCGTCAGTGATCCGATGACCGGAGTCGCTGAGCGCCGGCCGGGCCGGTGGATAGCCGCCGGCCTGGCCACGCTGGCGGTGATCGCCGTCGGCTTCGCGATCGGGCGCTTCTCGCTCTTCGACAACGGCCCGGCCGTGCCGAACGCGGCCGACATCGGGTTCGCGCGCGACATGCAGGTGCACCATGACCAGGCGGTCGAGATGGCGATGATCGCGTACGAGGAAACCGACGACGAAACGGTCAGAGCGCTCTCCTACGACATCGCCACGGGCCAAGCCGCTCAGAACGGGATGATGTTCGAGTGGCTCACCGAGTGGGGCGTGCCGCAGCAGGGCACGCTCATGAGCTGGATGGACGACACCGACGGTCATGGCTCGCACGGCACCGCAGCCGACGCCGACCCGGCCGAGGTACGCGCCTCGATGGGGATGGCCACCGATGCGGAGCTGGCCGAACTCCGCAGCGCGACCGGCACGGCGCTGGACTGCCAGTACCTGACGCTCATGATCCGTCACCACGAGGGCGCCATCCCCATGGCCGACGCGGTGCTCGAGCGCGGCAGCATCCCCAGGGTGCTCCAGGTCGCGGAGACGATGAAGGTCAACCAGACCGCGGAGATCGACGCGATGCGCGCCTCGCAGGCGCGGCTGGGCTGCTCGGTCGGCTGAGCCGAGCGGCCGCTATGGTGGTCGCGTGAACCAGCACCACGTCCGCCGCCCCGTCGCGGTGACCCTCGCGGTCGTGCTGGTCTCCCTCACCGGTGCCTACAACGTCGTGCTCGGCATCCTCGTGCTGCTGAGCCGGTACGACGTCGCCGCCGCCGACGTGCTGGCCGTCTCGCTCATCGGCGCGGGCATCATCCTGTTCGGGCTCCTGACGCTCGCGGTCGCCTCGGGAATCGCACGGGGCAGTCGACTGTCCCGGCTGCTCGTGACCGTGTACATCGGCATCCAGCTCACGCTGCACGTGATCACCATCGTCACCAGCGACACCTGGGACGGCCTGCTCTTCGTGCAGATCGCCCTGCAGATCGCCCTACTCGTCGTCCTCTGGACGCCGCTGGGTTCGCGCTACTTCCGCTCGAGGGATGCCGCGCCGGACCCCTTCGCTCCCTGAGCACGCGCGAGCGAGGCGCGCACGAACCGCACGTGGAACAAGCGCACGATCTCGATCGCGCCGATCGCGACGATCACGAACAGTGTCAGAGCGTACGCTCCCTCGCGGCCGGGATCGACCAGCTGGAAGAACTCGATGGACAACGGCACCGTGAACAGCGTGATCAGCGCGAGGAACATGACCCCGATCACGATCACTTTGAAACGGTTCAGCGGACGCGACAGGATCGACAGGATCCAGATGCCGACGACGGCGAGGATGATGGTCGAGCCCGTGCGCAGCTGGTCCTCCCCGACCCCGATCGAACGTGCGACGAGCGCGTATCCGGTGAGCGTGAGCGCCACGATGAGCCCCGAGGGCAGGGCGAAGGCGAGCGAGCGCGGCAGGAAGCCCGGGATGTAGCGCCGGGCGTTCGGCATGAGCGCGAGGAAGAACGCGGGGATGCCGATGGTCAGCCCGTCGGTGATGGACAGCTGGCGCGGCAGGAACGGGAACGACAGGACGAGCGTGCCGAACAGAATGGCAAGTGCCGTCGCGTAGGCGGTCTTGGTGAGGAACAGCATCGAGACGCGCTCGATGTTCGCGATGACCTGGCGCCCCTCGGCGACGACGTCGGGCAGGTGCGAGAACCTGCCGTCCAGCAGCACGAGGCGCGCGACGGCCTTGGTCGCTGCGGCGCCGGAGTTCATCGCGATCCCCATGTCGGCGCTCTTGATGGCGAGCGCGTCGTTGACGCCGTCTCCCGTCATCGCGACGGTGTGCCCGCGGCTCTGCAGGGCGAGCACCATCGCCTTCTTCTGCTCGGGGGTGACCCGCCCGAACACGGCGTTCGTCTCGAGGACCTCTGCCAGCGCCTCCTGATCCTCGGGAAGCGCACGCGCGTCGTATCCCTCGGCGACATCGAGCCCCACATCGCGGGCGATGGCGGCGACCGTGCGCGGGTTGTCACCCGAGATGATGCGCACGCCGACGCCCTGTGCATGGAAGTAGGAGAGGGTCTGCGCCGCGTCCGGGCGCACGCGCTCCCGGAACGTGACGACCGCGACGGCGCGGAGCGGTGCCGGTAGGCGCTCCTGGGCCACGTCGCTCTCGTCGAGTTCGACCGTCGCCTGCGCCAGCACGAGCGTGCGCAACCCCTGCGAGGCGAGCGCGGTCACGAGTCCCCCGAGGACGGATGCGGCATCGGTCGCCTCTTCGGGGAACACCATCTCGGGAGCGCCGAGCACCCAGGTCGCCCCCGCCAGCGAGACCGCGCTCCACTTGCGGGCGGACGAGAAGCCGATCCGTGCGGTCGGCGCAGTGTCGGGCGCGTTCGGGTACGGCTCCCGCAGACACCGCGCCGTGGCGTTGGCATCGGGAGCCGCGCCGTACCAGGCGAGCGCCTCCTCCCAGCCACCCGGCGCATCCGGCAGTGGATGCGCGGCGTCGAAAGCGATCTCCCCCTCGGTCAGCGTGCCGGTCTTGTCGAGGCAGATGACGTCGACCCTGGCGAGTCCTTCCACGGCCGGCAGCTCGTTGACCAGCACCTGCTTGGCCGCGAGCTTCGCCGCCCCCACGGCGAACGCGATCGAGGTCATGAGAACGAGACCCAGCGGGATCATCGCGGTGAGCGACGCGATGGTGTTGACGACCGCCTGCTCCCAGCGCCCCTCGGAGAAGATGACCGCCCACCCGCCCGCGACCATCACCTGCGCATTGAGCACGAGCAGACCGATCGGCCCGATCCCCCAGCTCACCCACTTCAGCACGCGGTCGATGCTCGTGCGAAGCTCGCTGCGCACCATCGAGAAGCGCTTGGCCTCGGACTGGAAGCGATTCGCGTAGGAATCGGCACCGACCTTGTCGACCCGCGCATCGCCCTCGCCGCCCACGACGATCGAACCCGAGAGCACCTCGTCGCCTGGGCGCTTGTCTACCGCATCCGATTCGCCGGTCAGCATCGACTCGTCGACCTGCAGCGCGACAGAGCGCTCCAGCACCGCATCCGCGGCGATCTGATCGCCCGCCCGCAGCACGAGCACGTCGCCGAGCACCACTTCCGCCGGCGCGATCTCGGCCTCACGGCTGTCGCGTCGTACCCGGGCGCGCGGGGCATTCAACAGCGCCAGGCGATCCAGGGCGCGCTTCGCGCGGAACTCCTGCACCGTGCCGATGATCGCGTTGGCGAAGGCGGCCAGGCCGAACAGGGCGTCCTGCCACCGTCCCACTAGCAGCAGCACCAGGAAGCATGCTCCGACGATGCCGTTGAAGAGGGTGAACACGTTGGCGCGGACGATGTTCCAGACGCTGCGCGATGTGTCGGCGTCGACCGAGTTGCCGAGGCCCGCGACGAGGCGCCGTGCCGCCTCCCCAGCGTCGAGGCCGGTGTCCGGATCGGCGATCGACAGCGTCTGATCGGATGGGCCCGCCCCCTGCTGCATGCGCTCACCCTATCCGTCCACCACTCGCACGCATCAGGGGCCGCACCCTCACGGATGCGGCCCCTGATGTGCGTCTCGCGCGGCGTCAGCCCTTCGTCGCGCCGGCCAGCAGACCGCGCACGAAGAACCGCTGCAGGGCGAAGAACACGATCAACGGGACGATGATCGAGATGAACGTACCCGCCGACTGGAGGTACCAGCGATCGCCCCACGAACCCGAGAGGGAGTTCAACGTCTGCGTCAGCGGCAGCGATGAGCTCGGCGCGAAGATCGTGGCCACGAGCAGGTCGTTCCACACCCACAGGAACTGGAAGATCGCGAACGACGCGATCGCCGGCATCGCCAGGGGCAGGATCATGCGGAAGAAGATCTGCCCGTGACCGGCGCCGTCGACCCGCGCCGCCTCGATGACCTCGCTCGGGATCTCCGAGATGAAGTTGTGCAGCAGGAAGATCGCCAGCGGCATGGCGAAGATCGCGTGGGCGATCCACACCGTCGCGAAGCTGTGCTCCACTCCGCGCAACTCGAACCCGGGGAAGACGGCGACGCCGTTGATCTCGAGGCCGCGCGAGAACAGGCTGAGCAGCGGCACGAGGGCCATCTGGATCGGCACGATCTGCAGCGCGAACACGAAGATGAACAGGCCGTTCTTGCCCTTGAAGTCGATCCAGGCGAACGCGTACGCCGCCAGCGATGCCAGCGCGATCGGGATGGCGGTGGCGGGGATGGCGATGGCCAGCGAGTTCAGGAACGACTCGCCCAGCGTCAACGCGGTCCCCCCGGAGGTGAGCGCGTCGAAGTAGTTGTCGAGCGTGAACGCCGGGTCGACGAAGACCGTCCACCATCCGCTCGTCTGGGAGTCGGCGCCGGGACGGAACGAGGTGACGAAGAGGCTGAAGGTCGGGATGGTCCAGAAGATCGCGATGATGATCGCGATCAGCGTGGCCGTCTTCGACGTCATCCGCTTCTGCGCGGTCTTCTCATTGCGGCGCGTGTCACGCGCGACCTTGCGGGCAGCCTTGGCGTCGAACGCCGGCGTGGTCGGGGCGGCGGCGCTCATCGGATCTCCTTCTGCTTGCGCATCTGACGCGCGTTGTAGACGATCAGCGGCAGCACGAACAGGAAGAGCACGACGGCCAGCGCCGAGGAGTGCCCGTAGCTCTGGAACCGCTGCTGCTGGTTGACCATCTCGAAGCCCAGCACCGAGGTGTTCGAGCGACCGCCGGTCATGACGGCGACGATGTCGTACACCTTCAGCGAGGCGATCGTGATGGTCGTGAGCACGACGATCAGCGAGGAGCGGATGCCGGGAACGGTGACGTTCCTGAACCGCTGCCAGGCCGATGCGCCGTCGAGCTGCGCTGCCTCCAGCTGTTCGGTCGGAATCGCCTTGATCGCCGCCGAGAGGATGACCATCGCGAAACCGGTCTGCGTCCACACGAACACGGCCAGCAGCGCGAAGGTGTTGACCAGCGGTTGCGCGTCGAGCCAGCCGACCGGATCGCCGCCGAACATCGTGACGATCGCGTTCAGGAGGCCGATCTGCTCTCCCTGACGGTAGTCGTAGACGAACTTCCAGATGATGCCGGCGCCGACGAACGAGATCGCGACCGGCATGAAGACCAGCACCTTCAGGATCTTCTCGCCGCGAGCGCGGTCGATGAAGGCCGCGTACGCGAGTCCGATGATGGTCGACAGCGTCGGGGCGAACAGCGCCCAGATGACCGTGTTGATGACCGACCAGAAGCCCTCGGGGTTCGTGAAGGTCCAGATGTAGTTCTCGAGGCCGACGAAGTTGTCGCCGGTCTTGTCGAAGAACGACTGGAAGAAGGTCGAGATCGCCGGGTAGATGAGGCCGAGCAGGAGCAGCAGCATCGCCGGAGCCAGGAACACGACGAGCTGGAACACGTACCCCGCGCCTTCGCGGGATCGGTAGTCGGCGAAGAAGAGCAGCGCTCCCGCGCCCAGGGCGATGGCGAGGACGTAGACGAGCGCGTTCTGGTAGGGACGCAGCAGCATGAAGGCGAGCAGCGGAATCGCGAAGCACGCGACGACACGCAGCCACATGTACCCGCGTCCGCGCCGGGGCGCGAACTCGATGAGCAGCAGCACGAGTCCGACCACGGCACCGAACACGATCAGCACGATCGGGATCTGCACGATGGGGTTCAGCCCACCGAGCCAGATGAAGAAGCTGTTGAGAGAGAAGCCGAGCGAGGTCGGCGGTGCGTCTTCGACCGAGGGGCTCAGCCACAGAAGGAGGGCGGCCACAACGATGAGGGCCGCAGCGGCGATGGCGACGATCGTCGCGATCTTGCGCGCGCGGGGCGATTTCGGAGGCTGGAGCTCGTCATGGAAGACGAGCGGCTCCGTCGTTTTCGTCTGGGACATCTGGGTCCTTGTCCTCCGAGCGGCCGCCCGCGGGCGGGGCCGCGGGGCCGCCCGGCTGGGGAGCCGGACGACCCCGCGGTTGCGAGCGAGCCGACGGGATTAGTTGTCGTATCCCGCCTGGATGTCGCTGAGAACCTGGTCGAGCGGACGGCCGTCGATCCAGTTGACCATGCCCTTCCAGAACGAGCCCTGACCCACCGTGGCCGGCATCAGGTCGGAGGCGTCGAAGCGGACGACCGTGGACGGGTCCTGCAGCGTCTTCATGGCGTCGGTCAGGAACTCGCTGGAGGCGAGCGACGGGTCGGCGCCCTTGTTGGCGGAGATGACGCCGCCGAGCTTGACGCGCGCATCGGCGAACTCGGGAGTCGACATGTACTCCACGACCTTCTGGACGGCCTCGTCGTCGCTGAACGCGGTCACGAACTCGCCACCGGCCTCGACGTACTGCTCGCCGTCGGCGGTGATGCCGGGCAGCAGGAACGCGTAGACGTCGCCGTCGGGGGCGACGGTGGGCGTGGCACCCGAGGCGGTCTTGGCCTCGAGGAAGTTCGCCGACAGGAACGACGCCTGGTGCGTCAGAGCGCAACGACCGTCGGCGACCGCGGCCGCGACGTCACCGAACGCGGTGGAGTTGATGCTCTTGACGTCGCCGTAGCCCGCGTTGACGTAGTCCGGGTTCAGCAGGATCTGGCCGACGGCCTCGAAAGCCTCCTTGATCTGCGGGTCGGTGAACTTCACCTCGTTGTCGACCCACTGGTCGTACACGTCGGCGCCGGACTGGCGCAGCACGAGGTCCTCGATCCAGTCCGTTCCCGGCCAACCGGATGCGGCGTCGGACGCGAAGCCCGCACACCACGGGGCGGCGCCGGTCTTGTCGCGGATCGTCTGGGTCAGCGTCAGCAGGTCGTCCCACGTCTTGGGAGCCTCGACACCCCACTCCTTGAAGCTGGCGGGCGAGTACCAGACATAGCCCTTGACGTTGCCGAGCATCGGCGCCGCGTAGAACGTGCCGTCGAGGCTGCCGTAGTTCTTCCAGTCCGCGGACCAGTACTCGTCGACATTCTTGGAGACGGCGTCGGAGCCCTCCTTGACCTCACCGGTCTCGATGAGGGACTTGAGCAGACCGGGCTGCGGCACGATGGCGATGTCGGGGGCCGAGCCACCCGTCACCTTCGTGACGATGTTGCCCTCGAAGCTCTTGTCACCCGTGTAGACGACCTTGATGCCGGTGTCGGCGGTGAACTGCTCGAAGGACTTGTTGAGCGCATCCGCCTCCCCACCGGTGATACCGCCGGCGATCTGGACCGTCGCGCCCTCGACCGAGCCGCCACCCTGGGACGAACTGGTCTCGGCACAGCCTGCGAGTGCAAGGCCGGCGACTCCCAACAGAGCCATCGGGACAAGCACCCGACGTCGCTGTGACCTGGTCATGTGATTCCTCCTCTTTGAGCACGCAGGAGCATCTTGCTCCACGTATCGGCTTCACTCAGGAACCGATTCCAGGCCACGGTAATCCAATCCCGCATCCGACACAACAGCGAAGGATCACAACTCGATAACCTGCAATGGGAGCGCTCCCGAAAGCTTTGAACAGCACATGGGAGCGCTCCCGCGAATGACACAAGATGTGGAACCGGTTCCCTATCAATCAGGATTTCGCTTAGCATGTGGGGCGTCCCCACATCACCCGTCGAGGAAGAGGGTGGCTCTCATGAGCGGAATAGCCGACGTCGCGCGCCAGGCCGGTGTCTCCAAGTCCACGGCGTCACGTGCGCTCAGCGGTTCCGGCTACGTCTCCGACGAGACGAGAGACCGCGTCACTCGCGCAGCCGAGATGCTGGGCTACGTGCCGTCAACGAACGCGCAGAGCCTGTCGACGGGGCGCACCCAGAACATCGGCGTGGTCATGCCCTACGTCAACCGATGGTTCTTCGCGGAGGTACTGGAGGGCATCCAGGCCGCGCTCTTGGAACGGGGCCTGGATCTGACGCTCTACGACGCCAAACCGGGAAGCGACACGCGCGAGCGCATCTTCGAGAGCTTCCTGACGCGCAAGCGGTTCGACGGCCTGATCGCAGTCGGGCTCGAGCCCGAGGAGAACGAGCTGGACAGCATGCTCGCGCTCGGTAAGCCCGTCGTGAACGTCGTCGGCAACCACGAACGCACCAGTGTCGTCACCCTCGACGATCCGCTGACCGCCCGGCGCGCCACCGAGCACCTGATCGAGCTCGGGCACCGCCGCATCGCTTTCCTGGGCGCGGGCTCGCGCACCCGCTGGCCGCATGTGGAATCGTCGCGACTCGACGGCTACATGCAGTCGATGGCGGATGCGGGGTTGGCTGACGAGGCGACCCACACCGAATCGGAGCTGACGCTGCCCGCCGGCTACGACGCCGCGGTCGAACTGCTCAGCGATACGCGCACGCGCCCCACCGCGATCGTCGCCGCGTGCGACGAGGTCGCCATCGGCGCCATCATCGCGGCCAGGCGCCTCGGACTGCACGTTCCGGCAGCGCTGAGCGTCATCGGCATCGACGACCACGAGTTCGCCGAGATGTTCGCGCTGACCACCTTCCGCCAGGTTCCGCGCGAGCAGGGCGCCGCGGCCGTCGAGCTGCTCATGCGACAGATCCAGGATCCGACGCTCGCTCCCGTCATCCAGCGCCTCAAGCCGAGGCTGGTCGTGCGCAGCTCCACCGGCCCCCTGCGCTCGGATCGCGCCGCGGCCGACGCCACGGTGTGAACGAGGGCGCCGGCGCCGAAGCGCCGACGCCCTCGCGTCATCTGTCGTCGATCAGCTGCGTCGACGCACCGGCAGGGCGCGTCCGACGATGCCGAGCGCGAGCAGCAGCGATGCGGCGAGCAGTGCACCCGCGATCCACTGCGTCTGGGCACCGGTGGCGGCCAGCGAGCCCGGCCTGGGAGCGATGGAGACCGCCTGCCAGCCGATGACCTGACCGTTCGCGTCGAGCACCACGAGACGGTGATCGCCCGTGAGATCGGCGGGCAGGGTGACCGTGACGTTGCCCGCCGCATCCACCTGATGCCATCCCCCGAGCTGCCGCGGCGTCGAATACAGCCAGACCGTCACCCAGTCTCCCGCGTACTGCGTGCCGACGTGGATCGTGATCGTGGCTCCGGCACGCAGCTCGCCCGTGATGACCTTGATGACATCCTGCAGGGCGGGCACGAGCTGACTCGGGTCCGCGGGCTGCGGCGTCGTCGTCGGCGGGGTGGCGGACGTCACCTTCAACGGCAGTCGGAGCTCCGTGCCCGTCTGCGGCGCCTGGAGGACGATCGTGCTGTCCGCCGGAGCGTCGGCGGGCACCGTGAAGGTGACCGTCGCCGCTCCGGATGTGACGGTGACCGGATCGATGACGGCCGTGCTGCCCTCGATGCTCACCAGCAGAGACGTCGTCTCAGGGCTGCCGAGCGAGGTGAGGTTCAGCCCTCCCACCTGGAACGAGACCTGCGCGCCCGGCGCGACGGATGCCGGGAGCCCCGTCACCTCGGCGCTGCGCGTGGCGTAGCTCGGCGAGACCGGGCTGTTCGCCGTGAGGTACGAGATCCACGCATCCCGGTCGATGAGACCCGAGTCGCGCGTGTCGGTGCCCTCCTTGAAGGTGCGGAAGTTGTCGCCGCCGGTCAGCAGGAAGTTGAACGAGCCGATCCGGTACGAACCCTTCGGGTCGATAGGCTTCCCGTCGATCCAGACGCCCGTGATGTGGGATCCCTGCGGCGCATCCGCGTCGTAGGTGTAGGTCACGTTCTTCGAGAGACCGAGAGCGAGGTAGGGCCGCGACGGGATCGTCCCGTCGGCGTTCGTCTGCCACTGCTCCTCGAGCACCTGCGTGAACTGCTTTCCCGTGAGGGTCGTCGTCCAAAGGTTGTTCACGAACGGTAGGACCGCGTTCGCCTCGGCGAACGTGATCACCCCGTCGTCGCCGCGCAGCAGCTCGGCACGGAGACCACCGGGGTTCACCACGCCGATCTCTGCGCCACCGCGAAGCGGGTCGGAGAGCGTCGCGACGAGCGAGTCGGCGACGAGGTTGCCGAGCGTCGACTGCGCGGCGCGGTTGTCACGCGTGCCGCCGGCGTAGACGCCGTCCGTGTACGCACCGCCGGCGAACGCGCTGGTGATGTCGGCGGTCACCGAACCGATCGGCTTGTCACCGACGACCTTCGCGCGGGCGAGGGCTCCGTCCACGATCTCCTTGACCGCGGCAACTCGCGGGAACGCCGCGACGAGCTGCGCGTCATCCGCCTTGGTCCGCTCGACGTTCTCCGCCTCGTAGGAGACGATGTCGCCGCTGTCCGCGTCGACGTTCAGCACGACGTGTCCGATGTTCTCGCCGTAGCTTCCGGTCTGGACCACGGGACGGGTCTTTCCGGGCTCGCCGGGGATCGGAGCATCCCACGCGTACTTCTTGTGTGTGTGGCCCGTGAAGATCGCGTCGACGGATGCCGACGTCTTCTGCACGATGTCGGCGAACGCCTTGCCGTCCGCGATCTCGTCGGCCAGGCTCGCCTCCTCGGCCTCCCCCGCTGCGGCGCCCTCGTGATACTCGGCCACGATCACGTCGATGTCGCCTTCGGCCTCGAGCTTCGCCGCGACGCGGTTGACCGCATCCACCGGGTCTCCGAACTCGATGTCCGTGATCCCTGCCGGCGTCACGAGCGTCGGCGTCTCCTCAGTCACCGCTCCGATGACCGCGACCGTGAGTCCGTCGACCTCGAAGGTGGCGTACTCCGGCAGAGCTGGAGTGTCCGTGCCCTTCTTGTAGACGTTCGCACCCAGGTACGTGAAGTCGGCTGCCGGCTGCACCCGACCCGTCAGATCCGCGAATCCCTTGTCGAACTCGTGGTTGCCGACGGTCGATGCCTTCAGCTCGAGAGCGTTGAGCACGTCGATCGTGGGCTGGTCGTCCTCGAAGGAGGAGGCGAACAGCGAGGCGCCGATGTTGTCACCGCTCGAGAGGAACAGCGTGTTGTCGTCGCCGTACTCGGCGCGCAACTGCTCCACCGTCCCGGCGAACTTCACCGTGTTGGCGTCGATACGACCGTGGAAGTCGTTGATGTTGAGCAGGTTGATCGGCACCGTCGGGTTCCACGCGACGCCGACCACGACGGGGTCGTGGTCGCTCGACCGGTAGGGCGAGACCTCGTAGAAGTTCGTCGCGTTGTAGTTGTATCGGCTGTACTCGAGCGCGATCGACTCCCCTGCGTTGATGTTCCACACATCGACGCCGGTGACCATCTTGGCCGCGGCGGGCGAGGCGAGCACGTGGTCGAGCGAGCCGCTCGCACCGTCGAAGGAGTACGTGTGCTTGCCCGTGCGCGATCCGAGGTCGGTGTACCCGGCGGCGTAGAAGACCTGCATGGGGTCTTCCTGCGTGTACGAGTTGAAGTCTCCGAGCAGGAACACGCGGTCTGTCCCGGCAGCAGCCTTCCGCTCGTCGGCGAAGTCCACGAGCGCCTGCGCCTGGCGCACCCGGTCGCCGTTGTAGGCGCCCTGCGGCCCGTTGGCGTTGTCACCCGTGGCAGGGTTGTCGCGGTTGTCGCCCTTCGACTTGAAGTGGTTCACGATCGCCAGGAAGGCGGCATCCGTCTCACCCTTGGGCGCGAACGCCTGAGCGAGCGGGCGTCGCGCGTTGACGAAGGCGGCATCGAGATCGATGACGGAGTCGCCGACCGGCGACACCGCGTCCGCCTTGTAAATGAACGCGGTGCGGATGACGTCCTCGCCGGAGGGCACCTGGGTTGGCGAGGGAACATAGGCCCACTCGTCCTTGCCGAGGTCGGCGTTCAGCGCGTCGACGAGAGTCGACAGGGCCGCATCGCGGTTCTCGCCGAAGGCCGCCGAGTTCTCGATCTCCTCGAGCGAGACGACCTCGGTGCCGAGCGCGTTGATCGCGTCGACGATCTTGTCCTGTTGACGCTTCAGGCTCACATCAGTGGCCGCACCGCGCGGGCCGTTGTTCGGGCACTGGTTCGCCGTGATGGGGTTTCCGTCGCGGTCGGTGTAGACCGACGTGCAGCCCACATCCGCAGCGGTGGTCGTGAAGTAGTTCAGCACGTTGAAGCTGGCGATCGAGATGTCTCCGCCGACCGCGTCGGGTGCGGATGCGGCGCGCGCCGATCCGATGGTGACGGGCAGCGAATCGCCGGCCTTGACCTGCGTGGTCGGCTGCACCTTCCAGGCGCCGTTGCGGTAGTCCAGGATCACCGGCTGAGTGAACGAGACCGTTCCACCGACGGTGACGTCGACGTCGGTCAGGTACGGCAGCGGGATGGCCTTGTTGGTGGTTCCACCCAGGAAGTTGATCGACGCGCCATCGTCGAGCACGACACCGCGCGCGGCGTTGTCGGCCGCGACGGCTGCGGCCTCCGGCGTGCCCGGACGCGCGACGTCCGTCGGCGTGATCAGCGGCGTGTCGCCGGAGGCGAGTCCGATCTCCGCGTACTGGTTCGTCGTGTAGGTGTTGCTCACCGTGAACTGACCCTGCGGGGCGACGAGCATGCTCTCGAACTTCTCGCGGTCCGCCGGCGCGATGGGCCAGGCCAACGGCACCGGGGCGACAGGCGCGACCTGCTCGTCGATCGTCGTGACGGATCCCGCCGAGGCATTGATCTGCGTGAGACCGCTGAACTCGCCGGCGACACCGGTCACCTCGACGTAGGCACCCATCGGGGCCTTCGCGGCGATGGCAGCTCCGGCGTCTCCGCTTCCGCCGTAGACGAAAACGGCGTCGGATGCGGAGTGCGAGGCGTCGACCGCGCCGCCCGTGCCGGGCGTCTGGATCGTGAAGCCGTTGAAGCCGCCGGTCGCGTATGCGCCCGTGACGACGCCGCGGGTGGTGACGGCCTGGCCCGACAGCGGCGTCGCGTCACCCGTGCGCTGGATGTCGGCGATCGCCGTGACCGCGGGAGTGCCGGGGTCGGTGCCCGGATCCGGGTCCGCGCCGGGATCGGGATCCGTGCCCGGGTCGGGATCCGTGCCCGAGGTCGCAGACGCCTGCGGCGTGATCTGTGCCGGGTGGCTGAAGTCGGCGGCGTTGTTGTCCGTGTCGACGAAATTCGTGCGGGCAAGCGAGTTGGGGACGCTGTTCGCCCCGGTGACCGGGGCCACACCCGTCTCGAACGTCTTCGATGCGCCGTAGCCGAGGAGGTCGACGACGTGCTGCTGGCCGACGACGGATCCGGTGGGAAGCGTCAGCGCCTGGGTCGTGTCCGCGAGGTAGAGCGTGCCCGTCGTCCCGGAGGCGTTGAACCCCTTGTCGAAGGACAGGTCCGGCGTGACGGGAAGCGCCGCGCCGACGGCGCCGTTGCCGTTCCATGCGATCAGGTAGTAGTCATCCGGCTCGATGACGCCGCTCAGCGGTTCGGTGACGGAAGGGCCCCCGGTTCCATCGGCGGAACGGTATTGGAGCGACCAGCCGTCCAGGCTCTGCGCGGTCTCGCCGGCGTTGTACAGCTCGACGAACTTCTTGTTGAACGGAGCGTTGGCGCTTCCGCCCTTGAGGTAGACCTCGTTGATGATGACATCGGCGGGCTCGGCGGCGACGGCGACGGCGGGCACGAACATGCCCGCGACGACCGCGGTTCCGATCCCGAAGGCGAGGGCCGCGAACGGACGCCTCGGCTGGGAGGGGGACATGGATCTCCTGAGTTTCTGCTGGGGGACACCAGGAGACTACGAAGAGAGACCCCTTCCGCGGTTTACGAGAAGATGACGGTTCGATGAGATTGCACTCATCGAGACGTGCTACGCGCGGACGCACGAAGGCCCCGGATGCGGCAAACCGCGTCCGGGGCCTTCGTGAAGAAGGTGAGGACCTTACTTGAGGGTGACCGTCGCGCCGGCCTCTTCGAGAGCGGCCTTCGCCTTGTCGGCGGTCTCCTTGTTGGCGCCTTCGAGAACGGGCTTGGGAGCGCCGTCCACGAGAGCCTTGGCCTCGCCGAGGCCCAGCGAGGTGAGCTCGCGGACCGTCTTGATGACCTGGATCTTCTTGTCGCCGGCAGCCTCGAGGATGACGTCGAAGGAGTCCTTCTCCTCGACCTCTTCCGCGCCACCAGCAGCACCCGCAGCGCCGGCAACGGCGACGGGGGCGGCAGCGGTGACGTCGAACTTCTCCTCGAACGCCTTCACGAACTCGCTGAGCTCGACGAGGGTCAGGCCGGCAAACTGCTCGAGCAGCTCCTCAGTGGTGAGCTTCGCCATGATGTATCTCCTAGATAGGTGGGGGTGTGTGGGAAAGAGCTCGCCGGACGCTTACGCGGCCTCGGCGGTCTCCAGCTTTTCGCGAAGCGCGTCGATGGTGGCAGCAGCCTTGCCCATCGTCGCCTTCATCATGCCCGCGGCCTTCGCCAGCAGAACCTCACGGCTCTCCAGGGAGGCGTACTTGTTGACCTCGTCGGCACTCAGGGCGTTGCCCTCGAAGATGCCGCCCTTGATCACGAGAAGCGGGTTGGCCTTGGCGAAGTCACGCAGAGCCTTGGCGGTGGCGACGAAGTCACCGTGCACGAACGCCACAGCCGAGGGACCCTTGAGGTCCTCGTCCAGCGCCGTGATCCCCGCGTTGTTCGCGGCGATCTTGGTCAGCGTGTTCTTCACCACGGCGTAGCTCGCGTCCTGACGGATGCTGTTGCGCAGCTGCTTGAGCTGGGCAACCGTCAGACCGCGGTACTCGGTCAGCAGAACGGCAGTCGAGTCCTCGAAGTTCTTCGTGAGCTCGGCGACCGATGCATCCTTCTGCGCCATGGTCACTCCTTGATGTGAACGTGACACCCCGCGGTGGCGGAGCGTCGGCCTCGACCACCCGCACATGACAAAAGCTCCGGCGCAAGCGCACGGAGCTCAGTTCCCGAAGGAGGAAGTTCAGTGTCACCTGCGCGGGCCCCTGCGTGGCAGAGCTTCGATCGCATCGCGTTTGCACGCACAGCGATGACCAGCGGTCTTTGGCTTATGACCAGAGTACGCCACGTCGCCCGTTGCCCCAAATCCGTGCAGAGAGCGCACGACCCCCACCCGGATCACCGGGCGGGGGTCGCGTCTCGATACCGACGTGCGGTCAGGCTCGCCTGCGGCGGATCGTGCGCGCCGAGACACCGACGCCCACCAGCAGCAGCGCCATCAGCGACAGCCCCAGAATCGATCCGCCGTCCTGCCCGGTGCTGGGCAGCGCGCCGATCTGCACCTGTTGCCAACCGATCACGTTGCCCTCCGCATCCTGCACGATGAGTCGGTGCGCCCCGGCGACGCCCGCGGGCAGGGTCACCGTGATGTTGCCGAGCTTGTCCACGCGGTACCAGCCCAGCAGCACCGGATCGGAGCGCAGCCAGACGCTCACCCAGTCACCGGCGTACTCCTCGCCGACATGGATCGTGACCGTCTGACCGGGCTGGAGGTTCGTTCCGCCCTGGATCTGCACCGCGTTCTGCGTGGCGGGCGTGAGCGCCGACTCGGGCGCCGGCGTCTCGACTCCGCCTCCCGTTCCCGGCAGTGCGGGACGCACGTTGATCGGTACGCGGACGACGGTTCCCGAGTCCGGTGCCGTGAGCGAGATCACCGTACGGCCGGCCACGTCGCTGGGCGTCGTCAACGACACGTCCGCCACACCGTTCGTGACAGGGACGGGCGCGTAGGCGATCTCACCGATCGCCGGCTCCAGCGTCGTGTTCGCGGGGCTGCCGAGCGACGTGAGGTCGAACCGCGACACCTGGAAGGTGACGGCTTCACCGGCCACGACGGATGCCGGCAGACCGGACACCTGCGCACTGCGGGAGGCGAAGCCGGGTTCCAGTGCGGGATGCGCCGCCAGATAGTCGATCCAGGCGTCGCGGTCGACGAGACCGGAGTCGCGCGTCTGGGTCCCGCTTGTGAAGGTGCGGAAGTTGTCGCCGCCGGTCAGCAGGAAGTTGAACGAGCCCACGCGGTACTCGCGGCTCGGGTCGATCGGCTGTCCGTCGATCCACACGCCCGTGATGTGCGAGCCCTGCGCCGCCGCAGCGTCGTAGGTGTAGAAGACGTTCTCCGACAGACCGAGCTGCAGGTACGGCCTCGACGGCACCTGCCCCTTGTCGTCGAGCTGCCACTGCTCTTCGAGCACCTTCGTGAACTGGGCACCCGTGAGAGTCGTCGTCCACAGGTTGTTCACGAAGGGCAGGACGGCATTCGCCTCGGCGTACGTGATGACGCCGTCGGGGGCGTACCTCAGGTCGGCCCGCAAGCCGCCCGGGTTGACCACGCCGATCTCCGCTCCGCCGCGCGCCGGATCGGCCAGCGCATCGCGGATGGAGTCCGCGACGAGGTTGCCCAGCGTCGACTGCGCTGCGCGGTCGTCGCGCACCCCTCCCTGATACACGCCATCGACGTACGAGCCACCGCTGAAGGCGGTCGTGATGTCGGCGGCGACCGACCCCACGGGCTTGTTCCCGACGATCGCGGCCTCGGCCAGCGTCGAGTCGACGATCTGCTTCACGGCCGCGACGCGCGGATACGCCGCAACGAGATCCGCATCCGCGGTGGCCGTACGCGCCGTGTTCTTCACCGTGTAGGACTCCACGGCGCCCGTCACGGGGTCGAGCTGCAGGACGACCTGTCCGATGTTCTCGCCGTAGTTTCCGGTCTGAACGATCGGGCGGGTGCGATCCGTGCCCGGAATCGGCGCTTCCCACGCGTAGAGCTTGTGCGTGTGACCGGTGAAGATGGCATCGACCGCAGCGGAGGTGTCCTCGACGATCGAGGCGAACGCCCCACCGTGAGCGACCTCCTGCTCGAGGGTCGAGTTGTCGGGAGTGCCCGCCGACGCGCCCTCGTGGTACTCCGCGATGATGACGTCCGCCTCTCCGTTGTCGAGGTCGCCGTCGGTCAGCTGCGCGGCCACGCGGTTGACGGCAGCGACGGGGTCCCCGAACGAGACGCCCTTGATGCCGTCGGGCGAGACCAGACTCGGCGTCTCCTCCGTGACGGCGCCGATCACGGCGACCGTGAGCCCGTCGACGGTGAAGGTCGCATACTCCGGGAGCAGCACCTCTCCTGATTCGGCGTCGTAGACGTTCGCGCCCAGGTAGGTGAAGTCGGCGCTGTCGGTGACGCGACCGAGGAGGTCGGCGATGCCCTTGTCGAACTCGTGGTTGCCGACCGCGGAGGCCTTCAGTCCCAGAGCGTTCAGGACGTCGAGGGTGGGCTCGTCGTCGAAGTAGGAGGAGGCGAAAAGCGACGCGCCGATGTTGTCGCCGTCGGAGAAGAACAGGGTGTTCTCCTCCCCGTACTGTGCGCGCAGTTGCTCGATCGTCCCCGCGAACTTGACCGTGTTCTGGTCGATGCGCCCGTGGAAGTCGTTGATGTTGAGCAGGTTCAGCGGGACGGGTCCGGCGATCTGGACGACCGCCTCAGCCGCGGCAAGGGTCGAGCCCAGCTGCGGCGCGGTGATCGGGACGGAGACCGCGCCGCCTGGCGCGTCTGCGGCCACCTTCACCGCGATCTCCACGGATGCGGTCGCACCGGGCGCGGTGGTGGGGATCGACCAGGTGAGCGTGGTGCCGTTGCGAACGACGCCCGCCGGAAGGGCCGGGATCGACGCCTGCGCGAGCAACGAGCTCGCATCCGCGACCACGGTCGCGCCGGCGAGGTCCACCCGTCCGGTGTTCTCGACCTTCAGCGTCAGCGTCGCGGTGTCGCCCGGAAGCACCGTCTCACCCGCGGGCACGTCGCTCGTGACGGCGGCGGTCCACATCGCGGGCCACGCGGGCTTGTCCGCGTCGAGCAGCCAGTCCTGGAAGAAGGCACCGAGATCGCGGCCGGAGACCTGCTCTGCGAGGGCGATGAAGTCGTCGGTGTCCGCGGCGCCGCCGGCGTGCGCCTTCGTCCAGGCGGCGTAGGTGGCGTCGAAGGCGTCACGGCCGATCACGGTCATGAGCGCGCCGAGGGTGTACTTGCCGCGGTTGTAGACCTGCCAGTCGTAGAGCTCCGCCGGGTCTGTGAAGCCGACGGTGGGCGTTCCCCAGCGGCCGTCATTACGCGCGTCGCTCCAGTAGCTGAAGGAGTCGTTCTCCGGAGTCGTCTGGGTAAGGCCGACGCCGTAGCGGTAGTAGGCCGTGAAGAACTCCGCAGCGCCCTCGTTGAGCCAGATGTGAGACCAGTCCGTCGGTGTCACCTCGTTGCCGAGCCACTGGTGGACCAGCTCGTGCACGAGTGTGCTCGCTCCGACGCTGCCGTCGAAGAACGAACGGTCCTGCGTCTCCAGCGCGTACCCCACGCCCACGCGGTCGACGATGAGGCCGACGCTGTTGCCCGGATAGGGGCCGAGTTTGGTCTCGAGCCAATCGATGATCTGCTTGATCTCTCCGCGCCGCGTGTTGATCGTGTTCTGCGTGTTCGTGCTGATGGTGGGGTCGACGAAGCTCCACTCGTGCAGCGTGCGACCGCTGGCGAGAGTGATGTCGCCCTCGAGGACGTTGAAGCGCCCGATCGAGAGGACGGAGAGCTCGGTCGCCATGGGCTTGCGCTGCTGCCAGTCCCACGTGGTGGTCCCCGCCTGCGCGTCGACCGTCTTGCCGATCAGCTCGCCGTTGCTCGCCACGCTCAGCGGGTTGCCTCCGGCCGTGGTGGGGGCGGTCACGCTGATGTCATAGGTGGCCTTGTCGGCCGTCGCGTTGTTCTGCGGGAACCATGCCATGGCCCCGATCGGCTGCCCCAGCGCCGTCGCACCGTCCGAGGTCTTCACCCAGCCCTCCGACGAACCGTCGGCGTCGATGTGCTCGACGGGGGCTCCCGAGTAGACAACGGCGACCGTGAACGACCCGCTCACGGGGGCAGCGGGGGTGATGTCGAGCTTGAAGAGCGTGGCTTGCGCATCCTGCTCGCGGGAGAACTGCGCGGGCGCTCCGTTCACCGTCACGCTCTCCACGGTCATGCCCTCGAAGTCGAGCGAGAACGCCGACAACGGCGCCGGGGCGGTGGCCTCGATCGTGGCGACCGCGCTGACGTCGTCGTTCGCGCGGTACGTCAGGTCGAGGTCGTAGTGGGTGACGTCGTAGCCGCCGTTGCCGACGTTCGGGAAGAGCGGGTCGCCCGCCGTGCGTGCGCCGACCGTCGGCTCCGCGGCGCCGGCGGGGACGGTCGCCACCGCCGACGCCGCGACAACGGCTCCGACGATGAGGGCTGCGGTGAGGATCCGGCCACGGCGGTGCGGTCGGAGTGTGGAGTCGGACATGGGCCCCCTGGGTCGACGCGGGCGCGAGAGCGCGAGGAAGGTGCAACGGCCCCGACCCTAGGGTTCAGAGATTTCTTACCCGTTTCCCAGCCGTTCCAAATGTCAGCCGCGGCGCGCTGATGGGCGCATGTCGCTCTCGAGGGGGTCGGCGACCGGGCGTACCCTCGAGAGGTGACCCCCGAACTCGCCGCTCGCATCGTCGCGGACTCCCGCGATCGGGTGGCGTGGATCCGGGCGCGCTCACGCGGCATCACGGCGACGGATGTGGCCTCGCTCACGAGCGAGCGGGCGATCGCGAAGGCCGCCGACCAGAAGCTGGGCGGCTCGAGGTTCTCCGGCAACGCCTACACCGACCACGGTCGGCGCCGCGAGCCCGAGATCGCCGCCTGGGTCGCGGCGACCCACGGCATCCAGCCCTCATCCGCGCTGTTCCACGCGGTCGTGGAGAAGCGGCATCTTGCAACTCCCGACGGCATCGCCGTCGACGCCGAAGGCCGGGTGACGCTGGCGGAGATCAAGACGACCAACAAGTCGTGGCGGTCGATCCCTCGGGGTTACCTCCGCCAGGTGTGGTGGCAGCAGCACGTGCTCGGAGCCGAACGCACTCTCGTCGCCTGGGAGCAGCACGACGGCTTCGTTCCGGTCGACGACGAGCCGCGGTGCGCATGGGTCGAGCGCGACGAAGTAGAGATCGGCAAGCTCGTGCGCCTTGCGACCGCCCTGATCGACGAGCTGCACCTGCGCACCACACGCGGTCGCGCGCCCGCCCCGGCCCCGGCCACGGAGGCTCCGCAGCGTCGCGAGTACCGCGCGCTCGTCTTCAGCGACTGACCCCGTCCGCCGGAGCCCCCGCGCGCCCTCTCCCCCACCCCTCGCCGCCCCCGCTCCTCGCCGCCCCCGCCCTCGTATCGGGGTTCGAGGGACGCGAAACGTCGCCCCGGACGGTCCCTCGAACAGTTGGGGAATCGGCCCGGACAGGAATAGTTGACGCGTCTCAACGATTGACCATATAGTTGACCCAACTCAATCGTTGACATACATCAACTTACTGCGCCGACGACGCCGCACCCCACCGAAGGATGCCGCTGTGACCACCACCATCTCCCGACCGACGGACGCGTCGAGCAAGACCGAGCGCCGTCACGTCCTCGAAGCCCTGTCCGGCCTGCTGCTGGGCATGTTCGTGTCGATGCTCGCGTCGACCGTCGTCTCGACGTCGCTCCCCGTGATCATCCACGACCTCTCCGGCGACCAGAGCTCGTTCACCTGGGTCGTCACCGCGACCCTTCTGACGACCGCGATCACGACCCCCATCTGGGGCAAGTTCGCGGACCTCACGAACCGGAAGGTGCTGTATCAGCTGGCGATCGCGATCTTCGTCCTCGCCACGGCGGCCGCGGGGTTCTCGCAGAGCCCCGAGATGCTCATCGCGTTCCGCGCGGTGCAGGGCATCGGCGCCGGCGGCCTTGCCGCGCTCAGCCAGGTCATCATGTCGGACATCATCAGCCCGCGTGAGCGCGGTCGCTACATGGGCCTGTTCGGCGCCGTGATGGCCGTCGCGACCGTCGGCGGCCCGCTGCTCGGCGGCGTGATCACGGATGCCTGGGGCTGGCGATGGAACTTCTTCGTCGCGCTGCCCTTCGCCGTCGCGGCGCTGCTCATCGTGCAGCGCACGCTGCACCTGCCCCAGCGCACACCGCGCAAGGTGTCGATCGACTACATGGGCATCGTCCTGCTGGGCACCGCGGTCTCGCTCCTGCTGATCTGGATCACCCTCGCCGGCAAGGACTTCGAGTGGTGGAGCCTGAACACGCTGTTCATGGTCGGCGGCGCGGTCGTCGCAACGGTTCTGTTCATCGTCGTCGAGCTGCGGGTGCGCGAGCCCCTCATCCCGCTGACGCTGTTCCGCAACCGCACCTTCACCCTGGCCGTGATCGCCTCGATCGCCACGGGCATCGCGATGTTCGGTGCATCCGTGTACCTGAGCCAGTACATGCAGTCGGCCCGCGGCGCCACGCCGACCGAAGCCGGTGTCATGACGATCCCGATGATCGCGGGACTGCTCGTCGCGTCCATGGGCGTCGGAGCGCTCATCACCCGGTTCGGCCACTGGAAGCCGTACCTCATCGCGGGTGGCGTGCTCCTGACGGCGGGGTCCGCGCTGCTGTCGACGATCCACTACGACACCCCCTTCGCGCTCGTGTCGGTGTTCATGTTCCTGCTGGGTGCCGGCGTCGGCATGACGATGCAGAACCTCGTGCTCGTCGTGCAGAACACCTCCCACCCGAGCGAGATCGGCGCCGCGAGTTCCGGCGTCACCTTCTTCCGCAGCCTGGGCGGCACGATCGGCGTCTCCGTGATGGGCGCTGCCCTCGCGACGCGCGTGACCGACCTGCTCGCCGATCGCGCGGACGAGGTTCGCACCGCGCTGGCCGGGCTCGGCAAGGCGGGTGCGGAGTGGGCCACGCAGCTGAGCTCCGGAACCTTGCCGCAGGTCGCGGCCATGCCCGAGCCGCTGCGGGTCATCTTCGAGGATGTGTACGCGAACGGCATCTCGCACGCGTTCCTCATCGCGGTGCCCGTCGCTGTGCTGAGCGTTCTGGCGATCGTGTTCCTCCCGAACACACCGCTGACGCGGATGACCACGACCGAGCGGGCACACGCATCCGAGGCGGATCTGGCGACGGTGTCGGTGCCCGAGGCGATGGCCACACTCACCGCGACCGGCACCATCGCGACGCCGTCGGGAACGCCGGATGCGGGCGACGAGCGCAAGTAGAGTGATCACGATGTCCGAGAAGTCGAGCGACGAGGAGCGCACCGAGGCGGTGCGTGCACTCGAGGCACAGTTCAGCGACCTCATCGGACAGTTCAGACGCGTCATCAGCGAGAACGCCCATCGCGTCAGCCCGGGGCTTCTCCCCGGGGCGTACAAGGTGTTCACGACCATCGCGCGCCACGAGACCGTGACGCAGGCGACGCTGGCGGATCATCTGCTGCTGGACAAGGGCCAGCTCAGCCGGACGGTACGCGAGCTCGAAGCCCTCGGTCTCATCACGCGCTCCCCGGACCCGGCCGACGGCCGCTCCAGCCTGCTTTCACCCACCGAGTACGGGATGGAGCGACTCGCCGCCGCGCGAGCCCCGCAGGAGGGGGTGCTGGTGCGCGCACTCGAGAACTGGGACGTCTCCGACATCGACAACCTGCGCCGCCTGCTCCAAGCGCTGATAGCCGGCATCCGGCCCGACACGGTCTCCTGACCTTCAGGAAGAGTCCCCGCACCGACATCCGGTGCGGGGACTCTCGCTTTTGCGGGTCGAGAGGTTCTCCGCACGGTGACACCGGGGTAACGCCCGCGAGACATAGCCGCGATTGACTGAGGGCAGACACCGCATCGCATGGTCGATGCCTTCCGCAGCGAAAGGAGCGGCCGATGATCCCCCGACCGCTGAGACACGATGCTTCCTCCCCCGCACCGATGCGGACCGAGGACGTCCCGACCCAGATGCGCGCCGCCGTCATCACCACCACCGGAGCACCGGAGCTCCTCCACGAGACCCAGCTGCCGGTTCCACAGCCTGTGCTCGGCGAGCTGCTCGTGCGCGTCGTCGCCGCCGGAGTGAACCCCATCGACGCGAAGACGCGCGCGGGCCAGGGAGTGAGCGGCGCCATCACCGGCTACCCCGCCACGCTGGGCTTCGATTTCAGCGGCGTCGTCGTCGCCTCCCCGTTCGAGGCGCACCCCTTCCCCGCCGGCACCGAGGTCTTCGGAATGGTCCCCTTCCCGCGCACCGGCGGAACCTACGCCGAGTACGTCGTTGTGCCGTCCCAGTCCCTCGCCCGAAAGCCCGCATCGCTCTCGCACGTCGAGGCCGCCGGCATTCCCCTCGCCGCCCTCACCGCCTGGGGGGTCGTCGTGGAGACCGCGCACGCTCATGAGGGCCAGCGCGTGCTGATCCACGCCGGGAGCGGCGGCGTAGGCCACTTCGCGGTACAGCTGGCCGCGTACTTCGGCGCGCACGTGACGGTCACCTCCTCCGCCCGCAACGCCGCGTGGCTTCGTGAGCTCGGCGCATCCGTGGTCGTCGACTACGCCACCACACGGTTCGAGGACGTCGTGGCGGACATGGACGTCGTGATCGATCTCGTCGCCAACACCGAAGACGAGATCGGGACGCGCTCGCTCGGTGTCATCCGCCCCGGCGGCCTGTACGTCATGGTGCCGAGCGGCGGCTGGCCCGGCTTCGCCGAGGCGGCGGCCGAGGCGGGAGTGCGTGCCACCGGCTACAAGGTCATCCCCGACGGCGACGTCCTGGCGACCCTCGCCCGACTTCTCGACACCGGATCGATCCAGGTCTACATCGACACCGTCTACGACCTCGCGGATGCGGCGGAGGCGCACCGTGCGCTGGAGCGGGGTCGCACGCGAGGCAAGTCGGTGCTACGCATCAGCGAGGCGTGATCCGCAGCGCCGTGCGCGCCGTCCGTGTCACCGCATCCGCGACCGCATCCAGCAGCCCGGAGGCGAGGTTCCACTGCTGCCAGTACAGGGGAACGTCGACGGGCGTGCCGGGAAGCAGCACGAGGCAGCCGTCGGCGAGGTCCGACTCCGTCTGTAGATCGGGCAGCATCCCCCATCCGAGACCGCCGCGCACCGCATCGGCGAAGGCGTGCGATCCGGGAATGAAGCTGCGCGGCGGCGACGCGGGATCGACGCCCCGCTCTCGTAGCCACCTGGACTGCAGTTCGTCGCGGCGGTCGTAGTCGACGACCCGCACGTGCTCCGCGCCCCGACGTTCCAGCTCACGCGCGAGGGTCGGCGTCGCCACGGCGCGGTAGCGCATCGCACCGAGCGGAGCCACTCGGCACCCGGCCACCGGTGCGGCCCGGGAGGTGACCGCGGCGACCACACGGCCCGATGCGAGCAACTCAGCGGTGAAGTCCTGATCGTCCCGGTGGAGATCGAACACCACCTCGTGCACCGCGACGACATGCGATAGCGCGGCGACGAACCAGGTCGACAACGAGTCGGCATTCACGGCGAGCGACAGACTGACCGGTGTCGTGCTCTCGCCTTCGACGGGCTCGCCCAACTCCCGCAGCACGTCGTGCGAGAGCAGCGCGTACTGCCGAGCGAGACGGACGACACGCTCGCCGTCCGCGGTCGCTCGCGCGGGTTTGGACCGCACGAGCAGCACGCGACCCAGACGTTCCTCGAGCACGCGGATGCGTTGGCTGACGGCTGAGGGCGTGATGTGCAGGCGGCGAGCCGCCGCATCCATCGTGCCCGTATCGACGACGGCCGCGAGGGTCGCCGCCAGTTCCGCCGGAAGGTCGATCATGAGCACAGCTTATGTTGATGAAGGAATCAGAACTGGTGCTCATGTTGCACCCGCCCTAGCGTCGGAGCATGTTCCCCTCACTCGCCGCGGGCCTCGGGCTCGGTCTGTCGCTCATCGTGGCCATCGGCGCGCAGAACCTCTTCGTGCTGCGCCAAGGCATCCGGCGGGAGCACGTGCTCTCGGTCGCACTCGTCTGCGCCGCCTCGGACGCGGTGCTCATCGCGGTCGGGGTGTCGGGGCTGGGGCTCCTCCTCGAGGCTGCTCCGTGGGCGGTGCAGGTGGCGCGATGGGCGGGCGCCGCGTTCCTCCTCGCGTACGCCCTGCTCGCGGCGCGCAGGGCCTGGCGCCCCGTCGACGTGCCGACCGTCGATGTGACATCCGTTCCCGCGGCGGTGCGCACCTCTCGCACCGCGGCTCTGCTCACCTGCCTGGCGCTGACCTGGCTCAACCCGCACGTCTACCTCGACACGGTCTTCCTGCTCGGCTCCGTGGCGAGCACGCATGGCGACACTCGGTGGTGGTTCGCGGCCGGCGCGATGGTCGCGAGCCTGGCATGGTTCCTCTCGCTCGCCTACGGCGCCCGGCTGCTCGGCCGGATGTTCACGTCGCCGGTCGCCTGGCGTGTTCTCGACGGCATCATCGCCGTCGTCATGGCGCTGATCGCGCTCAGCCTCGTCCTCGGGGGCTGATTCGGGCGCACGCGCAGGGCATCCTGCCACCGGCTCGCCATTCGCGACAGCCCGCAGCGTCGCCGGCGCATCCGCGGCACAATGTGCGCATGCGTCATGTCCGAGTGATCGTCAGCGGCGCCGTGCAGGGCGTCGGTTTCCGCTATTCCGCCCACGATGCGGCCGCACGCCTCGGCGTCGCCGGCTGGGTGAGAAACCGCCATGACGGCTCTGTCGAGGCCGAGCTCCACGGAGAAGAAGGACGCGTGGATCAGATGATCGATTGGCTTCGCAAGGGACCGCCCGCAGCGCACGTCGAGCGCGTGGAGGTCTCGGAGGCCACTCCTACCGGACCGCTCAGTTTCGACATCCGAGAAGACGCCTGAACATGCAGGAAGGGCCCCGTCGAGGACGGGGCCCTTCCTGTGAGACGTGTCTCAGACCAGTGCGTTGACGTCCAGCGGGATGCCGGGGCCGAACGTCGTCGACACCGCGCCCTTCTGGATGTAACGGCCCTTGGAGCTGGACGGCTTCAGGCGGACGATCTCCTCGAGAGCGGCCTTCAGGTTCTCGTCGAGCTGGTCGGCCGAGAACGAGGCCTTGCCCACGACGAAGTGCACGTTGGCGTGCTTGTCGACGCGGAACTCGATCTTGCCGCCCTTGATCTCCTCGACGGCCTTGGCCGGGTTCGGGGTGACCGTGCCGGTCTTCGGGTTCGGCATGAGGCCACGGGGCCCCAGGACCTTACCGAGGCGACCGACCTGACCCATGAGCTCGGGGGTCGAGACGGCGGCGTCGAACGACGTGTAGCCGCCCGCGACCTTCTCGATCAGCTCGGCGCCGCCGACCTCGTCCGCGCCCGCTGCGAGAGCGGCCTCGGCGGCCGGGCCCGTCGCGAACACGATGACGCGGGCGGTCTTGCCCGTGCCGTGCGGCAGGATGACGGTGCCGCGCACCATCTGGTCCGCCTTGCGGGGGTCGACCGACAGCTTGAGGGCAACCTCGACGGTGGAGTCGAACTTCTTCGACCCGGTCTCCTTCGCGAGGGTCACAGCCTCGGTCGGGGTGTAGAACTTGTCGGCCTCGATCTTCTCGGCGGCCGCGCGGTATGCCTTGGACTTGGTAGCCATGTTCGTTATCTCCCTCAGTCCTCGACCGTGATGCCCATGGAGCGGGCGGTGCCGGCGATGATCAGCGAGGCAGCCTCGATGTCGTTCGCGTTCAGGTCGGGCATCTTCGTCTCGGCGATCTGGCGCACCTGGTCCTTGGTGAGCTTCGCGACCTTGACGGTGTGAGGGGTCTTCGAACCCTTGGCGACGCCGGTGGCCTTCTTGATGAGCTCCGCGGCGGGCGGGGTCTTCAGGATGAACGTGAAGCTGCGGTCCTCGTAGACGGTGATCTCCACGGGGATGACGTTGCCGCGCTGCGACTCGGTCGCGGCGTTGTACGCCTTGCAGAACTCCATGATGTTGACGCCATGCTGACCGAGCGCGGGGCCGATCGGCGGCGCCGGGTTGGCTGCACCGGCGTTGATCTGAAGCTTGATCAGGCCGGTCACCTTCTTCTTCGGTGCCATTCTTCTTTCCTTTCATCGAGCGGATGCCGGATGCATCGGCTCTCCCGCATCCCGTCGAGGGAAGCGGTTGTCGCAGCGCGCCGAAGCGGCACGCAAACCACAACACTCTACCGCATCCGCGCGGCGGCCATCCACAGGCGCCCGTCCCCGGGACGCCGCATCCGCCACCCTCCCGCGCACCCCGTCCCGACACACCTCCGTGTCTCACTTGTTCACCCGAAACGCCCCGCAAACCTGCACAAATGAGACACCAAGCCGCGCACCCCGCCCCGACACACCTCCGTGTCTCACTTGTTCACCCGAAACGCGTGCCCGACGTGCACAAGTGAGACACCGAGCGGGGATGCGCGCCCTGCGGTGCACGATGCGCGCTCTGCGGTGGACGATGCGCGCCCTGCGGTGCACGATGCGCGCCGCGCAACGGCGCAACGACGAACGCCCCGCCGGCTGGGCCGGGCGGGGCGTTCGAGGAATCCGTGCGTCAGATCATCTTCGAGACCTGGTCGAACGACAGCTCGACCGGGGTCTCGCGCTCGAAGAGCGAGACGAGGACCGTGAGCTTGCCGCTCTCGGGCTTGATCTCGCTGATCGAGCCGGGAAGACCCGCGAACGAGCCCTCCTTGATCGTGATCGTCTCGCCGATCTCGTAGTCGACCTCTGCCGCGATGACGCGGGCGGCCGCCGGGGCGGAGCTGCCGCCGCCGGACTTGGCCGGAGCGACGTCCTTGATCTCGACGAGGCTCTTGAGCATGTTGAACGCCTCTTCGAAGCGCAGCGGCGTCGGGTTGTGGGCGTTGCCGACGAAGCCGGTGACACCGGGCGTGTGACGAACGACCGACCAGGTGTCCTCGTTGAGCTCCATGCGCACGAGCACGTAGCCCGGGATGCGCACGCGGGTGACCATCTTGCGCTGGCCGTTCTTGATCTCGACGACGTCCTCCATCGGGACCTCGACCTGATAGATGTCGTCCTCGACCTCGAGCGTCGACTTGCGCTGCTCGATGTTGGCCTTCACCTTGCGCTCGAAGCCGGCGTAGGAGTGGATGACGTACCACTTGCCTTCGAGCGAGCGCAGCTCCTGGCGGAACGCCTCGTAGGGATCGGCGTCCGCGTCGACCTCTTCTTCGACCTCGTCCACCGCAGCAGCCGCGTCGTCGATCTCCGCCACGAACTCGGGGTCGAGCACGGGAGCGTCGGGCTCACCGTTGATGTCGGGTCCGTCGTAGGGCGTCACTTCGTCGGCCTCCTCGGCTGCGCGCTCTGCTTCTTCTTCGGCGAGCGACTCGGTCAGCACCTCGGCGGCCGCTTCGGCCTCTGCGGCCTCGTCGATCTCGAGAGCGTCGTTCACGATCGCGTCGGCCTCGGGGTCTTCCACGTCGGCATCCGCGTCGTAGCCCGTGTCGGAGTCCTCGTCCTCGTCGTCGCCCTCGATGTGTAGCGCGACGTGCTCGGCGGCCTCGACGGAGCGCTCCTCGGCGGCGAGGGTGTTGCCCTCCTGCGCCTCGTCGTCCTCGCTGGACTGCTCGGCTGCGGTCGCCCAATCGGCGTCGTCGGTGTATTTCTCAGACACTTACGTACTCTCTCGTTCTGGTCTGCGGGTGGCGACACCCGCGCCTCGCGATGTCAGGCTCCGGGAACTCCGAAGACGACTGTCGTCAGCCAGACGAACACGACGTCGAGTCCGTAGACGACCGCCATCATCACGATGACGAAGCCCAGGACGACGCCGGTGAACTTCACCAGCTCCTTGCGCGTCGGGGTGACGACCTTGCGAAGCTCGGCGAAGACCTGGCGGATGAAGATGACGATGCGCAGGAAAAAGTTGGGCTTCTTCTCGCGCACGGCACCGCCAGCGGCGACGACCTCGCCCTTCGGCTCGTCCTGGACCATGCACCCACCTGAATCGCTTACGTCGTGCCAGCATGCGCTGGCGCGCAGGGCGGACAGGAATCGAACCTGCAACCTGCGGTTTTGGAGACCGCTGCTCTGCCAATTGAGCTACCGCCCTAGAGACCCGGAGGTCTCGCGCCCGCACTCCTGCCGTGACCTGATCCAAAGGGATGTGTCGTCCCGATGACGGGCACGGCGAAAGAATGCAGACTTCAACTGCACGCTCAAGTGTACGGCATGGCACACGGGGGCGCGAACGCGCTCACGCTGGAAGGCACGGCGAGAAGACCGCGATCACCACCGCAGGACCCTCCGCCGCCAGGGTCACGGTGACGCCGTCCTCCGAGATCCAGCCCTGGCTTTCGGCGCCCGGATCGGCGTCGGCGAGCGCTCGCCACACGTCGGGATCCAGGCTCTCGCCGAGATCGTCGCGCACCCCGGTCGCCTGCGAGACGTCGGCGGCGACGGCGAGCACTCCGGTCGCGGTGAGCACGACCTGCTCGGTGTCAGCGGGCCGGGAGCACGCTTGCGTGCGCGGCTCGGCGGTCTCGAGAGTGCGCAGCACCTGGGGATCCACCGCCGATGCCTGAGCGACGAGATCGTCGAACACCTCGTTCATCCGGCGATCCGCCGCATCCGCATCCACCGACGAGCACGCCGTCAGCGCGAGCACGGCCGACAACGACGCGGCTGCCAGGCCGGAACGCGCCCTCACGGTCGCACCACCTCGAGCACCTCGTAGTCTGTCGCGACGGGTTCCGTGACCTGGACGCCGAGCGATGCGAGATGGTCCAGCAGCCAGCCGTCGTACCAGCCGTCGATGTCGCACGGCGAGGAGGTGTCGACGTAGTCGGATGCCGGGATGCCGTAGACGTACACGGCACGACAGCTCGCGTCCGCCTCCAGCTCCGGGCCGTACTGGTCGTCGGTGACGCCCGCCCGATCGGCTGCGAGGAAGGCCGGATAGTAGTTCTGGTACTGGTACCAGTGCATGGCCTCGTGCACGAACACGGCCCACACGGACGATTCCATGCCCGGATCCCACGCGAGGAACAACCAGCTCGGATACCGGGTGGAGTAGCAGCCGCCGACGACGATCTCGTACCCGGTGCGCTCGGAGAGGTGGTAGCCGCAGTTCTCGTCCCCGGCATCGAACGCGACCTGAACACCGTCCGCGCCGATCGACGAGAGGAACGCGCGCCCGTCCGGATCCGGGCCGGGAATCGCTGTCCCTCCGGGGTTGGGCACGGCCAGCAGCGGCGAGTCGGTCCCGGTCTTCCACTCCTCGACCTGCGCGTGCTCGTCGTCCCAGGCGCGACGATCGCTCTCGTAGTCGGCCGTCGCCTGCTGGGTGGCGGCCACCTTCTCTGACGCGGTGACAAACGCATCGGCGACCGCCGACTCCTGCTCGGGGCTCATCACCCGCGAAGCGAGCAGTCGCTCGCGCTGCTGCCAGATGAGCCACGCGCCGCCCGTGCCAGCGGCGAGCAGAAGGATGAGGATGAGGCCCAGTGAGAGGACGATGATCCAGCCCGCCCCGCGATTGCGGCGTCGCGGTGCGGCAGTCGGCGGCCCCGCAGCCGGCGCCGGATCCAGCGTCACGCCATCGCCCCCTCGGCGGGATCGGCGCTGCGCCGCTCGAAGGCGCGTCCGGTGGTGACCGACGGCGTGATGCGCACAAGGACGTCCTTGACGGTGGGCGCCCAGGGTGCCGAGGCGAGGGACTCGAGGGCCGCGATCTCGTCGGAATGGGCGACGGCCGCCGCCGTCCCGCGCACGACGACGCTCCAGGCATCACGCTCGCTGTGGTCGTCGACCTCGAACAGCACCTCGTCGCGGGCGGTGAGCTCGAGCAGCTTCGTGCCGGGCGCGGTGCGGAACAGGATGCTGCGGCCGTCGAGTGCGTAGCCGACGGGGAACACGTCGATGCGCTCGCCGATGCTGGTCACCAGGCGACCGACCTCCTGTGTCGCGAGCAGGCGCCACATGGCCTCCTCGTCCAGCACCCGTACCCCGTCGGTCTGCGTCGTGTCGCTCATGACCCCATCCTGGCCCAACCGGGCCAGGGGCGCACGGGATCGTTCTCTCCCCAGGCGCTCAGGTCCGCGCGCCCTCCCGGAGTACGCTGAATCGGTCGCCGCCCGCCACCCGATGGGCGGCGCTGCGATGAGGTTCGAGGAGCGACGGTGAACGAGGTGCCGGCCCCCCATCAGTTCCAGGTCGACCTACGCGGGGTGATCGATCTTCTCAGTCGGCACATCTACTCGAGCCCCCGCGTCTTCCTCCGCGAGCTCCTGCAAAATGCGGTGGACGCCATCGCCGCACGTCGCGCGCTGGATGGCGGCGGCGGCCGCATCCGCATCACGCCGGCCGGCGTCGAAGCGCCCGAGTTCATCATCCGCGACGACGGCATCGGCCTCACCGAGAGCGAGGTCGCCGATCTGCTGGCGACCGTGGGGCGCAGCTCCAAGCGCGACATCTTCGACCTTCCGCGCAGCGACTTCCTCGGCCAGTTCGGCATCGGGATGCTGTCGTGCTTCATGGTGTGCGACACGATCGTGATCCGCTCGCGGAGCGCCGCCGGAGGTCCTGCCATCGAGTGGGTCGGACGCTCGGACGGAACCTTCGCCGTGCAGCCGTGCGACGACGACATCCCCGTCGGAACCAGCGTGCACCTCACCCCACGCAGCGACAGTGCGTCGCTGCTCACGGGTGCGACGGTGCTGGAGCTGGCCGAGACGTTCGGCCGCTACCTGCCGGTGACGGTCGTGGTGGATCTGCCCGGCGGCGGTGAGACCACCGTGACCGAGCCCGCACCCTTCCTCGACGGCGACCTCGAGACCCGGCTCGCGTACGGGCGCGAGCTCATCGGCGTCGAGCCGCTGGACGCGATCGAGCTGACGGTCGCCGCCACGCAGACCCGCGGCGTCGCCTACGTCCTGCCCTTCGCGCCGCCGCCCTCGGCACGCCAGAGCACACGCGTGTACCTGCGCCGGATGCTGTTGGCCGAGCGCACCGACGATCTGCTGCCCGACTGGGCGTTCTTCGCGCGCGCGGTCATCGACTCGGGCGGGCTGCATCCGACCGCCAGCCGGGAGGCGCTCGTCGACGACGACGCGCTCGAGCAGACCCGCGGCGAGATCGGCGACGCGATCCGGCGCTGGATCCTGGAGCTGGCGTTGCGCGAGCCCGCGCGGCTCGCGCAGTTCGTCGCCGTCCACGAGGTCGCTCTGAAGTCCCTCGTGCGCCACGACGACGAGCTGGCCCGCTTCATCGTGCGCTGGCTGTCGGTGGAGACGACCGCGGGACGCGTGCGGATCGAGGAGCTCGTGCGCCGCTCGCCCGAGGTCCGCTACGCCGAGACCGTCGACGAGTTCCGCCAGCTCGCGAGCATCGTGCCGCCGGGCACGCTGCTCGTCGACGGCGGTTACCTCTACGACGCCGAGCTCATCCGGCTTCTGCCCGAGATCTTCCCCGAGGTCTCCGTGGAGCGCGTCGAGGTCGGCGCCGAGATGGACCGGCTCGATCTCCCTCCCCTCGACGACCGCAACGCAGCCCTCGAGCTCGAACGACGCGCCCGAACGGCCCTCGGCGACATCGATGTCTCGGTGCGTTCGTTCGAACGCCGGGAACTGCCCGGTCTGTTCGTCGCGGACCCGCAGGCCCTCCGGGCGCTCGACCGGGGACGCGCTCGCGGCGCCGCCGGCGCACTGTGGTCGGGAGTGCTCGACCGCGCGGAAAAGGCCGTCACCGGCGCCGACGCGGATGCGGCACCGCCCGCCGCGAGGCTGTGCCTGAACTGGGGCAACCCGACCGTCCGCGCGCTCGCGGCGGCGGGCGACACGGCGGTCTTCGACAGCGGCATCCGACTGCTGCACGTGCAGTCGTTGCTCGCCGGGCATCATCCGCTCAGCCCGCGCGACCGCGCCGTGATGAGCACCTCGCTCGCGGAGCTGCTCGAGAGAGCGCTCGCAGCCACCCCCGACCCGGAAGGAGCATCATGACCGGTTACGCGACCCGCATCCGATCGCTGTTCGACGAGATCGACCGCACGCCCTGGGGACCGGCCGAGAGGTCACTGGTCGCAGAGGCGGTCGCGCTGGCGCAGGAAAGCGGTGACGAGCGCCTGGAGTACGAGGCGCGGATGCGGCAGACCGCCAGCGCCAACATGGGCGGCGACACGGATCTGATGCTCACCTCGTTCGCGTGGTGCCTGGGTCATCACGACGCAGACCCCGAGCGCTTCCCCGCCGAGCTGGAGCCCGCGGGCGACCTCATGTGGCACTACAAGTGGATGGCGGGAGCCCTCCGCGGCTCGCCCGAGTTCTCGTCCGAGCAGATCACCGCCGTGCTCGATGACATGCAGACCCATTACGAACGCGCCGGTCACGGCATGAGCGGCGTACTGATGGCGCGCTTCGAGGACGCGTGGTCGGCGGGACGCCTCGACGAGGCGGCCGAGCTCCGGCGTCGGCTCGAGGCCACGCCCCGCGACGCGTACAGCCACTGCGACGCCTGCACGCGCAGCCAGTTCGCCGGGTTCTTCGCGGAGACCGGCGATGAGGCGGAGGCGATCCGTCTGGTCGAGGAGCTCGTGGAGGGCGGCTTCACGTGCGGCGAGGAGCCCGAGCACGCCCTCGCACGCTCCCTCCTCCCCTACCTGCACGCCGGCCGGCCGGATGAGGCGCGCACCGCGCATCTGCGCAGCTATCGCCTCGCGAAGGACAATGCCGACAACCTCTCCATCGTCGCGAAGAACATCGTCTTCTGCGCCGTGACCGGCAACGAGGCGCGCGCGCTCGCGCTCGTCGAGCGCCACCTGCCCTGGCTCACCCACGACGGACTCAACGCCACCGCGCACCTGGAGGCGCTTGCGGCCTTCGCCGTCGCGCTGGATGCGGTCGCCGCCGCCGGTCACCCCGACGCCGCCGTGCGCGGCTCCGACGCCGAGGCGCTCGTCCCCCTGATCGGCGCACACGACGGCGTCTGGCCCGCCGCCGGGCTCGCCGCGCGGATGTGGGCGGCCGCCGAGAGCATCGCCCAGGCCTTCGACGCTCGCAACGGCACCGACGCCCAGACCGCCTGGCTCGCCGGCCAGCGCGCCGTCGGCGCCGAGCGCTACGAGGTGCCGATCAGCTCCCACGACTTCGCGGCCCGGTCCACCGCCCCCGTCCCCCGGACCCCCGCGGAGCGCGTCGAGCGCGCGCTCGCCCTGGATCAGCTCGGCTCGATCGCCGCACTCGAGGCGATCATCGACGCCCTCGACGATGCCGATGCCGAGCAGCGCGTGGCACTCACGCACGGTCAGCTGGGAATCCTCGTGGCCCTCGACCGTCTCGACGAGGCGGCAGCCGCGTTCCCTGCACGCATCGAGGCTCTGCGCGCGACCGGCCGCACCGCGCAGGCGGAGCTCGAGGAGCGACTCGGGCTGCTCGTGTTCGGCGCCGAGACCGAGGGAGCGATCGAGACGCTGCAGCGCACGCTCGACGAACTCGAGGACGCACCCGCGGCCCTGCGTGCCGATGTCATCGCGACGCTCGCGTTCCTTCGATTGAAGGACCAGGCGGCGACCGAACCGGACGAGCGGCGACGCACCGCCGAGCTGTTCGGCCGGGCCGCGGCGCTGTTCGCCGAGGCCGGCGAGCCCGGATTCGCCTACTCGCAGCGCTGGCTGCAGGCCGACATGCTGGCGGCCTCGGGCGACCTCGATGCGGCCACGGAACTCCTCGACGCGCTCGTCGCCCAGGAGGGCATCAGCGACGCGCGCCGGGCGCGGGCACTGTTGCTGCGCGCGCGTACGCGCGGTGGTCGGGGCGAGTACGCCCAGGGCGCCGCCGACGCGGACGAAGCCACCCGCATCCACCTGCTGGCCGGAGCCGATGACGGCCTCGTGAGCAACGTGTTCTTCCTCGCGGGTGCGCTGCACGAGGATGCGGGCGCCATGGGCGAGGCGGTGTCGCGCTACCGCGTCGCCACCGAGCGCCGTGAGGCCACGGGTGCTCCGGCGACGGACCTGCGCTTCCGTCTCGGCCGCGCCCTGCTGGGTGCCGGACTCGGCGAGGAGGCCGTGGAGGTGCTCGACCAGGTTCTCCAGGAGGAGACGGCAGCGGAGGAGCCGGCCGGCTCCCGCGCGATCACCGTCGGGCTGCTCACTCGCGCCTTCGAGCAGGCCGGCCAGTTCGGCAATGCTCTCGGCGGCTGGGAGTTCGCCGCCCAGCTGCACGAGGAGGCGGAGGAGCCCGCCGCGCGCGCCTACGCCCTCAAGGAGCACGGACGGCTGCTCGGCCGGTTCGGCGAGATCGACGACGCGATCGATTCGCTGACGGAGGCTGTGGAACTCGTTCGGGGCGACGAAGAACAGGTGGGGCTGTTGGCCGACGGGCTCCACACGCTCGCGCAGGCGCACCAGCAGCGCGGGGACCTCGAGAAGGTCTTCGCCCTGCTGGACGAGGCCGTCGAGCTCGGCCGTGCACACGAGGCGGCATGGTTCGTCGCCGACGTGCTCGACACGCGCGCACGCGCTCTCGCCGCCGCGGAGCGCACCGACGAGGCCGTCGCCACTGCCCTTGAGGCGGCCGACGGCTTCGTCCAGGCCGGCGACGCGACAGCCGCCAGCCGTTCGGAGTTCGTCGCGGCGCGCATCCTGGTGGGCGCCCAGCGTCCCGCGGATGCGGTCGCGCTCTACCGCGCGGCGCTCGAGCACGCCGGCGACGACGAGGCGCTGCGACAGACCGCCGCGCTCGAACTCGGCGACGTGCTGGAGAGCCTCGGCCGGCCGGCCGAGGCGGCCGAGATCCGCGCGACCCTCCCCGCGTGACGAAGGTGGGGGCGAGATACTCGCCCCCACCTTCGTCCCCGCTCAGTCGGCGATGCGGATGAGCTTCTTGTTGACGAACTCGTCCGCCGCCAGCAGGCCCATCTCGCGTCCCGTGCCGGAGCGCTTGACGCCGCCGAAGGGCAACTCCGGAGAATCGGCCAGCACGCAGTTGACGTAGACCATGCCGGCCTCGATCCGATCCGCCACGCGCTCGGCCTGTGCGGGATCGGTCGTGTACACGTACGAGCCGAGCCCGAAGCTCGTGTCGTTCGCCACGCGCACCGCGTCCTCCTCGTCCCGGACGCGGTAGACGACGCCGGCGGGCCCGAAGAGCTCCTCGCGATACACGTCCATCTCGGGCGTGACGTCTGTGAGCACCGTGGGCGCGTAGAACGCGCCGTCCCGGGTGCCGCCGGTCACCAGCCGAGCACCCTGCGCGACGGCCGTGTCGACCTGCGCCTCTAGCCGCTCGGCGGCGGCGAGAGACGAGAGGGGCCCGAGCAGGGTCTCCTCGGCGAAGGGGTCGCCCATGGGAGTCTCGGCCATCGCGGCGGTGAACTTCTCGAGGAAGGCGTCGTACAGTTCGTCGACCACGATGAAGCGCTTGGGTGCGTTGCAGGACTGCCCGTTGTTGTCCATGCGCGCCTCGACGGCGGCGGCGACCGTGGCATCCAGGTCGGGCGTGGAGAGCACGATGAACGGATCCGATCCACCGAGCTCCAGCGCGATCTTCTTGAGGTTGCGACCGGCGATCTCCGCGACGGCGGCGCCGGCGCGCTCCGACCCGGTGACCGACACCCCCTGCACCCGCGGATCGGCGATGATCGCGGCTGCCTGCTCGTTGCTCGCGTAGAGGTTCAGGTACGCACCCTCCGGCAGACCCGCATCCCGGTAGATCGCCTCGATCGCCGCGGACGACTCCGGGCACTGCGGCGCGTGCTTGAGCAGGATGGTGTTTCCCAGCACCAGGTTCGGCGCCGCGAATCGGGCGACCTGGTAGTACGGGAAGTTCCACGGCATGATGCCCAAGAGCACCCCGAGCGGCGTCGGTCGGATGATGGCGGACCCCTCGCCGAGGATGTCGATCGGACGATCAGAGGTGATCTGCTCGGCGTGGTCGGCGTAGAACTCGGTGATGTCGGCGGCGAAGTCGACCTCGCCGAGGGCCGCGGCCAGCGGCTTTCCCATCTCGCGCACCGCGATGGCCGCCAGCTCGTCACGGCGTTCCCGGTGCAGCTCGGCGGCGCGCCGCACGAGCGCGGCGCGTTCGGCCACCGGCATCTCACGCCACCGCCGGTAGGCGCTCTCGGATGCGGTGAGCTTCTGCTCGACGTCGGCGTCGCTGAGGGCGGGGTAGGTGGCCAGCTGCTCACCGGTGGCCGGGTTCACGACCGCGTATTCGCTGCTCATTCGTCCTCCTTGGTTGTGGTCTCAGTGTGCCGTCACCGCCGACGGCGGCGCAGGCTCTCGGGCGCGTCCAGGCTCAGCGTGCGCCCACGGAAGAAGTCGGGGCGCTTGACCGCCTGCCAGATCATGATCACGACGCCCAGCAGGATGACCGTCACGCCCAGCACGAACACGAGTCCGAGACCGAAGATCTGCGAGCCCGAGCCGTAATCGGGATCCATGGAGTCGACCAGGGTCGTCACGAACAGCACCGCGAGGGTGGCGCCGCCCACGAGCGGGAAGAGGAACGTGAACACGAAGGCGCGCACCGAGTCGAACCACTGCTTGCGGAAGTACCAGACGCACGCGAGGGCCGTGAGCCCGTAGTAGAAGCAGATCATCATGCCGAGGGCGGTGATGGTGTCCCACAGGACGTTCTCGCTGACGAAGCGCATGACGGCGTAGAACACCGATGCGACGACGGAGGCGACGATCGTCGCGAAGCCCGGCGTGAAGAAGCGGGGGCTCACCTTGGCGAAGCGCTCCGGCAGGGCGCCGTAGTGCCCCATGGCCAGCAGCGTGCGCGCCGGCGACACGAAGGTCGACTGCAGCGACGAGGCGGAGCTGGTGAGCACCGCAAGCGACACGAGGGCCGCGAGCGGGCCCAGCACCGGTCCTGACAGGTGGAAGAACACGTTGTCCTGGATGTCGGGGTTGCCGAGCCCGAACTCCCCCGTGCCGACGCCGGCGAACATGATGAGCGAGACCGCGAGCAGCAGGTACAGCGCGACGATCACCAGGACAGTGATGGTCGCCGCGCGACCCGGCGTCTTGTCGGGATCCTTGGTCTCCTCGTTCATGGTGAGGGTGACGTCCCACCCCCAGAAGATGAAGATCGACAGGGAGAGACCCGCAGCGAAGGAGCTGAACGACGAGACGGCGAACGGGTCGAACCATGACCAGTCGAACGGGGTCGCATCGAAGCCGTTGCCGTTCATCGTCTCGATGATCGCGGCGACCGCGAACACGACCAGGACCACCACCTGGAACCCGACCAGCACGTACTGCAGCTTCTGCGTCGTCTGCATATCGCGGTACGAGACGAAGGTGGCCGCCGCCATGAACGCGAGGCACACGAGGACGTTGACCCCCGGCTGCGCCGCGATGTCGGCGATCGAGGGGTTCTGGGTGACCTGGGCGATCAGCAGGAACAGGAAGTCGACGGCGATTCCGGCCAGGTTGGAGAGCACGAGGATGGTGGCGGCCACCAGACCCCACCCGGCCATCCAGCCGATCCAGGGGCCGAAGGCGCGCGTGGCCCAGGTGAACGAGGTGCCGGAGTCGGGCATGCGCCGGTTCAGCTCGCGGTAGCCGAACGCCACCAGCAGCATCGGGATGAAACCGACCAGGATGATCGCCGGCACCTGCACCCCGACCGCGGAGACCGTGGGGCCGAGCGCCGCGGTCAGCGTGTAGGCGGGCGCGATGCAGGAGATGCCGATGACCACGGCGCCGATCAGGCCCACCGTTCCCGCGGAGAGCCCCTTCTTGGAGAGTCCGCCGGTCTCGGCCGCGACGGCCTGCGATTCGGGTGCGCTCATCATCGAGCCCCTTCTGCGTTGCGGGTGCGTGGCACCACGATCATGGGAACGGGCAGCACGTGCAGCATCTTCGCCGCCGTCGAGCCCAGGAAGAGCCGCCGTGGCTGCGCGAGTCGGCTCGAGCCGACCATGGCGATCTCGCCGGGGAGCCATTCGATCTGCGAGACCGCATCCTCGATGTCGGCGCCCTGCGCGCTGACGACCTCGGCCACGGATCCTTCGCCGAGCGACGCGCGCGCCTGGGCGAGCACCTTTTCGGCGTGCGTCGCCTCGGTGAGCCGGATGACGCCGGTGTCGACGCCGGCGGGGAGGTCCACCGTCGCGAGCGACAGCAGCCGAAGGGGCGCGCCCGACGCGGTGGCAAGACCCGCCGCCTCGGCCAGGAGCACGTCACCTCCGGGTCTCGTGCCGATCGCGGCGGTGACCCGCTCGACGCCGACGGATGCGGCGACCTCGCGCGCCCCCTCCGGTGCGAGCACGACCGGCACATCGGAGGAGTGCATGAGTTCGTTGGCGACGGTGCCGAGACGGTGGCGTCCGCGGAGTCCGCCGTTGGCCGCGCCGACGACGATCATCCCGGCGCCGAATTCGGCGGCTGCCGCGATGAGGCCCTCGGCGAACGACTCGCCGTAGCGCACGTGGCGACCGTGGGCGACGGTCTCCTTCAGCGTCTCGGAGGCCCGCGCCAACCACTGGTGCGCCCGCTCGCGCACGAGCCGGTCGTATCCCGCGTCGGGCGGCGTGATGACGGAGCGTGCGCCCGGCAGGACCATCACGATCTCGAGCACGGACCCGGTCGCGACCGCGAGCCGTGCCCCCAGGGCGAGCGCGTCGGCGCCCGCATCCGTCGCGGTGTAGCCGACGACCACCGGCGCGGCCATCAGCGCAGCTCCTCGAGGATCTCGGATGCGGCACGGTGCCCCATCCGGATCGCTCCGTCGACGTGCTGGTACCCGGCGCCCGCCATGTCGCTGCAGGCGAGGTGGATGGGCCCGACCGCCGTGCGCAGATCGGCGCCGTAGCGGTGAAGGCCGCCCAGATCGAAGCTCGCGGCGTACGCGCCGCGGGTCCACTCCTCGCTGCCCCAGTCGCTCTCGTAGTACACGATCGGGTTCTTGGCCTCGGGGCCGTAGTAGTGCGAGAGCGACTCGAGGATGCGTTCCTTACGCTCGGCGGCGTCCAGGCGGAACAGATCGTCGGCGTTGCGGTCGGAGACGAAGCCGACCAGCGTGCCGCGCTCGTCGCCGTGGTTCGTGTTGTCGTAGGCCTCGTGCGAGAGCTCGTAGGGGCTGAACGCCGTGCCGGACAGCCCCTGCTCGCGCCAGAACGGACGGTCGTAGACGGCGTGCACCTTGATGACGAAGCCCATCGAGATGTGCTGGTGCATCTGCTGCTGCAGGCGTGGCAGCGGCGGCACGAACGAGATGCGGGGGTACAGCACGGGCGCGAGCGCGAGAATGGCGCGCCGAGCGCGGACCGTGACGGATGCGGCCTCTGCCACGACACCGTCCTGGTCCCAGGTGAGCGAGCGCACCGGCTGCTCCAAGAGGACGTCCTCCCCCAGACGCTCCGCGAGCAGGAGCGGCACCTGCTGGAGGCCGCCCACGACGCGCTTGTCGAGGATGAAGTCCGCGTCGACGAGGTGCGAGTAGCTGCCGGCGCTGGCAGCCATCAGCAGCGACTGCAGGAGCGAGAAGGCGTGCGTCGGCTTGGTGAGCATCGCCGAGCCGGTGGCGAACGCGAGGTTGCGCACCGCCTCGTCGTCGTCGGTCTGCGAACGCAGCCAACCGTCCCACGAGATCGTGTCCCACTCGGCGGCCTTCGGGTGCGCCCAGGGGCGGTCGGGATCGATCTCGGCGACCATCGCGTCGAGGTCGGCGGTGATGCGTTCGATCTCGGCCGCCGTGGCCGGGGCCACCGGGAAGACGTCTCCCGTGAAGCGGGCCACCGTGCCGTCGGGGCCGACATAGACGCTGTCTCCCTCGCGGTAGCGCGAGAAGGTGGACAGGCCCAGCTCTGCGACCGTGTCGATGAGCGCCTGCTGGTCGGGAGAGACCCACTGGCCGCCGATCTCGAGCATCGCACCCTCGATCGTGTCGGTCCACAGGCGCCCGCCGACGCGATCGCGCGCCTCGAGCACGGCGACCGACAGACCGGCCTTACGGAGGTCGTTCGCGGCGGTGAGTCCCGCAGCTCCCGCGCCGATGACGACGACGTCTCTGATGATCTCGGTGGTGCTCATCTCACTCCTTCGTGGTGCTCGGGTGTTGCGACTCAGACGGCGGCCAGGGATGCGGCGAGGACGTCGAGTCCTTCGCCGAGCAGGCGGTCATCGATCGAGAGGGGCGGCAGGAACCGGATCACATTGCCGTACGTGCCGCAGGTCAGCAGGATCACGCCCTCGGCGATCGCGGCCTTCGCGACCGCGGCGGCGAGCGCCGCATCCGGAGCCCCCGTGGCCGGGTCGACGAACTCGACCGCCACCATCGCGCCGCGTCCGCGGACATCGCCGACGCGAGGGTCGGCCTGCTGCAGCTCCTCGAGGCGGGCGGTGAGGATCGCACCGAGCTCGCGGGCTCGCTCGACGAGGCCCTCGTGCTCGTACGCGTCGATCGCCGCGAGTGCCGCGGCGCACGCGATCGGGTTGCCGCCGTAGGTGCCGCCGAGCCCGCCGGCGTGCGAGGCGTCCATGATCTCCGCGCGTCCCGTGACCGCGGCGAGCGGCAGTCCGCCCGCGAGGCCCTTGGCGGTCGTGACGAGGTCGGGCACGATGCCGAAACCGTCGCTCGCGAACATCTCGCCCGTGCGGGCGAAGCCCGTCTGCACCTCGTCCGCGATGAAGACCACGCCGTTCTGGCGGCACCAGTCGACGAGGGCGGGGAGGAAACCGTCGGCCGGGACGATGAAGCCGCCCTCGCCCTGGATGGGCTCGATGACGAGCGCCGCGAGGTTGTCGGCGCCGACCTGCTTCTCGATCATCGAGATCGCGCGCGCCGCCGCATCCGCTCCGCTCAAACCGTCACGGAAGGGGTAGGACAGCGGGGCGCGGTAGATCTCGCCGGCGAAGGGTCCGAAGCCGCTCTTGTACGGCATCGCCTTCGCGGTGAGGGCCATCGTGAGGTTCGTGCGGCCGTGGTAACCGTGGTCGAACGCGACGACGGCGGGTCTGCCGGTGTACTTGCGGGCGATCTTGACGGCGTTCTCCACGGCCTCGGCGCCGGAGTTGAACAGCGCGGTGCGCTTCTCGTGATCGCCCGGGGTGAGCCTGTTCAGGGCCTCGGCGACGGCGACGTACGAGTCGTAGGGCGAGATCATGAAGCAGGTGTGCGTGAACTGCGCGGCCTGGGCCTGCACGGCCGCCACGACGCCCGGATGCGCATTGCCGACCGAGGTGACGGCGATGCCGGAGCCGAGGTCGATGAGCGAGTTGCCGTCGGCATCCACGACCACGCCGCCACCCGCGGCCACCGCCTGGATGGGCACGGTGTGGCCGACCCCCGCCGGAACCGCCGCGGCCTTGCGTGCGAGGAGCTCCTGCGAGCGCGGTCCGGGGATGGCCGTGACGAGGCGCCGCTCCTGCGGCAACGAGGGTCCGCCCAGAGGCGCGGTGATGACGTCGGCGATGCTCATGGCCGCGAGCGTAGGGCGAACGCCACGCGCGCTGCACTCGCCTGCCCGTACACGCGCGCGCCCGAGATGCGCCACGATGTACAACATGAGCGCGCCGCCGTCCGACAGCCCCACCCTCGGCTCCCTTCTCGCCCGTCGGGATCTGGACCTGCGCGCGGCGGGCGAACTCGATGCGGCGACGTTGGCGACGCGGGTGCACGGCGTGCACAGCTCCGATCTCGCCGATCCGACCCCCTTCCTGGCGGAGGGGCTCGTGCTGCTGACCACCGGCACGCAGTTCCTGGGCGCCGACGAGGATTCGCCCGACTTCGACGCCTACGTCGCGAGGCTCCGGGGGCGCGGCATCACCGCGCTCGGATTCGGCACCGAGGTGGTGCGCGAGGGCATCCCCCGCGGATTGGATGCGGCCTGCCGCGCCCACGGGTTGCCGCTGTTCGAGGTGCCCTATCGCACCCCCTTCATCGCCGTCGCGCGCGCCAACGCGCAGGCGGTCGCCGCCGAGGAGTACGCGCGGCGCAGTTGGGCGCTCGCCGCGGGCCGCGCGCTCTCGCTGGCGGCGTTGCGTGCGGACGGGCTCGCCGCGACCCTGGACGAACTCGCGCGGCAGCTGGGCGGCTGGGTCGGCATGTTCGACGCCGCCGGGGCGCTGACGCACGAGCATCCGGCCGCGTCCCTGGATGCGGGCACGCGCGACGGCCTCAGCGCCGAGGTGTCCGCGCTGCTTCGCCGCGGCGCACGGGCGGGATCCTCGCTGCACATCGGTTCCACGCCCTTCCACGTGCAGACCCTCGGACGCGGCGGGCGTCTGCGCGGCGCGATCGCGGTCTCGGCCGAGGCGTTCGACCGCGAGGCGCGCGGGGTCGTGACGACGGCCGTCGCGATGGCGGGGCTCGCGCTCGAGCAGCGCCAGACCCTCGCGCAGGCCACGACCGCGCTCCGGGCCGGCTTGGCGGAGGCGTTGCTGGCCGGCGAGAGCACCCTCGTGCGGCGCGTGTCCAAGCCCCTCTGGGGCCCGCTCGGCACGGGCGCGATCACGATCGCGCTGACGGATGCCGAGGCCGCCCGTCGCGAGGACGTCCTGCAATGGCTGGAGAGCGCCGTCGCCGCCCGGGGCGGCTCCCTGTTCTTCGGACGCGTCGACGACGGGCTGCTGCTGGCGGCGCCCGTGGGAGACGCCGTGTTCGCCGAGCTTGCCGCGAAGCTCGGCGTGCGGGTGGGCGTCTCGGCTCCCGCGACAGTGGACACGGCCCCCGCCGCGCTCTCGCAGGCGCGCGTCGCCCGGGAGCGGGCTTCGGCGGGATCGGTCGCAGCCTTCGCCGAGGTGCGCGGGAGTCTGCTCTCCGTCCTCGACGACGAGCGCATCGGCGCGATCGCCCGCGCGGAGCTGGAGCCGCTGCTGCGCCACGACGCTCAGCACGCGACGGCGCTCGTCGCCACCCTCGACGCGTGGCTCGCCGCGGATACGGCGCACGAGGCCGCCGCTCGGGCGCTCGGGGTGCATCGGCACACCGTGCGAGCTCGTCTCGCCCTCACCGAGCGCGTGCTCGGCGTGGACCTGTCCTCCTTCGCGGTGCGCGCCCAGCTCTGGCTCGCCCTCCGCGCCCTGGACTGACCAGCCGCATCCGCGCGCAGCCGCATCCGCGCGCGAGCGAGCATCCGCGCGCGAACGAGCATCCGTTCGCCGAGCGAGCACCCCATTGCATGCTCGCTCGGCGAACGGGTGCTCACTCGGCGGGGTCGGCGAGGTTCTCGGAGAGGATCTCGAGCACCTGAGCCCGGATGAGGGGCGACCGCTCCCCCAGCTCGGCGGCGACGGCGTCCACGAGCACCTCGCCGAACACGGCGTGCACCGCGCGCGAGGTGTGCTCGAGCTCGTCGCGGAACGTCGCACCCGCCGGCGCCAACACGAGCGACAGGTCGGCGATCTCGGTCAGTGTCGACGCGACGAACGAGGTGATGAGAAGGACACCGGCACCGGCGGCCTCGGCCGCGCGCGCGGCCCGCACGCTCGCCTCGTTCGCCCCCGAACCACTGATCACGAGGCAGATGTCGTCGCCCGTGAGCTGGCGCGCGGAGATCTGCTGCGCGATCGGATCCGCGACGATCTCCGCGGGACGCCCGACTGCGGTGAGTCTCATCGCGAGGTCGCTCGCGAGGGGCGACGACAGACCATTGGCGACGACCAGCACCCGCCGGGCGCCGGCGACGCGCGACACCGCGGCGGCGACCGCATCCTCGGTCAGAAGCCCCGCCGAACCGGCGAGCGCCTGCGCCGCACGGTCCATCGCGGTGCGCATGCGTCCGAGGACGCCCACGCCGTGATCGATCACCGCATCGGGCTGCGCGCCGAGCTCCGCGGCGAGCGCGACCCGCAGCTGGGGGTAGCCGCGGTAGCCGAGGCGCTGACACGCCCGCACGACCGAGGACCGCGCGACACCTGCCCGATCGGCGAGCTGCTGCGCCGTGAGCTCCACGACGACCTCGGGCTCCGACACGATCAGATCGGCGATGCGCCGTTCGGTGGGCTGCAGGACGTTGCGCAGCGCCGCGATCCGCGCGGTCGTGGGAGCGTCAGCGGACACGCGCACCCTCCATGATCCTGCGGCGGACCGCACCGCTGATGGCATCGATGGTCATCGTCACCGCGATGACCACGATCAGCAGCATTCCCACCGTCGACCACTCACGGTACTGGGTGTAGGTGGTCAGCATGTCTCCGATTCCGCCCACGCCGATGAGGCCCAGCACGGCGGAGGATCGCACGTTGATCTCGAACCGGTAGAGCCAGAACGACAGGAACGCGGGCGTCGCCTGCGGCCACACGCCCCAGCGCAGCACCTGCACGGTGTTCCCGCCGGCTGCGCGCGCGGCCTCGATCGGTCCCTGCGGCACCGCCTCGACCGCCTCGTATCCCCACTTGCCGAGCGTGCCGACGCCGTTCACGGCGAGAGCGAGAGCGCCCGTCAGCGGTGTGAGGCCGGTCATCGACAGGATGATGATGGCGAAGATGATCTCCGGAACCGCGCGGATGACGGAGAACACGAGACGCAGCGCGGAGCGCAACCATGCCGGCCCGAAGCCACGGGAGGCCAGCAGGCTCAGCGACGTCGCGACGATCACGCCGAGCACGGTGCCGACCCAGGCCATCTCGACGCTGCGCCAGGTCTGCCAGAGAGCCTCGGGCAGCTTCGACCAGTCCGGGGCCGAGAACATGAGCCAGGTGTAGCGCACGATCGCGGCGGGCAGCTCCCCCAGCCGCGACCACGTGATGTCGACGGACCAGAAGGCGGCGATGACGATCACCGTCACGGCGACACCGACGACGAGCACGAGGGGTCGACGTGGTCGCTCAGGAAGCGCGAACGCGGGCGCGGTGCGCGCGGGAGAGGTGCCGACGGCGCTCATACGAGCCTCCGTCGAACGGCGGCGCTCAGGGCGTCGAGAAGGACGACGAGCACGAGGATCTCCAGGATGATGAGCGAGAGCTGGTCGTAGCGGTAGTACGTGCGCACCGCATCGATCAGCAGGCCCAGCCCGCCGGCGCCCACCAGTCCCAGCACCGACGAGGCGCGCACGTTGAGCTCGAACACGTAGAGCGTCTGAGCGACGAAGGCCGGCCAGATGTCGGGCAGGGCGAGGGCGCGGTTGATCTGCAGCTGGGTGCCGCCGGCGGCGCGGCCCGCCTCGATCGGGCCCGCATCCATCGCGTCGATCGACTCGGAGACGAGTTTGACGATGATGCCGACGTTGAAGAGCACGAGCGCGAGGATGCCGGGAAGCGCACCGACGCCGACCATGGCCACGAGCACGGCGGCCGACAGCAGGTCGGGGACGGCCCGCACGACGTTCAGCACGGTGCGAACGGCCCCGCGCAGCCACGGATGCGGGTTGGTCGGGCTGCGGCGAGGAAGCTGAGCGGAAGCGAGATCAGCGCGCCGACGGCGGTGCCGATGACGGCCATCTGCAGCGTCTCGAGCAGCGGCGCGACCGTGCGCGGGAAGAACGACCAGTCGGGCTGGAGCAGCCCCAGGACCTTGCTCGCCCCGTGCTGCCAGTTGCGTGCGATGCCGCTGAGGTCGAAATCGATGCCGACGACGGGCAGGCACATGAACACCGTGACGGCGGCGACGAGGGCCGTGATGACCCAGCCGCGCCACCTGCCGCCGGGTCTGGGCGGTAGTTCCAGCGACGACGCGCTCACGAACCCAGCCGATCCTCGGCCGTGACCGACCGGCCGTAGATCTCCGCGAAGTCGGCATCCGTGGCGTCCGCAGCCGACCCGTCGTACACCAGTTCGCCGGCCCGCATCCCGATCAGGCGCGTGCCGTACTGACGCGCGAGATCGAGCAGGTGGAGGTTCACCAGCACCGTCATGCCGAGCTCGCGGTTGATGCGGCGGAGGTCGCCCATGACGCCGTGCGCCGTGGGCGGATCGAGGCTCGCGACGGGCTCGTCGGCGAGCACGATCCGCGGCTGCTGCGCGAGGGCCCGGGCGATCGCGACGCGCTGCTGCTGACCACCCGAGAGCGCCGAGGCGCGGTCGTAGACCTTCGCGAGGATGCCGACGCGTTCCAGCGCCTCATAGGCGAGCTGCTTGTCGTTCGCCGTGTAGGCGCCGAGGAGGGTGCGCCAGGTGGACGTGTGCGTCAGTCGCCCGACGAGCACGTTGTTCAGAACACTCGTGCGGCCTGCCAGATTGAAGCCCTGGAAGACCATGCCGATGCCGCCGCGCAGGCGCCGCAGTGTGCGCGGGCGCGCGCCCGCGAGCTCGGTGTCGCCGACCGTCAGCGAGCCGGCCGAGAGGGGCACGAGCCCGTTGATCGTGCGGATGAGGGTGGACTTGCCCGACCCGGAGAGTCCGACGATCGCGACCATCTCCCCCGCGGCGATCTCCAGGCTCACACCCCGCAGGCCCATCGTGCCGTTGTGGTAGCGCACCTGGACGTCGCGCAGGCGAATGGGCCAGGAGGCCGGGGCCGCAGCCCCGACCTCCTGGGAGACGGGCGTCGTCACTGCAGACCCAGCTGCTGGGCCGCGCGGGCGACCACGTCGAGCGAGGCGGGGTCGGCGGGAGCGAGCTTGGTGATGGAGTAGATGCTCTGGAGCACCTTCGAGCCCTCGTCGGAGCTCGAGTACTCCTGGAGCGCGTCGGTGATCTTCTGCTGCAGCTCCGGCGACAGGTCGGAGGTGAGCGCGACGCCGTCGTTGGGGATCTCGTCGGTCATCGCGAAGACGACGACCTTCTGACCCACATCCGGAACATCCTTCTTCACGATCGTGCGCGCGTCCCAGAAGCTGAAGCCGACCTCGGCGTCGCCGTTGTAGACCGCGAGGACGGACGCGTCGTTCGCGGTGACCGGCAGCTTCTCGATGTCGCTGTCGGTGTTGATGCCGGCCTCCTGCAGCGCCAGCACGGGATAGATGTAGCCGGCGGGAGACCCGGGTCCGAGCATCGCGACCTTCGCACCCTTGACCTTGGTGATCGAGTCGAGACCCGCCGGCCCCTTCATCGCGTCGGCGCCGTTGCAGAAGAGCATGCCGTCGCGCTCGACGGGAGTGTCGTCGCAGTACTTTTCGGGGTTGTTCGTCATGAACTGCGCCGGGTAGGTGATGTTGCCGTTGCGCTCGGTCTGGAGCACGACCTTGGCCCCATACTTGTCGCTCGCCTGCCAGAGCTGCAGCGAGGGCAGGAAGCCGATCTGCGCCTGGCCCGCGCCCATCGCCTCGACGGCGGCCTGGTAGTCCTTCGCGACGACGCCCGTGACCGGGATGCCGAGCTTCTCGGTGAGCATGTCGGTCAGGGGCTTCGCGGTGTCGACGAGACCGTTCTGGTCCTGCGAGGGAACGAGCGCCAGCACGAGGGAGTCGGGATCGGCCGCGGCACCGCTGGTTCCAGGATCGGCCGAGCCGGCACAGCCGGCGAGCAGCAGGGATGCGGCCGTCACGACGGCGGCTGCGGCGCCGAGGCGCAGGCGGGTGATGTTCATGTGGTGTCCTTCGGATCGGGGTGGTGTGCGGGTCGGTGAGGTCAGGCGACGCGGGCGGCGAGGGCCCAGCGTGCGATGTCGTCGAGGAGGTCGTCCAGGCGCGCGGCACGGTAAGTGGGCCGTGCGTCGGGAGCTGAGGATGCGCCCACGAGCGCCGTCGCGTGGCCGCGGGCGTGGGCGGGGGCGAGGTCGTTGCGCCAGATGTCGCCGATGCTCAGCACGGGTCGGGCGGGGTCCAGCTCGTCGAGCAGCGTCTCCAGCCCCGCGGGCTTCGCAGCATCCGTGACGATCCGGTCGAAGCGCCCCGCGAGCCCCAGCGCGTCGAGCGCCTCGAGCAGCCGCACATCGGGCGCGTTCGTGAGGAGGATCCGCTCCGCGTCGACCTCGTCGAGCAGCCGCGCCAGGCCCGCGGGTGTGCCGATCGGGGCGGCGGATGTCGCCAGCATCCCGCGGCTCGCCCGGTAGCCGAAGGCGAGGTGCGTCTCGTCGGCGCCGGCGCGCAGGGCGAGGATGCGGACGAGGTCGTAGCCGTCGACCGCGCCCTCCGCGGTCGGGTCGTCGAGCCCCCGCCGCACCTCGGCGACGAAACTCTCCGGCAGACGACCCGCGGCGGCCACGGATGCGGCGTAGGCCAGCACGGGTCCGTCGCCGAGGGCGACGGTACCGTCGAAGTCGAAGATGAGAACAGGACGTGGCACGGGGCTCCTTCGGGTGGACGCTTCGTCCATGGTGAAGGAGGATTGTGGACGCAATGACCACGCCCGATGAACAGCCGGTTAAATCATCGACCGCGCGCGTGGACGCGGCAGCCCGCCGCGCCATGCACGACCCCGCCGCAGCACTCACGCTCCTGCCCGGCGTCGCCGCATCCCTTCGCCGGGACGCCGCGAACGGCCTGTTCGACGCGTGGGACCTCTCCACGGCCATCGACGAGGACACCGGAGAGTCGGTGTTGCCCGAAGCCGTCTTCCAGCACCTGCATGCCGCGGCGGGGCTGGATGCGACCTGGCCCACGGGCAATGCCGGGCTCCTGCACGTCTACGGCTACCTCTTCTCACTCGCCGAGACGCCCTACGGACTCAAGCGCGAGCGGTGGCTGGATGCGGGGCTAGCCGCCGCCTACGGCGAGCCCACGCTCTTCCACGCCGAGGCGCTCGGCGGCGACGCACCCTCCGTCACCCCGCTCGCACGCATCACGGCCGCCGCCCGAGCCCTGCTGGCCGGCCACACGGTGCGCGAGGAGCGCATCGGCCCGGTGCGCGCACGGATCGCCATCGGGCGGCGCGCCGCATCCGGCCCCTACGCCCTCGCCTACGCGGTCGATCGCGGATCCGGCGAGCGCCTCGTGACGACGTTCCCGATCGCCTCCCCCGCCGACACGCTCGCCGCCATCGACGCCGCGCCGCCCCGGCTGCGCTGGAACGCCGCCGAATGAGCACCCGTTCGCCGAGTGAGCACCCCATTGCATGCTCACTCGGCGAACGGATGCTCGCTCGGCGAAGCACCCGGACCCGCGGGGCTCAGCTGGGCGCGTGCGCCTCGAGGAACTCGTAGACCTCGGTCGTGTCGACGCCGGGGAAAGCCCCGGTGGGCAGGGTCGCGAGCAGGGTGCGAGGGGTACGGACATTCGGCCAGGAGTTGTCCCGCCAGGCACTCTCGAGCTCGGCCGGCGCGCGTCGGCAGCACACCTCGACCGAGTGCCGCGAGACCCCACGGTTGGCGGTGTCGCGCCCCAGGAACCACTTCGTGTCCTCGAAGCGCACGCCGACGCTGATCGAGTGCGCCCCCTCGCTCGAGTACTCGACGCGGGCGGTGCACCAGTAGGTGCCGTTGCCGGTGTCGGTGTACTGGTAGTAGGGGTTGAAGCGGTCGTCGACGTCGAACACGACGCGGCTCGTCCACCGCCGGCAGCACATCTGCCCCTCGATCGCGCCCAGGCGATCCGCCGGGAAATTCACGTCGTCGTTCTCGTACGCCTTCGTGATGGTGCCGGACTCGTGGACCTTGAGGAAGTGCACCGGGATGCCGAGGTGCACCGTCGCGAGGTTCGTGAAGCGGTGCGCGGCCGTCTCGTACGAGACCGAGTAGAGGTCGCGCAGATCCTCGATCGAGATCGCCCGGTCGGCCTTGGCGTCGGCGAGCACCGGCACCACGTGCGACTCGGGAACGAGCAGGGCACCAGTGAGATAGTTGGTCTCGACCCGCTGGCGCAGAAACTCGGCGTAGCTCGTGGGCTCCCGGTGCCCCAAGATGCGGCTCGACAGCGCCTGCAGCACGGCCGTGCGTGCGTCACCCTTCGCGGCGACCCGGCTCGAGAGATACAGACGCCCGTGCTTCAGATCGGCGACGCTGCGGGTCGTCTGGGGCAGATCGGGCACGTAGTGCAGCGTGAAGCCGAGGTGGGCGGCGACGTCGCTCGCCGATCGCTGGGTGAGCGGGCCGCCGGGGTGTGCCACCGCATCCAGGATCGCCCGGGCCTCGGTCTCGAGCTCGGCGAAGTAGTTGTTCTGCTCCCGCATGAGATCGCGCAGTTCGACGTTCGCTCTACGTGCCTCTTCGGGCGTGGCGGAGCGCTCGTCGCGCAGGCGATCGATCTCGCCGTGCAGAGCCAGCATCGCCCGCAGCGCCTCGTCGGGCACGGTCTTGCCGATGCGGAACGCGTCGATGCCGAGCGCCTGGAAGGTCTGCCCCTTCATCGCCCGCTGCAGCGCGATCTCCATGGCGGCGCGTTCGTCGAGCGGCTCGGCCTCCAGCAGGGCGTCAACCGTCGTGCCGAGCGCTTTCGCGATCGCGCGCAGCAGCGTGAGGCGGGGCTCGCGCTTGCCGTTCTCGATCATCGACAGCTGGCTGGGCGCGCGATCCACCGCGGCGGCGAGCGCGTCGAGCGTCATGCCCTGCGCGGTGCGCAGCTGGCGGATGCGGCGTCCGATCGTCAGGGCGTCGGCGTCGTCGGTCATCGGATCTTCTTCGATCGTCATGGATCGGGATTGTGTCACAAGAACAGAAGAACGAGCAATCTTCTCCCCGGAAACCTCCGTTTCCGGCCTTGATCTTCACCCACGGTGGTCACACGCCTCGGGACGACGACCGTCCCTTCGATCACAGGAGACCGACATGACCAGCACCGCCCCCTTCGCCCAGGGCCCGCTGCGCGCGGGTGACATGACGCAGACCGCCGCCGAGCTGCAGGAGATCTGGAACACGGATCCCCGCTGGGACGGCGTCGAGCGCACCTATTCGGCCGAGGACGTCATTCGCCTGCGCGGCTCGGTGCGCGAGGAGAACACGCTCGCCCGCCGCGGCGCGGAGAACCTCTGGAACCTGCTGCACACGGAGGACTACATCCGCGCACTCGGCGCCTACACCGGCGGCCAGGCCGTCCAGCAGGTGCGCGCGGGACTCAAGGCCATCTACCTGTCCGGATGGCAGGTCGCCGCCGACGGCAACCTCGCCGGCCAGACCTACCCCGATCAGAGCCTCTACCCCGCCAACTCCGTGCCTGCGGTCGTGCGCCGCATCAACAACGCGCTCATCCGCCAGGACCAGATCGAGCACGCCGAGGGCGAGATCACGCAGGACTGGCTCGCCCCCATCGTCGCCGACGCCGAGGCCGGCTTCGGCGGCCCGCTCAACGCCTACGAGCTCGCGCAGTCGCTCATCCAGGCCGGTGCCGCCGGCATCCACTGGGAGGACCAGCTCGCCAGCGAGAAGAAGTGCGGTCACCTCGGCGGCAAGGTGCTCGTTCCCACCCAGCAGCACATCCGCACCCTCAACGCCGCGCGCCTGGCGGCGGATGTGGCGGGCGTGCCGACGGTCATCATCGCCCGCACCGACGCTCTCGCCGCAGACCTGCTCACGAGCGACGTCGACCCGCGGGACCAGGAGTTCACCACCGGCGAGCGCACGTCCGAGGGCTTCTACCGCGTGCGGCCCGGCATCGACGCGGTCATCAGCCGCGGCCTCGCCTTCGCGCCGTACGCCGACCTCATCTGGGTCGAGACGGGTGAGCCCGACATCGAGCTCGCCCGCGCGTTCGCCGCGGCCATCCACGAGCGCTACCCCGGCAAGCTCCTGGCCTACAACTGCTCGCCCAGCTTCAACTGGAAGCGACACCTGAGCGACGAGCAGATCGCGACGTTCCAACAGGACCTCGCGAACCTCGGCTACAAGTTCCAGTTCATCACCCTGGCAGGCTTCCACGCCGTAAACTACGCGATGTTCGACCTCGCCGCAGGCTACGCCGAGCGCGCCATGAGCGCCTACGTCGAGCTGCAGGAGGCCGAATTCGCCGCCGAAGCGCGCGGCTACACCGCCACCCGCCACCAGCGCGAGGCGGGCACCGGCTACTTCGACCACGTCTCGACCGCGCTCAACCCCGACAGCGCGACGTTGGCGCTGGCCGGCTCCACCGAGACCGCCCAGTTCCATTGACCCTTCTTCCGTCTCCTCCCCGCCTTCGAAAGGCAGAGCCATGACCCCCACTGCGACGGGCTTCGCGCCCGAGAAGACCCGCATCCGCGGCGACGAACGTCACCCCGGTACCGGGCCCATCATCACCGGAACCCACACGCCCGCCATCGAGGTGCGCGGACCGCTCCGCGAACGGTACGACGAGATCCTCACCCCCGATGCCCTCGGCTTCCTGGCCGAGCTGCACGACCGCTTCGCCGGGCGCCGGCACGACCGGCTCGCGGACCGGATGCGGCGCCGCTACGAGATCGGCAACGGGCACGACCCCCGCTTCCGCGACGACACCGCCGGCATCCGCGACGATGCGTCGTGGCGGGTCGCCGGTGCGGGCCCCGGCCTCGAGGACCGCAGGGTCGAGATCACCGGTCCGACCGACCCGAAGATGACGATCAACGCCCTCAACTCCGGCGCGAAGGTGTGGCTCGCCGATCAGGAGGATGCCACGAGCCCCACCTGGCGCAACGTGATCGAGGGGCAGCTGTCGCTCTTCGACGCGATCCGCGGACAGCTCTCGTTCACGAGCGCCGAGGGCAAGCGCTACGAGGTCACGGCCACCGAGACCCCGACGATCGTCATGCGCCCGCGCGGCTGGCACCTCGTCGAGGAGCACCTCGGGTTCACCGATCGCTCGGGGCGCACGCTGGCCGCATCCGGGTCGCTCGTGGACTTCGGCCTCTACGCGTTCCACAACGCGCACCGGCTGATCGAGAACGGCGCTGGGCCCTACTTCTACATCGCGAAGCTCGAGTCGAGCGAGGAGGCGAAGCTGTGGGACGACGTCTTCAGCTTCACCGAGCGACGGTTGGGTCTCGCGCACGGCACGATCCGCGCGACCGTGCTGATCGAGACGCTGCCCGCCGCGTTCGAGATGGAGGAGATCCTCTATGAGCTGCGCGATCACTGCGCAGGCCTGAACGCCGGGCGCTGGGACTACATCTTCTCGATCATCAAGAACTACCGCGGCCGCGGCGCGCGCTTCGTGCTCCCCGACCGCAGCGAGGTCACGATGACGGTGCCGTTCATGCGGGCCTACACCGAGTTGTTGGTGAAGACGTGCCACAAGCGCGGCGCCTTCGCCATCGGCGGCATGAGCGCCTTCATCCCGAACCGCCGCGACCCGGAGGTGACCGAGCGCGCCTTCGAGAAGGTCGCCGCCGACAAGAAGCGTGAGGCCGGCGACGGCTTCGACGGCACGTGGGTGGCGCATCCGGACCTGATCCCCGTGGCGCGCGCCGAGTTCGACGCGGTGCTCGGCGACCGGCCGAACCAGCTGGACCGCCAGCGCGACGACGTCGAGGTGACCGCCGCCCAGCTGATCGACGTGCACATCGGCCGCCCCATCACGGCGGCGGGGGTGCACGGCAACGTCTCCGTCGCCATCCGCTACATGGAGGCGTGGCTGCGCGGCCTCGGTGCCGTCGCGATCGACAACCTGATGGAGGATGCGGCTACCGCCGAGATCAGCCGCTCGCAGGTGTGGCAGTGGATCCACCAGGACCGTGCGACCGAGGACGGCACCCGCATCACGCGCGAGTACGTCGAGGAGCTGATCACGCAGGTGCTCGGCGAGGTGGAGCGCCGCGACGGCGACCGGTTCGACGACGCGGCGGACGTGTTCCGCGACGTCGCCCTGGGCGCGGAGTTCCCCTCGTTCCTGACGCTCGGCGCCTACTCGCGGTTCCTCGTCGAACGCTGATCCGCCCGATCCCCGGTCGCTCCGCTCCCCGCGGGGCGACCGGGGACTCTGCGTGTTCCGGGTGCCCGAACTCCTGCAAAACCGCCCGCAGCACCGCATGGTGCAGACGAACCGGCCAATGTGCAGGAGTTCGGGCGTCGACGGCACCCGCACCGCTCGCGGGGCGCCATGAACGTCAGGGTGCGAGGAGGGCGAGCAGCTCCTCCGGAGCGACAGTGGCCCGCAGATCGGGACCCACGACGCGCCGGCACCCATCGAGTTCCACCGTCACCGTCGCGCCGCCCTGCGTCTCCGGCAACGGATGCAGGACCACCGTGGATGTGGCCTCCACCTCGCACGTCCCCGTGGGGCCGGCTTCGCCGATGAGAGCGAGCGCTCGCGCGGCGCCCTCCCGGTCGAGATCGCCGGCACCGGCGAAGGACAGCAGCCCCTGAATGCTCACCACTGCCCCGTCGGCGGGAAGCGGCGCCGGAGCGTATCGACAGACCCGCATCCCCGTCACCTCGTCCGCGGAGGGAAGCGGGGGCGGCGGCACGGGGACGGCCGTCACGCCGACCTCGGGGACGTCCGTCCTGCCGGTCTCCGGGACGATCGGAACCCGATCGACGTCCACGCCCGGAAGTGTCTGGGCCAGCACCAGGATCGAGGCCGTCGTGGCGCACCCCGCGGTCGTCGCCGCGGCGGACTCGATGAGGCTGCCACGCTGGAAGCGCGACTCGACCAGGGCGAGCGCGGCGACCGCTTCCTCGATGCGCTCGAGGACATCAGGACGAGGCTTCGCGCATCCGGTACTCGGGTACGGCGCTCGCACGTATCGACCTTCGGCGTCCGCGAGCCACAGTTCCGGCCCGATCCACATGTCCGCGGTGCACGCACCGAGACTCGGCGGATCATCCGGTTCGGCGAGGGCCGCGAGCAGCGCACTCAGATCGCCTTCGAACCGCTCGATCCGCGACCCCGCCCAGGTGCCCTCCGCATCCGTCTCGGTAGCGAACGCTTCGCACCGGTAGAACGCCACCGGCACGAAGTCGTCGGGCACGGATCCTGCGACCACCTCCGGATCCGAGGTACCGAACTCATCAGCGCAACTCAGCGCGCCGACGGGGATCGCGTCGCCGCGCGGCCCGGTGGAGAGAAACGGCAGCGTCCCCGCGCAGCCGGTCAGCGTCGCCGCCAGCAGCACCGCGATGAAGGCCCCCGTCTTCCGCATCCCTCCACGCTAGGCACGCGGCAGGCCTCTCCGCGCAACGAAGCGCTAACGATCAGAGCCCAACTCCTGCACATCGCCCGATCAACCGGCTCGCCCGCGCCGAACGCGCCGTTCTGCAGGAGTTCGGGTTCAGTCGCGCGACGCGCGCCCGGCGGCGAACCCGTCGGCGTAGCCGACCTGGCGTCCCATCGCGATCGCCTCGTCGGTGCCGAGGCGGAACATGTCGTGCTCGCCCGTGCGCGGCAGGGTGCGCGCGCCGGGGGTGTCGATCTCGTCGGTGACGTAACGGGACAGTCCGCGCACCACCGCCACCGGACGCCCCGTCGCCTTGCCCTTGACGAGGTCGCCGGCCGAAGCGATCTCGTCGGCGACGACGGGCACGGTCACCACGAGAGGCCTCCCCTGCGCGTCGGTCTCGCCGCGCAGGTCGTCGACCACCCGCATCCCCGCGGCACCGATCGCGATGTCGGTCTGCCCGATGCGCCACGCGCGGCCCAGAGTGTCGCTCACGACAATGCCCAGTCGCACCCCGAAGCGCTCTCGCAGCGCTGCACACAGTGCGCGAGCCGACGCATCCGGATCGATCGGCAGCAGCAGGATCGTCCCCTCGGGGGTGTTCGAGGCGTCGACGCCGGCCGCGGCGCCCACGACCCCGAGTCGGTTCTCGACGATCCGGGTCGTGCCGCGCACCGCGACGACCCGCACGGTCTCCGCGGTGATCGCATCCTCCCGATCGGATGCGGCCAGCTGGCGCCCCTCCGCCTTCGAGACGATCTTGGAGGTCACGACGAGGATGTCGCCGTCGACGACGCCCTCCGCATCCGCCGCCAGAGCGTCGCCGATGATCGTGGCGAGGTCGTCGCCGGCGGCCACCTCGGCGATGCCGTCGAGGGCCCAGACCTGCATGCGGGGTGCGCTCACCCGATCATGTTTCCACACCCGACGGGGGACTTCGGCCCTGCTGGAGCGGCCGCTGCCCCGCTAGGCTCGGAGGGTGACCGAACGCGCCCCCGTCTCCCGCAAACTCTCCGCCATCGCCGAATCCGCGACCCTCAAGGTCGATGCGAAGGCGAAGGCCCTGCAGGCCGCCGGACGCCCCGTCATCTCCTACGCCGCCGGCGAGCCCGACTTCCCGACGCCGCAGTTCATCGTGGATGCGGCCGCGGAGGCGTTGAAGGACCCGTCGAACTTCCGATACACGCCCGCCGTAGGCCTGCCGGCGCTGCGCGAGGCGATCGCCGCGAAGACGCTCCGTGACTCCGGGCTCGAGGTCTCGCCCTCGCAGATCATCGTGACCAACGGCGGCAAGCAGTCCGTCTATCAGGCGTTCCAAGCCGTCGTGAACCCGGGCGACGAGGTTCTGCTGCCGGCGCCGTACTGGACGACGTACCCCGAGACCATCCGCCTCGCCGACGGCGTGCCCGTCGAGGTGTTCGCCGGCGCCGACCAGGACTACAAGGTCACCGTCGACCAGCTTGAGGCCGCACGCACCGACCGCACGACCGTGCTCGTGTTCGTCTCGCCGTCCAACCCCACCGGCAGCGTGTACACCCCCGAGGAGACGCGTGCGATCGGTGAGTGGGCGCTCGCCCACGGCATCTGGGTCATCACCGACGAGATCTACCAGAACCTCGTCTACGAGGGCGCCCGTGCCGTGTCGATCGTCGAGGCGGTGCCGGAGCTCGCCGGCCAAACCATTCTCGTCAACGGCGTCGCGAAGACGTACGCGATGACCGGCTGGCGCGTGGGCTGGATGGTAGGCCCCGTCGACGCGATCAAGGTCGCGGCCAACCTGCAGTCCCACCTCTCGAGCAACGTGAACAACATCGCGCAGCGCGCCGCCCTCGCCGCCCTCACGGGCCCGCAGAACGAGGCCGAGGCGATGCGGGTCGCGTTCGACCGTCGCCGTCGGCTCATCGTCGACGAGCTGTCGAAGATCGACGGTGTAACGGTGCCGAACCCGCTCGGCGCGTTCTACGTCTACCCCGATGTGCGGGGACTGCTCGGCCGCGAGTGGGAGGGCGTCACTCCGACCACGACGCTGGAGCTCGCCGATCTCATCCTCGAGAAGGCCGAGGTGGCGGTGGTTCCCGGCGAGGCGTTCGGCCCGTCCGGCTACCTGCGCCTCTCGTACGCGCTGGGTGACGACGCCTTGCTCGAGGGCGTGCAGCGCCTGCAGCGTCTGTTCGCCTGACGCGGAGCCTGCGGCAGAGCGCCCTCAGCTTCCGAGGGCATCCGTGAGCTCGGCGATCAGACCACGAGCGCCCACTCGGGTGGATGCGGTCATCTCAGCCTCGGCGGAGATCAGTCGTGTGAGCGCCCGCCGGGCGCGGTGCTCGTGAGGAGACCCCCGGCACCTCGATCGTGATGCGCGAGCACGAAGAGCAGAGGGACGCTCAGCACGAGGACGATGGTGCCCCACCCCAGCACGTCGCTCATGTCGACTGAGTCAGTGCTGGTAGGTGCCGTGGATGATGGCTCGGCCGAGCGTCTTGAACGCCAGGTTGAACGAGACCACGGCGGGCGACGCATCCGCATCCACTCCGAGCGTCGGCTCGGACACGGCGTGCACGACGAAGTAGTACCGATGCACCTGGTCGCCCTCCGGCGGCGCGGCGCCCATGAAGCCCGCCTGTCCGCCGTCGTTGCGCACGTGGAAGGCGCCGGCGGGGAGCTCGGCCGCCGCGGCCCCGGTGTCGAGGGAGGTGACGGATGCGGGCACGTCCACAAGCACCCAGTGCCAGAAGCCGCTCGGGGTGGGCGCGTCCGGGTCGAAGCAGGTGACGACGTAGGACTGCGTCCCCTCGGGAGCGCCCGACCACGACAGCTGCGGCGAGGTGTTGCCGAGGGCGGCGACCTGGTCGTCCTTCAGCGGCGCCCCGTCGATGACGTCGTCGCTGGTGACGGTGAACGAGGCCACCGCGGGAAGAAGCGGATAGGGGTCCGGCGTCTGGGGGCGAGTGAGATCGGTCATGGCACCGAGCCTACGCAGGGTCCTATGAGTGCACAGGGAGTTGCGAACTACGCCCGCGAGCCCTCCGCGCAGAGGGCGTCGCCGGCGGCGCTGCGGTAGTAGAGCACGGCGCGGCCGTAGCGAGCGCGGTTGAGCAGCCCGGCCCGCGCCATCACCCGCAGGTGCTGGTTGACGACGGAGGTCGACACCCCGAGGGGCCTGTCGGCGGAGCGCGTCGACGTGCGGCGCACGTCGCCCGGCGAGACGGATGCGGACGCCGCTCCACCCAAGGGACGTAGCCCCTATCGGAATGCGCGCTTCCTGTCGTTGACCGCGCTCATGGGCGTCTTCGGCATCCAGTTCGGACTGTACGAGGTGGCCGTCCCCCTCTGGGTCGTCGCGCACACCGTGGCCCCGGACGTGCTCGTGAGCCCGCTCCTGCTCGTGAACACGATCGTCGTCGTGCTGCTGCAGGTGCGCATGAGCCGCGGCACCGGCACGTTCGCCGGGGCCGGGCGCGCCATGCGCAATGCAGGCGTGCTGATGGTGCTGGCCTGCGCGCTGTGGGCGGGGGCCGGGTGGGTCGGCGGCGACGGGTGGGGACCCATCGCGATCGCCGCCGTGATCCTGCTCGCGGCCGCCCTCGTGCACTCGCTCGCCGAGATCACCTCGAGCGCCGCCGGCTGGAGCCTGAGCTTCGATCTGGCGTCGCACGAGCGGATGGGCGGCTACCAGGGCGTCTACGGCACCGGTTACGCGCCCGGTGCGATGATCGCCCCGGGCGTCGTGACGATGACGGCCATCAACCTCGGCACCGTCGGATGGGCGATCCTGGCGGTGATGTTCGGCGCGGCGGCCGCGGGCGTGGTGGTCATCGCCCGCCGCGCCGAGCGCGATGCGGCCACCGTTTGACTCTCCCCCAGGGGGAGACGGGAGGCTGGATCCATGTTGGGAATCGGTGAGTTTTCAGGGTTGACCGGCGTCAGCGTCAAGGCGCTGCGCCATTACGACGAGAAGGGCGTCCTGGTTCCGGCCGAGATCGACGCTCGCTCGGGCTACCGTCGGTACGCGGAGGCACAGGTGCGCGCGGGGGTGCAGATCCGCACCCTCCGCGACGCCGGCCTCCCCCTTCCGGAGGTCACGGCGGCCGTCGCCTCCGGTGACGCGGCGGCGGCGCTCGAGGAGCACCGGCTGCGCGTGCTCGCGCAACGACGCAAAGAGGACGACGCGTTCCGGGCGGCCGAGGTCGCTCTGCGCGCACTCGCCGCCCCCGTGGCGGTCACCGAGCGCGTGATGCCGGCGCAGCCGTTCCTCGGACAGGCGATCAGCGTGCCCGTCGAGGAACACGAGGCGCTGACGGACGACGACGCGAACCGCGTGCTCGGCGAGCTCTTCGAACGCGTGCAGGATGCGGGCCTCGGCCCCGTGGGCAACTTCTGGACGGCGCTCCGGCCCGGTGAGAACGGGCGCGTCGAGATCGTGTGCTGTTGGCCGACGCTGTCGGTGGCGCCCGAGAGCGTGCACGGCTCGGAGGCGTTCTCCGCCGTCCTCCCCGCGCGCACCGAGCTGGTCGCGAGCTGGCGGCCGACGGGCGACGAGGAGCTGCCGGAGGGCGTTCTCCATCCGGCCGTCGTCGCCCTGTTCGACGCCGTCGGCGAGCGACGGATGCGGCTGGACGAGGTCGAGGTTCGTCAGAGCGTGATCGCGACCAGCGAGACCGACTACACGGTCGAGGTCGCGGTGACGATCGGCTAGAGCTCGACGCCGACGAGCACGGGTTCGGGCTGGAGGATCAGCCCGAACTCCTGCTGCACCCGCTGCTGGATGAAGCGCGCGAGCTCGGCGATCTCGCCCGCCGTCGCCCCGCCGCGGTTCGTCAGCGCGAGCGCGTGCTTGCTCGACACCGCGGCGCGCGAGCGGCCGATGCGGAAGCCCTTGCCGATCCCCGCGTGCTCGATGAGCCACGCGGCACTCACCTTCACATCGATCGAGCGCACCGGTGCCGGGGGGACGTACCCGTCGAACTGGTCGAGCGGGATGACGCGCACCGGCTCGATCTCGGGTTCGAGCGGCCACCTCGGGCACTCCGCCGGAAGGGTGCGCGCGAACTCCTGCGACACGACCGCGTTCTGAAAGAACGAACCCGCGGAGCGCGTGTCGGCGTCATCGGGGTCGAGGACCATGCCCTTGCTGCGGCGGGTGGCGAGCACGGTGTCGCGCACCTCGGCGAGCGAGACGACCGCATCCGGTGCGAGTCCGAGAGCCCGGCGCAGCTGCTCGCCGCGCACCGGAGCCGCGCCGTGACCGACCTGCTGCAGTTCGAGGGTCACCGAGAGGATGACGGCACGACGGGCGGCCACCGATCCGTAGTGGTGCTTGAGCACCGAAGTGCGGAAGCCGAGGTTGAGTTCGGTGGCGGCGACCGTGGAGACCTCGCCGGTGGATTCGTCGATGAGCTCGACCTCGACGAGGGTCTGCGAGATGTCCTGCCCGTACGCCCCGACGTTCTGCACGGGAGCCGCACCCACGGTGCCGGGGATGCCGCTCATCGCCTCGACGCCGGCGAGCCCCGCCGTCACGGTGTCGGCGACCAGGGCGTCCCAGTCGTGTCCCGCCTGCACGCGCAGTCGCACGAAGCCCTCGCGGGGCGAGGGCAGCCGTTCGATGCCCCGGGTCAGCACCCGCACCACGGTGCCGTCGAAGGGCTCATCGCCCACCAGGAGGTTCGACCCGCCGCCGAGCACGAACCAGTCGTCGCCGTCGGCCCAGACCTCGCGGAGCGCGGAGATCAGCTCATTGCGCGACCCGGCCTCGCGCATCCGCGCGGGGGCGGCGCCCGTGGCCAGCGTGGTCAGCTGCCCGAGCGGCAGCGGTTCTACGGCGGTCATGCCTCGCGGGCCACCCGCACCTGCGCCTTGCCCAGCACGGTCGTGTCGGCATGGGTGACCGTCAGGTCGATGCGCAGCGTCTCGTCGTCCACCTCGCCGACGGTGGCGACGACGCGCACGTCGGCTCCGGTCTCGGCGTCCACGACGACGGGTCGCGTGAAGCGCACGCCGTACTCGCGGATGCGGCCCGCATCCCCGAGCCAGGGCACGATCGTCTCGACCGACAGCCCCATCGTGAGCATGCCGTGGGCGAGGACGCCGGGCAAGCCGACGCGGGCGGCGACGTCGTCACGGAAGTGGATGGGGTTGAAGTCGCCCGACGCGCCCGCGTACCGCACGAGCGACTCGCGGGTCAGGTGCACCTCGCGCTCGGCGACGACCTGTCCGATCTCGTACGCGGTCATTCCTCGCCCCCGATCAGCAGGATGGATGTGGCGGTCACGACGTGTGCGCCGACCGCATCCGTCACCTCGGCCTCGCTCGTGACCATGGCGCCCTTGCCGACCGCGCGGACGCCTGTCACCCGCAGCTGCGCGGTGAGCTCGTCGCCGGCGACGATGGGCCGCGAGTAGCGGAAGCGCTGTTCGGCGTGGATCGTGCGCTCGAGCGCGATCCCCGAGTCGGGCTCGGCCAGCAGCTGCTGCAGCGTGAGGTCCTGGATCACCATCGCGAACGTCGGCGGCGCGACGACGTCGGCGTAGCCGAGCGCTTGGGCCGCAGCAGGATCGGTGTGCTGGGGGTCGGTGGCGAAGACCGCGCGGGCGAACTCGCGCACCTTCTCACGACCGACGAGATACGGCGGCGTCGGCTCGAAGGCGCGCTCGACGAGGGTGGGATTCACGGGCACAGCCCCATCCTACCGAGGGGTCCGGCGGCGCCCGCCGTCAGAAATGACTCAGCGCTTGCGCCCGCGGACGGCCTTGATCGCCATCTGCGTGCCGATGAAGACGAGGAAGGCGGCGAAGAGGATGTTGGCGACGAAAGGATCGAGCAGTGTCGCGATCCACGCTCCCAGCGCCGTGGTGGTGCACGCGGCGACGCCGACAAGGGCAGCCGCGAGGAGGTCGACGTTCTTGCGCCGCAGGTTGCCGATCGTTCCCGACAGGGCGGTGGGGATCATGAACAGCAGCGACGTGCCCTTCGCCTCCAGGTCGCTCGCGCCGAAGATGAGCACGAGGATCGGGACGACGATCACGCCGCCGCCGACACCGATCAGGCCCGCCATGATGCCCGTGAACACACCCACCACGACGAGGGCGATGCCGGTGACGACCGTCACCTCGATGTGCGCGTCGCGGGAGGGGATGACGAAGAACAGGCTCGCGATCACGACGACGATGAAGGCGACGAAGCCCCAGCGCAGCGCGGTCTGCGAGATCCGCGGGAGCAGCCACGTGCCGATCTGCGCGCCCACGACGGCACCCACGGCGAGCAGGATCGCCGGCACCCACGCGACCGACCCGTGCACGGCGTAGGAGATCACGCCGACGGCGGCGGTCGGCACGATCGCCGCGAGGGAGGTTCCCGCGGCGAGACGCTGGTCGAACTTCAGGAACAGGACCAGCAGCGGAACGATCACGGTGCCGCCGCCCACGCCGAACAGTCCCGACAGGAGGCCCGCCAGCAGCCCCGTCGCGATGCAGGTGAGGATGAAGGCGGGAGTGCGTGGCGCAAGCACGCGTGCGGGGGCGTCGGTCACCGGGAGAGCTTACCGCCGCCCCCGAGGCGTCACTGCACCGACCATCCTCCGTCGGACGCGAGGATCACGCCGTTGATGTTGGCCGCGTCGTCCGAAAGCAGGAAGGTGATGGATGCGGCGAGCTGCTCCCTCGCCGGATGCCTGTCGCACCTTCGCCGAGGGGATACGCCAATCGCTCGTGGCCTCGGGCGCCCTCGTCGAGCACTTCCGCACCCTGTCTCGGGCGACTCTCGGCGCGGTCCGGCCGGCCGAGGTGGTGCTGGAACGTCTGCTCGCCGGCGGCGTCGACGAGGTCACCGCCGGGCGCGCTCTCCTCCTGCTGACGACCATCGCCACGGGCTTCGCTCGAGAGGAGGTCGCGGCCGCGGGCGCGGGCGGACATCCGCAGGTCGCGCAGTTCCGCGGGATGCTTCGCGAGACGGGCGCCACGGAGCTTAGCGTGCTGCGGCGGCTCGACGGGAGCGGCTTCGACGCCTACGGCGACGCGCAGTTCGCCTTCGACGTCGATGCCGTCATCGCCGCCGTCGAGGCCCGCCTCGCGGAGGTCGAGACCGGCGTCGCCGACTGAGCATCCGTTCGTCGAATGAGCACACGATCGGATGCGCGCTGGACAAACGGATGCGCGCTCGCCGCGACGCGCGGAGTCTCAGCACGCGAGACGCGCCCTACTCGCGGGCGGGATCGAGGGGTGTGAAGCTCGCGAGGCCGCCGCGCTTCAGCAGCCCCGCGACCGCGAGCGAGCCGGCGACGGCGAGGAAGATCGGCAGCAGCAGCGAGAAGCCGGTGTTGGTGAACTCGATGATCAGGGCGATCGCGGTGAACGGGGCGCGCATGTTCGCGGCGAGGAAGGCGGCCGCGGCGACGACCGCGAGTCCCGTGCCGCTCGCTCCCGGCCAGAGCAGCGCCCACCCCGCCGCTGCTGCCGCTCCCAGTGCCGCACCGATCGCGACGGAGGGCTGCAGCGTGCCACCGATGGCGCCCGCCCCGAGGGAGAGCGTGGTCGCGACGTACTTGAGCACCGCGAGGATGAGCAGGAACACGACCGGCTCGCTCAGCTCGAAGCCGGCGGTCGCCAGCGCACGCCCGTTGCCGAGGATGAGCGGGAAGAACATCCCCACGGCGCCGACGGCGGCGAACACGAGCGGGAGCACGACGAGCAGCTTCCAGCCGGTCGGCCGCAAGGCGCTCAGCCGTTTGGTGGCGGCGACGAAGCTGGTGGCGACGACTCCCATCAGCGGTCCGACGATGAGAGCCGCGACGAGCAGGGATGCATTGACCTCGATCGATCCCAGGTCGTAGAGCGACTGGTCGCCCACGAGCGGCCGCGCGACCAGGGTCGCGATCGCGCTGACCGCGAGCGCGGTCACGGCGGCGGCGATCGAGAACTCGCCGAGGAGGATCTCCACCGCGAACACCGCGCCGCCCAACGGCACGTTGTAGACGGCCGCGAGACCCGCGCCCGCGGCGGAGGCGATCAGGATGCGGCGCCAGCGCGGCGTCAGGCGGAACCAGCCGACGACCTTCGACGACGCCATCGCGGCGAGCTCGCGCGGGGCGACCTCTTTGCCGATCGATGCGCCCAGCGCCACGGACACGACCTGCAGCACGGTGTCGACGAGGGTCTCCAGCACCGGCATCCGTCGCCCGGCGACACCCTGCTCGACGCTCGCGACGGGCCTGCCGAAGCGGCGGATGAGATACCAGCCGACGGCCGCGATGACGCCGGCGGCGCTGACCGTGACCAGCGGCAACCAGAACTCGGATGGCGCGGCGAGACCATCGAGGAAGGGCCCCGGACCCTCGCCCCAGACGAGGTGCTCGATCGAATGGACGATCCAGACCAGCAGCAGCACGGCGAGCCCCGTGCCGACTCCGGCGAGGACGGTCGCCGCACCGATCCGTGTGAGGTGGCCGACGGCTGGGCGGAGCCGGGTCGCGTTCACCGCAGCGTACGCCGGGAGCTGATCTGGCCGGTGTCGAACCCCATCAAGTGCAGGCCGCCGTGGAAGCGCGCGTGCTCGATCTTGATGCAGCGGTCCATGACGACGGTCAGGCCCTTGCTCTCGCCGTAGCGTGCCGCATCCTCGTTCCAGATCCCGAGCTGCACCCAGACGGTGGGCGCTCCGACCGCGAGGGCGTCGTCGATGACCGAGGGGATGTCGTCGGCGCGACGGAAGACATCGACGATGTCGGGCACCTCCGGGAGCGAGGCGAGATCGGGGTAGGCCGGCTGACCGAGGATCTCGGTGGCGTTCGGGTTCACGAAGTACACCCGGTAGGCGCCGGACTGCAGGAGGTACGTGCCGACGAAGTAGCTGGAGCGCGCCGGATTCGCGGAGGCGCCGACGATCGCGATGCTCTTCGCGGCGCGGAGGATCGCGAGGCGTTCCTTCGCGCCCGGCCCTTCCCACGTGCGCTGCGAACGCAGCAGCTTGGCGAGGGGCGAGGTGGCGGGCAGGGCGCACGTCAGCCCGTTCGGCAGGCGGGTCTCGACGGTCTCCTCGACGGCGGTCACGTCGTTCATCATGCCTCCTGCGCGGCGGCGAGGGCCTGGTCGAGGTCGTAGATGATGTCGTCGACGTCCTCGATGCCGACGCTGATGCGCACGAGCCCCGGCAGCACCCCGCCGTCGACGAGCTGCTGCTCGGTCAGCTGCGCGTGCGTCGTGGACGCGGGGTGGATGACGAGCGTCTTCGCGTCGCCGATGTTGGCGAGGTGGCTGGCGAGATCGACCGACTCGATGAAGGTGCGACCCGCCGCGCGACCGCCCTTGACTCCGAAGCTGAAGACCGCGCCGGGGCCCTCCGGGAGGTACTTCTGGGCGCGGTCGTGGTGGATGTGTCCGGGAAGCCCCGCCCAGGTGACGTACTCCACGCGCGGGTCGGCGTCGAGCCATTCGGCCACGGCGCGCGCGTTCTCGACGTGCGCCTTCATCCGATACGGCAGGGTTTCCACGCCCTGGGCGAGCAGGAAGGCCGAGTGCGGCGCGAGCGCCGGGCCGATGTCGCGCAGCTGTTCAGCGCGCAGGCGCGTGAGGAAGGCGTACTCGCCGAAGTTGCCCGACCACTCGAGCCCGCCGTAGCTCGGCACCGGCTCGGTGAACAGGGGGAAGCGCTCGCTCGACCAGTCGAAGCGACCCGACTCGACGACGACGCCGCCGAGAGAGGTGCCGTGGCCGCCGAGGAACTTGGTGGCCGAGTGCACGACGATGTCGGCGCCCCACTCGATCGGACGGCAGAGATACGGCGTCGCGACCGTCGAGTCGATCACGAGCGGCACGCCGGCCGCGTGAGCGACCGCCGCGAGCCCTTCGATGTCGGCGATCTCGCCCGAGGGGTTGGCCACGGTCTCGGCGAACACCGCCTTGGTGCGGTCGGTGATGGCGGCGGCGTAGTCGGCGGGATCCGCCGAGGCGACGAACGTCGTCTCCACCCCGAAGCGGCGCAGCGTCACATCGAGCTGCGTGATCGAGCCGCCGTAGAGGTTGGCGCTGGCCACGATGTGATCGCCCGCACCCGCGAGCGAGGCGAAGGTGATGAACTGCGCCGACAGCCCGCTCGAGGTGGCCACGGCTCCGAGGCCCTGCTCGAGCGAGGCGATGCGCTCCTCGAAGGAGGCGGTCGTGGGGTTCGCCAGGCGGCTGTAGATGTTGCCGTACTTCTGCAGCGCGAAGCGCGCGGCCGCATCCTCCGTGTCGTCGAAGACGAACGCCGTGGACTGGTAGATCGGCAGCGCGCGGGCGCCGGTGACGGCGTCGGGGATGTTGCCGGCGTGGATGGCGCGCGTGCGGAAGCCGTATTCGCGGTCGGCCATGAAGGGCCCTTTCGAAGGGGGATGCGGGTTTCCCGCAGCCTACCGGCCGCTCTGCACGGCCCCGAGTCGTGTGTCGGCGTGCGTCGGCGCACCCGCGCTGGTCGCTATCGTCGGTGCCATGGAGGACTGGACCGAGGGCGCAGCCGAGGCACTGGACCGGCTGACCGAGTCGGGGCTCGGCACACCGTGGACCGGCACCGCCCGCATCCTTTCGGCGACGCCGCCGTCGTCTCGACGGCGCTACCAGAGCTGCACGGTCGAGTTGGCCCTCGCGGCGGAGGGCTTCGAGGGTGCGACCGCGTCGGCCGAGGTCGTGATCGACACCCGATACTGGCCGGAGCCCGGCACGGTTCTGCCGGCACGCTTCTCCCGCGCGCTTCCGCGCACGCTCGACGTGGACTGGGACCGGCTGCGCTCAGCGCGGTGACAGCGACGGCGCCTCTGGGATGCCGAACACGTGCGTGAGCGCGCTGCGCGCCGCCCACCATCCGCCGAGGCCGTGGACTCCCGGGCCGGGCGAGGTCGACGCCGAGCACAGGTAGACCCCCGGAAGCGGCGTGCGCCAGGGGTCCCTGCGCAGCACGGGGCGCTTGAGCAGTTGCGCGACGTCGGGAGTGCCCGCGGCGATGTCGCCGCCGGGATAGTTCGGATTGTGGCGGGCGAGGTCCACGGCGGTGCGCGAGCGGGCAGCGAGGATCGTGTCGCGGAAGCCGGGCGCGAACCGTTCGATCTGAGAGACGACCGCCTCCTCCCGGTCGACGTCGCTGCCGGCGGGGACGTGGGTGTAGGCCCACAGGGTGTGTGCGCCGTCGGGGGCGCGCGTGCGGTCGAAGAGCGAGGGCTGCGAGATGAGCACATAGGGGCGCTCCGGCATCCGCCCGCGTACGACCTCATTCTCAGCGGCGGCGATCTCGGCACGGGTGCCGCCCACGTGTACCGTGCCGGCCTGCGCCACCGCGGGATCCGCCCACGGGACGGGCGCGGAGAGCGCGAAGTCGACCTTGGCGACGGCGGCGCCGTAACGGAACCGGCCGAGCGCGGCCCGGTACGCGGGCGGCAGGTCGTCGCCGGCGATGCGCAGGAGAGCCGCGGGCGTGACATCCAGCAGCACCGCACGAGCCGCAGGCAGTTCCGACAGCGAACGCACCTCGTGGTCGCGCACGACCTCGACGCCGTGATCGCGCAGGTCCGCCACCATCGCGTCGACGATCGCCTGGCTGCCGCCGATCGGGATCGGCCACCCGCGTGCGTGAGCGTAGGCGGCGAGCGCGAGTCCGGTGCCGGATGCGGCGAGGCTCGGTTGCGGCAGGATCGAGTGCGACGCGACTCCGGTGATGAGTGCGGGAGCCGCATCCTCACGGAACCTCCGCCCCCACAGCGCAGACCCCTGATCGAGCACGCGGAGTCCGAATCGCGCGGCGAACACGGGGTCTGCGGGCACGCGCAGCAGTGGTCCGCCGGTCAGTTCGGCCAGTTGCGTCGTGTGATCGGCGAGGGGGCGCATGAGCCGTGCGTAGGCCGCGCCGTCGCGCCCGAGCTCCTCGCTCGTGCGGTCGAGGTCCCGGTACGCGAGGGCTGCGCGGCCGCCGTCGAGCGGATGCGCGAACGAGACCTCCGGAACGACGAACTCGACGCGTTCCGGGAGCCCGAAGGCCTGGAAGAACGCGGACTCGAAGGCGAGCGGATGCACGGCTGAGCACACGTCGTGAAGGAACCCCGGCAGCGTCAGTCCGGCTGAGGAGGCACCGCCGCCGAGGTTCGCGGCGCGCTCGTACACGCGGACCGAGAGTCCGGCTCTGGCGAGGGTCACGGCGGCGGCGAGTCCGTTCGGACCCGACCCGACCACGATGACGTCGAGATCGCTCACTCTTCGATCATCCCCCCCTTCGCGGCCCGGCCTTCCGCCAGGAAGGCCAATCGCTGCAGGGTCTCGGCGTTGCGCAGGTGCAGCGGCATGTTCATGATCCATCGCGGGATCCACGCTCCGGGGCCGGCGACCGCGTCCTCCGTGATGCGCACCACGCATCCGTCGTCGCTCGGGCGTACCTCGATCAGCACGCGCGCCTCACCCATGGGCCAACCGCGCGCGCGAAGCACGATGCGGCGCGGGGCGTCGTACTCACGCACTTCGGTGGAGTCGTCGATCAGCAACGGCCAGACGCCGAACGAATGATGCAGCAGCGATCCCTCGGCCGGCCACCGCTCGTCGACCGAGCGCATGCGCGAGGCGCCGACGACCCACGAGGGATACAACCAGCCGTCGGCCATCACGGCGAAGACATCCTCGGGCGTGCAGGACATGCGTCGGACATTGCGCGACATGGGCGGCCTCCGATCGTTGTGGCGTCACGCTAAGCACGCCGACCGCACGCCCCGACGGGGTTGCCTCCGGTCGCTCCGGCCGCTAGCCGTCCACGCCTGTGGGACGCTGGAGATATGCGGATCGCAGTGACGGGATCATCGGGAAAGCTCGGGCGCGTGGTCGTTCGCGAACTGGCAGCGGCCGGGCACGAGGTCATCGGCCTCGACGTCGTCGGTGAGCGCGGGCCGGGTTTCGTGCAGGTGGATCTCACCGATTACGGCCAGGTCGTCGACGCGCTCGGATCGGTGAACGACCAGCACGACGGCGTCGACGCGCTCGTGCACCTGGCCGCGGTCCCGGCTCCGGGCCTGCGCGCGGATGTGGCCGTCTTCCACAACAACATGACGGTGTCGTTCAACGTGCTGCACGCGGCGACGCGGCTCGGCATCCGGCGGGTCGTGACGGCGTCGAGCGAGACCGTGCAGGGGCTCCCCTTCGACGTCCCGCCGCCCTACATCCCCGTCGACGAGGACTACCCGGCGCGCCCCGAGTCGGTGTACTCGCTCGTCAAGCACCTCGAGGAGCGGATGGCGATCGAGCTGGTGCGGTGGCATCCGGAGCTGTCGATCACGGCGCTGCGCTTCTCGAACGTCATGGTGCCCGAGGACTACGCCGAGTTCCCCTCCTTCGACGGCGACGCACGAGTGCGCAAGTGGAACCTGTGGAGCTACATCGACGCCCGCGACGGCGCGCAGGCCGTGCTCCGCGCGCTCGAGACGGCGCCGAACGGCTTCGACCACTTCCTCATCGCCGCGGCCGACACGGTCATGACGCGACCCAACGCCGAGCTCGTCTCCGAGGTGTTCCCCGGGGTCGAGGTGCGAGGAGAGCTCGGCGTCAACGACAGCCTGTTCTCGACGGAGAAGGCGCAGCGCCTGCTCGGATATGCGCCGCAGCACTCCTGGCGCGATCACGCCTGAGGCTCAGGACTCCGGCTGCACCGGCTTGCTCGTCTGCACCGCGGTCGCGCCGAAGCCGAGCGACTCGTACAGCCGTCGAGCGCGCTCGTTGAAACCGAAGACGTTGAGCGCGAGCTCTCGTGCGCCGCGTTCGGCGACATACCGCTCGGCGAGGAGCATCGCAGTACGCCCGTAGCCGCGGCCTCGATCGCCGCCTTCCCGACCCGCACCCGTCGCGAGCAGGATCGCGATGTCGGAGGCCCTCCCTACGGTGAAGGTATGTCCAACGATGCGCCCCTCTTCGAAGAGGACCCCGACGCGGCGTTCGCGCGCGCTGTCGAGAGGGCGCCGGTCGAGCCCGAGGACGCGGTCGATCGTGTCGTGGAGGTCTCCGCGATGCTGTCCGTCTTCGCCGCCGAGCAGGTGTGGGCGATCGCCCAGATGCGCGCCGATGCGCACGCGGACGCGAAGCGCGCGGGCCGTCACGATCGCGGCATCGTCGAGCGGTCGCTGCGCCTCGAGCTCGCGCAGGCGATCGGAGCCACCGAGGCTGCAGCCGACCGCCTGATCGCCCACGCCGTGGCGCTCGTCGAGCGGTACCCCGAGACCCTCACCGCGCTGAGCCGTGCGCAGATCACCCAGAGGCACGCCGAGGCTCTCGTCGACGCCGTTGATCGCGCCGAGCCGTGGCTGCGCGAAGAGCTGGCCCCGCTCGCGCTCGAGCTTGCCATGCGCCTGCCCATCGGTGTCTTCCGGCACGCCGTGCGCCGTCTCGTCGACGATGCCCGTGCCGTCACGCTGACCGAGCGGCAGCGCGAGGCTCTCGAGACGCGTCGGGTCGCGGTCGACGACGATCGCGACGGGATGGCGTGGCTCACCGTGTATCTGCCGGCCGTCGAGGCGGGGGCGATCTTCGACCGCCTCACGCGCACCGCCGCAGCCCTTGTCGCCGCAGAGCCGACCGCATCCGAATGCCCGGAGAGCTCCGTGGGCGCCGAGGCGAACCGGCAACGCACGCTCGATCAGGCACGCGCCGACGTCGCGGCCGACCTCCTGATCGACGGCGAAGTGCCGCAGCACGGCGAGCAGGCGTGCGGCATCCGTGCCACGGTCGCGGTCACGGTGCCCGCACTCACCCTCCTCGGCAAGAGCGAGGCCCCGGCCGTCGTCGACGGAGTGGGCCCCATCCCCCTCGCGAAGGCTCGCGAGCTGTGCGGCGGGGCCGAGGGATGGATGCGCGTGCTCACCCACCCCGAGACCGGGCTCGTCCTGTCGGTCGGGCGCACGCAGTACCGCCCACCGGCGAGCCTGCGACGGCTCGCGCGGTGGCGCAGCGCCAGGTGCAGCGCTCAGCGAGCAGCTGGTTAGCAGCGGTGTGACGATCGTCAGTGGAGCCGCATATGGAATCGACGGGGCATCGCACCGTGCCGCCATGGAAGCCGGCGGGACCACCGTCGCCTGGCTTGCGGGTGGCGTCGACCGCCCCTACCCAGCGGGCCACCGCGACCTCATAGACCGAATCGTCGAGCACGGGGGCGCGGTCGCGAGCGAGGTTCCTCCTGGGGCTACCCCGACCCGCTGGCGGTTCCTCGGTCGCAACCGCCTCATCGCGGCAGCGTCTGCCGCGACCATCGTGGTCGAGGCTGGATATCGTTCTGGCGCGCTGACCACCGCGACTACAGCGGTGATGCTGGGCAGGGCGCTCGGAGCCGTCCCGGGGCGCGTCGACAGCCCGGCATCCGCCGGATGCCACCACCTGATCCGCGAGCACAATGCGCAGATCGTGACCAGCGCTGAAGATGTCTACGAGTTGCTCGGCCAGTGACACCACGTCCGGGGTAGCATCCTCAGCTCTCACCGTCACAGAATGTAGCGACCGCTGGATCCGTTGCGGGCCGCCCGCTGCCCACGGAGGAGGACCGCATGACCAATAGAATCACCGCGGCGCAGCGCATCCAATCGATGAAGGATCGCGCTACCGCGTTCGCTATCTCCCCGGACACGTTTCCGACAGCTGCACTTCTCGCTGCGAACATCGGGGTCGTCAACAGCACTCTCTCTGAGAGTCTGCTGGGGGGACGAGAGTTCGAGGTGGAGAGGGTGCGGAGGGTCCACCACGGGGACAGAGCGCATTCGCTTACTCAGCCAGTTGGACCGATGCCGATAGCGTCTGGCGCAAGCATGCATCCGTCGCCCAGATCGAGATCGGCGGTCCAGGGTGGGTGAGTGCTCACCAGGCAGTCTGGGCTGGTCGCCTCCGCCGGAAAGAGCTCAAGAGGCTCCTGAAGTTCTCGACGTTCTCGGCGAACGGATTAGGCCTGCCAGTCGCAGGCGCCAGCCACCTCCTCATTCGGTGGGACTTCACCGATGAGGGACACTGGCCCGACATCGACGATTCGGGGCCGGGCTCAGCCGGGCCGTTCGTTCTCGCCACTGGCGGGGTGCTGGCCTCGGTCACGGCCGCCACCCTCTATGGTTCCTGACCTCGGATACACGCAATCGAGCTACGCCAGCGCGGTAGCAAGTTCATCCCAGTGAGTAGTCGCCCGCCGAGTGAGCATCTCCCGTTTCATCTGCCAGGCGGGCCCCGGGCGGAGACCGGCGTATCCCAGTCCGAGAAGGTCGCGGCCTTCTCGGCGTTGCACTTTATCGATCAGCTCGGCGATGCCGAGATCCTCGTGCGGGTGTCGGAACAGGGCGAGGGGTTCATGTACGTGAGCGGGGCGTAGGTCCGTGAGCATGATCCCTGCTCGCGCATACCGCGTGCCGTCCTCGAGTAGCGGGAGCAGCCTGTGCGCGGCTCGGGTGAGCTCTACTGGGTCGGCAGTCGGCGCCTGCAGCTTCACGAGCACGGAGGGGAAGCTGCGCTGCTCCGAATAGTGGGAGGTGCCGGCGAACGACGTGAGAAGCTTCGCGACCTGCTGGTGCTTGACCAAACGAGCTGACGCCTGCTGTGCGTAGACCGACAGCACCTGCCACATGCCTGCGCGCGTGGTGATCTTCTCCGAGAATGAGCGTGACACGATCAGCTGCTCCTTCTTCCCTGTGCGGTCCTCCTCCGCGGCGATGGAGGGGATGCCGCGCAGCTCGAGCGCGATTCTCATCATGACGACGTTAAAGGCCTTGCGGATCTGGACAGGGTCCGCGGCCGTCAGATCCGCGAGCGTGGTGATCCCCATTGCGACGAGCCGCCGCTCGAGGCGGCTGGCGATCCCCCAGATCTCTGAGACGGGCAGCCGCTTCATGAGCGAGAGTCTCCAGTCCGGGCGCGTGGCTGGCCAGACGCACACACCATCGAAGACGGGGAGCTTCTTGGCGGTGCGGTTAGAGAGCTTCGCGAGCACGCGAGTCTCAGCGATGCCCACACACCGGAACGCCAATCAGCCGGCGTACCGTGTCGCGGATGTCGCGGCCGAGATCCGCGAGCGCCTGCACGTCGCCGGCGATGCGCGGGCTCACTCGGAGGAACGCTTCGTCGATGCTGTACACCTCGAGATCGGGGGGGGGAACCTGGCGAGCACCTCTACTGGTAGGTCCGATTGTTGAAGAGTGCACTTTTCGCGCCTTTTTCGTCGATGATGCGGAGGTTCACGCGCGAAGGGTGTTGGCGGCCATGCCTGAGCACGGTAGGTGAACATCCGGTGACAAAGCCATCGCGAACTCGCGGATTGATTCGATAGATGTCAATATAGAAGCATGTCGAATCAAGAAGTCGAACTGGTCATCGTCGGGTCCGGTCCCGCCGGATACACGGCGGCGGTCTACGCGGCGCGTGCGGGTCTCGCGCCGGTCGTGATCGCGGGCTCGGTGACCGCGGGCGGTGCGTTGATGACGACGACGGAGGTGGAGAACTTCCCGGGCTTCGTCGATGGCGTGCAGGGACCGGAGCTGATGGAGTCGATGCGGGCGCAGGCCGAGCGATTCGGCGCTCGGATCGTCTACGACGACGCGATCCGCCTCGAGCTCGACGGCGACGTGAAGACCATCGAGACCGGAGCCGGGGCGACGTACCGGGCGCGGGCGGTGGTCCTCACGATGGGTTCCGCGTACCGCAAGCTCGGCCTCTCCGAAGAAGAGCGGCTGTCGGGGCACGGAGTGTCCTGGTGCGCGACGTGCGACGGGTTCTTCTTCCGCGAGCAGGAGATCGTCGTGGTCGGCGGCGGGGACTCCGCGATGGAGGAGGCCCTGTTTCTCACCCGGTTCGCGTCGAAGGTGACCGTCGTGCACCGCCGGGACGAGTTCCGCGCGTCGAGGATCATGGCGCAGCGCGTGCTGGAGGACCCGAAGATCGAGGTCGCCTGGAACAGTGAGGTCGCTGCGATCCTCGGCGATGAGCAGGTCACCGGGCTCACGCTGCGCGACACCGTCACCGGGGCCGAGCGCACGCTCGACGCGACGGGGGTGTTCGTCGCGATCGGGCACGACCCGCGTTCCGAGCTCGTGACCGGGCAGGTCGACACCGACGCGGACGGGTATGTGCGGGTCGCGCACCCGTCGACGCGGACGAACCTGCCCGGGGTGTTCGCGGCCGGGGATCTCGTCGATCACACGTACCGGCAGGCGATCACCGCCGCGGGCACCGGCTGCGCGGCCGCGCAGGACGCCCAGCACTACCTGTCGAACCTCGAACCCACCACCGTTCCTGAGCTTGCTTTGGAGGTCTCCGCATGAGCATCGTCACTCCCGTCACCGACGCTACTTTCCGGGCTGAGGTGATCGAGTCCGAGCTACCCGTCGTGGTCGACATCTGGGCGACCTGGTGCGGCCCGTGCAAGGCGATCGCCCCGATCCTGGACCAGCTCGCCAGCGACTACGCGGGCCGGGTGAAGATCGTGAAGGTCGACGCCGACCAGAACCCCGAGACCGTGACCGCGGCCGGCGTGACCTCGATCCCCACCCTCGGGTTCTACCGGAACGGAGAGCGGGTGGACGTGCTGATCGGCGCGCACCCGAAACCCGTCTACGTCGCGAAGATCGAAGAGCTGCTCGCATGACCGACACCCTGACCCGCACCGCCCCGAAACGGCTCTCCACCCTCGACAAGTGGCTTCCGCTGTGGATCGGCTTCGCGATGGTCGCGGGCCTCTTGCTCGGTCGTTTCGTGCCCGCACTTTCTGACGCGCTCTCTGCGATGGAGGTCGGCGGGATCTCGATCCCGATCGGGCTGGGCCTGCTGGTGATGATGTACCCGGTGCTCGCGAAGGTCCGCTACGACAAGGTCGCCGCCGTCACGGGCGACAAGAAGCTTCTTGTCTCCTCGCTCGTGCTGAACTGGCTCGTGGGGCCCGCGGTGATGTTCGCGCTCGCGTGGATCTTCCTGCCCGACCTGCCGGAGTACCGGACCGGGCTGATCATCGTGGGTCTCGCGCGCTGCATCGCGATGGTCGTGATCTGGAACGATCTCGCGTGCGGTGACCGGGAGGCGACCGCGGTGCTGGTCGCGATCAACTCGGTCTTCCAGGTCGTGATGTTCTCGGTGCTGGGCTGGTTCTACCTGACCGTGCTGCCGGGCTGGCTGGGGCTGGATGCGCAGGGGCTGGAGATCTCGGTCTGGCAGATCGCCTTGAACGTGCTCGTGTTCCTCGGCATCCCGCTCGTCGCGGGCTTCGCGTCCCGGTTCATCGGCGAGAAGCGCAAGGGGCGCGACTGGTACGAGGAGAAGTTCCTCCCGAGGATCGGGCCGTGGGCGCTCTATGGGCTGCTGTTCACGATCGTGCTGCTGTTCGCCCTGCAGGGCGAACAGGTCACCTCCCACCCGATGGACGTCGCCAGGATCGCGCTGCCGCTGCTGGTCTACTTCGCACTGATGTGGTTCGCCGGCATCCTGCTGGGCAAGGCACTCGGTCTGGGCTACGCGCGCTCCACGACGCTCGCGTTCACCGCCGCGGGCAACAACTTCGAGCTCGCCATCGCGGTCGCGATCGGCACCTTCGGCGCGGCATCCGGCCAGGCCTTGGCCGGGGTCGTCGGCCCGCTCATCGAAGTGCCCGTGCTCGTGGGCCTGGTCTACGTCTCACTCTGGGCCGCGAAGGCCTGGTTCCACACCGATCCCTACGCCACCGAATCGAGGACGTCATGACCGACACGACCGTCATCTCTGACGCCGACGCGTGCGCACCGTCCACGGCGCACGCGATCGGCACCGAGGCCGCCACGACCGTGGCCGGGGCACTGAAAGCGCTCGCTGACCCGCTGCGGCTGCGGATGCTCTCCGCGATCGCGACCGACCCGCGCGGCGAGTCCTGCGTGTGCGACCTCGCGGACCTCGCCGAGGTGTCGCAGCCGACCGTTTCGCACCACTTGAAGGTGTTGAAGGAGACCGGGATGCTGCTGTCCGAGCGCCGCGGCACCTGGGTCTACTACCGCATCGCCCCGGGCAAACAGCGCGCCGTCGCAGCCCTCCTCGACGCGTTCGCTCCCGCCGCGGCCGTCACCGACGACCCCGAAGACACCGCGGCACGGACCGCGGCCCTGCAGCAGATGGACGCCCGAGTCACCAGGCTCGCGGAGGAGCTCGCGGACGAGCTGGCCGGGCTGAACCGGGACCTCGTGATCGCGATCGTGCGCGAGTCCTACGCCGGCCTGGTGCGTTCGGCGAAGCTGACGGCGCACATGATCCCGCTGACCGAGCGGTTCGCCCGGCAGCGCCTCGCCGACCTGACGCGGGACCGCTCGGCCGGGGTGCCGCAGGTGTTGTTCGTCTGCGTGCAGAACGCGGGCCGCTCCCAGCTCGCCGCCGCGATCGTCAACCAGCTCGCCGACGGCCGCGTCGTCGCACGCTCCGCAGGATCCGCCCCGGCGTCGGACGTGCACCCGCACGTGCGCTCGCTGCTCACCGAGATCGAGGGCGCGCAGGAGGCCGAGACGGCGTTCCCGAAGCCGCTCACCGACGACGCGGTGCGCGCCGCAGACGTGGTGGTCACGATGGGCTGCGGCGACGTCTGCCCGATCATCCCCGGCGTCCGCTATGAGGACTGGGCCGTGGGCGATCCTGCGCTGGCCTCGCCCGAGGGCGTCGAAGCGATCCGCCAGGACATCGAGGGCCGCGTCCGCGGCCTCCTCGCCACCCTCACCGACTGAAAGAAGCGAACAACCATGACCGACCAGAAGCCTTCCGTCCTCTTCGTCTGCGTCCACAACGCCGGCCGTTCCCAGATGGCCGCCGGCTATCTCCGCGAGTTGGCGGGCGACCGCGTCGAGGTCCGCTCCGCCGGGTCCATGCCCGCCGACCAGATCAACCCGGTCGCCGTCGAGGCGATGCGCGAGGAGGGCATCGACATCACCGCCGAACAGCCCAAGGTGCTCACCACCGAGGCCGTGCAGGCCTCCGACGTGGTGATCACGATGGGTTGCGGCGACGCTTGCCCGTTCTTCCCGGGCAAGCGGTACGAGGACTGGAAGCTCGACGACCCGGCGGGGCAGGGCATCGATGCGGTGCGCCCGATTCGCGACGACATCAAGGCCCGCGTCGAGACCCTCCTCGCCGAACTGCTCGTCTGAGGAGCTGCGAGCAGCGGAGGGGCAGAGGCCAATGACCCTACCCCTCCGGTGTGTTTCCGGGTCCGCGAACTTTACGGCGAACACCGTTGTGCCGTGAGGTGTGACCCAGTGATCGCGTCACCGGTCGTTCTCGCTCTACCGGGATGCGCCTCGCATCGCTGCTTCGATCTGCTCCTGCGTGGGCGCTCCGGCGTACCCGCTTTCCGTCGCGTAGACCCGGCACGCCAGCGAGCGAACCGGGGCCGTCGGGAACAGGTCGACGTCGTCGAGGAGGATCGTGGGCGAGCCTCCGAACTGGGTGCTCGCCGCCTCGGCCTCGGTTCGGATCGTCACCAGCTCGACAGGAACGGCCCCGAGCCCGAGAGCATCCAGCGCCGCGCGTGCGTTGGCTTCGGCGACTGCCGTGTTCGGGCAGTCGACGATGTGCAGCAGTTCGACCTTCATGCGGTCGGCTCCTTCCGAGTCCGGGCGGCGCGCAGTCCGTTGAGGATGACGACGACCTCGGCGATCTCGTGCACCAGGACCACGGCGGCGAGGCCCAGGACGCCGAACAGGGCCAGCGGGAGCAGCGCGGTGATGATCAGCAGCGACAGGATGATGTTCTGGTTGATGATGTGCCGCCCCCGACGGGCGTGGTCGAACGCGCGCGGGAGAAGCCGCAGGTCGTGACCGGTGAAGGCCACGTCGGCCGACTCGATCGCGGCGTCGGAGCCCGTCGCGCCCATCGCGATACCGATGTCCGCGGCGGCCAGCGCAGGGGCGTCGTTGATGCCGTCGCCGATCATCGCGACCGGCCCCTTCGCACCGAACTCTGCGATCGCGGCGGCCTTGTCTTCGGGGCGCAGCTCGGCGCGGACGTCATCGATCCCTGCTTGCGCAGCGAGGGCGCGGGCGGTGCGGGTGTTGTCGCCGGTGAGCATGGTCACCCCGATGCCCTGGGTCGCGAGGGTGCGCACGACCTCGGGGACCTCCGGTCGCAGCTCGTCGCGGACGCCGATCGCGGCGACCGGGACGCCGTCGCGGTGGACGATCACGACCGTCATGCCTTGCTCCTCCAGCCCCGCGACCCGGTCGCCGAGCGTCCCGGCGTGCAGCCAGCGGGGACTGCCGACCGTGATCCGCGCGCCGTCGAGCTCGCCCTCGATGCCGTGACCGGCCTGCTCGGTCACGCCCTCCGCCGCAGGGGCATCCGGCACAGCGGCGGTGATCGCGGCCGCGAGCGGGTGGGTGCTGTGCTGCTCCAACGCGGCCGCCCACGCCAGCGCCTCCGCCTCGCTCACACCGTCTACGGTGAGGACGGCGGCGACGGCGGGCTCGTTGCGGGTGAGGGTGCCGGTCTTGTCGACGGCGACGTGACGGATCACGCCGAACCGCTCCAACGCGGCACCCGACTTGATGATCACGCCGAACTTGCTCGCCGAGCCGATCGCGGCCACCACAGTCAGCGGGACCGAGATCGCCAACGCGCACGGCGACGCCGCCACCAGCACCACGAGAGCGCGGGCGATCCACAGCTCCGGGTCGCCGAACAGCGACCCGATGATCGCGACCAGGGCGGCGAGGATCAGCACGCCCGGGACGAGGGGGCGGGCGATGCGGTCGGCGAGACGGGCGCGGTCGCCCTTCTCGGCCTGAGCCTTCTCCACCAGGTCGACGATCGTGGTCAGCGAGTTGTCGGTGCCGGCCGCGGTCGTCTCGACCTCCAGCGCCCCAGCGGTGTTGATCGCACCGGCTGAGACCGTGTCGCCGGGCTCGACCTCGACCGGGATCGACTCCCCGGTGATCGCGGAGGTGTCCAGGCTGGAGCGCCCCGTGCGGACGATGCCGTCGGTCGCGATCCGCTCGCCCGGCCGCACCAGCATCAGCTGCCCCACTTGGAGATCCTTCGCCGGGACCTCAACCGAGGTACCGTCGCGGCGGACGGTCGCGGTCTCCGGGACGAGCTTGAGCAGCGCCCGGAGCCCGCCGCGGGCGCGGTCCATGGCTTTGTCTTCCAGTGCCTCGGCGATCGAGTACAGGAATGCCAGCGCTGCGGCCTCCTCGACGTAGCCGAGGATCACCGCGCCGACCGCGCTGATGGTCATCAGCAGCCCGATGCCGAGCTTGCCCTTGAAGAGGTTCCGGATCGCGCCCGGGGTGAACGTCGATGCACCCAGCAGCAGGCCGATCCAGAACAACACCAAGGCCGGGATCTCCATCCCAGACCACTCCAGGACCAGGCCAGTGAGGAAGGCGATGCCGGAGAAGACCGGGACCATGATCCCGCGGTCCCGCCACCAGGGGTGTTCCGCCTCCTCAGCCTCTTCGCTGATGGTGGTCTCGAGCTCGTCGTGCTCGCAGCCGCACGCCGCGCTCACTCGCTCGCTCCCATCCCGCAGCAGCCCGGCACCGTGCACGCCGCGTCCATGCAGGGCGCGTGCTCGTCTACCGCGAGAGTCACGTCCACCAACGCGGTCAGCGCCGCCGCCAGGTGCGGGTCCGCGATCTCGTAGCGCGTCTGCCTCCCCTCGGGCTCAGCGACCACGATCCCGCAGTCGCGCAAGCAGGTCAGGTGGTTCGAGACGTTCGAGCGGGTCAGTTTCAGCTCGCGCGAGAGCACGGCGGGATAGCTCGGGCCGGCGAGCAGGGTCATCAGGATCCGGGAACGCGTCGGGTCCGCCATCGCCCGGCCGAGCCGGTTCATGACGTCAAGACGCGAAGCAATAGTCAGCACACACTGACTATACAGCCAGCACTGACATGAACCGAATGGGTAGTGAACCTACGAGGCCGAACCCACGCCGAGCTGGATGAGCTGCGGGGCCGGCGCGCAACACGATCCCGTGCTGGCAGACTCGTCCGGCGCGTCGAAGAGGCCGGAGCCTCCGCACACGCCGGTGTCCGGCAGAGCGAGCTCCACGCGCTCGGCGGCCTCGTGGTCCCCGGCGATCGCGGCGACGACGCTGCGCACCTGCTCGAACCCGGTCAGAGCGAGGAACGTCGGCGCACGCCCGTAGGACTTCGCACCGACGATGTAGAAGCCCGACTCGGGCTGGGCGAGATCAGCAGCGCCCGTGGCCCGCACGGAGCCGCACGAGTGCACGTTCGGATCAACCTCCGCAGCGATCTTCGACGGGGCCTGCAGGCGCATGTCGAGGTCGAGACGGATCTCCGAGAGGAAGGACAAGTCTGGGCGGAAGCCGGTCGCGACGAACACCCGAGCGGCAGGGTCGAGCCGGCGGCCGTCCTCCGCGATGAGCACCGCCTGACCGCCATCGATGACGACCTGCTCCGTGCGGAATCCAGTGACGAGATCGACGAGCCCGTCCTCGACGGCCTTCTTCGCCCGCTGTCCCAGCGCGCCGCGCTCGGGCAGCTCGTCGGCGCTGCCGCCGCCGAAGGTGTTGCCGACCGCGCCGCGCCGGAGCACCCAGGTGATCCGCGTCCCCGGCTCGCGCTTGGCCACGCGAGAGAGCGTACCGATCGTCGTCGCGGCGGAGTGGCCGTTGCCGACCACCACGATGTGCTGGCCAGCCAGCGCGGTCGCGTCCTCGATCGCGGGCATGCGATGCTCCAGGAGCTCCGCATCGACTGCAGCGCGTTCCCCGAGCGCGGGCAGCCCGTCAGCTCCGGCAGGGCTCGGAGTGCGCCAGGTGCCCGAAGCGTCGATCACCGCACGCGCTTCGATCCGCTCCTCGGTGCCGTCCGCGCGCTCGACGTGGACGACGAAGGGCTGCTCGGCGCGGCCGGCGTCGACGGAGAGGTCGCGGCCCTCCCGGCCGACGCCGACGACCCGCGTCCCGTAGCGCACGCGGTCGCCGAGCACATTGCTGAGGGGCGCGAGGTACCGCTCGATCCACTGCGCGCCGGTCGGGTAGCCCTGCGTCGGGGCCGACCATCCAGTCGGCTCCAGCAGACGTCGCGACGCGGGGTCGGTGAGCTCCGTCCACGGCGAGAACAAGCGCACGTGGCCCCATTCGGCCACAGCCGAAGCGGCGGCGTCGCCGGACTCCAGGACGAGCGGTTCGAGCCCCCGCTCGATCAGATGGGCTGCGGCGGCCAGTCCCTGCGGACCAGCACCGATGACGACGACAGGGTTCACTGCGACCTCCATGCATTGACGTTCTTCGATGTGAGACAAGACGATCCTGACGCTCATATCGACAGATGTCAATACGTCGGGCAGAATAGAGCCATGAACGCACTGCCCGTCACCATCGACACCAGCGCCGACTCCTGCTGCACCCCCGGCCAGGCGATGGACGACGGCACCGCCCACGACCTCGCGAAGGTCTTCAAGGCCCTCGGCGACCCGACGCGGGTGAAGCTGCTCTCGATGATCGTCGGGAGCAGCGCCGGCGAGATGTGCGTCTGCGACCTCACCGACCCCGTGGGCCTGTCGCAGCCGACGATCTCCCACCACATGAAGCTGCTCGTCGAGGCCGGCCTCGTCACGCGCGAGCAGCGCGGGAAATGGGCGTACTACCAGCCGACCACCGGCACGCTCGCCGACGCGGCGAAGGCGCTGCTGGGCTGAGCTTCGTTGTCAGTCGGACACCGAGCGGATCTTTGGGTAGTCGGACCAGTCCCCACTGGCGAGGCGCGACCACGCGGCGGCCGACGCCGGCGTTATGCCGAGCAAGTCGGACACGATCCGCGGGTGCATCTGCCGGGTGAGTTCGATGAGGGCGGTCGTCCGGGCGCTTCCGGAGCGGAGCCCTTCGGCGCGGAGGCGGCGACTGATCGGCCCCGGGGTGAGATGGAGCCCCGGGTTTCTGCCGGGGAATAGCCATCCTTCGGGATGGCGCATCGACGCGTCGACCAGGTCGATGATCGCGTCTCCGAGAATCTTGGGGAGCTCGATAGGTTCCGCCCCGATAGTGAGCTTCACGGGCTGGGAGGTCGCGTCGACCTGATCGCGGGTGAGGGTGATGATGCGGGTGAGCTGGATGCCGTAGAGGAGAACGAGCAGGCCCGCAGCACGGGTCTTCGAGTCCATGTCCGAATCGGTGAGGAATCGACGGGCCATCTGCCATCGATGGTCGGACTCGTAGTGCCGGCCCTCGAGGCGACTCGGCCGGAACTCGACGCGTAGGGTGCTCAACTGGTGGCGTCGCAACCAGCGGGTGAATGGTGCCAACGCGTCCCGCTGACTCGGGGAGTCCGTGAGGAACGCGTCGAGGCGGCGTTGGGGGAAGGTGGCGAGCGTCTCGCGCTGCGATCGGATTTCGTGCAGGAGCGCGGCACAGTACTTGAGCGCTGCGCGTTGCCGTTGGAAGCCAGCCGCAGGGCTCGACGGGCCGCGAGACACCGCCCGGAATGCGCGCGTCGAACGGAGCAACTCCCAGGTGCAGTACCGGCGCAGGACAAGCCGGTCTTCGGCGTGCCCAACCTCCGATAGCCAGTTCTCGAGCCAGTGGTCGAAGCGCGCGGCCTCGACGTCAAGCTCCGGCAGTACGCCGGAGCGAACCAGCAGCGAAAGGAGGAATGCCACGGACTGCCCCGACTGGGCTCTGGTCATGATCGCGTCGGCGGCGAGAGGCAGGGTTCCCTCGGCGAGTTCGCGGAGCACGGCGGCACATTTGCTCTTGTGCTGCCACCGCTCCAGAGAATTCGCCTTGCCATGGTGCGTGAGCAGGTAGTCAGCAAGAGGCTGAAGCTCCGGGCGGATATCACCGGTCTCATCGCAGAGGAGTCGCTGGATGGTGATCGGGCGGCGGCACTCGGCGCAGAGGCGATGCTTGCGCACTTCTTCGATTGAACCGCAGCCGGGACACGCCATCGTGATCGGCGTGCCGGCGCAATCCGCGCAGACCTTCTGGTCGTTCATGAACCCGGTGAGGAACACCTTGCGCCCGCATTCAGGGCAGGGTTGCGGCGTGCGCATCGCGTAGTAGCAGCGGGCGCAGACGCGTCGCCCGTCGAGATGGGATGCGACCCGGCCGGGCTCTCCGCAGAGCCCGCAGGTCTTGACTGGCGCGGTGTAACAGGCCAGGCAGACGAGCTCGGGGCGACGGACGACGATGGTCGCGTGCTGACCGCACCGGGAGCAATGGTCGAAGGAACGGGGATCAGCACGCCAGCATTCACGGCAGTACCGCTTCCCGTCGATGGCGCGCTGCACCGGCCTCACCTGGCCGCAGGTCGCGCATGCGACGGATCTGGCGTTCCGTTCGCAGCGGGAGCAGCGACGTCCGCCGCTCGGCGTCTTGTGCGGCATGCGGACAGCACGGCCGCACGACTCGCACGTCGGCAGGACAACCCGACTCGCGCCCTCGGCGACGAGCGCGTGCGCAAGGTCCTGAACCGTCACAGGCACATTCGCGTGACGTCCTTCGAGAACTCCGGGTTGCTTGAGGAGAGCGAGCTCGAGCAGGCGTTGCGTGAGCGGCACCGGAGCGACCGTGCTCACGATCTCAACGAGACGTTCCGTCGGGATCTCGATCGCGACCCACTGGATGAGCATCACGACCTCTGCGACACGCGGCTCCTGCGGCGGCTTGGCCACGACGGTCTACTTGGTGCGTGGACGGCGGATGGTGGCGCGAACGGGCCTGAGATCGCCGATCGACCCGCGAGTCGCTTCTTCGCCCACGGCGATCGGGGCCGCGGCCTCGCGGCGGGTGATCGTCACAAGATCGTCGAGGGAGCACTCCAGCGCGTCGCAGAGTGCGGCGAGGACGTCGAGACGCACCCGTTGCGGCGGTTGCGTCACCAGCCGATAGACCTGCTCTCGGGAGAGGCCGATGCCGCGCTCCTCAAGCAGAGGTCTCAGCTTGGAGGTCTGGAAGATGCCGCGTGACGCCATCACGCTGCGCAGGTTCCATCCGGTCTCAAGTTCAACGGTCATTCCGCTTCTCCTTCGATGAGGGCCTTCAATGCCTCTGCAAGCACCCGGTTCTTGTAGTCCGAACTGACGGAGGCGTAGATCGACGTCGTCGACGCGTGCATGTGCCCGACCTGCTCCTGGACGAATCGATCGGCATAGCCGAACTCCAGCAAATGCGTGACGTAGGAATGCCGGAGGCTGTGCAGCGTCAGATCCTTCGACAGGCCAGCCTCGTCCCGCAGCTCCGCGAACCTCCGGTCGAGATACCCGGCGGACAGACGCGTGCGTCGCTCGGTCACCCAGAGCGCGTCGAGGTCGTCACCGGGCGCAAACCGTTCCCGGGCCTGTTCGAGCCACTGCTGCATGCCCGGCACCTCGAACTCAAACCGATGCGCGACCGTGTTCCACTTGCCGTCACGTCGTCCTGTCGCCGTCGACCCTGATGCTGAGGGCCTCTTCCCGGCCTGTGGACGAGCTCGCGTGGGCGGACATGGAGGAGGCGACGCTGCAGCTCCCGCGCGTGCGCGTCCTCTCGCCGCGCGCGGCGGATCTGATCGGCCACCTCCTCCAGATCTGGACCGGGTCGGCGCAGGGAGTCCGGACCACGGGCGCGACGATGATGACCGGCTCCCTGCACCTCGTCGATCGTCTCGGCACCGTCCGGGTCTGGGAGTTCGACGGTCATCACGGATCGCGGCGCCTCCCATCTCGCCGTGTATCCGCTCGCGCGCGCCCAGGAGACGGGTGACCCGCGAAAGGCCGCGCTCGACTTCTTCGAGGCCGCGTATCTCGCCGGGGCGGAACTGGCCGGATGGGACATCGCGCGTTACGCCTGCGTCGACGGCGTGACCGATCCGTTGCGCGCCGCCGTCGGCGGGTGAGAGCGCGGCACCGCTCCCGCATCGGATGCGGCAGGATGGTGCTGCGCGCGAGGGATGGGGGCCCCGAGATGACGACGCACGACGACCCGACCGATCAACTGGTCTCGTTCGCCGGCCTGCTGAACGACGGCGAGGACGACCCACCGCCGGTCGATCGTCGCGTGCGCCGCCGACGCCGCTGGATCGTCGCGATCGTGCTGCTCATCCTCGTGGCACTCCCCCTCGCGGCGGGAGGCGGATACACGATCTGGGCGCTCAACGCACCCCTGCCCGCGCCCGAGAGGACCGCGGAGAAGCCGTCGGGGTCGACACCTGGCGCCGTCGGCATCGCGATGCCGACGGAAGGCGCGTCGGCTCTGAGCGTGTCAGGAGGCGACGCCTATCTCGGCGCGGGCGCCAGTGGCATCTGGACCTCCAGCGGCGGTGACCAGGCCCGCCCGCTGGCGAGCATCAGCAAGCTCATCACGGCGCTCGTGGTGCTCGATGCGTCACCGCTCAGCGGGCCCGAGGACCCCGGGCCGACCCTCACGTTCTCGAAGGCCGACCACGACCTGTACGACGAGTACTACGTGCAGGGTGCGACGATCCTCGCCATGCCGACCGGCAGCTCGATGTCGCTGCGCGATGCGCTGACCGCGATGCTGCTCCCCTCCGCCAGCAACTACGCCGACGTCGTCTCCACCTGGGCGTTCGGCTCGCGCAGCGGATTCCTCTCGGCCGCGCGCACCTGGCTCGACGCGCACGGGATGACCGGCACCACGATCGTGGAGCCCACGGGCATCAGCGCACGCAACACCGGCACGCCCGCCGACCTCATCACCCTCGGCAAGCTCGCCGCATCCGAACCGACCATCGCCGCGATCACCGCGATGCCGTCCGCGTCGCTCGGAGAGCTCGGCACCGTGAGCAACACGAACAACCTCTTGGGCATCGACGGGATCACCGGTCTCAAGACGGGGAACCTGGGGCCCGACAACTACAACCTGCTGTACACCTCGACGCTGGATGTGGGAATCGGCGAGCCGCTGCAGATCACGGGCGTCGTGCTCGGGGTGTACTCGCGCGACACCGTGGACAGCGTCGTGCGCGCCCAGCTGCAGAGCATCCGCGACGGGTTCCATACGGTGCAGCTCGCCGAGCAGGGACAGCAGATCGGCTCCCTCTCGACCATCTGGGGTTCCCGAGCGGCCCTCGTCGTCGCCTCGGCACCCGGCATCCTGACATGGTCGGATACCGCGATCACCGTCGCCATGGATGTCTCGGCGCCCACGACGTACACCGACGGTGAGGTCGTGGGCACGATCAGCTGGACGGCGGGGCCGAACACGACCACCGCGGACGTCGTCGTCTCGGGCGACATTGAGCCGCCGACCGAGTGGTGGCGGCTCACCCACCCGGGACAGCTCGGCGGTCAGGCGTCGGCGGGCGAGTAACCGATCAGCCACGTCACCCCGAACGCGTCGCGCACCTGCCCGTCGACATCGCCCCACGGTCGCTCCCCCATCGCCTCGACGATGGTTCCCGTCGCGGCGAGCGCGTCGAACCATCGCCGGGACGTCGCCGCGTCGCCGGCTCCGAGCAGCGCGAAGAGCACGCCGTGCATTTGGACGGATGCGGCGCCGTCGGCCGCATCCGAACCGAACAGGTCGACGGGGCCGCGCAGCTCGCCGTGCGCGATCCACGACGGTGCGCCGTCCTGGCGGCCGAACTCGGCGAAGGTGTGGAGCTCCAGCTCACCACCGAAGACGTCGCGATAGGTCTTCAGCGCGTCCGCGGCGATGCCGGCGAACTGCAGGTACGGGACGGGGGCGGCCATTCCGGCAGGCTACCGCCCGCCCCCGGCCTGCGTCGCGGTCAGACGAGCCAGGCGCGCTCGTCGCCGCTGAAGCGGTTGACGGCGCCCTGCGTGGACGTCGCGCGCTCGTACATGCGAGCGAGACCCGGCATCACCGCCTGGTTGCGTTCGTCGAGCCTGTCCTGGCGTTCGATGATCTCGTCGAGGCGCTCGGCGAGCTCGGCCCGGGCGGCGCGCTCGTCGACCGTGAGCACCTCGCCGCCGGCGACGACCACGCGCCCCTGCACCATGACGATGTCGATCGAGGAACCGTTCTCGGAGTAGACGAGCTGCAGGTCGAGCTTCTGACGGGGCGTGAACGCCATGGTCTCGAGGTCGTAGATCACGAGGTCCGCCTGCTTGCCGACTTCGAGTGAGCCGACGACATCGTGGAGCACGGCGCTGCGCGCTCCCCCGATCGTGGCCGCGGCCAGCACCTCGGCGACCGTGGGCCACTGGTCGATGCCCGGCTCGGTGACCTTGTGCAGCAGCGCCGCGGTCTTGACGACATCCAGCATCCGCGGCGAATCACTGCTCGAGCAGCCGTCCGTGCCCAGCCCGAGGTTGACGCCCGCGTTCTGCAGCTTGCGCCACGCGGCGATGCCCGAACCGAGCTTGAGGTTCGAGATGGGGTTGTGGGAGATCGAAGTGCCCGCCGCAGCGACCGTCTGCATGTCGGCATCCGTGAGCCAGATCCCGTGCGCGAGCGTCGTGTGGGGCGAGAGCGCACCGATCGACGCCATGTAGGAGACGAGGCTCCCGCCGTACGACTCGTCGCCGGTGACCAGTTGCGTCTTGGTCTCGAGCACGTGGATGTGGCACTCCGCCGCGAACTCGAGCGCCATCTCGGTCGCCCCGGTCAGCAGCGCGGGCTCGCACCGCTGCGGGGCGGAGGGCGCGACCATGAACCGCAGCCGACCGTTGGCGCGACCGTGGTGCGCGGCGAAGGCCTCGCGGGCGAACCTCAGATACTCCTCGGTGGTCGGTACGTGCGCGGAGCGGATCTCGCGCACGACGCCTGCGGGCAGGTACTCCTCGGCGAAGGGCACCGTGTCGAGGAACGGGCGGTTGATGACGTGTCCCGAGATGTTCGCCCGCACGCCCAGCTGCTCGTAGGCGTCGAACACCGCCGCGAGCTGCTCGTGGTCCTGCCCCGGGGTCTCGAGCACGTCGTCGACCAGCGTCGTCACCCCCGCCTTGAGCGACTCGATGCCGAAAAGGGTCGTGCGAAGACGCACGAGGTCCGGCGCGACGCGGCTGTCGCCGAGAATCGGGTACGACATCGCCATCCACATTTCCAGCGGCAGATTGTCGTAGCGGCCCTTGTAGAACATCTCCCACGAGTGGGTGTGCGCGTTCACGAAACCGGGTGCGACCAGGCGGTCGCGACCCTCGATGATCTCGTCGCCCGGCTCGGGCTCGAGGCGCTCGCCGATGGCGACGATGACGCCGTCGGCGATGCGGATGCTGCGCACGAGCGGGGTGCTGCCCGAGATCGGGTCCATGGTGATGACGTGGGCGTCGCGGATGAAGGTGCTCATGGTGGTTCTCCGTCGAGGGGTGGGGCGAGGCGGGGCGGGGATCGTCAGCGGGTGGATACGGTCTCGCGGGGCTCGGCCGCATCGGTGAACTGCTGCGCCTCGACCCAGCGCTTGTGGCTGGTGCGGGCCAGCAGCCAGTAGGTGAGGCCGGCGGCGACGCCGCCCGTGAGCCAGGAGATGTCGAGACCGCCGAGCGCCTGCGAGCCGAGACCCTGCAGCGCCGGCACCATCCCGTTCAGGAACAGCCAGGTGAAGACGATCCCGACGAAGAAGGCGATCAATGCGCGCGGGTTGACGTCGGGCAGACGCGTCGATCCGACGGCGTCGAACAGGTGGTCGAACCGGCGCGAGCGGCGCTCGAAGATGCCGTAGTGCACGAGCATGATCGCGCCCCACGTGGCGACCCAGCCGACCACCCCGACCAGCCACGCGTCGAGGGTCTGGGCCGCATCCTCCTGGAAGATGAAGAAGACGGCGGCAGCGAGCGAGAGCACGCCGACGAGGATGTTGAGGGCCTTGCGGCCGACCTTGAGATCGAGCGCCTGGGCGGCGACGCTGAAGCTGTAGATGTTGAGCACGTTGGTCGCGATGGGCCCGTGCAGCACGAGGAGCAGGACCGGGATCGCGAGGGCACCGAAGTTCTCGACGATGAGCTGGCCGGGATCGACCGTGCCGTTCTTCGTCGCGAGGGACGCTCCGAGCAGACCGAGCCAGATGACGGGGATGAACTGCCCCAGCGCACTGGCGAGATAGAGCTTGCGACGGGGCACGCTCGTGCTGATGAAGCGCGAGTAGTCCGCCGCGTAAGTCAGCCAGGTGATGCCCCAGCCGATGCCGATGGCGGTCATCACGGCCGACATCGCGACGATGCGGTCGCCACCGGAGAGCTCCGCGCCGGCGGGACCCGCGTAGCCCCAGTCGATGTCGAGGAAGAACCACGCGACGATCGACATGATCACCAGCACGAGCACGGTCGGGGGCACCGTCCACCGCTCGAACGCCGCGATCGCCTTGTATCCGGCGAGCGCCACGCCCACCTGGATCGCCATGATGAGGGCGGCGATGCCGATCTTCCAGCCGATGTTCGCCTGGGTCGGATCCAGCCATCCCAGCTCGCCGAGCAGGGCCGTCACGAGGTCGAGGACGATCCACGTGTTGACGGCGCACCATCCGATGACGACGACCGCCTGGATCACCGAAGGCAGGTAGTTGCCGCGGCGGCCGAACACGGCGCGGCCGAGGAGCATGCCGGTGACGCCGGTCTTCTGACCGAACAGGACGAAGATGCCGAAGAGGCCCATGCCGATCAGGTTGCCGATCACGAGCACGAGCATCGTGTCGAGCAGGCTGAGACCCATGCTGATGCCGAGGGCTCCCAGCACCCAGTTGATGGGTGCGATGTTGGCCCCCATCCAGATCCAGAACTGGCCCGACACGCGGGTCGTACGGGCGGACTCGGGGATCGGCTGGAGCGTCTCTTCGATGTCGTGCGGGCTGGCAGAAGACATGGGCGGTGTCCTTCTCGCGAGGTGGAGCGATCAGTGGAGCGGGTCGCCACCCAGCATGCGGCGGCGGTGTTTCCGCGCTCGCGGCGCTCTGTAAACTCGCAGTCACGGCGAATGGACAGAATGTATGCCCCTCCTGCTCGACCAGATCCTCACGGACGCCGTCGTCCAGAAGACCGACCCCGAACTCGTCTGCGGCACCGCATCCGAGGTCGATGTGCGCTGGGTGCACGCGAGCGAGCAGCTCGACATCGCGCCGCTCCTTCGCGGCGGGGAGCTCATCCTCATGGAGGGGGTCAACCTCATCACGGCGGATGCGGCCGAGCTGCGCACCTATGTCGACACCCTCGTCGCGCGTGACATCGCCGCGCTCGCCGTCGAGACGACACCCCGACTCCCCCGCATCCCCGACGCGCTCCTGGAACACGCCGAGGCGAGCGGCCTGCCGGTGATCCACCTGCGGCGCCGGGTGCCGTTCGTGCAGATCTGCGAGAGCATCAACAGCCAGCTCGCCGATGTGAGCCTGCGGCGCCTGCGCATCGCCGATCAGATCTCCCTCGCGCTCTCCGAGGCGATCGAGAATCTGGCGAGCATCGACCAGCTTCTCGCCCTCATCCGCGATCGGGCGAACTCGTCAGCGCAGCTCACGTCGCTGTCCGGGCAGACCCTCGGCGTCGCGCTCGTCGACGCCGAGACGCCGTCGCTCGGCATCGAGTACACCGCACCGGTGTCGTTCGGCGGCACGGTCGTCGCGACGCTCACGCTGCGACCGGCGGCGGACGCCGACATCCACCTCATCTCGGGTGCGCTGTCACGGGCGCCCGAGATCCTCGCCATCGCGCTGCTGCGCACGCATCCGCTCTCTCCCCACGACCGGCGACGCAGCCGTTTCATCTCGCTGCTCGCGTCGAGCGGCCCGCGCACCTCCGCCGCCGAGCACGCGCGTGAGCTGACGACGCTGGCCGTGCGGCTGGGATTCGAGCCCGACGACCGGTTCATCCCGTTCGTCGTCGAACTGGGCGATCCCTCGACCGTCGCGGCGGTGCAGGACGCCATCGCTGCGATCTCGCCACGATCGACCGGGCAGTTCGCCGACGGACAGTACGTCGGCATCGTGGGGTTCACCCTTTCGTGGGACGCGCAGAACGTTCGCGACGCGGTGACGGACGCCCTGCGGCGCCTCGCCTCGCGCGGCGGCGTGCGCGCCGCGGTCGGGCCCACCAGCGCGAGCGTGGACCGCGCGGTGCGAGCCGTGCGATCCGCACGGGAGAGCGTGCCGTACGCCTCGGATGCGGAGCCGGTGGTCGATGCGGCGAGCATCGCCGTGACCCGGCTCTGGCCGCTGCTGTCGCAGATCGAGCCGGTCTCCGAATTCATCGACGAGCAGATCGGCGCGCTCCTTGATCGGGACGCCGTCTCGCACGGCGAGCTGTTCGACACCCTGCGCGCGCTGGCCGAGAATCTCGGCAGCAAGACGGATGCGGCCGCATCCCTCGGCATCCATCGGCAGACCTTCTACCAGCGATTCGAACGCATCACCGCCGTCCTCGGGCCGCTCGAGCCGGGGTCGGCCCGGATCGGGGCGGTGCTCACCGCGGTGTTCCTCGAGCGGGCGCGGCGGCAGGCTGCCGCTGCGGCCGACGCGAGACAGGAGGGCTCGCCTCGCGCGAACGCGTGACGGCGTCGGTCAGCCCCGCTCGTCGCGCACGATGGCGGCCCCGGCGCTCAGCGCACTGAGCTTCGCGAGCGCCACGTCCCGCGGCAGTGGCGCCATGCCGCAGTTGGTGCTGGGGATCAGCTTGTCGGCGTCGACGTAGCGGAGCGCGTCACGGAGGGTGCCGGCGACCTCCTCCGGGGTTTCGACCTCATCGGTGGCCACATCGATGGCGCCGAGCATGACCTTCTTGCCGCGCAGCAGTTCGATGAGCTCCATCGGCACGCGGGAGCCGTGGCTCTCGAGCGACACGATGTCGATCGCCGAGCGCTGGATCAGCGGAAAGGACTCCTCGTACTGGCGCCACTCGGAGCCCAGCGTCTGCTTCCATCGGGTGTTGGCCTCGATGCCGTAGCCGTAACAGATGTGCACGACGGTCTCGGCTCGCAGCCCCTCGGCCGCGCGCTCCAGGGTGGCTATCCCCCAGTCGCGCATCTCGTCGAAGAAGACGTTGAAGGCGGGCTCGTCGAACTGGATGACGTCGACGCCCGCCGCTTCGAGCTCCTTCGCCTCCTCGTTGAGGATGACCGCGAACTCCCACGCCAGCCTCTCGCGGCTTCTGTAGTGGCGGTCGGCGAGCGTGTCGATCATCGTCATGGGGCCGGGAAGCGCCCATTTCAGGGGGCGATCGGTCTGCTGGCGCAGGAAGCGCGCGTCCTCGACGAAGACGGGCTTCGTGCGGCCGACGGCACCGACGACGGTCGGCACACTGGCGTCGTAACGGTCGCGGATGCGCACCGTCTCGCGGCGCTCGAAGTCGACCCCGTCGAGGTGCTCGATGAACGTCGTCACGAAGTGCTGCCGGGTCTGCTCGCCGTCGCTGATGATGTCGATGCCGCGGCGCTGCTGCTCCTGCACGGCGATGCGCAACGCATCCTGCTTGCCCTCGACGAGGCCGTCACCTTCCAGCTCCCACGGGGACCAGAGGACCTCGGGCTTCGCGAGCCAGGAGGGCTTCGGCAGGCTCCCGACGATCGCGGTCGGCAGGAGCGCGGGGGTTTCGCCGCGGGTCATCGCGCGAGCGCCGGCTCGAGACCGGCCCATCGTGCGAGCACATCGCCGTAAGGCGTCAGGAAGTGCTCGGCCGCGTACGTGCCCTGGGTGATCGCCAGCTGCGCGCGTTCGACGCGGTCGTAATCGATCTGCGTCCGCGAGAAGTCGCCGTGCTCCAGGCTCGGGCGGTAGACGCTGCCCGCCGCCGCGTTCGCGTTGTAGATCTCCGGGCGGTAGATCTTCTGGAAGCTCTCCATCGTGCTGATCGTGCCGACCAGCTGGAGGTTCGTGTAGTCGTTGGCCAGGTCGCCGCGGAAGTAAAACGCCAGCGGTGCCGTGGCGCCTGCGGGCATGAAGTACCGCACGCGCAGCCCCATCCGCGCGAAGTACTCGTCGGTCAGCGAGTAGTCGCTCTGGAGATACTCCACACCGAGCACCGGATGCGTGTTGTCGGTGCGACGGTAGGTCTTGCTCGTCGAGACGCTGATGCAGATCACCGGAGACATCTCGAAGCGCTCGCGGTAGACCTCCGAATCCACGAACGCCTCGAACAGCGCGCCGTGCAGGGCGCCGAAGTCGTCGGGCACCGTGAAGGCGCCCGCCTGCGCGGTGACGGCGGGAAGACGCACGCTGAAGTCGTAATCGCGGACGTAGGACGAGAAGTTGTTGCCCACGATCCCGTGATGACGAACGCCGGTGTGCAGGTCGCGGATGTGGAGGTCGAGCACTTCGAGCAGCGGAAAGTGGTGCTCTTCCCGGTCGACGGTCAGCGCCGCATCCACCGACACGATCTCGAGCTCGACGGCGTAGCGATCGCCGTTCGGGTTGTCCCAACGCGCGAGGTCGTTGCATCGGCGATCGATCATCGTCAGGACGTTCCGGAGGTTCTGGCGCCGGTCCTCCCCGCGGGCCAGGTTGGCGAAGTTCGTCGTTGCACGGGACTCGGCGGAGGGCGAGTAGTCCTCGTCGAACGGTGTCGTGGAGATGCGGAACGTGAGCTCGTTCGTCATGCGCAGCCAATCGGGTTCTCGCGCGCCGGTGGGCCACGCGGGGGGTGTCGTGCCATCGTGCCGGTGTTCGGAGTCCATCAGGTAATTCGGGCTGGCTATGCGCTCCTATAGTCTTCGACTATGGCAAAGACCACCGCGGGCATCTCCCTGCAACAGCTCCACTACTTCGTGGAGGTGGCGGCAGAGGGGTCGATCTCCGCCGCGGCGGACCTGCTCTACGTGTCGCAGCCCACGATGTCGGCGGCGATGAAGGACCTCGAGGCGCGCGTCGGGCGAGCCCTCCTGATCCGATCGGCGCGGGGCGTGACGCTCACCGCCGACGGCACCGAGTTCCTCGGCTACGCCCGGCAGGTCGTCGAGCAGGTCGCGCTGCTCGAACAGCGCTACCTCGGCCGACCGCCGGCCCGGCGCCTGCTCGGCGTCTCCACTCAGCACTACTCATTCGCCGTGGACGCCTTCGTGCGGATGGTGAGGAGTTTCGGTGCGGCGGAGTACGAGTTCTCGCTGCGTGAGACGCGCACGTGGGACATCATCGAGGACGTCCGCACGCTCCGCAGCGAGATCGGCATCCTCTACCGCGACGACGTCAACCGCAACGTGATCGACAAGCTTCTCCGCGACGCCGGGCTCGCCTTCCACCCGCTGTTCTTCGCCGAGCCGCACATCTTCATCTCGCGCAAGAACCCGCTCGCCGCACGAGGGCGCGCAACGCTCGACGACCTCGCCGACCTGCCGCGCCTCACCTTCGATCAGGGTGCGAACAACTCGTTCTACCTCGCCGAGGAGATCCTCTCGACCCTCTCCGCGAAGCAGGAGATCCGAGTCTCCGACCGCGCGACGATCTTCAACCTCATGATCGGGCTCGGCGGCTACACGATCTCCACCGGCATCATCAGCGACGACCTCGATCCCGAGATCGTCGCCGTCCCCCTCGAGGTCGACGAGAGGATCGAGATCGGCTGGATCGGCCAGGCCGCCCTCGGGCTCACCGAGCAGGCGCAGCGCTACCTCGACGAGGTGCGCGCGGTGGTCGCGGGCTTCGGTGTGGAAGTGTTGGGGTGATGACCGGTGACTGCCTTCACGGCGGGCGCGTGTATACGAATACACACGAAAGTACACACCGTGATCGAGCGAGCGGGCGCGTCAATCCGCGGACTCCTTGCAATGCACGCCCCGACCCAGAATGCAGAAAACCCCCGGCAGAACCGGGGGCCTTGTCTGTAGCAGGAGCGGGGCTTGAACCCGCGACCTCACGATTATGAGTTGTGTGGCGTTGCCCGTTTTTAGCTTGCAATACGCCACATATGGCATGTAGCCTGTCACTAGTGGCCAATACGGGCACACCGGGAACCACGCCAATGGCTACACCAACGGCTACACCAGAAGGGCGAAGCGGTGACATACGTCGAACGCGAAAGAAGACGAGCCGCGGACAACGGCGTCCGCGACGCTCAGCGAAGCAAGAACTGAACCAAGGAAGGCACCATGCGAGGCAAGGGAGAAGGCTCGATCTATCGAGTCCCCGCCGACAAGAAGCAGCCACTCAAATACTGGGCAGCTTCTATCGAGCTTCCGTCCCACGACGGTGCCCGACGCCGCAAGGTTGTGCGACGGAAGAACAAGCCGGAGCTGCTCGCTGTCATGGCGCAGATGCGCTCCGAGCTTGAGTCGCGGGGAGACCTCCCGACTGCGACACAGACGTGCGAGCAGTGGTTCCGTTACTGGGTCCGAGAGATCGCCGCCCGTGAGGTTCGACCCAACACTTTGGACGGGTATCGACGGACTGTTGAGAACCACATCATCCCGACGATTGGGAAGGTGAAACTCGACAAGCTGACGCCGGCTCATGTCCGCCGCGTACACGATGCGATTCGCAGCAAGGGCCTCAGCTCGACCACGGCGCTCCTGGCGCACCGGACCATGTCCGTCGCGCTGAAGATTGCTGTTCGGGAGGGGCGAATCGGGCGCAACCCGGCGGCGCTCACAGCAGCACCTAGGAAGGCAGCGACAACCCTGCACGCGCTAGACCTCGACGAGTCGATCCAGTTCCTCAGCTACGCGGCCACGGACGCCGTATCCGGCGCGCGTTGGGCGACCGCACTGCTCACCGGAGCTCGACGAGGCGAGGTGATCGGACTTGAGCGAGACCGCGTCGGTGACGTTCTCGACCTGTCGTGGCAAATGCTGCGGCTCAAGCTCACCGACACTGACGGCAAGCCGGATGTCCCTGACGACTACGAGTACCGACACGTCGCGGGTGGCCTCTACCTGACACGGCCCAAGGCGTCGAAAGCGTGGAGGATCATTCCCCTCATCGACCCACTCCGGTCGATCCTCGAGCGTCACCTGGCGGATACCCCCGAGAACCCCTGGGGGCTCGTGTTCACCAACAACGGCCGCCCGATCAGCCCCGATGCCGACTCTCGCAATTGGCGCGCGGCGCTGTCCTCAGCAGGTATCGACAAGGACGTTCGCCTCCACGACGCTCGGCACACGACCGTCGACCTCCTCTACGCAGCTGGCGTACCGGAAGACCTGATCTCCGAGATTGTCGGGCACTCTACCCGGACGATGACGCAGGGGTACAAGTCGCTTCGCAATCGTGAGCGGCTCACAACTGCGATGGAGCAGTTCTCGCGGTTGATCGAGCAGCGCGCTCTCGGATCATCCGGCACGTGACCGAAGGCGACACAACCCTCGGCGGCAAGTAACCAGAGAGAGCCCCCACCCCTGGTCAGGGTGGGGGCTCTTCTACGCGATCAGACGTTCTCGCGGTACTGGATGTTGCGACCGTCACGGTCGGAGTTGATCACGGCCCGCACGCGGCCGGCCACCTGGTCAGCGTTCTTGATCGGCCCCACCGTGTGGACGGTGCCGTCCTGCATCGTCAGCACCACCTTCCCACCGCCGAAGATGCTGTCCGTCGCAGCGACCGTCCGCACCCGGTACAGCTCGACGTGAGTGGTGCTGCGAGACGCGGCGCCCGTGCGCACGGTCAGGGCACCATCCCCGAGAGTGATGCGCGTGTTCGCGGTGCGGACGGCGAGGATCGCGCTCGGAATCCAAATCAGTATCCACGACCACACGAGGCTCCACCACACCGGACGCCAGTCGACAACGATTGCGGAGTTCTGCTCCCCCATGCTGCTCATAGGCTGGAGCCTACCGCGCCGTCGCGCAGAGCGCAGCGGTGCAGTCACCCGACCGCGAACATCGCACCGATCTGGTGGTTCGCATGTTTGGACAGGTTCTCCCTGGTGTGGTCGTAACCGAGCGTCGTGCGCGGGTCGGCGTGCCGGAGAGCGCGCTGCATCTGCTCGAGCGTCACGTTCCCATGCGCGAGGCCATTCGTCGCATACGTGTGGCGCAACGAGTGCGGGGTGAGGTGCTTCTGGATGCCGGCGGCGCGAAGCGCGTTGGTGAGGATCGTCTGCACCGCGCACCGTGACAGCGGCGTCCCGCCCCACTCATGACCGTTCTCGGGCTGCAGCAGCAGCGGACCTTCCGTACGCCCCGCAGCAGCTTTCTCCATGCGTTGCAGCGCGTCGGGTGGGATCGGCATCGTGAACGGCTTGTTGCCCTTCCCCACGCCCCGCAGCACCCGCATCCCGTTCACGACATCCCGGAAGTCCGTCACCTGCACACTGAGCGCTTCCGACACTCTGAGGCCCATCGTCATCATCATGTAGATCACTGCGGCCGCGGACGCGTGCTGCTGGTCGGCGGCGCGGAGGACGAGCATCGCCTCCACGAGCGACAGGTACTGGGTGCGGGCTCCGTCGCGCCACGCCTTCGGGAGCCGGATGTGCGCGGCGGGTGAGCGGCGGATGCGTTCGTCGACCTCGCACAGTTTGTAGAAGCCGCGGATGATCGTGAGGCGCTGCGACACCGTCGCGGGCCCGTTGCCGCGTTCCTCCTCAAGGTGCCGGCCGAACGCCTCCACATCCTGCCGGGTCACATCCCGCAGCGGCTCGAGCCCCTCACGGGCGCACCAGTCGAAGAACAGGCGCAGGGCAGTGTCGTAGAGCTCGCGGGTGCGGCCCGTGTAGCGGAGCAGGAATCCGCGGGCGGCGAGGCGCGTTTCGGCGGAGATCTCCACCGAGGGGATGACGGTCAGGGGTATGGTGCTCATGGTCGCTCCAGGTGCTTCTGGTTCGGCTGGCCCCGTCCGGTGCTCCAACACCTGGCGGGGCGCTCCCGTCTTCGGGAGGTGCGCGCGACCATACGCCCCTGGTCTGACACTGACCTGTGCAACGACGAAACGCCCCCGGCGCCCGCTCCGCGATAGGAGGGACGCCGGGGGCGTTGTCGGCAGATAACCGGTCGTCAGGGCCGGTAGACGATGCGCTGGCGGGCGTCGGCGATCGCGCGGCGGTAGACCTCGTGGCCGGTGGGGTTGAGGTGCACCTGGTCGACGTCGAGCATCGTCGTGGGGTCGAACCGCGGGTTGGGGTCGGCGACCGCGATCAGGCCGTCGCCGAACTCCGGCGACGCGGCCACACGCTCGACGATCGCGCGGTAGACGTCGAGGGTCGCGTTGTTGCGACGCGGCCCCGGAGTGTGAACGCCAGCCGGGAACACCCACGCCCCGTCGACCTCGTTGAGGTGCACATCCTGGATGAGGATGATCGGCGGCGGGGTGGGATTCCCCATCAGCGCGTAGGAGTGGAACCACAGCTCAGCACCCCCGGTCTTCTCGATCTCGATGACCGAGTCTCGGCGCGCGTCGGGGATACGGACGCTGGACAGCGTGAGCACCGCGTTGGCGCCGTCCGGGCGGGGATCGCCGTTGCCCTTCGTAGAGGCGTTGCGCCAGGGGCCGCCATCGACCCGGTAGCGGAAGTCGCCGTTGTTCGTCGCGTCCGCAGTAGCCATCCACGGGACGGTGAACACCACGAGCTCGGCGTCGGCGTCCTCGTCAAGCGTGATCGTCACAGTCGCACCATTGGCGACGAGCTTCACCCCGGGCTCCAGTCTTACCGCGGAGAGTGCGGTGAGCGTCTCGAACACGCCGCCGGTCACGACGACCGACGGGTGGTTGAGCTTCCGGTTCAGGCGGGATCGGAACCAGCGGATCGCGGTGAGGAGCTTGTTCTCGAACACGTTGCGATGCCCGAGCCACGACGCGTCGTCCTCCTCCAGCGCCTCACCGATTCCGACCTCGAGGAACACCAGACCCTCACTCGTGCCGGGCACCCACGCGCCGTTCGGCTGCCCGTCAACGTACTGTGCCGGGAGCGAGCACGTCGTGGAGCGCCCCTGACCGTTGTTCGTGGTGCTGGTCGCCCCGGCATCCGCGGCGGCACGATCGAAGAACGATTCCCCAGGCGCCGCGCCGGCACCGTTCGTGTAGGATGTGCCGCCGCCGAAGACGTGCACACCGTCGGTGCGTGCGGAGCGGCGCGGCAGCGTCGTGGCCTTTACTTCGGGTGACTCCGCGAGCGCCTGACGCCCCTCAGGAGAGTCGTGGACGAACGCCGCGTCAGCACCCGCCTTGCTGTAGATGTCCTGAGGCATCATGCTCCGATCGTGAGAGTGCCGTCGCCGTTGTCGACGTACGAGCTATCCGAAGTGAGAGTGAGGGTTCCGTCGCCGTTGTCGACGACACCCATGCCGCCACCACCCGCCGCGACGGCCGCAGCGACCGCAGCGCCCACAGGTGACTCGGGGTCCGTGACGTCGCGCCGCACGGCCTCGTACTGCTGCCCGAGCGGGATCAGCGCACGGTCAGCAGTGATCGGCTTCGTCGGATCCCAGTCGCCGAACTCTGGCGGCGTGTACCCGCCCGACATCAGCCGAGCGCGCGGCGCGACTCAACCGCCGCCTGGTACTCGGCACGCGTCGCCGCGCGAGGGTCTGGCAGCAGGCCGGCGTCGTCGATGTTCGAGCGGGGCACGGAGCCGAGCCCAATCTTCGTCAGCCACTCGTTCACTCCCGGCACGGCCATGATGCGGGCCACGAGACCCATGACGAGCGCGGTGAACGCGACCACACCGTTGAGGGCGAAGAACACCCACTCCGGGACGCCGACGCCCGTCTGCTCCTTGAGGTACTCGGATGCGGCGATCGCGACACCGTTCACGAGCGGGAACAGCACCACGGCCGCCTGCACGATCGTGCGCAGCACGCGCTGCGCGGCAAACCAGATGTTCGGAGTGGACATGGGTTCCTCCTCAGGAACGAGAAAAGCCACCCGAAGGTGGCTCAGATGATGTTGTTTCAGCGCTGGCGCTTGGATTGGATGTCGAAGCCGTCGGCACGATGCCACGACGACCAGAGGACGAACACGAGCCGCCACATCGTGAAGACGAGCGTGGAGTACACGAGGATGCGGATGACGTCACGGCCCCAGTAGTCGCCCCCGGTCCACCGTCCGATCGCATTCAGGCAGAACAGGGCGATCAGCGAGAGCACGAAGTACATCAGCGACCGGCCCGCGGGAGTCTTCCTCCACGCGAAGAACAGGCCATAGGAGATGGCGAACACGATCGCTCCGCCCGCGCCGATCAGGATCTCGATGTCGGCGATCAGTTCAAGCATTGCCCCTCCTCGTGAAGGTGATCTGGATCGAGTCTCCGAAGTGGTTCAGTGCGCGGCGTTCGGTGAGATATCCGACGAGACGGTTGATCGCTGGTGCCTGCGATGCGACCTCGCGATGCTCAGCGGTGGCCTGCTCCCGCAGGCGCCGCGCCTCACTGAGGTCGTCAGGAATCTCGATCGGTTCGGTCTTGGGTTTCCGCCACATCACGCACCTCCGACCGTGTCAGCCGGCGACGGGCCCGAGGCTTGGAGGAACGTCTTCACGACCTGGTTCGCTTCGATCAGGTCGCTGTTCTGCTTCCTGATCACGGCGTTGACCTTCGTGGTCTCCTCGGCAGTGTGCTTCCACTCGTCGCCGCGGGTAACCGCGTCGGTCGTGCGCTTTTCCGCCGCAGCGAGCTCACGATCATGTGTGCGCCGCGGGACAAGATCACCGCGGAGAATCATCACGACCACGATCGCGAGAATCAGCACCGCGCCGACATCACGCACCGACGGATTTGCGAAGAACGCGAGAACGTCCACGTCACCTCCCATAGATCGACGCCCGCCACAGGGCACGCATCAGCTGGAGATCACTGCGGACCACATGCCGCCCTGCATCAGCACCTCGCGTCCCGCATTCTGCGTCTCCACCGAGTCGACGACCGTGAACACGCCCTTCTCGCACCGCCAGATCGCGCCGCGGCATCCGTACGTCTTCAGCAGGCGGGGCAGTTCCACGAGATCCGTGTCGGTCCACGCGTCGTCGGAGCGGACGATGTTCTTGATCCGCTCCGGGTCGTCCTGCTGGATCAAGTGCCGGAACACGCCGAGACCCAGCGTGCACAGGTGAGTGTTGCCGTCGTAGTCCTTGATGCGCAAAGCGATCATGTCGTCTTCCTCCTCAGGAACGGGTGATGCGGTACTGCCGGAGGCGGGCTTACCCGCGAACACCGGCTGGTTGATGTGCTTGTCGCGGGCCGGGTAGTAGACGAAGTGCCACGGCTCGCTCGACAGCGGACGAGACCACCCGTGCTCAGCCATGAGTTCGATGAACCGGTCGTCCGTGTCGACGGCGTTCCCGAATTCGTGCGGCGACGTCCCGGGAAGCGCAGCGTACGCACCACCGGCCTCGTACTTTCGGCGTGCTTCTTCCTGCTCTGCCCTGGTGCGCCCAGCCGAGTTCACATCCAGCAGGCGCCCAATTGCCGCGTCAACGCGTCGAAGCGAGGCGGCTGCGGGAGCGTCAAGCCACCCGCGGCTACCACCGATATCAGTGATCTGCATCGCTATCTCCATCCATCACGTCACGTGAGCGTGACCAGCTCGAGCGACAGTTGCGCGGCCGCCACCGTGGTTGCGTCCGAGTTGAAGACGAGCAACCGGATGACGTCGCCCGCGCTGAGAGATACGAGTGCGCTGGCATTGAGCGACGATGTTGCGGAGTTGACGAAGCTCTCGACAACGACCCCCACGTCGGGTGCCCCGGAGTTACGGGTGATCTGGATCGACATAGGATTCGACGGGATCGCCAACTTCACGAACCCGCCCACCCGATAGATCCCGGCATGCTGCACCTGCAGAGTCCCGTTGGTGCCGCTCCACGTCCCGATGTCGTTCAAGGACGGCGCAGCGAACGCCGACGCCACAACCCACCACCCCGCGGGGCTGAGCGACTGCGCACTGCCCCGGTTCGCGAAGAACACAGCCCGGTCAGGGATCCACGCACCATTGCCGCGGCGATACCCGGCCTTCTTGTCGATTCGGTACGCGCGTGCACCATCCGCAGGCGTCCACGCGTCCAGCTCAGCCTGCGTACGAACACTGACCACGCCACCAGCCATCGCCGTGTACTTCTGCGGCGGCTGGATCACCACCGTCGCCGTCGTCGTGTCCGTCGCCTTCACCTCAGCGACACCGATTGCGAGTGCACCCGCCGGGATCACTGGGAGGATCGGGGTGGTCGCCGCGGTACCCTGCGTGAGCCCGATCTCTGTCGTGTTCACGGAGTCACCGAAGATGGTGAAGCGGGACCGCACCCAGATCACGTCCAGACGCGAGTTGGCGAGAGGCGCCGCGTATCCGGCAGGGCTGATGTCGACGACGCCGTCGTTCGCGACGAACTCGACACCCGGCGACTGACGCGACGTGACAGCGACGAACGGCTGCACGTCGTACCCCATCGACGCCTTGCCGGTGACGAGCGCGTTGAAGTGCTCCGGGAGAACTCCGGTTCGCGGGGTCCCGTCAGCGGCACGCGCCACCATCCCGGCCTGGATACGACGCCGCGCAGCCGCCGGCAGACCAGTCGCCTCGAGAGTGGGCAGCGATGGCGTGAGAGTCATGAGGTCTCCTACTCGGTGACGGTCTGGAACACATCGACGTACAACGCCGGGTCCATGACGTAGAGATATCCGGATCTGCTTGATGGGGTGCCGGTGAATCCGATGAAGACTCTGTCCAGAACACCGCGGAACGTGTGCGATCCTGCAGGCAGCTCCCCCAGCCACCTCGCGACAGGTGATGCGTCGGCACCCTTACGATCTGGGACGCCGAGGCCGTAGCCGGCGCTGACGCTAAGCGCGCCATAGGTGACGCCGCCGGGGTTCGTGCCGTTCACCGCCACTCCGCCGGATACGAGCACCGTGGACGTGCCGCCAGACGAGAGCCCCCCGGCGGACACGCCAGCCTTGAAGTAGACGCTCACGCCCACCACACGCGGCCGGTCGAGCTCTATCGTTAGGCTCGGGCCGAACGGCACTGACGTCAGATCTACCGCGTCGTTCCAATCGAGAACGTCAGCCGAGTTCGCCTTGAACGACTGCCGCCCCAAGAGGTCGTCGATCTGCTCCTGCAGGCGAGGGACTGCGTTGAACTGCTGCGTCCCCGACGGGCTGCGGAGTTCCGCGAGTTGCCGGCGGATGTCGCGGAGCTCGTCCACGATCCATCCCCCGCCCTCGCGACTCGAAGTCGGGTCAGCTGGCATCGTAGAACTCCCCGCACGTCAGCTTCACGAACTCGGACGACGCCGATCCCGACATCCCCACGATCCGGCGCGTGTACGTGCGCGGCTCGAGGTACTGCGGCACCGTCACCTCCGTGAACGGCCCCGACAGGACACCGGGTCCGGAGAGGGTCTTCGGCCCCGACATGAGCCCTGCCTGCACGATGTGCCGGGGCGAGAGGTTGATCTCCGCGAGATCCCCGCACCCGTACTGGAACGGGTACGGCGCCTGATCCACCGGCACATCGAACGACCAGAAGTCCCACGGCTGCCGCGACGTTCGGGCAAGGCCCGCGTTCCACGCGTCCAGCGTCTCCACCCGGCTCGTGGACGACGACGCGTCCGTGTCGCGGTGCATGAGCGGGAATCCCCGGTCAATCAGGTACGGGTCGTACATCATCCGCACGAGCGTCTGATCGGTCGACCGCCCACCCTCGGACCAGAACACCGACCCCATCCGGGACGGGTTTACCTTCACGCTCAGGTTCGTCGTGTCGGCCGGCGTCCACGACAGGGGCACGTCACCCTGCAGATACGGCTGATCCTCCGTGCCCGACTCGTACACCCACCCGAACGAGTTCTCCGATGTGCGCACCAGCCGCAGCCGAATGTCCGGCCCGCCAAGCTGCTGCGTGAGATCCGACAGCGCGGAGGCGATCGTCTTCCGATCCACCGCGGAGTAGGTCTGCGTGCGAGTGCCGGCGCGGTCGGCATGGAAGCTGATCGGAATGTCACCCCATCCAGGCCAGGTCATCTGCTGCTGGATCAGCTTCTTCCCGATCGTGCCGCGGTCGACACCGCTGATCGTGGTGTCCTTCGACACGTCCGGCACACCGTCAGGTGCCAGCCAGTCAGGCCGGAACCCCGACGGCGGAGCAGGAAGGATGTACACCTGATCGAGGAGGAACAGCAGGCCACGGGCGGACACGTGCAGCGTCTCGTCGTTCCCATCCAAGTCGGACGGGACGATCGGCCCGCCGAGCGTGTGAAACCCGGTCTGGTCGTCGCCGATCTCCACCGCGATCGAGTGCTTCCACGGAGTGAACAGGTTCCGCCACTCGTCCGGATGCTCATCGATGAACGTCATGTTCACCGTCTCCGGCGTGTTCGACTGCTCCTGCCAGCCGAAGTCCGACGGCTCAACCTCGAGCACCGTGCGTCCGCCACGCGTCTCGAAGACCGTGAACTTCACCACCATGCCGAATCGACCTTCCCGAACATCAGCGAGCCGTCAGCGCCGTCGTACTGGAACGTGCGAGACATCAGCCCCGGCACCTCCACCCACTGCCGAAACAGCAGCCACCGCGACACGTCCGTCAGACCGTCGAGCAGCGCCCGCCCGGTCCCGAAGTCGATGTCCACGAACTGTCCAGCCGGCACCGGCCGATCAAGCCCGACGCGCAGGCCGTTGTCCACACACGTGATCAGCGCCGACGGCGTCGGACCAACCACTCGGAACACGGGCGGCGACGGCGCGCGGCCACCGTTCTTGAGCTCCACTCGACCAGTCGAGCCACCGCCCGGCCACACGACCGGATACACCTCCGGCCACACCTCTCCCTGCCCGGGCGACGGTGGCGGTGTACTCACCCACTCCCCCGAGGCGTACCGGCGCGGGTCTGTGGCTATCACGTGGACATCGCACTCACCGAAGTGTCGCTCGTGATTGTCAACGACCGGGACGCTTCGCACCTTCACCATGCGCCACGACGTGGACCCGTCATCGTCCGTCACCGCCATGCGCACGGGGCCCTCCGCGCCGACCGCGGACAGCTCGTCGAATGCGGCGTCCACCTCCGACGGTGAAGCCCCCGAGAATCCCGCGTGGAACGAGATCGCTCGCGACGAGCGCACGGAACGGCTTGACGTGAATGCGCCGCGGTTCTGCGGGCGCTCCGTCACATCTACCTTGTCGTCGACCTGACCACGCCAGTCCTTCAGGTCGGAGAACATCCACCCTCTGGTGACAGCACCACCCACGAAGGTGAGGTTGTCGAGGGTGATGTTCTTCACGATGCCCGCTCCGCTTCGCTCTGCAGTTGACGAACGAGAATCCGGCCGTCGGTCTCCTTCGGGAATACGTTGAACGTGTTCCCGCCGCGCCCGCCCTGAGTTCCTTGCAGGCCCTCAGTGATCGCGCGGTTCATGAGCCCGTGGTCGACGACCGTCTCCGCGCGGCCTGCCTCACCCAGCACCGCGAGCGTCCCGCCGGCCCGTGGAAGCACTGTGGCGCCATCTGCGAGGTGCGGGATCTGTCCGATCGAGAATCCGACCGTCCCGCCTGTGATATCGCTCAGCCACCCGCCGACGTCGTTCAGCCCGCCGAGGAACCCGTTGATCAGGTCGATGAGGCCGTTGATCACGCCCTTCGCGATGTCCACCATGCCGTTGAACAGATCGCCGAAGATCCCGACGATCGCGTCCCACGCACCTTCCCAGTTGCCCTGGAAAACGTTGACGATGAAGTCGATCAGCCCCTTGAACACCTTCGTGACCGTGTCGACGACGGGGATCAGAATGGACCCGAGCGCGTTCACGACACCCTCGATGATCGGCATCAGGAATGTGATCGCCGCCGTCAGCCCGTTCACGCCGATAGTCGTCAGAAGCTCGATCACCGGAGTGAGCGCCTCGACCAGAGTCGTCACGACACCGAGGATCGGGGTCAGCAGCGGCCCGAGCAGCTCCGCCACCTTGATCAGGATCGGGGCGAGCGCCGAGACGAGTGTGGAGATCAGCGGCAGGAATGCGCCGAGCACGCCCGTGATGATCGGCATCAGCGCCTCGAGGATCGGCATCAGCGCTGTGAGCAGAGCCGACACGACGGGCATGATCGCCACTGCGACGGACCCGATCACACCTGCGAGCGTCATCAGCACCGGCAGAAGCTGCGGCAGCACCTGAGCGACCATGTCGCCGAACAGCAGCAGAATCTGCGATACGAACGGCATCAGCGTCGTGATCGCCTGAGCGAGCACGCCGCCGAGCATCTGCGCGATGTTCGACACGAGCGGGAGTAGCTGCGCCAGGATTGGCGCGAACGACTTCCCGAGCTCTCCCGCAACGTCCATGAGGGTGGAGAAGACGCCGCCCAGGGCTTCCTGCAGCTGCGGAGACACCGCGACCAGGCCGGCCAGGGCGCCAGCCACGATCCCGATCGGCCCGCCCAGTGCCGACAGCGGACCCGCCAACCCTCCGAGGAGCGGGATCTTCGCGATGATCCCGCCGAGTCCGCTTGCTCCGAGCGCGGCGAACGCACCCGCCAGTGGCCCCAGCAGACCCGATAGACCCGACAGGTCGGGCAGACCTCCCGAGACGGCTGACATCAGCCCCTCAACGAGCGGCGTGACCTTCGACCCAATGGCGTCTCCGAGGCTTGCCGCCTTCTCTTCCAGTGGCACCAGAAGATCGGTGATGCCCTGGAAGACCTCCTTGAAGAGCGGGAACACTCCACCAACGAGCCCCGCACCGATGCGGGACAGGGATGTGAGCATGATGCCGAAGGCGCCGCGCGTGGTGTCGCCGGATGCGAGTGCCGCCCCGCTGATGTTCTTCTCGATGGCTCGACGGAAGGTCTCGGCGTCGACCTCACCCGCGGAAACCATGTCCGACAGGGCGTCCTGCGTGACCCCGTACTCGTCGGCGAGCCACTGCATGATCGGGATGCCGCGTTCCTGCAGCTGGTTGATGTTCTCTGCGGACGCTCTTCCGGAGGCGGTGACCTTGTTGAGGATCGCGCCCATCTCGCCGAGGGAGGTGCCGGCGATCGTCGCGGCGTCGGCGGTCAGCTTGAGGTACTTCGCGAGCTCCTGCCCAGGCTTGATCCCGGCTGCGGTGGCGGTCGCGGCGGTCGTTGCAGCGTCGTCGAGTGTGTAGGCGGTGCCTTTCACCGCGTCGAGAGCGTTCGACATGATCTGGTCGACCGATGCCGCGTCGTGCCCGAGCCCCTTGAGCTTGGCCTGCGCGTCTTCGATGTTCAGCAGGCGGGAGATGCCGCCCGTGATCGCCATCCCAGCGACAGTCGCGAAGACCGCCGCAGTGGCGGTCGCAACACCCTTGATGCCGTTCCCGATGCGGGTGAAGACGCCGTCGGCCTTCTTCTCGACGCCGTCGAGCGCGGGACCGAACTCGCCCTCAACCTTCCCCTTGATGCCCTTCGTCGTGGGGACGAGCTCGACGTACAGAACGGCCTGCGACACGAGTGCCCCCTAACGAGGACGCCCGCGGCAACTCAGGCGTGAATCAGAACAGGGCGGCGAGCTTCTCGCGCCGCGCGAGGCGATCTGGGGTCATCACTGGTTCGGTGCGGTACGTCGGCCGCTTACCCGCCCAGGGGCGCTGCATCCGCTTCGTCCCAGACCCGCGGGGCGTCTGCGTGTTCACCCACATCTCGAACGTCGCCCAGGATGCGCGTTCAGCGTCGGACGGGACGTATTTGTGCCCCTCCATCGCAGCGACGAGATGAGAGGACAGGTCGCGGCGGATCTCCACCACGAAGTCCCACAGCCGGTTCCACGACAGCCCGTCCATCTCGACACCGATCCGCGCGAGGTCGTAACGCAGCGCGGATCGGTGCCAGTGGAGCAGCGCCGGGAGGATCAGGCTTTTGGGTCGTACTCGCTCGACTTCGCGCCCCACTGCGCGAACACCGCGGCGACGTCGTCGCTGTCGAGACGTGACATGACGCGCACGGCCTGCGGGTAGCTGTCCGTGAGGGACTGGATCAGCTGCGACCATGCCGCTAGCTTCTGCGCGTCGTTGCCGCCCGCGGAGGCGTCCTGGAACACGCCGAACGCGGACGTGATGCCGAACGGTGTCCCCGCCTGCCCGAGCACCGGAAGCTCGAACTTCCCGATTCCGACGATGTTGAACTCGATGGTCTTGGCGCGCGACGCGCCTGGGGTGATGTCGATCACGATGGCAACCTTTCAGTGGCAACAGGGATGGTGTGCCCGCGGGCGGGTGGTTGCCGTCACCCGCCCGCGGGGGCCTTTCAGGAGCGCGCGTAGCTGAACGCGGACGAGTCGCCGCCCGCGTTGGTCACCTTGATCGCCGCGGAGCCCGCGGATCCGGACGGCATCACGGCGAGGATCTGCGTCGGCGAGAGCACGTCGAAGTGGACCGCGTCAGTGGAACCGAACTTCACCGCCGACGCCCCGGAGAACCCGGTGCCGGTGATGAGCACGTTCCCGAGGCTCGCCTGCGACGTCGCCGGGTTGGCTGCGCTGATCGTCGGGACCGCGACGGTGCCCTGGATGAGGGTGGTGTCCCACTGCTTGAACTCGTACCCCAGCACGGGATCCTTGTATGCACGGAACGTCATGCCGAGCGCGTTCAACGCGGTCGCACCGAACTGCACCGCCTCACGGTCGGACACCTTCACCCGCGGGTAGTGCGTGATGATCACGTCGTCGCCGGAGATACCGACGGTGACGAGGTCGCGGAACGTGCGCACCGACGCTCGGGTCACGACGATCGCGCCCGTCGCCGGGTCAACCTCGGTGTCGAAGTACGCCTCGGCGAGGGTGCGGGAACGCTGGATGCCGGAGAACGCGACCGCCCACGTGCCGGGGCCGTCCTCGTTGATCACCTCGTCCTCGTTGTGCGCCTTGAACGACTTGTTGTCACCCGGCTCTGGAGTGAGGGAGAACCCGTCCTCGCCGTAGTATCCGAGATCGTGCCGGATCCCCGACGCGAGGTCGCTGGACGGGTTCCAGTCGGGGCCCGTGGGGGCGCTGATCCCGTAGTCGCCGAGCAGGATCCGACCGTCCTGCACGAGGCGGACGAGATCCGCGTCGTTCGCGCGGTCGTTCTCGATGAGTGCAGCGGTCATTGCCAGCTACCTTCCTGTCTGTGTGTTGGGATGTCCGCCGGCAACAACGGAGTTCAGAGACGGCTCGCGGTCACCATGACCGTGGCGTCGTAGTAGTAGGAGCCCGCTTCGTCACGCTGCTCATTGGGTCCCGCGTTCAGTTCGGTCGTGACGATGAACCCGCGGCGTGGAGTGGACTCGAGGATGTACGCCGCTTCACCGCACCGGTCGAACGCGGCCTTCTTCCCCTGCTTCCAGACCTCGACGGTCACCATGAACGTGCGTGACACAGCCGTCACTATCTGCGCGGGAGTGACCGACACCACGATCTGCTCTGCGAGGTTCTCGTCGCGTTCGGCGCTCACCTTCCCGGCGAGCTCTTCTCTCAGCCGCCCGATCGCCCAGAGACGCATGTCGGGCCAGCGTGACGCGAACTCAGCCACAGCGCCTCCTAGATTCGGACGCGAGCGAGCGCCTCACGCAGTTGCTTCGTCTTCTCCCGCGACGGCGTGGATCCGCGGTCCACGATCCACACCGACAGGCGCCCAGCCTTGGTGTAGCTGCGGGACACGAACACTTCTTGTCCGGGGCCGGCTGCTGCTTCCGCAGCACGCACCAGCGTCCGTTCCACGCCGCTCCCGGTGGAGTCGAGGAGAAGCTGCTCGCGGATCGCTTTGCGGTTGACCGCGTTGATGGGGAACTTCGCCGGCATCACGCCACCTCACGGATCGCGAACTGCGCGCCGACGTACTCGTCAGCTTCCCACTCGCCGACCTTGCCGACGATCATGTACTCGACCCCGTCGACCACGGCACGATCGGTCGCGCGAATCCCCGTCTTCTCCGGTCCGCGGATGTAGACGGTGCGGTTCGTGATGACGGTGTTTCGTCCGGGCTCGAGCGGTTCGTCAGCGTTGCCCCAGCCGATGAGAACCTCGTAGTCGGGGGCTGCGAACGTCTTCCAGTCACCCCAGGACTTTTCCTTGGGGTCGCCGTACGCATCCTCTTCGGTCACCGCGCGGCGGATCGTGATCGACGTCACAGTACGACCGTGTTCGATAGCCGCGGGGCGCGGAACGTTGCCGCCACAGCCGCATCGGCGGGAGACATCATCACCTGTCCCCCGACCGCCCAGGAAGCGAACGTGCCGCCTTCGCTGAACGGGCCGGTGGTCTTCTGGTACTGCGAAAGGCCAGCCTTCGCGCGCTTGTCGACGGCGAACACTCGAGCGACCATCTCGGCGACGGTTTCGGTGACGAGCTTCGGCACCTCGTCCGATCCGAAGCTGTAATCCACCCGCACGAAGCGGTGCGACAGCAGCGGGACTGTGAGCGTCGCGCCGAACGCGTGCGTCCACTCGATGGCGTTGCCGTCGTCGTCGGTGACGGAGTGAATGGTGACGACGGGCGTCTGCGGGAGACGCACCTCGCCACCATTCACCTTCAGCCGAGATGTCTTGCGTCCCGGCGTGAAGTCTCGGCCCGCAGCGGCTCGGAACAGTTCCGACGCCTTCGCGAGCTTCGACTCCACCTGTGCTTGTTCCTGTGGGGTCAGGCCACGGCCGAGCGCGGCCACCACATCCGCAGTGGATGCGAGGGGTGTGTACTCAGCCATGACCTGACCTCCTCAGATGGTCACCGTCAGGAGACAGTGATCGTGGGCGTAGTGCCGCCGGTGAACGACCCGGTTGCGGAGACCGTCGCGCGCTCGGTGAGCTTGAGGGTCTTAGCGTTGGCCGGGAAGGCGCCGCCGGTCACCTTCGCACCCGAGACACCCTCGATCGCGTTGACCGCGGCCGCGATGGCGTCGCTGGATGCGTTGTAGGCGATCGTGTCGGTGGTCTCACCGTCGATCGTCAGCGTGAACGTGCCGCCGGTGGGCGAGCCGGTGATCGTCAGCGTGTGGCTGTCCGCACCGTTGCCGGTGTCGGTGCTGCCGACCGGGACGAAGATCACTCGGATGCCGCGGACGAACTCGAGCTGGGGCTCGTCGTCCTCGTCGAGGATGATCTGGCCGTCGGCGTCCACCTCCGGGTCGAGCACGGCCGTGGCACCGGCGAAGGCGTGCACGATCGAACGGTCCTTGAGGTGGTCGCTGTCATAGTCCCACAGCTGGGTAAGCGCGAGACCGTTGCCGGACGCGACACCGCCACCCTTAGTCACACCCTGCGGCACGGCCGGGGCGACGTTCGCGATCGCGATCGCGGACTCGTGCGTGAAGTAGGACTCGTTCTCGCCGAGCGAGTCCATCTCCACGACGGTGAACCCGGACAGCCGGGACACGACGCCCTCACGGAGCGCCTCGGGGATACCGGCGGTGTCGACGTCGAGGAGCTTGCCGTAGTCGCGGATCGCCTCAGCGACGGCGGAACCGACCAGCCAGTAGCGGCCGGTCAGCGGCACGTGCGCGTCGGTGAACAGCTTCCGGGCACGCGATGCCACCTTGCGCGGGTCGGACTGCTTCGCCGCGGCTGCGGTGGACTCGCCCGCGTTGGGGTTGTAGGTCACCTCGTAGACGAAGTCGACCGCGCGGAGCGCGGTCGGCCACAGGTTCTCGACCGCATCCTCGAGTGCCTGCACCTGTGGCGCCTGCACATCGCGGACGTAGTCGATCTCGTCGAGGGTCTCCTCCTCGGGCGAGAGCTCGACCGCGCTGTAGAGGTGCTTGTCGAGCTTGATCTGGATCTTCGTCTGCGCGAGGCGGTCGAAGACGATGGCGTTGTTGCTGCGCCAGCCCTTGTCCCGGGCGCGGAGTACCGGGGGGCGCTTGACGTTGATGACGTCGCCCACCGCGCCCTTGAAGTCCGCGACGCCGTAACGGGTCGTGAACAGCGCGATGCCGCGCGAGCTGCGACGCAGCAGCGCGAGCGCCGTCTGGGCAAACTTGGTGCCCTTCTGGAAGATGTTCGCCACGATGTACCTCCTGGTGGTTGGTTGTGGCCCGTGAGCGTTCGTGGCGAACGTCTCCGGGGGTCAGCGGCCGGTGGCCGCCTTCACGATGTCTTCGGCTGACATGTCGCCGCCGCCGATCTGGTCACCGGCTGCACCCTGCCCGTCTGCGGACGGTGCAGCCAGCTGCTTGGGAAGCAGGGCGGCGAGAGCGTCGGCGTGTGCTTCGAGTTCCTCGCGGGTGTTCCCACGGAGCGCCTCGACAGGCACGCCCTTCTCCTTCGCGATCTCCGCTGCCGTTGCGGCCGCGGCGTCCTTCGCTTCCCGGTCGGCGAGCTTCTTCTCGGCTTCCTCAGCTCGAGCAAGGAGCTTCTCCTGCTCGGTCTTGTTGGCTTCCTCGAGCTCGTCGAACTTCTTGGCCTTCTCAGCGTTGGCCTTGGCCTGTTCCTCGTTCTTGCGAGACAGCGCCTTCCACTTCTCGACTTCGGCCTGCGCCTTCTCGAGCTCGCCCGTTTCGGGCTTCTCAGTGGTGTCGTCGGACATGTTGTTGGTCCCCGTTTCGGAGTAGATGGTCGGTCGCCGTTTCGGTGACCGCTGCCCGCCCGTGGGCGGGAAGTCATATGTCTTCGGGGCCGGTGAACTTGTCGGAACGCCACGTGAGCGTGGGTCCGAGTTCGCCGTGTTCCCGAGTGGTGATGAGTTCGGTGAAGTCCGCGAGGCGGCTGGATCCGTCGCCGTAGGCGACTTCTTTCCCGAGGCCCAGGTCGCGGGCGCCACGGTCAGTGGCGCCGAGCTTCGCTTCGATCTGCGCGTGCGCCTGCTCGAGCAGCCGGGGGTCGATGATCTGCCCCGGGTCACGCCCCGCTTTCACTCCACGTTCCCCGCAGTCGCATCCCGGATGGATGGGCTGCAGATCGGTGGTGAGGTATCGCTGCGTGGATGCGATGACGCAGAGCGCGCAGTTCTCCGCACCGGACAGGACGCGGAGTGTGTACCCGAACCCCGATGAGGAGTACCCGAGTCGCGCCTGCCGGTTCCGGGTCTGCTGAATGTCGGTCGAGGCGATCGACTTCAACCGCGCCCGTCCAGCGTCACGCGCGTCCTGGAACGACTTCCCCGAACTCAGCGACGTGTACGTTGTCACCGCCGGCCGGCGGTAGACCTCATCGGCGGGGACTCCGCGGTAGTTGATGACCTCGTCGGTCACCTGCGCGGCCTCCGCGATCACACCCTCCATCACTGCGAGGCGCTGGATGTACGCGTTCGTGAGGTTCGCGACCTGAACCTGCCCGCCCTGAACGACCGGGATGATGCGGGACACGAGCCGGTCAATGTCACGGTCGCGGAGCGAGTCCGCTCCCTGCCACATCGCCTCCGCGTACGCCACGACACGGTCACGGATCGAGGTGACTTGCCGCATGTACGCGGCGGTGAGAGCGTCAGCTTCCGTCGCCACTGATCGCTCCCGCCAACATCACCGCCTGCAGCTGCTCCGCAGCGAGATCAGCGTCTTCCTTGTTGATCTCGTCCGGAGACATGCCCCAGATGTTCTCGCTGATCCACCGCTGCGACTTCCCTGCGGCCTTCGCCTGCACCGCTGCAGCGGCTTTCTCAGCCATCGACACGTACTCGGGGGGCTCGAACCGAACCTCCACCGTCTGGTCCGTGTCCAGCTGCAGAATCCGCAGCGCGGTGAGGAGTGCTGCCTCCATCGGTGCCTTGACGCGGTCCCTGCGGTCCTTCGCGCGCTGAATCTCACCCTTGTGTGCGTTCTTCGCGCCGGCCGCGGACTGGTTGTCCGGGATGAACACGTCGATCGGGGTCTGCATCACCGCCGCGAAGTCGCGCGCATCGACCTTCTCGCCATCCAAGAGGGGTCGAATGTCGACAGCTTCCGACTCCCACACGTCGATATCCGCGGGGAGATCGATGAGCGCTCCGGGTGCGAAGTCGAGTCTCTTGCCCCAGTCGATGTCGTTATCGTTTTCGTCCTTGTCGGGGAGGTTCTTCAGCGCGCGCGCCTTGAACGCCTGGTATGCGGTGACGACGAGTCGCTGGAGCTTGCCGAGGTTGATGCGGTCGATGACGTCGATGTGCGGCTCGAACTCTGCCAGCCCATCCTCGTTCTCGAGCGCGAACACGGGCACGGGCCCGGAGTACGTCTCCGGGTCGCCGTCTACAGTCCAGTCGCCCGCGACGAGGCCGCGAATCGACCCGGTCTCGGTCTTCACGTTCCGCTTGAACCGCTGCCGCAGACCCGGCACCCACACGAGCGCGTAGTCGACGCCCGCGTCGGTGTCGCGCCACGCTTTCAGCGCCGCGCGAGCTCGCCACGGCTGCACCGGGTCCGGGGCGGTGATGACACGCTCCGGCGGCTCCGACGTGATGATCGGGTCACCGTCACGCACCCCAGTGATGAGGTACGCGATCGACACGTTCAGCATCGTCCGCACCGCGTCACGGAACACCACCGACAGGCGATTGTCCCGCCACACGCGACGCAGCGCCTCCACCTCGAGTCCCGAGGAAGCAGAACCGACCTGCACGCCCAGGGGGACGATTCGTCCCGCAAGAGACTGGCACGCGAGCCCGCCGTAGTTCGTGCGTGCCTTCTTCTGGAACGCCTCCCACGACTTCTGCGTGTTCTTGCCCATCTCCGGCATTGGAGCGTCACCGTTGGAGTACTGGCGTAGCTTCATGATCCGCGGCATCCGATTGTCGAGACGCTTCGCCAGGATCGGCAGCCATTCCTCGGGCGTCACAGCCATGAGACCCCCTCGTTTCAGTTCAGCTGCCGCGGCATCCGCCGACGACTGTTCGCCGTCACGCCCTTACCGAGCGCGTCGTTCCCTGCCGCGTACGCGAACGCGCAGCCCCAGGCGGCGTCGATCTTCCCGTAGTCCTGGTTGTCATCGGCCTTCTTGAGCACGTACCCCGCGCGCCGCGGGTCACGCCTGGCGTGCAGGAAGTGTCTCAGCACCGTCGGGTCACCATCGAACGTGACCTCAACCTGCCGGATCGCGGAGTACATCTGATCGAACGTCTCGCACGTACGGGACACGTCCTTCTGACGCCACCGGATCGGCTCCGCGACGCTCATCTTCGCCTTCAAACGCTTGTGATACGCCGCTTCCCACTGCTTCACCTCGCCGGCCCACCCCGCCGACGGGTCCGCGTAGAACCCGACCACGTTGTAGTCCTTGAACGCCTTCGCTACCGCCTGCTCGATCTCCAGCTTCGGCGGACGCCACCCCTCACCCTGCGGGCCGTCGGGCTGCTCCCACACACCAATGCGGAAGAAGTGCCGCTGCATCACCGAGTAGCCGATGAGGACCGTGGAGTCGGCGATGTGCTTGTCCTTGCGCCCCTCAGACCCATCGAATCCGAGCGTCACCGGCTCCGTCTTCGAGATCACCTTGCCGCGGCCCGCATCGATGCACGCCCGCATCTCAGGGTCGGACACGTACGCGTCACGCGCGGCATCCACCTGATTCAGGAAGTCGGCACGCATCACAGCGATGTCGTTCGACGTGTCGAAGAAGTCCAGCGCCGTACGGTGCACGTCCGACCATCCCGGAGGGCAGGGCGGGTCATGCAGAAGGCACCCGTCAGGGTGCTTCGCCGAGTCTCCGTAGGCCACACGCAGCCCGTGAACGAGGGAGTCCATGTCGTCAACCTGCGTCGACGCCGGCGCGGGCCGATGGTCGAAGTAAATCGACCGCACATCCTCGAGGTTCTTGTACTTCCCCGACTGGATGTCATCCCAGAACTCGAACGACGACTCCGCTACCGACCGCTCCCCCAACGTGTACGCGTTCGGCGTCTCGATCGTCACTCCGCCGAGCTTCGTAGCGTTGTTGCGGAGCGTCTGCGCGAGCTTCACGCCGCCGTTGCCCCTCACCCACGTCTCCGTCTGATCCAGAGACGCAGCCACCGCCTTGAAACCCTTGATCGAGTTCGGAGACGACGTGATCGGCTGAATCCGACCGCGACGCAGAGCAACGAACGAATCCATCGGCTCGAGCTCGAACTCATCCGCCGCATCACCCTGACGCAGCATCTCGAGCAACGGCTCCCACGTGTTCTTCGTCTGCTCCTCCGTCACCGCCGCGATCGCGACGTACGGCGTCCGCAGCTTCGACCACGGCTTACCGACCGGCTGCCCCTCCGCATCCCACCCATCGGGCACGACATCGAAGATCGCCTCAGCGATCATGATCGCCGCGACGAACGGAGATTTGCCCCAACCGCGCGGACGAATCAGACTCGCCCGGTGCACCATCCGCCGACCCGTGATCGGGTCGATCCGGTACAGCTCGTTCAGAAACTCCTGCTGCTCCACCGTGAGCAGAAACGGCTCGAAGATGTCGTCATCGCCAGCGTCCGGGCGCCCGAGGAACGTCGCCATCTGGTCCGCCACCGACCACCCCAGCGTCGGGAACTCCCCCTCGTACTGCGGAACCCACGGCATCAGGCAGAGTCCTTCCGCGTCACACCCCGCATCCGATCGCGAGCAGACACCGCACGCTGAACCTTCGTCGCGGTGTCAACCTCCGCACCGTCCGCGAGCGCGAACTGCATCCGCAGACGAGCCCGATCCTCCGGCGTAAACCCGTACTTCGCTTCCCGCAGCCGCAGCTCCCCCGCGAGCTTGATGTCGCCCTTCCAGAACTGCGCATGAATCAGCGCCGTCTCCGCCAGGTACGCCCAGTCGAGCTCCGTGAACTCCTTCACCAGCGGGTGCCGCGACAGCGTCGACCACCACTCCTGCGTCATCTTCGGCCACGAGAACCGCTTCTTCACGACCTTGACGTTCCCCTCGGGATCCGTCACCGGATGGTCGAAGTAGAGAGTCGGTAGATTCGGCTGCGCCGTCGGATCCACCTCGATCACACGAAGCGGCACCACGTCCTTATTGCGACGCGCACGCTGACTCGGGTTCTTCGGAGCGGCCCCATGGCCACCCATCACGCCACCGCCGGCAGAAGCTCCGCTCGGAACCGGAACACTCGCTTCCAGACACCCTCGACCCGCTCGAAGGACTCCGACGTGAGATCAGGAACCACGAACCCCTTCAGGTCCTCGCCCTCCACGATGCCCTTCAGGTGCTCGACCGCGAGCTCCACGGCCTCATCGATGTCATCGGCGGCGATTGCGAAGATCGCCGCGTCCCGATGTGATTCTGCAGGCATCTCGGTCCCCCGTTTCGGGCGTCAGGATCAGGGCCGTTTCGGCCAGAATCCCCGTAATTCCGCGGTCAAAACCGTTACAATGAGAAGATGAGGCGTTGCCGAACATGCGGGCGATCGATCGTCGCGCGCAACGCGCAAGCCCGGTTCTGCTCCACCAAATGCCGCGTGTCAGCACACCGCGCCGCGAAGCGTTCCGCCATCCCGACCGCACTCATCGAACGGAACCGCTGGGTCAGGTGGGATGCGTCCAAGCGTCCCCTGCAGGTCGACGGAAGCAGCGCCTCCAGCACGAACCCCGCAACATGGACAACACACGCCGCGGCCTCCGCCTCGACAGCCGGCGTCGGCATCGGATTCGTCCTCGGCGACGGCATCGGATGCATCGATCTGGACCACTGCCTCATCAACGGAACACCCACAGACGCCGCCCGTCGATTCCTCGAGGCGTACACGGAGCACTACATCGAAGTCTCACCCTCCGGCGATGGCCTCCACATTCTCGGCACCCGCGCCGAGATGCGCGGCAGCCGCCGCAACCACGACGGTCTCTCCGTCGAGACGTACAGCACCGGGCGATACGTCACCGTCACCGGCAACGTCTTCCAAAACGGCCGACTCGCACCCCTCTAGCCGTAACGGTTCTCGCCGTCAGCGCCCGCGTACCGCATCGCCAGGCCGAGAGCCCGCCAGGGTCCGCGGAACGCCACTTCGGCCACCACGCGAGCCCCTGCGAACGCCCACGGGGCGAAATCCCCAGAGTCGTACACGGGAAGAATCACAGCAACTCCCCGCGTGGCTGGGCGGCGGGGGGAGGGGGTGACCGGGGGTGGTTTCAGCGTCGGCCGGGGTGCGGTTCGCGTTCGCGGGTTGCGCTTGGGCGGCGTCGCTGTGCGTGTTGGCGTGCGTTCGCGGCTTGGGTCTGGGTCTCACGGTTGTGGTGCCAGTGGCACAGTGTGCGGACGTCGTCGACTGTGGTGCGTTCGCCTCGTGCCCACTGTGTGATGTGCGCTGCTTGCAGGTTCGTGGTGGCGGGGCAGCGGGTGCCGTCTACCAGGAGGGCGGTGCATTGGTGGCCGTCTCGTTTGAGGCATGCGTCGCGCACTCGTGTGGGGACGTGGGTGGGGCGGTTGTTATCCCAGGGCATGAGGGGTTATTCGTCGGCGTCCATGCTGACTGCGTCGCAGCACATGGCAGCGGAGATCGGGGAACGCCACTCAGCACCGCAGTAGTCGCACGTGAACAGACGATCGCTCATCACGCGTCCCCTCGGCTCAGCAGGCCAGCGATGACCCGGCGCCAACCGTGCTGCACGGTCACGACGAGTAGGGCGCCCGCGGTCATCCCGGCGAGCGTGAAGAGTGCGCGGCTCATTGGAGTGCGATCCGCGCGAGGGTGAGATCCGGGTCCGTGTCGTGCTCGGGATGTTTGATCATGAAGTCGGCCAGGTTGTCGAGCGCGTCATCGCGGCTCGAGCACAGCTTCTGGAGGCGGCTGATCTCGTCGAGTGCGGCGTCCATCGTGACCCGCTGAGTGATACCCCATGCCATGACGACTCCTCGGGTTCGAGGTTCCCGCGAGGACGGGGCCGCTGGGAGCCTTGCCGCCCCGGACGGTTCCACCGTCGACCACCAGATGCCCCGCCTCGCTGTAGCCAGCCACCCTCATGGCCGGCATTGCGGTCGCTGTCACACGCGACCCGTCCCGCACACGCCGCCTGCTAAGCGACCAACGGGGAAGAGATAGCCCGCCGAAACCGTCAAGCGACTAAGGCGTGATGCCGCGAGCGTTGAGGTCGCGCGGTCGGCGGGCAGTTCCCGGCGAAGAGCACCAACTCCGGGAAGCACGAATCCCGGCTCACCTGCCATTAGGCATGGTTCACCGGGATAGGGCCAGAGTAACACACGCGCGCATGCGCGCGCGAGACACCAACCCAGCGTGTCGAACGATCAGCTATCCGCTTATCGTTCCGGGTCCATAAGGTCAGGACTTATCGCGTGGGATGAGTACGTCTGGGCACTGCGTGCAGACTTCCCGCCGCCTTCCCCCATAAGTGTCCATCCTGATGACCTCGTGCCCCTCGTGCTCTTCCGGTGCGTTCACGTACGTCTCGGACAGCAGCTTGCGATACTCCCGCTCCCACCACTGCGGAGTCTGGTCGAGCTCGTCGCGCACCTCAGGCGGGATCGTGCTCACGGCTTCTCCTCGCCGGCCCATTCGATCGGCACTTCGGAGAGCCCGAGCTTGCGGGCGACGGCGAGACGGTGGTGCCCGTCCCAGACGCGCCCATCGGTTCCAATGAGGATCGGAACCCGGATGCCGGTCTCCTGGATGGATGACGCGAGCATGTGGAGGCGGTCAGCGTGCGTCTGCCAGAGCTCGTTGAACTCCACATCCCAGCCGATCTCGTCGCCGTCGCGGACGACGCTCAGCAGCGCATCCAACGGCACCATGTGCGTCATCGCTCGTCTCCTGTCTGGTTCTCCTCAACAAGGGAAGTGGCGGGCGGGTGAACCTCGATCCACCACGTGTCGTCCTCCCACCGCACGACCACCGGATACGTGCCCAGGTCCAGCCCGTCGAAGGTCTCGATGTCGCCGAACTGCTCGAACACGAACCGGAGAGCGCACTCGTCCGACTGCACCAGCCACTCCCCGTCACGATGGAAGTGATAGCGGCCGTGGCGCGTGCGCTCCGTGTCCCGTAGCGGGCTCATCGCCTGGCACGCCTTCTGCTTGCACCGGTTGTAGACCTCGCAGTCGCTCCCGTGAGTGCCGCCAAACTCGTACTCGTAGTCGTCGCTCTCCTCGTCCGGAAGACGCGTGATCGTGACCGTGTGGCTCATCGTTTCTCTCCTTCGTCATGAACCGGGGACGCGGCGGCCGCAACTCGAAGTTCTGCCGCACGCTTCTGCAGCACGGCGACCGCAGGCCAGGGCGCAAGCCCGTCGTGATAGATCGAGTTCGCGGCTGAATCGAGCAGCTCGGCGTCGTGCGCCGCCAGCCACCGGTCGAACCCGTCACCACCCACGGCCGTCGCGGCGGAGGCAAAGCGCACCTCTTCGGTTGTCGGCGTGTAGGTGTCGCTCATCCCTGCTCACCCCCGGGGCGCTTCGCGTGACGCAACGCGGACGCCTTCGCCATCGCTGCTGCCCAACCGTCCGCGTGACCCTTCCACGCCGCGTGCCATGCGATGTCGAAGACCTTCGCGAGCTGTTCTTCCGTGAACTCACCATCGTCGATCTCGGAGAGCACGAGCGTGGTGATCTGCGGCGTCGGATACACCTCCGACGAGATGCGCGGGCTCACGCTTCACCCCCGGCCGGAGCAGCAGCCTCCACCGGCTCAGATTCCCCCGCGGGGCGGCGGCGAATCACGCGCGCTGCACGGGCGTGCGGGCTGCCCTGGTGAATCGCGCGCACCTGAGCCTCGTGATGCTCGCGAGAGCGCCCATCAAACTGCCGGTAGCCAGGGATGTACTCGATGCCGTACTCCCACTGCTCCTCGGTGGGCGGGGACGGGCGGCGGAAGCCAGCGGCGAGCAACGCATCCACCACGCCGTAGCAGTCCCGTGTGGTGAAGTTCTGGGACTCGCGGAAGTCGATCGTCTCGTAGCCGTAGATGATCTTGAACGCGGCCTCGCGGTCGTCGGTGGTGGGTGTCTCGGGGAGCGCGGCCAGCAAGTCCTTCGCGATCGCGACGAACGGGGCCGGCGCCCGGTACAGGTCGTCGTTCCGGTCGTTGTAGCGCGTGAACGCGGCCTCCGCCCGCGCTCGTGCTTCGGTGATACTCACGAACCACTCCCCTCAACCGGTGCGAGCTGATCCTGGACCAGCGCCTCGACGTCGTTCCAGACCTCTTCGGATGGGATGCCCCGCTCGTCGAGGTAGTCGAACATCAGCTCGTGAACGAGACCACCGTCCTCGGTGATCAGCCATAGGTGACGGGCCAGTTCGTCCGCCTGCTCCCGCGACACCTTCTGCACGGCAACGAGCGCGGCTACCACCTGCGCTTCTGCGATCATCGCCGAGACCGCGTCCAGGTACTTACGCAGCGCCGTCGGGCGCTCCGGGTCGTCCTTCGCGAGCGAGAACGCCCTCCGCGACAGTGGACCCTTCTCCGCCGACCAACTCATAGCCAGACGCGCACCATGCGTGATCAGCGCGTCAGCCGTCGCTGCTTCCTCGGTCTCGGGCCACTTCATCTTCTCGTCGTGCTCTGTGCTCACTTCGTGCCTCCCTCGGTCTTGTCCATCTCGTGCAGCAGCTCAGTGATCTTGTCGATCACGACCTGCCATTCGTCTCGCGCCCCCGTGGCGAAGCTGCGCCACCGAAGCAGATCGCGGCGCTGCAAGCTCCTGCCGCGAGCGACGAACTCCGGGACCATCGACTTCCCGATCGCTGAGATCGCCGCCTTACGCGCTTCGGTCACGAGATCGTTTCCGCGCTCACGGAGCTCCTCACGGCTCAGGGGCGGCTTCTCGTCGCCGACGACTCGTAGTTTCACTTCGTGCCTCCCTGTGCACTGGACTCGGACGGGACGGAAACGGCCGCGCTGATGCCGGCAAACTCTTCCGACGTAACTGCGACTGTTGTCGGCGTATCGATGTCGCTTCGCTGCCACGTGATCCCGATCGATCCGTTGCGGGATTTTCGGGCCGTGACGGTCACGGTGGTTCCCTCCGGAGCGGGCCATGCCGCGGGTCGCGTTGACTGAAAGATGATCGGGTCGCCGATAGGGCGAGATGTGGCTGCACCAGTCATGCAACCATGGTTGCAGAGTTGACCCGCATCTGCAACCCCGATTACAGTCTGACCATGGCAGACGACGACATCCTCGCGACGCTCACCGCTCTCCAGGAGCGGATGAACCGCATGCCCGCTCGCCGCGCCGAACTCATCGCCCAAGCTCGTCAGGCTGGGCACTCCTGGCCCACCATCGGACGAGCACTCGGAATGAGCCACCAGGCTGCGATGAAGGCCGCTAAACCCGCTCAACGCTGACGCGCTCATGCTGCTGTCTCCTCTCGGACAAGGGCCAACAACTGCCGACCCAGAAACTCGCCGGTCATGCGTCCATCCCCAGAGCACTGAAGTCGAACGCCTGCTGGGATAGGCGCTTCACGATCAACTCGCAGTACTTCTCCTCGAGCTCGACGCCGATCACCTTGCGTCCCAGATTTCGCGCCGCGATCAGGGTGGATCCAGAACCCGCGAACGGATCTGCGATGACACCGGGCGGGCACCACTCCATGAGGCTCTGCATCAGGCCGACCGGCTTCGGTGTCGGGTGCCCCACTTGCTTGGCGAGTCCATTGCCACCCGTGAGGTTCAGCGATGTCCGGAAGACGGAACCTATACGATGGACCGGTTCATCACCCGCTCGATGTGACCGACTACGCGGGTGCGTACGGGCGCGGGGATTGATCCACTCGCTCCCGAGCACGTAAATCTCCTCATGTGTCGGCCCGAATGGCATCCGCGTATCACCCGACCCCACCGGGCAGTTGTCCTTCCACCAGATGAGCAGCGACCGCGTGTCTGTCGGGCGAGGCAGTCGCCACGTGCCGAACACGAGAGCAGGTCGGACCCCTCCCCAAGCGTCGAGTGCGACGTCACGCAATGAGGTGTTCTCGTCGCCCGCGATCTTGACGCCCTGTCGGTTCGCGTAGCGCATCCCGTAGGGCGGGTCAGTCACCAGAACATCCGCCTCGGTCCACTCCGTGATCTCGCGGCAGTCCCCGTGGTGAAGCTGCACGTACTCGTCTTCGTAGTACAGGCTCATCGTTCTTCCTGTTCTCTAGAGACCCGTTCCAGCTCCCACGCGAGCGCTCGAGCGGTCCACTCCGTCCCGCACGCCCTGCACCGCGCGACCGCGGCGTTCACAGCGGCCTGTACGGACGGCGCCAGCTCGCTTCCGTCCCCATCCGAAGCTCCGGGACGGTAGGTGACGATCAGCGGGAACAACCGCTCCTCACGAGCACCCCGGTCCCACCACGTCGGATGCCCCGTCAAAGGATCGGTGCCCTGCACACAGTCAGGCTCGGGGCACCGTTCCTTCCGCTGAATCGTCTCCTCCGGGTCCAGCGCGGCCACGATCTGCGCCGCCCACCCGCGGAGGATCCGCGCCCGCGCCGCGTCCTGCTCCTCGTCACGAACCACGTACCAGGCACGCAGGGACTCTGCCGGCGTCTCCCGATGCGGCGCCCCTGCTGCTCGAGCCCAATCGGTGATCTGCGAATAGATCCGCATGAACAAGAACAGGGCCGTCGAATCGAGCACGCCGCGCGTGTGCGCCAGAGACGAAGCGCTACCCGGCCGGTCAGAGAACGTCTCCCGGATCGCCGCGTCCAGCTGCGTCAGCAGGGAATCGTTCTCCACCGTCGACGTGTGCGTGTGCGGCTCCCCCGAACACTCAGTGGTGCACAGAGCCGCGCCGTCGGTGCTGTGATGAATCACCTTCGTGCGCGTCGGGAGCGTCAGCGCGTCGACCGCGCCCAACAGGTCAGAACGGAGTGTCGTCTCCATACGACTCACCCCCCGGAGTTGCCGTGTTCCACTCCGACTGAGGCTTCGGCTGCGCCGCCTCCCCCTCGCCGTTGGCCTTCGCAGCGGCTCGCGTCACCGTGGCCGTCGCATACCGCAGACTCGGGCCGATCTCATCCACCTCGAGCTCGATCGCCGTCCGAGGAGTCCCCTCCCGGTCCTGATACGTCCGCTGCTTCAACCGACCCGACGCGATCACCCGGGAACCCTTCACCAGTGACCCCGCCACATGCTCCGCGAACTCCCGCCAGCACGACGCCCGCAGAAACAGCGGGTCGCCGTCCTTGTACTCCCCCGACGCCCGGTCGAAGACCCGCGGCGTCGAAGCGATCGTGAAGTTCACCACCGGCAGACCGTTCTGCGTGTAGCGGAGCTCGGGGTCGGCGGTCAGATTTCCGACGACCGTGATGATCACTTCGCCGGCCATCAGAGACCCAACCCCTCACGAACGTCAGCACGGAGATCCCGGACGGCGAATGGTTCTCCCTCGCTCAAGCCGTTGAGGGCCGCTTTCGCCATGAGGGTCGACGAGCGCGGGCTGTCCATGAGCGCGATGAGGTTCGCGATGCGCTGCTGCTCCACGAGAGCGAGAGTCGCGTGCACCTGAGCGACAGCGATCATGTCGGCCTTGTGCTCGCCCGTCTGGAGCGCCATGTTCTCGGAGACGTCTCGGCCCGCCAGCTGGAGAACCGCTCGCGCCTCAGCGGCGTGCTCGACGCGTTCGCTGGGAGCCGAGACTCGCAGCGGGACGACCTTGGTCACCTTCTCGTCGGGGTAGAACGTCACCCCGTTCTGCCAGCAGCCCTTCGTCTTCTCCGCCAACGGATACTCCGTCAGTGATCCGTCCACGACTGTCAATCTGGCGATCATGCTGCTGTCTTCCTTTCGGATCCGCGGTCTCTGTTCGCGGGTAGTCCTTCTCGGCGTCGCGTGGTCGCGACGTACTGCTTCAGTTCGCCCGTGATCTCGGCCACGACGCGGTCGCAGTAGCCGGTTCGGACGAGGCTCAACACCCACTGGCGTCGGTCTCGAGGTTTCAGTTCGTTGACGACAGCGCCGCTGATGATCTGTGCGATCGTGACGCCGCGGTCTTCGGCGATGCTGGCGAGGCGGCCCCACACGTTCCTCGGGAACGCCATGGTCACTTTCACCTCTTCTTGCATGACTCCTCCTTGAACGGGAAAGGGTCACGACTGCGGTAGACCGCGGGTCGTGACCCTTGTGGATAACTCAGCCTCTGCGAGGGCAGAGAATCTTTAGATTCGTAGCTGTAGTTGTAGATGTAGCTGTAGTAGTAGTAGGCGCGCCCGTAGCGTTGCCCGCCGTTTGGTCTAAACGTTGGGCGTAGCGTCGGGCGTAGCGCCGACTGTGGAGAACGGCAGAAACCCCGGGAAGTCCCACTCGAGATCCGTCTTCGTCTGCCTGACCGGCACCGCGTTCTGCTTCAGCACCGTCATAACCTGAGGCTTCTCCCATGCCGCGAGTTCCGGTTCAGACTTCTTCAGCCGCTGAAGCTCGTGCACGACGACGGCCCGGATCTTGTTCGATGCGATCGACCCGAAAGCCTTCGCCGCCGAGACCGCCAGCCGTGGTTGGCGCATAAGCCCGTCATGCCGCAGGAACGATCTCACGAGGGCTTCGTCTGTCGTCTGGTCGACGACAATGAAGTACGTGTCGGAAAGCTCCTGAGCGGCGATCATGATGTCGCCGACCGTTGCTTCCCTCGACATCGCTGCGAGCCGTCCGGGGTGGAACTCAACGCATCCGCAGTAGTCGAGCTTTGGGTGCGACGTGAGCTTGAAGTACAGGGACTGTGCCGGCGCTGTCAGGTTGCGAAAGTCGTCGTCGGACCAGATGTCGACGTTGATGGTTGCTCTCTCACGAGCCACTGTCCTCTCTCGCCTCCTTCATGTTGGTGCCGTTTATGAGCATGTGCGCGGTGGATTCGGTGATCTCCCGCCACCACTTCCCGCCGATGGGTTCGTCGTAGTAGAGGACCCACCCGACGTCGTGCCGGTATGCGGGCCACAGTTCGGGACGCGCCCAACGTGGTACGGCGAACCCTTCACGGATCGCCGCTTCGGGATGCTCCGACTTCCACTGGTGACACGCGCAGCCGAACGCCGACCCGAGGCACTGCAGGTTCGATGGGACGGTGTTGAACGGGTCGCGGTTCTGCCTGTGGTCCCGCTCCACTGGTCCAGGCTTCCCGCATCTGACGCAGCGCCCCTGGTCGCGTTCGGTGACGGCTTCGTATGCGGCGCGTTCTTCGCGGCGGGTGAGCTTCTGCCGCTTCGGGCCGATCACACCGGCTCCCACGTGTCGTCTCCTGCGTGGCATCCGTTCGGGCAGAACAGGTCATACCCGCACGGCCTGTACCCGAACGCTTTCGTTCCCCGCCGGCACTTCGCGCAACACTCCATGAGGTGCTCGCGGGGCTGAGTAGTGGGTGCAGGGACACCACCATTCGCGCTCACGACGACGCATCCTCGAACACGAATGATGGCTGTGCGAGCTCGTTCTCCAGCTGCGTGAGGTACTCGCACCCCGTCCGCCAGTACGACGACTTCAGCTCGATCCCCAGGGCGCGCCGGCCGAGCTTCACGGCGACGTACAGTTCCGATCCGACGCCGCCGAACGCGGTGAATACGGTCTCGCCGGGGTTCGTGTAGAGGCGGACGTAGCGGGAGGTGAATCCGAGCTGCAGCGGGGTCAGGTGGCGCTCGTCGTCGCTCTCGCGGGCGATGCGAGCGTTCAGCGTGTCACCCTCGCTGATCCCGTACCAGATGGGTCGAGCGAACTCGATCCACTCTTCGTTCGTCACGTCGGTCTTGACGGGCTTGTCGCGCTCTCCGGGCTTCTTAAAGATGAGCCCGTAGTCGGCCATAGCCATGCGTGACAGCGACGAGTCCTTGTTCTTCGTGACGAACATCAGCGAGTGCGCTTTGGTGCGGATCGCTTGTGCCTGCGGGTCTTTGTCGACCACGTTTTCCCCGAAGTACACGAACCCGGCGGCCTGGTAGGCGCGGATCACGTCGCCGCGGAAGTCGGTCAGCCCGACGACGCCGTGCGTGGCCTTCGTGGTCGACGTCTGCTGCACGTGCACGACGCACTCGGTTCCGGGCTTCTGGATGCGGAAGTTCTCGCGGATGATGTAGCCGTACTGCTCGAAGAAGTCGTCCCGGTCGATGCTGTTCCCCATGTCCCGCGGCGACGGCGAGTAGGTGTAGAGCGACTGGAACGGCGGAGAGTACACCGACAGATCCACCGACTCGGAAGGGATCTCCGCCATGCGCTCCGCGGAATCTCCGAGCCAGAACTCCCACATCTCCCCGCGGGCTTCGTCCGTCACGTATGCGTCCTCGTTCATGCGATCCTCCGGTTTGCGTTGCGGGCGATAAGGCCGTCCATCAGACGGTTGGCTTGTGTCTCCTTGCGGGCGACGTTGTCGGCGATCTGCGACTCGATCTGCGATAGCACGATGTGTGCGTGGACGCGGCGGCGCTGTCCGTAGCGGAACGCGCGGCGGATGCCCTGGTAGTACTGCTCATAGCTGTCGCCGAGCCCGACGAACGCCATGCGCGCCGTGTGCTGGTAGTTCATGCCGAGGCCGGCGATCTTGAGCTTTGTGATCAGCACGGGGAAGTCACCGTGCGCGAATCCGAGCAGCTTGTCCGCCTTCTCATCTGGCGACATCGACCCGTGCACATTCACCGATCCGGGGATGGACTCAGCGAGCGCGTCGGCCTCGTCGTTCAGCCCCGTCCACAGCAGCCACGGCTCTTCCGGCTCCGCTTCGACGAGCTCGACGGTTCTCTGGACTCGGGCGTCCATCGATTCGCGGCGCACCTTCGACCTGCCTTGCACGCCGCCGATCGTCATAGCGAACAGTTCGCCATCACCGGGCTCGATCTCCACGTCGACCAGCTCAGGGATGATGCTCAGCCCGGGGAGGTCATATCCGTCGTCCCCGTACCCGAGATCGGACGGGCGACGGATCGCGATCGCCCACGTGCTCATCCAGTCGAGCATCGGTTCCACCGCGTGGCCCTTGAGCCGCCACCCGTCCTGGTCGTGCACGAAGTATGCGGCGAGCATGTTCGTTCGGGTCATGTGCCCCAGAAACTCGGCCTGATTCGTCAGCTCTTCAGGGTCGTTCGGTGCCGGCGTCGCCGTCCATGTCGACCGGAACGGGACAGACGCGAAGTGCTGGATCAGCATCGTTCTGGTCTTACCGTCCGACTGCTTAAGGATCGACGCCTCATCGAGAGCAACTGCGCCGATCTTCGACGGATCGAACTGGCCGACCATCTCGTAGTTGGTCACGTAGATACCGGGCCCGGTGATCTCATCCCCGCTTCGCACGTACCGCGCTTCGCTGTGGATCAGAGCGGCCTCCTCGGGGGTCTGCCGAGCCACGCCCAACGGCGCCACGATGAGCGACACGTCGGCCATGACGCGGCTCCATTCGAGCTGCATCCGCGTCTTACCGAGGCCCGTGTCTGCCCACACGGCGGGACGTCCCACGCGAGCCGCCCAGCTGGTCACGTCGACCTGGAATGGTTTGAGGCTGTGGTGCAGGTCACCCGGACCCACCTCCACCCCCACGGTCGGCGCGAGCGCGCGGCGTCTGGCGATGAAGTCGCTGTACGGGAGTTCGCTCACGATGCGTCCTTGATCTTCCAGACGGTCATGCGTGACCGGTGTCCGGCGGGTTTCACGGTGCCGACGTCGATGACGACACCCTGTTCGACGAGTTCGTGGCGTGCGGTTCGGAGACGACTCTCGCTGAACCGCATCCCGTAATCCCAGCGCGCTTTCGTCGCGATCTGTTCGTCGGTGAGGGGTTCGTTCGCGTCTTCGAGGATACGGGCGACCGCATGCTGGCTCGCTGCCACCTTCCCCTCCGTGACATCCCCCGCCGCGTGCGACGTCAGTGGGTCTGTGCGTCTCGTTCTCGCCCCTTCGGGCATGCTTGTAAAGCTCATTCCTGCCTCCTGACAGATGAGTAAGGGGCCCGCCGTATTCGCAGTACGACGGGCCCCGCTTGGCTTCTACTTCACGCCGCCAGCGAGCAGCGCGATCAGGTCATCGACCGTCAGGGTCACGTACTGCCGCCCCGGATCGGTCGTGCCACGACGCTTATGCACCACCACACCCAACAAGGCGTCATCGTTGCCAGCTTCGACGGCCGCTTCCTCCACCCACCCGGCGAGGTTCAGGCGAGCAACGTCCTTGCATTCGATGACGACCCGGTGACCGAAGAACCGCACACCGGCGATGTCTCCGCGGTCCTTGCTTCCCGTCTTCACGCGACGGTCGATGCGGTCGTCTTCGAGTTGCACGGCGAGGTAGTTGGCGATGCTTCGTTCGAACCGTGAGCCGGCGGCTTTCGCGGACGCACGAGAACGGGTCACGACCCGGCCCCGAGAGCGGTCTTGCGTTCATCCTTCAGTGCGATGAGTGCGGGATCCTTCGCGACTCCGGCTTTCATCGCGATCGCCCACGCTGCTTGCAGTGCGCCGATGCTGTCCGCGTTTCGGAGTGCGGCTGCGTGATCGGCCGTGGCGTCTGTCAGTGGCTGCACCACGAACGGCGCGCGCTTTCCCCTGGTCACGGTCAGGGCGACGCGGAGGGGTTCGGTGATGTGGGACAGGTGCGAGATGCGAATCCCACCCACCTCGTCCTTGCCAAACCGGATCGTCGGGTCACCGTAGATCGTGATCCGACGCCCCACATACACGGACGCGTCAGTGCCCCACGCGGCGATCAGCACCCGCCGCATCGACTTCCCCGGCTTGTACGGCCTGCCGGGATGCTCGGCGTTGTGGAGTTCGACGGGCTGATCCGGCGGGCCCTGCTTGACCGATTCGACCGTGATCGTCATCGGCGCGGCTTGCACGTCGTCGAAGTTCAGCTGGTCGGATCTCGGCTCAACGGTCTTCGTGATGTCCATCAGTGGTCGAGCCTCCCCTCAACGCCGCGGCGAAGGCCGTCCACAAACCCGTTCGAGTACGCGCGAAGCACGCGCCAGTCCGCGGGCTCTTCCGCGCGAGTTGCGGTATCGCTTTCCTTCTTGGTCATCAACCCATCGAGCCTGCGAATCATGGCTTCGATGAGTGGCGATTCTTCGCGAAATGCGTCCTCGAAGAATGGGTGCGCGGCGACGCGGTGCCATGCAGAAATGCGATCGTCATTCGCGTCCATCAGACCTGGATCTCCTCTTCCTCGTTCTCATACACGGCCCACGTCGGCGGGGTGAGTTCTCTCCGCCCGTACGACGGCCACACACCCGATTCGGTGCACGCCCGGAACACGTCACGGGCACGTTTCGTCTGCGCTTTCGCTACGTCCTCCCACATCCAGTCGAGGACATACACACCCACCAGATGCGGGGGTGCGGCTTCCACGACAACGAACGTGAACGCCTCGAGCTCACGACCCGTCTCGGCCTTGTGGGCGTCGGAGTACCACGCCTCCTGCACGTGATACCCGTACCTGCCGACGGACTGGTTGAAACCCTTCGGTGACGCGTCACGAGCCGTTTTCAGGTCCGCGCCTTTCCCCCCGTCGTACATGTCGAACCGTGCCCGCACAGGCACACCCTCAACGTCGGTAATGATCGACACTTCCCGGCCCGTGATGCCCTCGATCACAGCCCGCGCTTCACGGTCGGCGAGGACAGCCTCAGCCATCGCGTCGACACGGGCCGCATCGGTGCGGGTGATCGGGATCAACCCGGCTGCCCGCTGCTCCTCAGCCCACGCGACCGTCGCGGCTTTCGTCGACACCGCACCGGACGGTGTCAGGTGCTCATCGGGGTACACGATCGTGCCCGACCCGACGCCGAGGATCTTCGTGTGCGCCGCGGTGCCGAGGTCGAATGCGGCGCGGGGCGGTTCCTTGTGGTCCGCCCAGTAGCGGAACCGTGCGGGACTGTCGAGAAGGCGTCTCGCGCCTGTTGACGACAGTGCGGGGTGCGCGTGGTACTCCGCTTCGGGCATGTCGGTGACGATCATTTGTTCTCCTTGCACATGACGCAGTCTTCGTCGCGGTCGGGGTCGTAGCTGGTCTGAATCCAGCCGTGACCGTCGCAGTAGGGGCAGGTCATTCGGTTCTCCTGCCGGTGACGATTTCGGTGATGACGCTGAGCACGATCACCGTCAACCCGATGAACGCGAGCGGAGTCCACGACGTGCTGATGAACCCGGCACCGACCACGAGACCCACACCGATTACCAGAAGGAACAGGGAGAACGGGTTCATCTGCGGGTTCCTTCCATTGAGTGGCCGACGATGATCCCGAGGACGATGAGAGCCGCGAACGCGAGGAACCAGTTCACGACTGCACCTCCGGCCAGATCCGACGACCGGACGCGATGCGCGGGTCGTCGAACGGAACGCCATGATCCGCCGCTCGGAAAGTTATGTCGCCAGCGACATAAGCCGCTGCCTCAAGCGCATCGACGTGGAACGTCAGCACCCACACCTCTCCAGGCTTCGCGTCGTGCCAGGCGGGCTTTGGCTCCGGGTGGGCGGCGAAGAACCGGCGTGCGACCGCGAGCACTCTCGCGGGCACGTTGGGCTCGTGGTCCTCACGATCGAGCAGCCAGGATGCGCCATTCGTTTCAGCGACGACGCGGATAGGCGAGAACACCCCATCCCACGCACCGCCCGAGTAGACGACGAACACGGAATCCTCAGGGTCGCGCCACCGTCCGAGGCGGTCGTCGTTCTCCTTCACGAAGAACTCACGCAGAGCATCCATCTGCTGCTCGGTGAGGCGCACGTACGGGCCTCGGAGGGCGACCGGGTCCACCGTCCACTCGTTGTCCGCGCGGACGTGATCGACGATGATGCCGTTGCTTGCGGTGAACTCGCTCATTTCGTTACTCCTGCCAGAATCAGCAACACCACGGGCACCAGTCCCACGACCGGCCCCACACGCTTGAACCACCCATCAACCCGGTCGGGGAGGGTGAGGCGACCCATGGGCAGCTTCACGCCACGAGTCACACGAGACGCCGGCACGGGCTCATCCACGACGCACCGACTCGAGGAACTTGTCTTGCACGGTCCGGTACTCGCCGTCGATCCGTTTGTACTTCTCGGCCTGCGCGACGACGTCGCGGAGCTTCCCGTTCGTCACTAGCCACGCGAGCATGTCGCCCGCTGCCATCAGTTCGGCTCTCTTCTGCCGAAGCTCTTCAGGTTCCACTGTTGCTCCCGTCCCGCAGTGCCCGCGCGACTCCCATGTGGAAGCCGGTATCGAACGCCGCCGGCCGCTCGCAGGGCTCGTCGTGTACCCGGTGGTACGTCTGGCAGTAGTCCGCCCACGCTTCATTGGCGGCGGCGGCCCTCTCGCTGAATCGCATGTCTGTCTCCCTTCCTGAGTAGGTGGTGGTTCTGGGTGTTCGGCCTATGGGGGAATCGCTTCCCACCCAGAACCCCTCGTGCCCCCGGCGCGAATCGAACGCGCTCAATCCCGCCAACGACTCGGGGGCCGTGATGGTCAGATCGCCGCAGGATCGAGCGTGTCGCGGTAGACGACGCGGCCGATGATGTCGGCGTCGCGGCGCTGCAGCACGTACGTCTGCTCGGGTGCGTGGTCGTAACGGATCGTCAGCGCCATCGGGGTGGCCTTCACGATCGTCGCGAGAGAGTCGAGGTTCCACGGGCGGAACGCCTTCACTCTGAACTTCTGGTTCTTGTCCATGACGTTCTCCTTCGTTTCGCGGTGTCATGAGTGCGCGCCGGGTACTCGCTCCCCCGGTGTCTGCTCGTCGCGCCCGCCACATTGCCCAGTGGCCGGTCCTGCACCCCTATCCCGTTCCCGGGGTCACTGGTGCAGCCTGCGTTTTCTTGATCTCCCACCCCCGAAGGTCCCGGCATCACGTACCACCCGGGACCCGCAGCCCCGATGGGCTTATGGGTTTCTGTTTGACGCGCGGCAGTGGGCGGCCCCGTGAGAGACGGCATCCGCCGCGCTATGTAGTTGTTCCCGGCGTCGCCGAGGAGAGCCCAGGTGAGGTGCGACACTCACAAGGGCCGACGCGAATACGCGTCAGGTGATTGATTCGCCGGGTTTGCGGTACGGGTTCGCGATCGGCTTGCCGTCTTCCCAGAGGTAGATGGCGGCGTTCTCAACTGCCGCGTTCGCTCCCTCGTCCCACGCCTCAGCGCGGTACCTCTTGATGGATTCGCGGAGGAAGAACTCCGGGAACAGTTCGACTGCGGCGGCGAGGAGGATGGTCGCGCAGAAGAAGCCGAACACCCACATGGCGATTGCTTCCGAAACGCTCATGACCGCACCCATCCGCGTTCCGCTGCACGCGCATCCATCCGCGCGTCATGCTCAGCAGCACGCTCCATCGCATCCACGAACACGGGATCCGGCTCGGGCTCCTCGTGAAGCATCACCGCGACCCGGACACACATACCCAGGAACGAGAGGCCGATGATCCAGGCCAGCAGCATCGCGCCGTCCATCACGCCACCCCCGCCTCGAGCGCGATACCGAGCCGCTTCGCGATGAACGGAACACCAGTCGGACGGATCTTCGTCGTCTGATACGCGCGCCCATCGAACGTCGTACCAGCGACGACCGCGAAGTGATGCGCATACCGCTGATACGGGCGAGTCGAACCCGCCATGATGATGCCCTCATCCCGAAGACGCGCGTAGAGCGTGTTCCGTCCGACGCCGAGGATCTTCGCCACCGCATCGACCGGGTAGTAGCCGTCAGCGTCCATCCACCGGTCGAACGCCTCCACCTTCGGCGCGTCCTCGATGGCCTTCGCTTCGAGCGCCGCACGTGCCTCAACCTGAGACGCCAACTCCCGCAGCGCATCCGCATACGACGTGGGGAGCGCGTGCTCGAGCTCCGTCTGCCGGAACTCGCCAGTGCGGCGGATCTGCGGAAGTACCTCGTGCTTCACCCAGCGCTTGAAGTCTCGTGCGGCAGGAACCCGGCTCCGGAGGATGCCCTCGTAGAGCCCCGGCTCGCTGACGACAGTCACTGACTGCCGTCCACCGGGGGTATGCAGAACGTGCATACCCTTCTCGTCGGTGTCCATGCTGCGGGTCATCGCCTCAGTGGCCGAGTAGCCCAGCACGCGAGCCACGTCCGACGCAACGAACCACGGCTCGCCATCAAGAGCCACGGTCCGAATCTGTTGACCGGAGTACTGGAAGATATCGATCGCAGTCACGATGCCCTCCTCTCTGCCGGCAGGGAGCGCAGCCACCGCTCGCCCTCTTCGCGGAGGATGAGAGGTTTCGCTCCCGCGTAGGAAGGGGTGAGCTTGTCGGCTGCGATCTGCTGCCGAATGAACTCCTTAGACAGCGACACCGCCGCTGCGAACTCATCGAGCGAGTACGCGAGCTTGTCGAGCCGCAGCGCATCCGTGCTCACCGCGTCACCTCCGGGAACATCTCGTCGACCGTGAAACCACGAAGGCCGCCCGCCACGATGAGGTCGCGCACTGACCCGTTCTCGAAGGAACTGGTCAGTGCGGCGACGTCACCACGGCGGGCGGTCTCCTGGGAAGTCTGCTTGGGGGCCTCACCGGCCCCTCTTCTCTGCGTCATGTATGAACCGTAGCACGTCATGTTTGAACTACGCAAGCAAATGTGGAGCACTGGGAGCCAATAATGAAGCGCGGTCGTTCTACGATGAGTGCATGCCTCGTAAGCCAAAGCGAATCAGCGACTTCGACCGCAAGCTAGGTGCGGTGATTGAACACCGCCGCCTCGACCCCGATCACGCGATGACGCAGAAGGAACTATCAGAGGCGACGGACATCCCGCTATCGAACCTTCAGCGTCGAGAGGCGGGCATCAACGAGGTGACTGTCTCCGAGCTTGAGCGCATCGCATACCACCTCGGTACGACGCCGGCCGAGATGGTAAAGGATGCCCTGCGCCGGTATGGAGGTATCGAGAAGCTCATCGCGGAGTACGCGCCGAAGTCGGAGCCCCTTCCTAAGCTCGACGACTATCGGAAGCCAGACCTGGCAACGGTGCCAGAGGAGGAGTTGACGCGGGGGAAGCATGCAGCCGGCAAAGACGACGAGCTCGAGCAGCCCGAGGACTACAGCTAGAGGTTCGGCATACGACCCGTGGGAGCACGCTGCGGAGTTGGGCATCGACGTCATCGTCCGCCCACTCCGCACCGCTCACGGGCTTTGGCTGCCCGAGCACCGGACCATCCTGATCCACTCGAAGCTGCGCCCCGCGAACCAGCGACTCATCCTCGCGCACGAGATCGGGCACGGGGCTCTCGAGCACCCGGACGATCGCCCGAAGCATGAGGCTCAGGCGGACAGGTACGCCGCGAACAACCTGATCTGCCCCGACGAGCTGTCCAGCCTGTATGGGTGGTGCAGCGACGAGCGGCAGATCGTGAAGGAGTTGGGCGTCACGATGCGCCTGTTCCGCGCGTACGTTCTGAGTCACGCGGCCTGAAAAAGGAGTAGCCCTGAGTGATTGGCTACACTCAGGGCTACACCTGTTCAGTTGTTTCGGTAGCAGGAGCGGGGCTTGAACCCGCGACCTCACGATTATGAGTCGTGCGCTCTCACCAACTGAGCTACCCTGCCGCGACGTTCCGGCGGCGGACCACCGGATGCTGCGAGCCCCGAGTCAGGATTGAACTGACGACCCCTTCCTTACCATGGAAGTGCTCTGCCACTGAGCTATCGGGGCGCTGCCCGGAGCAATCCGGGCAACCAGAAAAGAATATCAGAGCCGAGGGCCCCGACGAAACACAGCCGGTCAGCCGCCGGCGTGCTGACGCAGCCACGGCAGCGGGTCGATCGCCGTCGTGCCGTTGTCGAGCACCTCGAAGTGCAGGTGCGCACCGAAGGAGCGCCCGGTGTCGCCCACGCGGCCGATGAACTGGCCGACCTTCACGGTGTCTCCGGTCTTCACCTGCAGTGAGCCGTACTGCATGTGGGCGTAGCGGGTCGAGACGAGCTTTCCGTCGATGACGTGATCGATGATGATCATCACGCCGTATCCGCCGCCGCTCTCCGTCGCGGTGCGCACGACGCCGTCGGCGACAGCCTGAATCTCGGCGCCCTCGCCCGGCGTGAAGTCCAGGCCCTCGTGCATCGTGCCGTCGCGCATCCCGAAGCCGTAGCTGATCGAGACGCCCACCCTGAACGGCCACTGGATCGGGCTGTTCGCGTTGTTGGTGAAGAAGTTCGAGTAGTGCGTGATGCCCGACTCGGCGGCGAGCTCCGCGGTCGACGCCGTGGAGTAGTCGCTGCGGTTCAGTGCGGTGACCTGCGCGTCGGCGGGGGCCACGTACGCCTGGATCTCGTCGCTCGACAGCGCGCTCGAGGTGCCGGCTTTCGAGCCGGTCGCGATCGAGACGGATGCGGCGGCGGAGTTGCCCGCGCCCGAGACCGCCTCGGCGGGCGTCGTCATACCGATCGCCAGCAGCCCGACGATTCCCATGGCACCGACGGTGGCGGATGCGGCCGTCGCACGCTTGAACGCGGCACCACTGAAGCGGCGACGCTTGGCGGGAGGCACCTCGACGGCGTCCTGCGACGGAGCAGGGGTGTCATCGATCGCTGCCGCGGCGACCTGGATCGGAGTCTCACCCGTGAACGAGAAGAGCCGAGCAGCGGCCTCGAACTCGTCGGCGATCGCGTGCACCTCTGCCTCGTCGGCGAGAACCGCCTCGGCGAACACGCGAGCCTCGTCGTCGACACCTGTCGCGACCTCGGCAACCGGCAGCTCAGCCGGGCCCGCCTCGGCCTCCGCCGCGACCGTCACCGTGTCGACGACCGGCAGAGTCACCGGCCCGTCGTCCATGGCGTCCAGCGCGACCTCGATGGGGGTCGCCGCGGCGACGGACGCCTGAGCGAGCGAACGGGCACGGCGGCGGGTCAGCGGCGCCTCGGCGGCGGATGCCTGGGGCTCGGCCGCAGAGAGCGTCACCTCGGCGGCGGCCACGGGCTCAGCGGGCATCGACAGCGTGACCTCGGAGGCCGCAACCGGCTCCGGCACGACCTCGAGCACCATCTCGGGCTCAGCGACCGATACCGGATCCGCAACGGCCGTCTCGGTGCGCTGAGCGGACCACACCGGCGCGGGGCGCACGGCCGCCTGGCGCGCACGAAGCTGAGCGCGAGTGAGCGGAGCGACCGCATCCGAGGTCCCCGAAGAAGCCGTCTCAGCACTGCGGTTCCGGCCGGAGCGTCGCGTGAGAGCGGTCTCCGCCTGGGGATCTAGGGGGGTCAAAACGTAGTCAGCCTCGGTCTCGGTCGCGCGGGCAGCGACAGGGAAAACGGAAGGAGATGCTCATCCTCGCTCGGGTGACGAAGATAACGAATAGGTAAACACTACAGGCCGGAGCCTGAGAATGCCATGCGCGCGCATCACTCTTCGAGGCGGGCGAGGAGAGCTGCGAAGAGACCCGGCGCCGCCGCGATCGTCATCTCGCGATCGGCTCGCTTGCCACCGAGTCCCGCCACCACGCCACCGGCCTCGACGACGATGAGCGCGCCCGCCGCATGGTCCCACGGCCACAGCCCCTTCTCGTAGTACCCGTCGATGCGACCGGCTGCGACACCCGTCAGATCCAGGGAGGCAGCGCCGATGCGACGCAGGTCACGGGCGAGCGGCATGACCCCGGCGAGACGCTCGAGCGCGGGCGCGTGGGTCGCGGGGTCGTACCCGAATCCCGTGGCCAGCAGCGCACCCGCATCCGACGGTTCGGCGACGCGCAGCATCCGCTCGCCCTCGATCGAGGACACGAGACGCGCACCTTCGCCCTGCGCCGCGGTGAACAGCTCGTCGACGGCGGGGTTGTACACGGCGCCCGCCAGTGCCTCCCACTTCTGCGGGTCGGGCTCCCCCGATACGGCGGCGATGCTCACGGCGTACGCCGGGATTCCGTAGGCGTAGTTGACGGTGCCGTCGATCGGATCGACGACCCACGTGATCCCCGAGGCGGATGCGGCCGCGCCGCCCTCCTCGCCGAGGAAGCCGTCGTCGGGTCGCGCCGCCGCCAGACGCTCGCGCACCAGCTGCTCGACCTCCCGGTCGGCGTCGGTCACGATGTCCGCCAGCGCCGACTTCGTCGCGGCGATCTGCACGCCTTCACGGCGCCGTCGAGCGGCGAGCGCCCCCGCCTCCTTCGCGACCTCGATGGCGAGCGATTGCAGATCCAGAGCGGAAGGCATGCTCCCACGCTACCCTCGCGCCGGGCAGCTGTCGGCCGTTAGCGTGGCGGCATGACCGTCACCCGGCCGACCCATGACGTCGTGATCGTCGGCGGGGGCCACAACGCCCTCGTCGCCGCTGCTTACCTCGCCCGCGCCGGTCGCTCAGTCGTGGTGCTGGAACGGCTCGACCACACCGGAGGAGCGGCCGTCTCCGAGTCGCCCTGGGCCGGCGTCTCGGCACGACTGTCGCGTTACTCCTATCTCGTGAGCCTGCTGCCCGCCCGCATCGTCGACGACCTCGGGCTGCGGCTGACCCTGCGACGCCGGCGCTACTCCTCGTACACGCCCGATCCCACCGACCCGGCGCGCGGCGTGCTCGTCGACACCGGTGACGCGCGGGTGACGGATGCGAGCTTCCACCGCACGGCGGGCTCCACCGCCGAGGCTGATCGCTACCGGAGCCTCAGCGCGCGGGTGACGCCGCTCGCGCGCACGGTCTTCCCCTCCATGACCGAACCGCTGCCCACCGCATCCGCTCTGCGCGCGGCGCTCGGCGACGACGCCCTGTGGGACGCGATCACGGCGCGGCCGCTGGGCACGCTGCTGCGCGACAGTCTGGAGAGCGACCTCGTGCGCGGCATCGCGCTCACCGACGGGCTCATCGGCACGTTCTCGCACGCCGATGACGCGTCCCTGCGGCAGAACCGCTGCTACCTGTACCACGTGATCGGCGGCGGCACGGGTGACTGGGACGTGCCGGTGGGCGGGATGGGCCACGTCACCGCGGAGCTCGACCGAGCCGCGCGGGACGCGGGCGCCGAGATCCGTACCGGCGCTCCGGTCACGAGCGTGAGCCCCGACGGCGAGGTTCGCTATGGCGGGACGGATGCGGGCGTCGTCGCCGGTCGCCTCGTACTCGCAGCCGTCGGGCCGGCCGTGCTCGACCACCTGCTCGCCGCGGCGGGAGCCGACGTGCAGCGCGCGCCGGAACCCGAGGGCGCGCAGGTCAAGGTCAACATGCTCCTGCGCCGGCTCCCCCGTCTGCATGACCGCCACGTCGCACCCGCGGCGGCGTTCGCGGGAACGTTCCACGTCAACGAGACGATGACGCAGCTCAATACCGCATACACGGAGGCGGTCGCCGGCCGCATCCCCGAGCCGCTCCCGGCCGAGATCTACTGCCACTCGCTCACCGATCCTTCGATCCTCGGGGCGGAGCTGCAGGAGGCGGGTGCGCAGACGCTCACCCTGTTCGGACTTCAGGTGCCGCATCGACTCCTGGACGGCTCGGACCCCGATGCGATGCGTGCCACGCTCCTGGCGGCCGCAGAGCGCTCCCTCGACTCTGTGCTCGCCGAGCCGCTCGCCGACTGCATCTGGGAGACTCCGACCGGCGCCCCGTGCATCGAGGCGCGCACCACCGCCGATCTCGAGGAGTCGCTGGGCATGACCGGCGGCGACATCTTCCACGGTCCGCTGTCATGGCCGTGGCGTGAGGACGAGGCGGATGCGGCCGCCCCCGCCGAGGCGTGGGGCGTCGACACGGCGCACTCCCGCATCCTCCGCTGCGGATCGAGTGTCGCGCGCGGCGGCGCGGTCAGCGGGCTGGGCGGTCACAACGCGGCGATGGCCGCGCTCGCGCTGCTGCCCGGGGGCTGATGCCCGGTGGGTGCGGACGCTCAGCGCGGGGGCAGCGGCGGCGGGGGCGGGAAGCCCTCGTAGCCCGGGGCTGCGGGAGGCTCCGACGGCGTGACGGGCGCGGCGGATGCGGGCGGCTGGGCGCCGTACGCCGCCTCCGCTGTGGGCGAGACTGCCGGCGGCGCCTGGTGCCACCCCGTGGGGTATCCCGTGTAGTAGGCCTGCCAGTCGGGCGAGCCGTCCGGGAGGACCGGCAGCGGGGTGACGCGGTCGGCGTATGTCGGCCACGCCTGTGGAGCCGCGACCGGCCAGGTCTGCGGCGTCGCCTGAGAGCGGGGCGTCTTGGGACCGAACAGCAGGTTGACCAGCGGGACCAGCGCAGTGCCGACGGCCGCGAGGATCGTCACGGCCACGACGATGCGCCAGTAGACGTCGTAGAAGTCGACCCACTCCTGGATCGTCAGCGGCAGCACGAGCAGCACGACGAGGGCTGCCACGAGTCCGACGGTCACGTATCCGACGATGCGGTTGAACAGGGTGGGTACGCGCACGATGGCCTTGATGTACAGACGCACGTGGAGCACCGCGAGTTGCACGATCAGCACGATCAGCAGGAACGAGAAGAACCGCGTGAAGCTCGTGAGCCCGTCGCCGTAGCGGTACGCGTCGAGGGAGGGTCGCTCCGGCATCCAGATGAGGAATGCTCCGACGATGAGGATGAGCACCCACGCGATCATGCTCGTCAGCACGAACCATCCGGGGCGCCTCGGGGCGAGGTGCGCGTCGAGGATCGCGACGCCGGCGAACGCGGCGAGCAGGAAGATCGTGAGGAAGGCGCGTCCGACGATCCCGTTCTGTGAGCCGATGAGCACCCAGACCACGCTCACGAGCGCCGCGGCGATCAGGGCGCCGATGGCGACCCAGATGCCCGCCCGCACGAGGCGGTTCGGGCTCGACGACTCAGCGGACGGTGCAGCGGACGGTGCGACGGGCGGTTGCGGCGCGGACATCACGGCTCCCTTCGCGGGCGCCCCTCGCCCGCACCCTCATCCTGGCACGCCGCGCCGATTCGCCGAGGAGGGTTGTGGGCGGCGTGGAGAACCGATCGGCGACGCGTCGGTGCGCAGAGAAGCCCTGTTCCCCTGTCACAGATCGCGCTCATCGCGTCGATCTGTGACAGGCGAGCAGGCCGCGCACACGGGCACAACACGGAAAAGCCGAAAGCCCCCATGCGGGGGCTTTCGGCTTTGATGGTGGCGAGTGAGGGATTCGAACCCCCGAAGGCTACGCCGGCTGATTTACAGTCAGATCCCTTTGGCCGCTTGGGTAACTCGCCAAGTGCGCACCTGCCCAGCTTGTACAGTCGACCAGAGGCGCGATCTCCGATACTACCCCCTCGCCGACGTACTCAGAAATCCGCGACGGGCCCGCGCGCGGCGACTCAGGAGCCCTGATCGAGCCCCGACAGCGCGGACGGCAACCGCAGCAGCGCACCCTCGAAACGACAGGTGGCGGCGGCGACCGCCATCGCCGTGTCGACGAGCGCCACCCAGGCGGCTTCGTCGCTCGGATGCTCGGACAACAGCGACGCGACGGCGGACGAGAGCACCGCGTCGCCCGCTCCCATCGTGTCGATGATGGCGCCGGGGACGGAAGCGATCGGACGTTCGATGGCGACCGCATCAGTGACGACGCCCGCGCCCTGCGCGCCGCGCGTGGTCAGCACGGCCGCGGTGCCGAGCTCCCGCATCCGGTCGCGCACGGTCTCCAGCGGCGCCGCGTACAGCAGCGCCGCATCGTCGTCGCCGACCTTCACGAGGTCGGCGAGCGCGGCGAGCTCCTCGAAGCCCGCGACGAAGGAGGCGCGGTCGTGCATCATCCCCTCACGCGGATTCGGGTCGACCGCGAGCAGCCCGTCGGCGTCGCGCACCGCGTCCGCGAGCTCGGCCGTCTGCGCCGTGTCGTCGAACGGGAAGCAGCTCACGACCGTGATCGTCGCATCCGAAATCACACGACGCTCCTCGTCGCCGAAGCGGATGCGGCGGTGCCACGCCGCCTCGTTGAACACGTAGACCGGCTCCCCGCCGGCATTGCGGGTGCTGATCGCGCGCGACGAGCCATGCGGCGACGCCGTCGCCACGAGCTCGACCCCGAAGTCGTCCAGGTAGGCGCGGATGCGGTCGCCGGGCTCGTCGTCGCCGACCATCGCGATGAGCGTCGTGGGCAGGCCCAGCCGAGCAAGCCCGACGGCCACGTTGAGCGCCGCACCCCCGACGAACTCACGCACACCGGTGTCGTCGCGCAACTCGTCGATCAGCGCATCCCCGATGACGACGACCCGTCCCGGTGCGGTCATGCCTGTTCCCCCTTCACGCGCCCGACGAACGCTTCGGCCCGCGCCCGGGTGCCATCGATACGGCGATCGACGCTCGCCCGGATCTCGCTCGGCGCAAGGGGTGCCGCCAACCGCACGATCTCGTGGCACGACAGGTCGGCGCACATGTACGTGCCCACGCTGTCACCGCTCTCCCCCGCCTCGCCCGCTCGGCGCGCGGTGAACAGCGCGACCTGATCGCCGGGCTGCATCGTGTGGCACAGGTTGCACATCGCCGACCGCGCGCGACCGTTGCCCTCCGCGGCCCGGAGCACGACGCCCGCCGGACGGCCCTCGGACTCGGTCACCAGGTACCCCCGGCCGCGCGAGCGCGGGTCGCGCCACGCGAGGAAGTCGAGGTGATCCCAGTCGGTGAGCAGGAAGTCGTGCGGCATGGCAGCCACCCGGACTTCCTCCGGCGCGGCGTTCACGAACGACGCGCGCACCTGTTCCTCGGTCAGAGCCCGCATGAGACAAGTCTACGAATCGGCGCGAGCGCCCGGATGCGGCCTACTGCGCCGCGACCCAGGCCTGCCACGCCGGGATGCTCACTCCCCGTCTGAGCTCCGCCCGTGGAAGAATCGCGGCATGGCAGATTCCTCGTTCGACATCGTTTCCAAGATCGATCGGCAGGAGGCCGACAATGCTCTGAACCAGGCCCGCAAGGAAGTGGAGCAGCGCTACGACTTCAAGGGCACGGACGCCTCCATCGAGTGGAGCGGCGAGTCGATCCTCATCAAGGCCAACAGCGAAGATCGCGCGAACGCGGTGCTGGATGTGTTCCAGACGAAGCTCATCAAGCGCGGCATCTCGCTGAAGAGCCTGGATTCAGGCGAGCCCACCGCCAGCGGCAAGGAGTACCGCATCGTCTCCACGCTGAAGGAAGGCATCTCGCAGGAGATCGCGAAGAAGATCGGCAAGATCATCCGCGACGAAGGGCCGAAGAGTGTCAAGTCGCAGATCCAGGGCGATGAACTGCGCGTGCAGTCGAAGTCCCGCGACGACCTGCAGGAAGTGCAGCGGCTGCTCAAGGCCGCCGACCTCGACGTCGACCTGCAGTTCACCAACTACCGGTAAGTCAGGGCCGACGAGCTCTCCTCGTCACATCTCGGCGCCGGGGGCGTCTTCCTCTGTGACCGCACATCGCGGTCGCATCGAAAGGAAGACCATGACCTCCCCCGTCACCTCGCTCGACCAGCTGCCCGCCGCGTTTGCACGCCGCTTCAACGCGGCGGCCCCGCGTGAGAACGTCATGAGAGTCGTTTCACATTCCGCCGAGGAACGTCATGGGGTGGAAGCCTGGTCCTAAGCAACACCGCGCGCCGGGGATGTTCGGGTCATCGTCGCCGCGTGAAGCGCGATGTCGTGTCGTGTAGCCCCTCCCTTTCGCGGGAGGGGCTTTCTTCGTGGTGCGCTCAGGCCTGCAGTTTCAGGTCGGTGAGACAGGTCGGGTCGTCGGGTCCGGTCGCGATGGACGAGACGGCGACCTCATCTCCGGCGCGCACGGTCAGCGTCGCCTCGATGCCGCGAGGCAGCCAGAAGCCGACGAATCCGTTGTCCGCCGCCACGAGAGTCTCATCGAGGATCGTGGCGCCGGCACCATCGACCACCGTCACCTCGAACGTGCGTCCCGCGAGCTCGCCACGACAGCTCGTCAGGTTGTGGAAGAAGCACTCGTGCGTCGAGCTCTCGTACGGGGCGACCGACAAGTGGAACGAATCCTCGGGCAACGGCTTGCCGACCTCGCGGCCATCCCCCGTGGTGAGCAACAGCGAGTCCGGGCGCACCGATGCCGAGTAACCGGTCGCCCGTTCGGCGACAGGGACCGCCTCCAACGCGTCGATCGCCTCGGCGGCACTCATCGCCTCGACCTGGGCGAACGAGAGGGCAGCGGAAGGGTCGGCGGGCGCCGCGGGGGCACTGCATGCACCGAGCACCGCCCCGGCGGAGAGGAGGACGGCGGCAAGCCCGAGGGAGACGGAGGTTCGACGCTGCATGCTCTCCAGCCAAGCGCCCACGATGAACACCCGCACCGTCTCGCCCCGTTTCTATGACAGGGCGTTCGCGAACCCGTCAGGCGGTGAGGTGCGAGATCAGGATCTGCGCCCCGATCCCGATGAGCACGAGGCCGCCCACGATCTCGGCAGGACGACGGAAGCGGGTGCCGATCCGATGCCCGATGAGAACGGCGGCGAAGGAGAGCACGAAGGTCACGACGCCGATCGCGATGACAGCGATCCACACCGGGAAGTTGAGGAACGCGAAGCTCAGCCCCACGGCGAGCGCGTCGATGGACGTCGCCACGGCGAGCAGGATCGTCTCGCGCGTCGAGAGGCGCGAGGTTCCGGCTTCTGCTCCGTCCTTGTCGGGCGTCAGCGCCTCCCAGAGCATCTTCACCCCGACCGCGGCGAGCAGCGCGAAGGCGACCCAGTGATCGAACGGCTCGATGAACGCGGCGAACGCGCTGCCGAGCAGGTAGCCGAGCAGCGGCATGAGCGCCTGCGCGAGCCCGAAGGCGAGCGCGAGCACGAGAGCGTTGCGGACGATCTGCGCGCGCAGCTGCAGACCCTTGCCGAGGGCGACCGCGAAGGCGTCGGCGGAGACACCGACGGCGAGCAGAGGCAATGCCCAGAACGACATGACGCTCCTGGTGGGATGGAGGGAGGATGCGGGGCGATCGCCCGCGTCATCCAGCCTGCCGATTTCGGAAAACCGAACTCAACTCCAGCGCACGATTGTCAGCTTTTCGGCTTCCCCAACATCAGTGGAAGCGTGCGCGGGCCCACTGCTCCAGCTCCGCGTACGCGGCGCGTCGCGGCTCGGCCGCCGAGAGGAACACGTCATGCACCGCCCCCTCGATGCGCGCGACCGTCACGAGCGGGCCGAGCTTGAGCGCGGCGCGCGCGATGTCGTCGACCACCAGCACGGAGTCGGTCGAGGTCATCTGCTCGCTCCAGCGGATCGGCGACGACGACCGCGCGGAGAGCAGGACGAAAGCGGGCGCTCCCACATCCACCCCCGCGGCGATGCGCGCGTGCCCCTCGAGAACGGCGTGCAGCCAGCCGGGGTGGGTCGCGAATCCCTGTGCGGGGCGCCATTGCTCGCGGTAGCCCGGGGCCGGCAGCACGCCGAGCTCGGTCTGCGCGCGCGTGTAGAACCCGAGGTCGACGACCGGCTGCGCACCGCGGGGCTGCACGCGGGCTCGAGCCTGGATGAGGGGCGCGATCGCCTGGCGCCCGAACGAGCCGATCTGGAACTCCAGCCAGGGACTGTTGAGCACGAGCGCGGATGCGGTCCCCGGGTGACGCGCGGACCACAGCGACAGCGTGAGTCCGCCCGTGGAGTGTCCGAGCAGCACGAGACGCCTGTTGCCGCGCGGACCCATCGCGGCAAGCGCTGCGGCGATGTCGGCGTCGTACTCGTCGAGGCTGTCGGCGTAGCCGGGCACCTGCCCCTCGCGCAGGCTCCGGCCGTACCGGTGCAGGTCGAGGGCGTAGAAGCGCGCCCCGAGCCGGGTCCAGAACTGGGCCAGCTCGGTCTGGAAGAAGTAGTCCGACCAGCCGTGGACGTACAACACGTCGACATCGCGCAACGGTGCGACCAGCCGTGCGAACGGATGCGGCAGGTGCCGCACGAGCGTCGCCACCAGCGGGCCGTCGTCCGCGGGAAGATCCAGCGGCAGGGTCTGCTGCGCGAACCCGGGCCCGAGGATGTCGGGGACCCAGGCGCTCATGCCGTCAGCCTAGCGACGCGCGTACGGAAGGCGACCGATCCGCGGGGAGCTCACTCGCCGCGCGAGATCGCCACCATCTCGTCGCGCGGCACGACCTTGATGCGTGCCCGCTCGGCGGGCGCGCCGAGGGCGATCTCGTGCTCATCGAGCCGGTGCCACCCCTCGAGGTCGGTCCAGCGCACACCGCGCTCGGCCAGCAGAGCGGGGATCGCCTCCGCGCTGGCATCCTCGGGCTGCCACCACGAGGCCTGGCCGTTGATGAGGTGGCGCACCGTCTCCATCGCGTCGGACTTCGTGTGACCGATCAGGCCGACCGGTCCGCGCTTGATCCAGCCCGTCGCGTAGACGCCGGGGACGACCTCGTTCGAGTCGGGGTGCAGCACCTGGCCCTCGTGGTTCGGGATGACACCGTGGCGCTCGTCGAACGGGACGCCGGGAAGCGGTGAGCCGAAGTAACCGACGGCGCGGTACAGCTGCTGGATCGGGACCTCGCGCAGCTCGCCCGTGCCGGCTACTCCGCCCTCGCCGTCGGGACGCGTGCGCTCGTAGACCAACGCCGCCACGCGGCCCGCCGCATCCTTCTTGACCTCGACGGGCTTGGCCCAGAAGTGCAGGTGAAGTCGGCGGGACGCCTCGCCGCCGGCGCCGTTGGCACCCGGACGGGTGCGCCATTCCTGCAGCACGCGGTCGATGACCTTCACCTGCTTGTTGCTCGCGATCGCGGCGAGCGACGCCTCGTCGTAGTCGAAGTCCTCGTCGTAGACGACCATGTCGACGTCGCGCAGCTCGCCGAGCTCCCGCAGTTCCAACGGCGTGAACTTCACCTGGGCAGGACCGCGGCGCCCGAACACGTGGACGTCGGTGATCGTCGAGGCCTCGAGCCCGGCGTGCACGTTGTCCGGGATCTCGGTCGGCAGCAGATCGACGGCGTGCTTGGCGAGCATCCGGGTGACGTCGAGGGCGACGTTGCCGTTGCCGATGACAGCGACCGACGATGCGTCGAGCGGCCAGGTGCGCGGCACGTCGGGGTGTCCGTCGAACCAGCTCACGAAGTCGGCGGCGCCGTAGGAGCCCTCCGCGTCGATGCCGGGGATGTCGAGGTCCGCATCGCGGATCGCGCCGGTCGCGAAGATCACCGCGTTGTAGTGCTTCTTCAGATCGTCGAGCGTGATGTCCTCACCGAAGCGCACGTTGCCGAACAGCCGTATGTCGCCGCGGTCGAGCACGTCGCGGAGGGCCGTGATCACGCCCTTGATGCGGGGATGGTCCGGAGCGACGCCGTAGCGCACGAGTCCGTAGGGAGCGGGCAGGTGCTCGAACAGGTCGATCGACACATCGAACGCCCGCTCGGCCTTCAGCAGGATGTCGGCCGCGTAGATACCCGCGGGCCCTGCGCCGACGATGGCCAGCCGGAGCTTGGTCATGGGAGTCCTTTCGAGGGGTACAGCGGCGTCGGGGGCGACGCCTCGAGCGCTCTGGTTCGCAGGCGCGGAGATCAGCTGCTGCGATCGGCGACCGCGTCAGCGAAACGCGTCAGCGCCTCGCGCACCGCACCGCGCGGGAGCGGCTCGAGAGCCGCGACCGCCGCGTCCGACCATTCGTGCGCGAGCGCCAGGGTCTGCTCCGTGGCGGCGTGCTCGCGCAACTCGGCCAGCGGGTCGTCCAGCAGCGCCGGGTCGGCACCGTCGGCGATCTGGGCCACGCCGGCGTCGATGCGGGCGAGCAGGTCGACGGATGCCGCATCGTCGAGGCGCCCCAGCAACAGATACGGCATGGTGGGCACACCCGCGCGCAGATCCGTGCCGGGGACCTTGCCGGTCTCGGCCGCATCCGCGGAGAGGTCGATGACGTCGTCGAGCAGCTGGAAGGCGACGCCGACCTTCTCGCCGAAGGTCAGCAGCGGCTGTTCGTAGACGAGGGGGGCGTGCGAGAAGAGCACGCCGGCCTGCGCCGAGGCCGCGATCAGCGAGCCCGTCTTGTCGCTCAGCACCTGCAGGTAGAAGTCCACGGGGTCGTCGCCCGCCTGAAGCCCGACGGTCTCGTGCATCTGTCCGAGAACAAGCCGCTCGAAGGTGTCGGCCTGCAGCTTCATGGCTTTGTCGCCCAGGCGCGACATGATCTGGCTCGCGCGGGAGAAGAGCAGGTCTCCGGTGAGGATGGCCACGCTGTTGCCCCAGACGGAGTGCGCGGCGGGCACGCCGCGGCGCACGTCCGCGCCGTCCATGACGTCGTCGTGGTAGAGCGAACCGAGATGGGTCAGCTCGAGCGCGGATGCGGCGTCGATGACCTGCTCGTTGACGCCGTCGCCCAACTGCGCGGTGAGCACCGTCAGCATCGGACGCACACGCTTGCCGCCGGCCTCGTAGAGGTAGCGGCTGGTGGCGTCGGCGAGCGCGTCGGCCACGTGCAGCTCGTCGGCGAGGTGTGCTTCGACCTTGGCCAGACCGTCTTGGATGGTCTTCTGCAGTCGGCGGGAGACGGGACCGGCGAAGACACGATCGGCGAGGCCGAGTCTGTTCGCGAGGTGCGCGCCAGGCGCAGAGGGGCTCCGTGTCACTCCTCTAGCCTACCCGCGGGCCGCAGGCGCTCGACCCGCTGTGAACCGTCAGTTCGCTACAGGATCGGCGAACGGTGCACGCGCGCGATGCAGCGCCACGATGCCGAACGTGAGGTCGCGGTGCGCGACGTCCACCCATCCCGCATCCCGGATCCAGGCGCTGAGCGTGCGCTGGTCGGGCCAGTCCTTGATCGACTCGTTGAGATAGTCGTAGGCGTCCGCGTTCGAGCTGACGCGGCGGGCGACGATCGGCAGGACGCGGTCGTTGTAGAAGCGATAGAGGCCAGCGAACAGGGGGTGCGGCGGGTGCGAGAACTCGCAGACCACGAGCCGTCCACCGGGCTTGGTCACGCGGCGCATCTCGGCGAGCGCCGCGTGCGGGTCGTTCACATTGCGCAGTCCGAAGGAGATCGTGACGGTGTCGAACGAGGCGTCCTCGAACGGGAGCGCGGTGGCGTCCGCCTCCTGGAAGGTGAGGTTCATGATGTGCCCGTGACGCCTGACGCCCTCGGCGATCATCCCCGGCGAGAAGTCGGCAGCGACGACCTCGGCGCCGCTGCGGGCCAGGGCCGCCGCGCTCGCGCCGGTGCCGGCGGCGAGGTCGAGGATGCGCTGCCCGGCACGCGGTGCGATCGCGCGCGTAGCCGCGACGCGCCAGAGTCGGTCGTTGCCGAGGCTGAGCACCGTGTTGGTGCGGTCGTAACCGGCGGCGACCTCGTCGAACATGCCGCTGACACGGCCCGGATCCTTGCCGAGGTCGGCGCGATGCTGGTCGGGGCTCTCACTCACGCCCCCAGCCTAAGCCGTGAGCTCGCACCCCTCTTGCTGAGCCTTGCTCCCGCGGCGCGCGTCTAGGCTGGCAGGGTGATTCGTGCCTCGCGTCCTCGGCTGCTCGTCGAGACCCGCGAGATCGACCCGATCGACGATCTGCTGGCCTTCACCGACCCCGCGCGCCCTCTCGTGTGGCAGCGCCGGGGCGAGGGCATGGTGGGTCTCGGCGAGCCGCTCGCGCTCCCCTTCACTTCCGATGCCGACGCGCGCGCGGACCGCTGGCGAGAGCTCGCCGCCGCCGCAGTCGTGGACGACCCGCTGGAGATCCCGGGCACGGGTCTCGTCGCCTTCGGCGCGCTGCCCTTCGATCGCCGTTCCGAGAGACCGGGGGCCCTGCTCGTTCCTCCCGTCGTGATCGGACGCCGCGACGGACGTTCCTGGCTCACCCGCATCCGTTGGAGCGACGAGGCGGCCATCGCCCCCGTGGCGACGCCCTACGGTGCACACTGGTCCGCCACCCTGGGACCCGGCCGGCAGCATCCCGCCGGCTACATCGCCTCGGTGCGCGAGGCCGTCGAGGCGATCGCGGCGGGCGAGGTCAGCAAGGTCGTCCTCGCGCGAGACCTCGCGGGCACCGTGCCCGCCGGCTCCGACCTCCGCCGCCTCGTGCGCGCCCTCGCATCCGGCTACCCCGACACGTGGGCCTTCGCCGTCGACGGGCTGATCGGCGCCAGCCCCGAGACCCTCGTCACCGTCGAGCAGGGCACCGTGACCGCACGCGTGCTCGCGGGCACCACGGCACGCGGCGCGGATCCGGATGCGGATGCGGCGGCCGCCCTCGCCCTCGCCACGAGCACCAAGGATCAGGACGAGCATCAGTTCGCGGTGCGCAGCGTTCTGGCGGCGCTCGATCCGCACACCCGCGCTCTGCGCTCGAGCGAGCAGCCGTTCACTCTCAAGCTGCCGAACGTCTGGCACCTGGCGACCGACGTCGAGGGCGCCCTCTCCGACACGGCGTCCGCCCTGGATCTGGTCGCGGCGCTGCATCCGACGGCCGCCGTCGCCGGCACGCCGACGCAGGCGGCTCTCGATGTCATCCGCCGCTTGGAGCCTTTCGATCGCGGCCGCTACGCAGGCCCCGTGGGATGGATCGACCAGGCCGGCGACGGCGAGTGGGCCATCGCGCTGCGCTGCGCGCAGTTCGACACCCCGGACTCGGAGGGCGACGTCGCCCTCACCGCGTACGCCGGTGCGGGCATCGTGGCCGCGAGCGATCCCGAATCCGAGCTGCTCGAGACGCGCGTGAAGTTCCGCCCGATCGTCGAAGCTCTGGCCTGAACGCTCAGCGTTCCAGCGGCACCTCGATGAGCTGACGGCCGCCGGCGGGAGAGGTGAGCGCCTGGTCGAGCGCGGCCCGCGTCGTGATCCGGCGGTACTCCCACCCGTACGCGAGGGCGAGATGCTCCAGTCGCACCGCCTGCGGCGTGTACTGCACGCGGTCGATCGTCGCCGCATCCGCCACGCTCGCGACTTCGAGCCCGTCGAAGATCGTTCCGCCGCCGTCGTTGCCCACGATCACCTGGATGCGCGGCTCCGCCTCGGCCGCCGGCAGCAGCAGGGCTCCGACATCGTGCAGGAAGGCGAGATCCCCCAGCAGCACGCGGGTCACACCCGGGCGTCCTTCGTCCTGGCTCGCGATCGCCACGCCCGTCGCGGTCGCGACCGTGCCGTCGATGCCGGCAAGCCCGCGGTTCGCATGCACCGGCACCTTCTTGCCGCCCAGCACCTGGTCGGCGACGCGCACGAGTCGGGAGGACCCGAAGACCAGCCGGTCGTGGGGCCAGCTCGCGCGCCACACGGCATCGACGAGCGACGCCCGATCGAGCGGGGCGCGCAGCACGTCGAGTTCGGCCGAGACCGCAGACAGCCGCTCGCGCGGGACGGCGGAGGCGAGCCCTTCCGCGTCGGGCGCGGGCGGCGAGAGATCGACCGATGCGGCACGAGAGGCGCGCATCCACTCACCCAGCCACGCACGGTCGGCGTCGCCGGGCGCCACAGCGACCGCGTCGACGGCGGCCGTGCGACCGTTGAGGTTCAACGGCTCACCGGGGCCGCGGATCGCGATGACCTCGACATCATCGCGACGCAGCAGAGCGGTGACCTCGCGGCTGAGCGTCGGATGACCCCACACGACGGCGCGCTCGACGCGTCCCCCGAGCCCGGGATCCGACAGCGCCTGTCGGTAGCCGTGCACGAACAGGCGCCCGAACCGGGCCCCGCTGACGATCTCGGCGATGAGCGGCCAGCCGCCCTCGTGCGACACGCGTTCGGCGTCGGCTCCCGCATCCGCCCCCGCGACCACGACGGTGCGCGGTCCCTGGACCAGCAGCAGCGGAGCGGTACCGGATTCCTCGGGAATGTCGGACTCGCCGATCCCGCCGCCGCCCTGGTAGAGCGCTCCGGATGCGGGCTCCTCCTCTTGAGAGGCGGGGACATCGGCGCCGGAGACCTCGAACCACGCGGGAAGAGCACCCGCCAGCGGCTCACGGAAGGGCAGATTGACGTGCACGGGCCCGGCGGGGCGGGTACCGGCGCCGAGAGCGGCGTCGAACGCCTCATCGGCGAGCCGGCGGAACATGCGGCTCTGCTCGGACGAACCGTCGGCGTCGATAGTGTCGGGCACGGGGGCGTCGATGTCGAGACGCGTCGCCGGCTGGAACAGGCCAGGCTGCCGCGTCGTCTGGTTCGCCCCGACGCCGCGCAACTCGGGCGGCCGGTCCGCGGTGAGCAGCAGGAGGGGAACGCCGGCGTGATGCGCCTCGAGGGCTGCCGGCATGAGGTTCGCAACGGCGGTCCCCGACGTGCACACCACGGCGGCCGGGACACCGGACTCCCGCCCGATCCCGAGCGCGGTGAACCCCGCGACCCGTTCGTCGATGCGCACGTGCACGCGCACACGGCCCGAGGTTTCGGCGACCGCGGCGACGAGCGCGAGCGCCTGCGACCGGGAGCCCGGACTCACCACGATGTGCGCGACGCCGCGCTCGATCAGCCGCGCGACCATCGCCGCAGCCGCATCCGTCGCCGGTGCGCGACCGGCGTCTTCGGGCGTCGTCATCTCAGCGCGGCTCGTCGTCGTCGGGCCGCCGCGGCGCGGGATGCCCCGGCGCCTCCGGCGAGCGGGGCGTGTCGTCGTCGGAGTCGAGCTGGGCGAGCTCCTCCTCGAGACGGCGGATGCGCTCGTCCTGGTCGCTGATCGAGCCGATCGTGCGGAGGAAGTCCGGATCGTCGTCGGGTGCCCGCCGCACCGGTGCCGCGTTCTTGCGCGCGCGCCCGGTCACGAACCACAGGATGCCGCCGACGACGGGCAGCAGGATCACGATGACCATCCAGGTGCCCTTGCTGACGCCGCGGTGACGCGTGGCCGGTTGCACCGCGCAGTCCACGACCGTGTAGACCCAGAAGACGACGGCAACCAGCGCCAGAATGAGCAGGAGCCGGACCATTCCCCCATCCTAGGCCGCGTGGCCTGCACGGGCCCCGAGAGCGCAGGCGCTCGACGCGTAGGATGAGGGGGTGAAGGCCCGTCCCGCGATCGTCTATTCGGTGCTGCGCGTTCTCGCGTTCCTCGTGCCGTTCGCGATCCTCATGCTGTTTCCCGTTTTCCAGGAGCTGTACTGGCTCGCGGCCGTCTTCGCCGCCCTCATCGGGCTGAGCCTGTCCATCCTCTTCCTGCGCCGGCCCCTGGCGGAGGCGACCGCCGACCTCGGCAAGCCCCGTCAGCCGCGCCGCACGCTCGGCGCCGACGACGCGGAAGCCGAAGACGCCTCATCCGGCGACTGAGCCCTCAGCTTCCTCGCGCCTCGCTCGAGAGCATCCGCCAGATCCAGGCGCGGTCGAGGCGAGCCGGATCAGTGTCCGCGACGAGGACCATGATCGTTCGCCGTTCAGCCGTGGAGTGCCCAGAACACGAGCGCCGCGTAGGCCAGAGAGCCGAGCGAGGTGAGACTCAGCGCGACCACCAGTTCCTTCGGCTCGCGGTAGGTCCACACGATCAGCACCGCGGGAAGAACCAGCAGGAGCACGAGCAGGGTGAGCCACGCGGGCGGGTAGAACAACGCCAGGAAGATCGAGATCGCGAACGGCACGAGCACGATCACGGTGAACAGCACCTGCGTCGCCCGCTTGCCGATCCGCACGCTCAACGTCTTCTTGCCGGCCTTCTTGTCGGGCTCGATGTCGCGCAGGTTGTTGGCGAGCAGCACAGCGCAGGCGAACAGCCCCGCGGCGACGGCGCCGAACCAGGCCTCCTGCGGCAGCACCTGCACCTGGACCCACGTCGTGCCCAGGGTCGCGACGAGCCCGAAGAACACGAAGACGACGACCTCGCCGAGACCGGCGTAGCCGTAGGGGCGCTTGCCGCCGGTGTAGAACCACGCCCCGACGATGCAGACGGCGCCGACCGCGAGGAACCACCACTGCTGCGTGCGGATGGTGAGGGCGAGTCCCGCGAGCGCGGCCAAGGCGAAGAAGGTGAGGGCCACGATCAGCACCGTTCGCGGCTTCGCTTTACCTGCGCCCGTCAGGCGGGCGGGCCCGACGCGGAAGTCGTCGGTGCCGCGGACGCCGTCGCTGTAGTCGTTGGCGAAGTTCACACCGATCTGCAGGAGCACGGCGACGGCCAGGCAGCCGAGCGCGAGCAGCCAGTGCAGGGCATTGTCGATCACGAGCGCCGCACCCGTGCCCAGCAGCACCGGCGAGACGGCCAGTGGCAGCGTGCGGAGCCTCGCGCCTTCGATCCAATCCCCCACGCCCGCGCGCCGAACGGGACGCGGACCGACCTGCGCGCGCGCCTTCTGGGGGTTGCCCGAGACGCCGGGTCGCTTCTTCTTGGTCTTACTGGCCACGAGCAGTCATCCTATTGCGACGACGTCAGCGCTCGATGAGCGCGCGGAGCGCGCGACGGTTCGGCTTGCCGCTGGACAGTACGGGGATGCTCGCTACGACCTCGATGCGATCGGGTCGTGCCGGTGCTCCGAGCTCGGCGCGGACCGCGGCGCGCACCTCGTCCAGGCTCGCGGATGCGGCCGCATCCCCCGGCACGACGACGACGGGCGTCTCGCCCCACCGCTCGTGCGCCGCGCCCACGACGACCGCGTCCGCGAATCCCGGCAGAGAGCGCACGACGCGCTCGACCCGGTCGAGCGACACGTTGACCCCGCCGGAGACGATCACGTTGTCGAGACGGCCGGTGACCCTCAGGCGTCCGGCGTCGAACGAGCCGGCGTCTCCCGTGCGATACCAGCGCTGCCCCGCGTCGTCGCGCACGAAGACGGCGGCCGTGCGCTCGGGCTCGTCGCGGTAGCCCTCGGCGAGCATCGGCCCCGACAGCTGCACCTCGCCGTCGGCGACCCGTACGTGCACCCCGTCCAGCGGAACGCCGTCGTACACGCATCCGCCACTCGTCTCACTCGCCCCGTACGTGCGCACGATGCGCGCTCCGAGGGATGCGGCTCGCTCGCGCACGGTATCCGGAAGCGCCTGTCCGCCGACGAGGATCGCCTCGAACGAGGCGAGGGCCGCACGCACCTCGGGGGCGTCGGCCGCGGCGATCAGCTGGTTCACCTGCGCCGGAACCAGCGAGGAGTAGGTCGGCGTGCGTGCGCCGTGCGCGGCGGAGGCCATGCCCCGCGCAGCGGCGACGAAACCCTCCACCGAGAAGTGACCCTCGAGGATCGCGGGTTCGTGGCCGGCCAGCAGCGAGCGCACGAGTACTTGCAGGCCCGCCACGTAGGTCGCGGGCAGCGCCAGCAGCCAGGCACCCTCCCCGATCCGCGCGGCCGTGGAGCTCGCGCTCGCGATGAGCGCGCTGCGGCTGAGCAGCACGTCCTTCGGGTAGCCCGTCGACCCCGAGGTCGTCACGACCGCGGCCACCCCCGCCGGCACCGGTACGGGGGACGTGCCGCCGAGGTGCACGGCGGGACCCGCGCCATCGAGGGCCGCACGCACCGCTGCCAGCACCCCGCGGGCGCTGGGCGTCGATGGGAGCCGGGCGGTCAGTAGTGCCACGGGTAGGGCGACCAGTCCGGTTCGCGCTTCTCCAGGAACGCATCCCGCCCCTCGACCGCCTCATCGGTGCCGTACGCCAGACGGGTCGCCTCGCCGGCGAAGACCTGCTGTCCCACGAGCCCGTCGTCGACGGCGTTGAAGGCGAACTTCAGCATCCGGATCGCCGTCGGCGACTTGGTGAGGATGGTGCGCGCCATCGCGATCGCCTCGCGCTCGAGATCGGCGTGCGGGACGACACGGTTGACCGCGCCCATCTCGTACGCGCGCTGAGCCGAGTACTCCTCCGCCAGGAAGAACACCTCGCGCGCGATCTTCTGACCGACCTGGCGGGCCATGTACGCCGAGCCGTAGCCCGCGTCGAAGGAGCCCACATCCGCATCCGTCTGCTTGAACCGGCCGTGCTCGGCCGAGGCGATCGACAGGTCGGCGACGATGTGCAGCGAATGGCCGCCGCCGGCCGCCCAGCCGGGGATCACCGCGATGACGACCTTCGGCATGAAGCGGATGAGGCGCTGCACCTCGAGGATGTGCAGGCGCCCCGCCCGTGCGGGATCCGCCACCGTCGCCTGGTCGTCCGAGTACTTGTAGCCGTCGCGGCCGCGGATGCGCTGGTCGCCGCCGGAGCAGAAGGCCCACCCGCCGTCCTTCGGACTCGGGCCGTTGCCGGTGAGCAGGACGACGCCGATGCGCGGGTTCTGGCGAGCCGCATCCAGCGCGCGGTAGAGCTCGTCCACCGTGTGCGGGCGGAAGGCGTTTCGCACCTCGGGGCGGTCGAACGCGATGCGCGCGATGCGGCCGTCGCGCGAGACGTGCGCCGTGATGTCGGTGTAGGTATCCGCCCCGGGGGCGAGTTCCCACTCCGCCGGGTCGAAGAGTTCGGAGACGCTCACGCAGCAATCCTAGTTCGCTCCGCAGAGCAAATCTCGTCGGAGAGATCCGCAAATAATCAGAAGCGAAACGAGGGGAGTAGATACCGAATCCAAGACGAGAAATGACGATTTTGGCAATTAGTTGGCCATGACGGCGCAATAATCGAGAGCATGCACGACAAGTACGCGATCCCGCGCCTGGACTTCGGAACGGAGCTCGTTGCCACGCTCTTCGAGATCGAGCGCCTCCGTGCCGATATCGGCACGGGAACGACACCATACGACACGTACGTCGAGCTGCACCGATTGTTCGACGTCGTCATGAGCGTGGTGTCGGCCCGCATCGAAGGCAACCATACGACGGTGTACGACGCCATCGAACAGGTGGGATCTGGCGCGACCACTTACGAAGACCACTTCCGGGAGATCGCCAACATCGCAGAAACGGCGAGGTTCATCGACCAGATCGATCCCCGCGCGCCACTGTCGCACTCCTTCGTACGTGAACTGCATCGCCGCACGGTCGATGAACTCCTCCGTGAAGGGGATCCGCATCCGGGGGCGTACCGCGAGGTGGAGGTCGCGATCACCGGATCCGCGCATGTTCCTCCCAGCTGGGTCACTGTGCACGCCGAGATGACATCACTACTGGAGTTTGCCAACGCCCCGCGCCCCCTGCACGAACAGATGCTGCAGATCGCCATCGCGCATCACCGCTTCGTCTGGATACACCCGTTCCAGAACGGCAACGGACGCGTATCCCGCCTGTTCACGTACGCCATGCTTCGCAAGACGATCTTCGCCACGCGCGGCTGCAGCGCACTCAAACCCACCGCGGTCTTCGGTAACCAACGCGAGGCCTACATCGCCGCACTCGAACGCGCCGACGATCTCAGCGACAACGGCACCATCGCATGGGCCGAGTTCTTCGTGCGAGGCATACGCAACGACGTCGCGCGTCTTGTGGAGCTCCAACAGCACGATTTCGTGATCACGGAGCTGGTGGGCCCCGCCCTGGAGTCTCTCCATCGTGACGGCTTGATCACCTCGCAAGAGCGAGACGCACTTCGCATCGCACTCGAACGCGGCGTCGTCAAGGCAGGCGATCTCGGCCCGACGCTGCAGGGAACCGCCTCAGCCCGCTCTCGCGCGATACGGAGCCTTCTCGACCGCCGAATACTCCAGCATGCTGAGGAAGGTCCCCGGTTCTACCGGCTCTCGCTCTCCCGCGGACCGCTTGCACCGCGGCTCATTCGTCGATTGGACGCGCTGGGCTATCTACCTTCCATGCTCTCAGACGACTGACACGCTCAGCCGTTCTTCGTGTCGCGCCAGCGCAGCCAGCGGCGAGCGATCTCCGGGTCGTAGTCGGGGCCGTTGAGTCCCAGCGTGAAGGTGCGCACACCCGCGGCGAACAGCGCGTCGGCGTACTCCTCGTCGCGATCCTTGAGCTCGTTCGAGATCACGAGGTTCGAGACGTCTCGTCCCTCGGCCTCCGCCCACTTCTCGATCACACCGACCTTGTGCGCGATGTCCTCGGGCGCGACGAAGCTGTGCCAGATGTCGGCGTGACGTGCGACCAGACGAAGCGTCTTCTGCTCACCCGCGCCGCCGATCAGGATCGGGATGCGGCGAGTCGGCGCCGGGTTCAGCTTGCCCCACCGCGTCGTCACGCGCGCGAGGCCGTCGGCGAGGTCGTTCAGACGCGAACCCGCGGTGCCGAACTCGTAGCCGTACTCGTCGTAGTCGCGCTGGAACCAGCCCGAACCCGTGCCGAAGATGAACCGTCCCTCGCCGCCCTTGGCGCTGATGTGGTCGATCGTGCGGGCCATGTCGGCCTGCAGGTCGGGGTTGCGGTAGCTGTTGCAGTTCACGAGCGCGCCGAACTCGACGCGCTCGGTCTGCTCGGCCCACGCGGCGAGCATGGTCCAGGACTCGAAGTGCGCACCGTCCGACTCTCCGTACAGCGGATAGAAGTGATCCCAGTTGAAGAGGATGTCCACGCCCATGTCCTCGAACCGCACGACGGCGTCGCGGATGTCGGAGTAGGTGGCGTGCTGCGGCTGGAGCTGGAGCCCGAGGCGGACCGGAGTGTCGAGAAGAGGCATGCCGTCAGCCTACGACCGCCAGCACAATGGAGCAGTGACTCCTGCACTCGCCGACATCCGCTCGAACCTCCACGTGGTCGCGCTTCCGCTGCGCACCCGCTTCCGGGGCATCGAGGTGCGCGAGGCGCTCCTGTTCGAGGGCCCCGCCGGGTGGGCGGAGTTCTCACCCTTCACCGAGTACGGCGACGACGAGGCGGCGACCTGGCTGGCCGCGGCGATCGACTTCGCCTGGAATCCGCAGCCGGATGCGGTGCGCACCCGCATCCCGGTCAACGCCACCGTGCCCGCGGTTGCCGCATCCGACGTGGCGGAGGTGCTCAGCCACTTCGACGGCTGCCGCACCGCGAAGGTGAAGGTCGCCGAAGCCGGACAGACCCTGGCCGACGACGTCGCGCGGGTCGCCGCGGTGCGCCAGACGATGGGCGCGACCGGCCGCATCCGCATCGATGCGAACGGCGGATGGAACGTCGACGAGGCGGAGCACGCGTTGCGCGCGCTCGCCGAATACGACCTGGAGTACGCGGAGCAGCCGTGCGCGAGCGTGGCGGAGCTCGCCGAGCTTCGCTGGCGCGTGCACCGCTCCGGCATCGACATCGCCGCCGACGAAAGCGTTCGCAAGGCCGCGGATCCGCTGCTCGTCGCCCGCGAGCGGGCGGCCGATCTGCTGGTGGTGAAGGCGGCGCCGCTCGGAGGTGTGCGCCGGGCGCTGCGGATCGTCGCGGATGCGGGGCTTCCCGCCGTCGTCTCCAGCGCCCTGGACACATCGGTGGGACTCGGCATGGGACTCGCGCTCGCGGCGGCGCTTCCCGAACTCGACTACGACTGCGGGTTGGGGACCGCGTCGCTGCTGGCGGCCGACGTCACCGCCGCGCCGCTGCGTGCCGCCGACGGTGCGATCGAGGTGCGACGTGCGGCGCCGAACGCCGACCTGTTGCACAGGCATGCCGCTGACCCCGCCCGCCGCAGCTGGTGGGAGGACCGGCTCGAGCGGTGTTATCGGCTGGTGAGCGAGTCCGAGCTCACCCCGCGTCCGTGACCGCCGCCGCCAGCGTCGCCGTGCGCTGGGTCAGCAGGTCCTTCGCGGCCAGTGGCGCGAGACCCGAGATCACCGCGAAGGCGCAGGTGGCGTCCCACACGTCGAGGATCAGCCGCGCGAACTCGATCGCGGGGATGCGCAGCCGCAGCCGGTATGCACCCGCGATATCGCCGATGATCTCCGCGACCCGCTCCGCCATGGCGGTCACCCAGGCGAGGTAGGCCGCGGCGAGCCGCTCGTCGCGCATCGCGTTCGTGCGGATCTCGCTCATGAGCACGACACCCGATGGCACGTCGGTTCCGACGTCGAGGACGCTCGTGACGAGTTCGGCGACATTGCGGTCGACCGAGGTGTCCTCGCCAAGCTCGCGCACCCGCTCGGTCACCCGCTCCAGCTTCTGGTCGGCGACCTGCTGCATGAGCCCCAGCAGCAGCTCCTCCTTGGAGGCGAAATTGGAGTAGAAGGCACCGCGCGTGAAGCCGGCGCGCTCGCAGATCGCCTCGACGGAAGCGCCTTCCAGCCCCGACTCGGCGAAGACCTCGGATGCGGCGGCGAGCAGCCGCGCACGAGTGTTCTCGCGACTTCGGGGCACGGCCGGTTGCGTCACGATCTCTCCTTCCACCACATCCATGTGGCTCTCATCGATCGCCCAGGTTCACCACGGAGGCGACTCTAGGATACACAGTTGTATCGGATACACTTCCGTATCGAACCCGCCCGACCACCTCGACCCACGGAGGCGCCGGTGTCCACGCTCCTGTACTCGCTCGGCCGCTGGTCGTACCGTCGCCCGTGGCGCGTCCTGATCACCTGGCTGCTGCTGCTCGTCCTGGCCGGCGGCGGTGCCGCGGTGTTCTCGCAGGGCACCGACAACAGCTTCTCGATCCCGGGCACCGAGTCGCAGGCGGGCTTGGAGCAGCTCTCACGCACCTTCCCCCAGGTCAGCGGCACCAACGCGCAGTTCGTCGTGGTCGCCGCCGACGGGACGAAGATCACGGACGACGACTACCGGACGCACATCGAGGACACGATCGCGACGATCGAGAAGCTCGACGGCGTGCTCGCGGTCACCGACCCTTACGACGCGTCCATCACCGGCAGCATCTCCGACGACGACAGCGCGGCGATCGTGCGGATGCAGTTCGACGGTCAGGCCACCGACGTGCCCGAGTCCACGCGCACCGATCTGCAGTCCACCGTCGACGCGCTGGAGCCGGACCTCCCCGCGGGCTCGCAGGTCGCGCTCGGCGGCGACCTCTTCGCCATCTCGCTTCCCGGTGTGACCGTCACCGAACTCGTCGGCCTGATCATCGCGCTGATCGTGCTGATCGTGACCTTCCGCTCGTTCGTCGTCGCGGGACTCCCGCTGATGACGGCGATCCTGGGGGTCGGGCTGTCGATGGCGCTCATCTTCGTGGCGACTGCGTTCGCCTCGGTGTCGTCGACGACCCCGCTGCTCGCGCTCATGCTCGGGCTCGCCGTGGGCATCGACTACGCGCTGTTCATCATCTCCCGACATCAGGACCAGGTGCGAGACGGAGCGGACCCCGAGGAGTCCGCCGCCCGGGCCACCGGCACCGCGGGATCCGCCGTGCTCTTCGCGGGCATGACGGTGCTCATCGCGCTCATCGGCCTCGGCTTCGCCGGCATCCCGTTCCTGACGACGATGGGTATCGCGGCTGCCGTCGCCGTCGCGATCGCCGTGCTCGTCGCGGTCACGCTCACCCCGGCGATGCTCGGCTTCGTCAAGGGGCGCGTGCGCGGCTGGAGCAGGCGCGACCGCCGACCGGCCCGGGATGCGGCCGCGTCCGCCCGGCGCGGCTTCTCGGCGCGATGGGTGGGCATGGTGACACGCCACCCCGTTGTGACGACCGTGGCGGTGGTCGCGGCCCTCGGTGTGGCCGCGATCCCGGCGACGAGCCTCGCGCTCGCCCTGCCCAACGCCGGTCAGCTGCCCAAGGGCGACCAGGCCCGCGTCGCGTACGACCTCACGAGCGAGCACTTCGGTCCCGGCGCCAACGGCCCGCTCATCATGACCGGGACGATCGTCACCTCCACCGACCCGCTCACCCTCATGGAGGACCTCGGCGACGAGATCTCCCGAATCCCGGGTGTGAAGGAGGTCGCCCTCGCGACCCCGAACCAGGCGGCCGACACCGGCATCGTGCAGATCGTGCCGGAGACCGCCGCCGACGACCCGGCCACGGCCGAGCTCGTGCGCGAGCTCCGCGCCCAGCACGACCGCCTGCTCGACGAGTACGGGGTCGATCTCCAGGTCACCGGCTTCACGGCCGTGGCCATCGACATCTCCGACCGCCTGTCGGCGGCGCTGCTGCCCTTCGGCATCTTCGTCGTCGGACTCTCCCTCATCCTTCTGATGATCGTCTTCCGCTCCATCTGGGTGCCGGTCAAGGCCGCACTCGGCTACCTGCTCTCGGTCGCCGCCTCGTTCGGCGTCGTCGCGGCCGTGTTCGAGTGGGGCTGGTTCGCCGACCTGTTGCACGTGGCACGCGTCGGCCCGGTCATCAGCTTCATGCCGATCGTGCTGATGGGCGTGCTGTTCGGTCTCGCCATGGACTACGAGGTGTTCCTCGTCTCCCGGATGCGGGAGGACTTCGTTCACGCTCGCCGCGACAACCCCCACCGCCCGGCGCGAGAGATCGCGCTCGAGGCCGTGCGCAGCGGCTACACCGCATCCGCCCGCGTGGTGACCGCCGCGGCCATCATCATGTTCGCCGTCTTCGCGGCCTTCGTCCCCGAGGGCGATTCGAATCTCAAGCCGATCGCGCTCGGACTCGCGACGGGAATCGCCATCGATGCGTTCCTCGTGCGCATGACGCTCGTGCCCGCCGTCATGACGCTGCTCGGAGACAAGGCCTGGTGGATGCCGAAGTGGCTGGAGCGCATCCTGCCGCACTTCGACATCGAGGGTGAGGCCGTCGAACGCGAGCTGTCGCTGCGCGAGTGGGCGAGCGAAGGCTCCGCCGTCGTCGTCGCCGAGAGACTCGCACTGCGCACCGAGGCGAGGCCCGTGTTCGGCCCGGTGGATGCGGCCGTCGAACCGGGCGAGGCGCTGGTCGTCGCCGCGGAGGACCCCGCCGCGACGCACGCGCTGACGCTCGTGCTGGCGGGCCGGCTGAACCCGAGCGACGGGCGCCTCCGGGTCGCGGGCCACCTGCTGCCGGAGCGCGGCGCCTGGGTGCGTGCGCGCGCCGGGATGGCTCTTCTGGCCACCGCATCCGACCCCGTCGACGACCTCCGACACGCGGTGGAGGGCTCCCCCGCGGTCGTCGTCGTCGACGGCATCGACCGCCTCGAACGACTGCCTCGCATCGAGCGCGACGAGGCCCTCACCGTCCTCCGAGATGCCGCCTCACGCGGACTCACCCTCGTCGCCACCGCCGTCGGGTCCGCATCCGATATCGCCGCCGCACGCACGCTGCTCACCGACGCCGGCTACCGCGCCGGCGAGCCCGTCACCCTTCCCACGTCCCCCGCGGAGGTGCTCGCATGACCGTCCCCATCGAACGCTCCCACGCCCGACGTCCCGTCACCTGGCTGACAGTGCTCGGGATCGTGCTGCTGCCCGTCATCATCGGCGGGCTCCTCGTGGCGGCCCTCTACAACCCCGTGGAACGACTCGAGAACATGTCGGCCGCGATCGTGAACGACGACAAGCCGGTCGAGATCAACGGACAGCTCGCCCCGCTCGGGCGCCAGCTCACCGCGGGACTCGTCGAGGGTTCGTCGGATGTCCCCAGCAACATCGACTGGACGATCTCCAACGACGAGGATGCAGCCGCGGGCCTCGCCGACGGCACCTACAGCGCCGTCATCACGATCCCCGAGAACTTCTCCGCCGCCGCCACCTCCACCGCTCCCGGCTCGACCCCGGAGCAGGCGACGATCTCGGTCGAGAGCGCGCCGGACGGACGTGTGGTCGACCAGGCGATCACCGCTCAGATCACGCAGACCGCCGCATCCGTGTTCGGCAGCGCCGTCTCCGAGCAGTATCTGACGAACGTGCTGCTCGGCTTCACGACGCTGCACGACCAGCTGGGCGACGCGGCGAGCGGCGCGAAGCAGCTGGCCGACGGCTCCGCGAGCGCCGCCCAGGGCGCGACCGAGCTGTCCAGCGGCGTCGGTCAGCTCGCCGCGGGCGCCGACCAGCTCGCCTCCGGCGCCTCGCAGG